>NZ_JFZC01000069.1 GCF_000648615.1 Sporolactobacillus terrae DSM 11697 | reverse complement strand
CCCATCGCGGTCGAATTGGAACCAACGCGTCCTCTTCGAGTGCAGTAGGCAAACTGAACAAAGTGCTTACGTTTGCCTAAAAAATATGGTTTTATACCTAAGGCGTACAAATTTAGAATTAAGAAGCTCTTTCCCAATAAAGAGTTCCGAGAAAAGCTTGACACATACGCATCAAGCATAAAATTTGATAAATTTCTGAAAAAGGACTATACTGAAGAATAGTAACAGGAAAGGGGATTTTTATCAATGGGATTTAATCGAGGCCCGCAAGAACCGGTTCCTGAAGCAGAAACAGCAATTTGGACATGTACCAATGATTCATGCTCCGGATGGATGAGAGATCAATTTTCATTCGAAACGCAACCAACATGTCCACTTTGCCACTCGGAAATGAAAAAAGAAACGAAGATGTTGCCGGTCATTGATTAAATTTCCGGCTACACAATTGAGCGAGATGAAGCATATAGAGCAGGACGATTTTTTCCGTTACTATTTGGGAAAAATCGTCCTGTGTTTCTTTGTTGCCCCATCGAAGGAACAACACGACCAAACAAGCTTAGGAACACTTCACCCTTCACGCAATGATCATTACAGCCTTTTTCTTAAAATTATTTGAAATGGTTTTCAATTGCTTTAAACCTTCATAGCCTGATAGAAGCGGGTTAAAGAAGAGGGAACAATTTTTGTACGCATCATCTCCATTTTCCGGTGTTTTACGGTACAATAGACAGGTAGGACAGAAGGTGATCTTGTGAAACTGACAAAAATGAAAAGGAAATACGCAGATCGACGCGGCTGGCGACGCATCATTTCGAGCCATACACAAAAGAAACAAGTGATGTGGCCGGCCTTTCACGGCGAAGCAGTTCTGATTCAATTTAACGAAATCAAAGCACCCTTGTCGGTTGTATACGGCGGCACGCGTACAAAAACCGTTGATAAAAATTATTCGTGGCTGCAGCTTTTCCCGGCGCATTCACCTCATTACGTACTCACGGCCATGTTTAATGCCAATCACAAGCTGGTTCAATGTTATTTTGATGTCGTGCATCAGGTCGGCAAAGATGATCAAGGGACCCCTTGGTTCGATGATCTGTACCTCGACTTGATCCTCTTTCCAAACCATCGGCTCTATTTAGTGGACGAAGATGAACTGAATGAAGCGCTGGAAAAAGGGATTATTAGTCAAGCAATGTATCGACGTGCTTGGCGGACTGCCCGCAGGCTCAAAGCATTGATCGGCGCGAATCCCGATTATTTTCTTGATTTGGTACGCAAGATACGCAACACGTTTCCAAACTAATTTAGTGGAGGCTCATCGATGAATCTCTTGATTGCCCAGATGCAGGAAGACGATTTCCCGTTATATTTGGCCCATACTTCTCAAGAATATGCCAAGGAAAAAATAAAAACCGGAACTTGGCCTGCTGATCAAGCGCTGATGCTGGCTCAGGCTGAAATAAGAAGCCTTCTGCCTCAAGGCATGCATACGCCGAATCACCACTTTTTGTCACTGATTGATGAAAGCGGAATCAAACTGGGCATCTTTTGGCTGCAGCTTGCGCCTATACAAAAAGAAGCATTTATCTATGACTTCGAGATCTATGAACCCTTTCGCGGACATAAATTAGGTCAATTAGCGATGCAAAGCTTATTCGATTATTGCCGGGCATTGGGCATCTGCAAAATCAGTTTGCACGTCTTTGCCCATAATCAACGTGCCTATCATGTTTATAAGAAACTTGGGTTTATTGAAACGGATATTAATATGAGCAGGTTGCTTCACTAAGTTAGATAAGAAAAACAGCATTCCAGTCCTTAATTGAGTAATAATAGGCGGAGGTTTTTCGGTTATATGCAGAACGGAGCGCTTTTCGGTGTAAATAAGAGGAGGTTTTCCGATTATGCAAAGCAAAATCCTCCATTTTCACGTTTTTAACGTTGATAAGCGGAAGCTCTCCGTCTAATTCAAGCGATTTTTTCGTTTATTTTCGAATTAAAGGGAATTTTTCCGCCTATTTACTTCCGCAGGATGCGATGGCTTTCGCGCTGTGCACAGGACGTACTTCCGCAGGATGCGGCTTTAAACCATCAATCTTGGCTTGAATAACGCTCCAGCTGCTCGCATCTGCGTGCATAAGCTTACCGCTGTGATCACATACTAAGGATTAGGGGGTGTGATCATGGCTGAAGCAAGGAAAAAAGAATACCGTTCCCATAAAGGTGCAGCAGCATCGAGCGTGACGCCTTCAGGGCATGCCAAGGATGACAAGCAAGCACCGGTTTCTGAACTTGAAGAACGTGCACGCAAAAATAAATAAATCAAAAAGCAGCCGGACCTCTTCTCCAGCTGCTGCCTTTTTATAGGATAAGAAAGTATAGGATTTTGCCCTGGCTTCAAACCATTAGACCAGTGTCTTGGCCAAGAATCAAAGCGGAGGGGCTCTGGCGCCTGCGGGATCGCGCTTAGTTGATGCGTGCCAGCGAGACCCCGCAGATACCTTACCTGTCTGAGGAGGCTCGCGGTGCGCCCGCGGCAAGCGAGTAACCGAAGCGGCGATTCAGCGCCGAAAAGACACGAGCCCATCAAACATGGTTGGAGATTAGGGACCGGGCGCTTTTTGCCCGGTTTTTCTAAGATTGCTTATGCGTGTTGTTTTTCATGGTCTGCTAATGCCTCAACCAGCACGTCGGCAATATGCATGGCGCGTACCTTACCGGTTTGCTGCGTTCGTTCTACCCCCAGTTTCATTTCCAAAAGACAACCCGGATTGGCCGTGACGATAATTTGTGCTTGCGTGGCGGCAACCTTCTCCATTTTATGATCGAGAATCTGCATCGCCATCCCCGGTTGTACAATATTATAATCACCAGCGGATCCGCAGCAAGTATCTGCCCCCTCCATTTCGACAAAGTGAGCGCCTTCAATCGCCTTCAAAAGAATGCGCGGTTCTTCAAACGTTTTCATGACATTGCGTAAATGACACGAATCCTGATAGGTGATGATTTGGTTTGGAAGACTTAAATGATGCGTTTTATGAAAGTTCAGTTCAATAAGCATGCGCGAAATATCCTTCAATTTTGAAACAAACGTCTCAGCACGTGCTGCCCACTCCGGTTCATCTTTTAGCAGATGTTTGTATTCAAGCAGAAAAGCGCTGCAGCCGCCGGCATTGGTAATCATATAATCTGCCTGAGCCGCTTCAAACGCTGCGATGTTTTTCTTTGCCATCTCTTTTGATTTCTCAAGCTCGCCATTATGTCCATGCAGTGCACCGCAGCAGAGTTGGTTTTCCGGGATAACCACATCGCATCCTGCTTTGCAAAGCAGCTTTATCGTTGCATGATTCGTCTCAAAAAACATGGTGTCCATCAAACAGCCCGCAAAGAGCGCGACGGTTGCCTTCTTCTCGCCTTCATGGGCAAAAATCCGCGGGCGTTTCTTCATTTCACTCCGCTTCAGAACCTCAGGAAGCACCTTTTCCATGGTTGCCATACTTTCTGGAAATAAGTTCATAAATCCCACTTTTCGTGCAACTTTTGATAAACCGCTTCTTTGGTAGAAGCCAAGCAATCCGGTTACTTTTTCCATGCGGTTTTGATGCGGAAACAGTTCGTCAAATATGCCCTTGCGCAGCATTTTGACGCCGACGCTCTGCTTTTTATGCCGTTGCAGGATAGCACGTGCGTCCTCAAGTAGATGACCGTATTGTACACCCGAAGGACAAACAGGCTCACAAGCGCGGCAGCCAAGACACAGATCAAGTGATTCAGACAATTCTTCGTTAGGTTCAATAACGCCATCGGTGACACCTTTCATGAGCGCAATGCGTCCGCGCGGCGAATACTTTTCTTGATGATCCGTTTCAATATAGGTGGGACAAGAAGGCAGGCAAAAACCGCAGCGCATACAATTCAGCAATTCGTCATAATCCATTTCTTGTTTAAATGCCTTCTGAATCTGTTTCTTTGTTGATGCATGCATCATTTTTCCGTCGCCATCCTTTCCTTCGTTTTCTCCGCAAATACCTTCCCCGGATTCATAATGCCTTGAGGATCAATCGACTGTTTGATGCCGCGCATCACCGCCATGCCATCCGCACCCAGTTTCCACTCCAAATACGGGGCTTTCGTAACGCCGACACCATGCTCACCGGTCAACGTTCCGCCTAATGCAATCGCCTTTTCGAAGATTTCAGCGAAAGCTGCTTCCACCCGTTTCATTTCTTCATGATCCCGTGCATCGGTGAGGCAGGTCGGATGCAGATTGCCATCGCCTGCATGGCCAAACGTTGATATTTGCACGCGATATTTTTTAGCAACTTCTGCAATCGCCCGCACCATCGCGGCAATCTCTGAGCGCGGCACGGTCGCGTCTTCCAAAATGGTCGTCGGCTTAAGTCGCGCGAGTGCGCTTAATGCGGAGCGACGCGCTGCAGCTAATTGCTGCGCTTCATCATCAGAGGCTGCCAATTGAACATCGATCGCTTGCTCTTTGCGGCAGAGCTCGGCGATCTTTTTAATGTCATGATCGACAATTTCCTTGGGGCCGTCTTGGACAATCAGCAAAATCGCTTTTACGTTCGTCGGCAACCCGATATGGGCGAAGTCCTCAACCGCGCGCAGGGTATCCTGATCCAAAAACTCCAGCGTCACCGGAATCATTTTATGAGCAATAATTGACGATACCGTTCTTCCTGCCGCTTCGATATCCTGGTAAAGGGCAAGAATCGTTTTTTGCGATTCCGGTTTGGGGATTAATTTCAATGTCGCTTCCGTGATGACGCCTAAAGTTCCTTCTGATCCGACAAAAAGACGTGTCAAATCGTAACCGGCAACATCTTTAGTCAGCTTGCCGCCTGTACGAATCAGCGCCCCATTCGGCAAAGCAACTTGAAGCGCCATGACATAATCTTTCGTGACGCCGTATTTCAGTCCGCGCAGTCCGCCGGAGTTTTCAGCAAGATTTCCACCGATTGTCGAAATTTTCATTGAACTTGGATCAGGGGGATAGAACAAATCTTCCTTTTCAACGCAATCCGTGATCGTTTTCGTGATCGTTCCCGGTTGAACCGTGATGGTGAGATTCTCTTTATCCAGCTCCAAAATCCGATTCATGTGTTTCATCAGCAAGACAACGCCCCCCTGAACGGGACAAGTGTCCGCACACAAATTTGTTCCCGACCCTCGTGTATAGACCGGGATCGTTTTTTCAGAACATAATTTTAGCAGTGCTGCCACTTCTTCAGCATTACGCGGGGCAGCGACAAAATCCGGCAACGCTTGAAAGTTTGGCGTTGCATCATACGAGTAGACTAATCTGCCGCTCGTCGAATCGTCTACATTTTCTTCCCCAACAATCTCCACGAGCTGAGCCTTTACGAATGAATGACTTTTTTCTTCTTTTAAATCCATTTGCGTCGCTCCGATCACCAATAAATTGTAAGCGTTTACTTACAATGATTATAGTCTACCTGTCGCAAATAATCTATCATTTGGCACTGAGCGACGAATACAGCTTTACTTCACTTTTTCATGCGGATTAGATCGATCCTTTGTACTTGACGGGCATGCCAGGCACGCCGCTTTTAATCTTGGCAAAGCCGCTGCATCTTGGGCGGGTGATAACTGCTGCTTCCCTTATAAAAAAACCGGGCACCTGGCTGAGAAAGGGCATCGGCAGACGTTTTCCGCCTGTTCGATGCCCTTTCCGTTCATGCCTGTGTCCGGCTCCAGCACTGATTCACTTGTTTTCATTTGACCACGTCGTAACCTTGATCTTCAATCGCGTCCTTCATTTGATCAAAGCCAACCTTTGCTTCATCATAAGCAACATCAACTTTTCCCGTTTCTAAATTGACGTCTACCGATGACACGCCGTCAAGCTCCTTTAAGGCACCGCTGACTGCCATTTTGCAGTGACCGCAGCTCATCCCTTCAACCGTTAATACGCGCTCTGCCATATTCTCACCTCCTTAATCAGTATTCATTTTCTTTACAAGTGCAGCTTTTTCAAACGGAGACTGTTTGCCACAACAGACACGGAACTAAACGCCATCGCTGCCCCAGCCACCCAAGGGGCGAGCAAACCAAGGGCGGCTACAGGAATGCCGATCGTATTGTAGAAGAGGGCCCAGAATAAATTCTGTCTAATATTGCGCATCGTTTTCTTACTCAAATCGATTGCTTTGACAACATGCGTGAGTTCACCGCCGACTAATGTGAGATCCGCTGCTTCAATCGCAACATCCGCGCCTGTTCCAATTGCAATGCCAACATCGGCTATGGCAAGGGCTGGCGCATCATTAACACCGTCACCAACCATGGCAACACGGAGTCCTTGTTTCTGCAAGTGGCGCACCTTGTCGGCTTTCCCCTCAGGAAGCACTTCCGCCAGTACATGATCAATACCCACTTTTCGTGCAATCGCTTCAGCCGTTCGTTGATTGTCGCCGGTAATCATGTAAACATCGATAAGTCGTGCTTTTAACGCTTGAATGGCTTCGGCAGAATCAGCTTTAATCGTGTCGGCGACAGCAATCAGTGCCTGCAGCTTCCCGTCGACAGCAGCGAACATTACCGTTTGTCCATCCGTCTCGAGCGCTAACGTTTTTTCTATGGCCTGTTTCATTTCAATTTTCTTTTGGTGCATGAGCCGTCGCGTACCCACAACGACCTGCTTCCCCGAAACTTCAGCAGAAATACCCGCCCCAGTCTGAGCAACAAAATGGTCCGCCTTCGGCAATTCGTCCACATCGCCATAGGCAGTGATTGCTTTGGCTAAAGGATGTTCACTTTGAAGTTCTGCTGCTTGGACCAGCCGTAGTAATTCTTGTTGATCCATGTCGCCAAGCAGAATCACTTGAGTGACTTCCGGCTTTCCATGAGTCACTGTTCCTGTTTTATCGAGAATAACCGTTTGTACGTTCTGCGTCGACTCCAAATACTCGCCGCCTTTAAATAAAATGCCATGTTCAGCCGCTTTTCCTGTGCCAACCATAATGGCGGTTGGTGTGGCAAGACCAAGCGCACATGGACACGCGATCACCAGCACGCTTATGGCAGCTGAAAGTGCCACATCCCATTGCCCCGGCTGAGCAAAAGTCATCCAAATGGCGAATACAAGCAGCGCAGCGGCAACGACTATCGGAACAAAGATGCCGGAAATCCGATCCGCCAGCCGCTGGATCGGCGCTTTCGATCCTTGGGCTTCCTCAACAATGCGAACAATACCGGCGAGTGCCGTATCTTTGCCGATTTTTTCTGTCTTCATCAGGAAAGACCCCGTCGTATTGAGCGTTGCACCAATCAGCGAATCGCCGACTTTTTTTGCCACAGGCATGGATTCGCCGGTGATCATCGATTCGTCAACGGCTGTTTCGCCGTCAATGACCGTGCCGTCAGCCGGAACTTTTTCACCGGGGCGGACATGAAGCACATCACCCACCTGAATTTGATCGATCGGTACACGCTCTTCTTTGCCGTTTACCATTCGCGCGGCGTCCTTTGCCTGCAAGCCAATCAACGCTTTAAGTGCTGTTGTGGTCTGCCTTTTGGCTAGGCTTTCCATATATTTTCCAAGCAGTACCAACGTAATCAGAACTGCACTCGTTTCAAAGTAAAGGTCAGGGTGGTGCAGACCAAAAAATTGAGTGCGGACGGTTTGAACGGTACTGTAAAAATAAGCGGCGCTCGTTCCAAGCGACACCAGGACATCCATATTGGCGCTTCGATTCACAAGCGCTCGAAAAGCGCTGACGTAGAACGGACCACCAATGTAAAACTGCACCACGGATGCCAGGACAAACTGAAACCACGGGTTCATGAGCAACCCGGGCATCGGGCCGTGATAAAAGGGAAAATGTGCTGCCATGGTGACAAAAAGCGGAAGCGATAGAAGGATCGAAACGAGCAGTGTGTTCCTCTTTTTTGCGAGCGCTCGTTCTTTCGCGTCTTCCTGAACCTCATTCTTCAGTGATGCGTTGTAGCCCAGTTTGCGGATCCTCTCAAATACAGCATCCGAATCAGTAAAACCCGGTTGATAGCGGACGGTGGCCGTTTCAGCAGCTAAATTGACGTTTGCCGAAAGAATACCGGGCAGACGCTTCAGCCCTTTTTCGATTCGCGCGGCACACGCAGCACAAGTCATGCCGGAAATAGCCAGCTCCAACCGTTCATCGGCCACACCATAACCAAGCTTTTCAATTTTTTCGGCAATATCTTTGGCTTCAACTTGCTGATTGTCGTAATCGATTTTCGCCTTTTCCAGCGCTAGGTTGACGTTTGCGGAGACACCGTCCATCCGATTCAGACCGCGTTCAATTCGCCGTGAACATGCGGCACAGGTCATCCCTGTAATTCCGATATAGGCTTCTTGTTTCATCGCATGATTCCCTTCCTTCTTAATCTCACTGAAAGTGCTTCAGTACATTTAAAAGTTCATTTATTTGTTCGTCTCCGTGTCCCTCTTCAATTGCTTTCGCGACACACGACTTTGTATGCCGCTCAAGTACGGAATAACCGATTTTCCGCAATGCGGCTTGGATCGCTGAGAGTTGAATTAATAGATCGACACAGTAACGGTCATCTTCGATCATCTTTTCAACACCGCGTACTTGTCCTTCAACACGTCTCAATCGATTGATTATTTTGTGTTTTTCATCAGAAGTTCTGGGAACGCGTGGTGCCCGCTCTGAATGCGCGGTGCATGCAGACTCATCCGAACCGCATGAATCGTGCTTTTTTTCAAGATCCATATCACCGCCTCCTCATCTTCATTATACCCCCATAGGGTATATAGTCAAACAAAAAGAAAGTGACTCAAAGTGATCGACTTTGAGTCACGCTCATGTTGCCCATTATCGCGTTGATCATGCATCAAACCGCTTTCGTTTCAGAATCCTTGTTAGTCGATCCATAATCTGAAGCGTCACGAAAAGAAGCAGCCAATTCATCCGCGTAATGCTCTTTTTGTTGATCCGTCCATTTAAGCTGGTCGGCCATGTAACGCATCACCGGTTTCGCCCATTTTTTTGCTTCATGAATTGAAAAAAGGGTCATGCCGGAACGCCGCGTAAAGTAATCGACGGGCGATACAACCATTTCTTCATTTAATCCATACTGCAAGGTAGCCAGCAGTTCCTGCGGCAATTGATAGCGGATTGCCTCTTCCTGATTCGTACGGAGATAGTGGAACAATGTGCTGCTGTTGGTCCCGTATTTTTTGACAAGCTGCGCGACCGTCTCTTTCTTTAGTCCCTGTTCAGCGCCGCCCTTTATTTGTTCTTGAACAAAAGGGATATAGTATTTCGAACCGCCGAAATGCCCTCCGGATAACTCGATAGCAATCGTCTGGCATTCAGGGTAAGTTTTGCCCGTTTCTTCACTTAATTGTCTAGTCACCGTATCGACGACACGTTCGGCCATCTTCCGATATCCGGTCAGCTTCCCGCCCGCGATGGAAATCAGGCCTGAGTTGGCGATAAAAATCTCATCTTTGCGCGAGATTTCCGACGGTGATTTTCCTTCCTCTTGGATCAGCGGCCGAACGCCCGCCCAGCTGGATTCCACATCGTCAGCCGTGAGATGAATCGAAGGAAACATGCCGTTTATTGCGGCGAGAATGTAGTCGCGATCTTCGGCGGTCGGTTTCGGGTCAATTGGCCATTGTGAATAGGTCGTATCGGTTGTACCGGCATAAACTTTGCCATCGCGCGGGATGACGAAGATCATTCGCTTGTCACCATTGGTTGTATCGAAATAGAGTGCTTGCTTCATTGGAAAACGTTTCCCGTCAATGACAATATGAACCCCTTTGGTCAGATGCAAGTGTTTCCCTTTTTTCGAATGATCCTTCTCGCGAATCGTGTCGACCCATGGCCCTGCCGCATTAACAATCTTTTTGGCGAAGATCCTATATTCTTGTTGATTTAATTGATCGACAACACGGACACCGGTCAGCTTTTGATTTGCATCGTAAATCAGCTCGTCGACCTTCGCGTAGTTCACCGCCAGCGCACCGCGATCCGAAGCCTCCTTCATCACTTCAATCGTCAGTCGTGCATCATCCGTACGGTATTCCACATAATAGCCGCTGCCTTTTAATCCTTCCTTTTTAAGCAAAGGCTCCTTTGCCAACGTCTGTTCACGGCTAAGCATCACGCGATGCTCCTCTTTTTTGACACCCGCGAGAAAATCGTAAACTTTTAAGCCCAACGCTGTGGAAAAACGTCCAAACGTTCCTTTTTTATAGATGGGCAGCATCATTTTTTCCGGTGACGTCACATGCGGCGCATTTTCATAGACAATCGCTCGTTCTTTTCCAACTTCAGCAACCACTTTAACCTCAAGCTGCTTCAGGTAGCGCAACCCGCCGTGCACCAGTTTCGTCGACCGGCTCGACGTCCCGCCGGCAAAGTCCTGCATGTCGACCAAACCCACACGCAGTCCGCGAACCGTTGCGTCAAGCGCAATCCCCGCACCGGTAATGCCGCCGCCGATGACCAGAAGATCGAGCGGTGCCCCTGCCATTTTTTCCAGTTTTGCCGTTCGTTCATACGTTGATAGAGTCATCATGAATTCCCCCAGTAATTTTTTTTTGCTCTTCCTGGTATTGCTTTTTTTTGTACCGTTATAGAAAAAACCGCAAATACACCGGCAGATATAGCGTATCTGCAGGAGGTATTTGCGGTCGTCTCAATCGCCCGTGACCGTGGATTAACTTGTAAGTGTATCAGGGTAATACGCAGGAATGACGCCCATTATTTGAATGCAATAGCCGCATTGACTGCTTTCTTCCACCCTAAATACAGCCTTTGACGTGTATCCTCATCCATCGCTACATCGAACTGTTTGCCGATTTTCCAAATCTCTGCGATCTCAGATTCATTTTTCCACATCCCTACGGCCAGCCCTGCAAGATAAGCGGCGCCAAGTGCCGTCGTTTCGCTGCTCGTTGGCCGTTCAACCGCAACGCCCAGAATGTCGCTCTGGAACTGCATCAAGAAATTGTTCATCGATGCGCCTCCATCGACGCGCAGTTTCTTCAACTTTATTTCGGAGTCCTCTTCCATTGCGTTTAAAACATCTTTAGTCGAATACGCAAGCGATTCTAATGTTGCACGGATAAAATGCTCTTTCGTCGTGCCGCGCGTGATCCCGAATGCCGCTCCGCGCACATCCGAATCCCAGTATGGGGTGCCCAGGCCAACAAAAGCCGGTACGAGATACATACCATCGGTTGACGCAACGCGCCGTGCATACTCTTCGCTCTCCTGAGAATAGCGGAACATGCGCAAGCCGTCACGCAGCCATTGAATCGCTGATCCGGCAACAAAAACACTTCCTTCCAATGCATAGGTGATTTTTCCGTTTATGCCCCAAGCAATGGTCGTCAAAAGACCGTTTTTTGAACGAACCGCTTGCTCGCCGGTATTCATCAGCATAAAACATCCGGTTCCATACGTATTTTTCACCATGCCTTTTTCATAACATGCCTGACCGAAAAGAGCCGACTGCTGGTCACCGGCGATTCCGGCAATCGGTACATTCTGACCGAAAAAATGATAATCAATGGTATTCGCATAGATTTCTGAGGATTCATGAACTTCGGGAAGCATCGCTTTTGGTATCTCTAAGATTTCCAGCAGCTCATCGTCCCATTTCAAATCATAAATGTTGTACATCAGCGTTCGTGATGCATTCGTATAATCCGTGATATGTGCTTCGCCGCCGGACAGCTTCCACACGAGCCAGGTATCAATCGTCCCGAAAAGCAAATCACCGTTTACAGCCTTTTCGCGTGCGCCGTCAACATGATCAAGAATCCATTTGACCTTTGTGCCGGCAAAATACGGATCGAGAACGAGTCCTGTTTTCGCATGGAAGAGGTCTTCATAGCCAGCTTCTTTCAATTCCCGGCAAAGATCAGCGGTTTGCCGGGATTGCCAGACAATCGCATGATAAATCGGATGCCCCGTATGGCGATCCCAGATTACGGTTGTTTCACGCTGGTTGGTAATCCCGATTCCGGCAATGTCTTTTGCATCAATTTCTCCAGTAAGCAATGCATCTGCGATGACCGATAAGATTGATCCCCAAATTTCATTGGCATCTTGTTCTACCCATCCCGGTTGTGGGAAAAACTGCGTAAATTCCTTTTGTGCCATTTGGACAACGTGGCCTTGTTCGTTAAAAATCATTGCGCGGACGCTCGTTGTCCCCTCATCAAGCGCTAAAATATAGTTTCCCATGTTCATGCCCCTCCCTAATAAATCCATAAACGCTTATTTTTCTAATGACTGCGCGATCGTTTGCTGCGTGCTGATCGATTTTAGATGCTCATCTGAAATGAACGCTGCAAGGATGACCGCAAGAAGCAGTGCGGAAAAGACCCAGAAATAAATGGTTGCGTGACCGAGAAAAAAGGTCTGATAGCTAAGTGCTCCGAACACGCCGCCAAGAATTGGTCCGAGGATAGGAATCCATGCGTAGCGCCAATTTGAGCCGCCTTTTCCAGCGATCGGCAGCAGTGCATGGGCAATCCGTGGCCCTAAGTCTCGCGCAGGATTGATGGCATAGCCGGTTGTCCCGCCCAGTGACATGCCAATCGCGATAATTAGAAAACCGACAATCAGTGGATTCAATCCTTTTGCCAGATCATTTGCACCAATTGCCAAAATGGCGATCACAAGGATAAAGGTTCCGATGATTTCGCTGAGCAGGTTTGCCCAGTTTTGTCTAATCGCAGGCCCGGTGCAAAAAATTCCTAATTTTACGGCGGGATCCTGAGTCGCCCGCCAATGCGGCAAGTAGTGAAGATACACAATGCAAGCGCCTAAGAACGCACCAATCATTTGTCCGGCTAAATACGGAAGAACCTGCTGCCATGGAAATTCACCGATTGCTGCCAGTGCCAGCGTCAATGCAGGATTCAGATGAGCACCGCTGAATTGGCCAACGGCATAGGCACCGATGGCGACCGCAAGCCCCCATCCAAATGTAATCACGATCCAACCGGATTGCTTGGCATAGGATTTGGTTAAATTTACGCCTGCACAAACACCATCGCCAAGTATGATTAAAATCATTGTACCAATGAGTTCACCAAGAAATCCCGACATTCTCTCGACCATCCTTTTACGATGAAGTTCAAGTCAATCGTTTCTGTTTTAACTACCGCCATCTTGACATCAAGATGCACCACAAGCAAAAAAATCCACACAAGTACAAGCAGGCGAACGATCACCTGTCTTCCTGCGTGGATGGTCCCATCTCATATCCATGGCAAAACATTAACTTGATGGATTTATCGTATATCATTTTGTAAGCGCTGTCAACGATTTGTCACAATTTCTATAAACTTTGTTCACATTTATCCATTTTGAGAATCGTTCATTTATCGCTACAAACGAACATCCCACAGTTCCTTTCTGGAAGTAGAAATTGCCGATGCCCCTGCACTTAGCGCAGCCTCTGCATCCTGACGTGTGCGGATCATTCCACCAGCAATAACCGGACTGCCCAGTCTGCCGATCACTTCTTGAATTAATTCCGGAACAACGCCAGGCAAGAGCTCGACCATATCCGGCTTTATCTGCTCATGCAAACGGCAACCGACTTCCAATGATCGTGAATCAAGCAAGAACAGGCGCTGGATGGTCACCAGTCCTCTTTTTTTGCCCATTTCAAGCGTGGTTCCTCGTGTTGAAATGAGCCCATACGGTCGAATTGTTTGACAAATAAATTCGGCTGCCGCTTGATCGTTTTTGAGCCCTTGAATTAAATCAGCGTGGATAAAAACTTTTTTCTTTGCTTGCTTTCCCATACGCACCATCGTGCCGATCAACGACAGATGACTGTCCAAAATGATCAAGTGAGTAAAAGGACTGCGAAGCAATGCTTCAAAATTTTTCATACTGTTTGCCGCCGGTACAACTTTTTGTCCGTCAAGCATAAGCAAAAACGACTCCTTTCCGATGAAGATGCATTCACGCAAAAAAGCAGCGAACGCTGCTCTTTCGCCAAAGCGGAGGGGGTATTGGGGAGAAGTGCCAACGATATGTCGGCGGATAAGTCCATGCAGAGAACTCCGGTTGTTAATGCCCGATCCCCTGATTTCAAGAAAAAGTCTGCCAGCCAACCGCAGCCATCAGTCGGATCACTTATGAACTAAGATTGATCCTCTTGTTCGCTTAACGGGTCGTTTGTTTTAAGAAACAAAGACAGTGTTAATTAATATTGGGCGCGCGACTGATGGTACACGCGGATCATTCGTGACAAATCTTCCTTCGCTAATCGAGCCTTAACGTCCATTTGCTCTCTGCACTATTATCTTACTTGGTTTTATCCAGTCGTGCAAAAGCAGCTTCCGCCAATAGTATCGCTTACATTCGGTTGATTCTGATAATTGTGAACTGTTTTTCCTTGCCGAACATTCATTTTCTGCTCTTTTTAAGATTTTGCCGGTTTATTTGACCGGTAATCTGAATTTCCGATACAATTAAAGGAGAGGGCATAGATCAAAGGACACAATTTGTGAAATGATCCGCTATTTGGCCATACTAAGGAAGGGCAACGGCTGAAAAAAAACCTGTCTTGAAAGGAGAGAATACATGAATATCAAAGAAACAGAACTTCCGGGCATTGGAAAGAAATTTGCATTAGTGACCGACCAAGGCGAACGCATTGTGGTGGTTATCCATGATGACGGACGCAGAGATATTTATCACTTTGCTGCTGATGATCCGGATGAATGTATTTCATCGGTCACGATGACCGATTCCGAAGCGCGTCAGTTTGCAGCCATTGTTGGCGGCATGGTTTATAAGCCAAAAGCGATGGAAAATGTTGAGATCGCTTTGAATGATCTGATTATCGAATGGCGCAAAGTTGCTGCCGATGCACCGATTATCGGCAAAACAATCGGTGAAGTCGGTTTGCGCCAAAATTATCACATCAACGTCATTGGAATCATTCGCAAAGACCAGTCGAAGCAGTTAAATCCAGGTGTTGATTCGAAATTTTCTGCGGGAGATACAGTCGTAGCGTCAGGTGAGCGTGCCGATTTAAGACGTGCGTTTAATGAACTGTTTACCAAAGGGAAGGGTGAATAAATGGATCATTTAGTTTTTGAAGTTGGTACAGCACTTGTTCTGGTCGCTATCGCCGCGCTGATTGCTTCTAAACTTAATTTTTCCATCATCCCCTTTCTCATCCTTGTCGGAATGATTGTCGGACCGCATGCACCGCAAATTGGGATCATTAATTTACGATTCATTCACAGTGCGGAACTTATTGAATTTCTGGGCAGGATCGGCATCCTGTTTCTGCTGTTCTATTTGGGACTGGAGTTTTCAACCAGCAAGCTGATTCGCTCCGGAAAATCAATTTTGATTGGCGGATCCGTCTATATCGGAATTAACCTGACACTTGGTTTGCTCTATCCATTGATCTTGGGCTTCCCATTAAAAGAAACCTTGATCATTGCCGGTATTATTACCGTCTCCTCCAGTGCAATTGTTGCTAAAGTACTTGTCGACTTGCGCCGCACCGGCAATTCGGAAACTGAGCTTATTTTAGGGATTATTATGTTTGAAGACATTTTTCTAGCCGTTTATCTTTCGACCATCTCTGGTCTTATCTTGGGGGAATCGAGTTCACTTGTCGGAACAATGATCTCTGTTCTCATCTCACTCGGCTATATGCTGCTGTTTTTCATCATAGCCAGAAAAGCGGCGCCCTTGTTAAATAAGTTACTGAAAATCTCGTCTGATGAGATCTTCATTATCGTTATTTTCGCAACGCTCTTCTTCATCGCAGGATTTTCCGAAACGATTCATGTGGCCGAAGCAATCGGCGCGTTGCTGCTCGGCCTCGTTTATTCGGAAACCGATCAAGCAGAACGCATGGAACACTTGGTCATTCCTTTCCGCGATTTCTTTGGTGCCATTTTCTTCTTCAGCTTTGGCCTCAGTATTGATCCAATGAAACTTGGCGGTGCAGTCTGGCTGACGCTCGGTGCCGTGCTCATTACGATTATTGGCAATTTTGTTGCCGGGCAAATTGCTGGGAAAATCGCTGGATTGTCCCATAAAGCATCAACCAATATTGGCCTGACCATCGTCTCCCGCGGTGAGTTCTCCATTATCATGGCGAATCTTGGCATTGCCGGCGGGCTTATGCCAATCCTGCAACCTTTTTCCGCACTTTACGTATTAATACTGGCCATTCTTGGACCGATTCTGACGAAAGAGTCTAAAGTCATTTTCTCCTTCTTAAATCGGATCTTTAAGTGGCAGAAGCCCAGCCTTTCAAAACAACAAAAATCTTAAAGACCAAGGGTAAAGGGGTACAATCCCTTGAAAACGACTTGGCGGCTAAAGCGACTTGAGTCTTATGTTTTTAATTCTCTGCTTTGGTTATCTATAATTAAATGGAAGCTCGAAAAAATAGTTGAAAATGAGGCGATACTTTGGAAGTAACACAAATTAAAGGGTTGACGATTAAACCGACGCGGATTGCGCTCGGTACATGGGCAATTGGCGGCTGGATGTGGGGCGGTTCCGACGATCGCGAATCGATCCATACCATTCATCAAGCATTCTCCAGCGGAATTAACACCATTGATACCGCTCCGGCATACGGTCAAGGCCACTCCGAACAAGTTGTCGGACAAGCGCTGAAGGAGCATGGTCATCGTGATCAAATTGTACTCGCCACAAAAGTCTGCCTCGACTGGGTCGGCAGCGATGTTTTCCGCAACGGATCACGCCAACGCATTATGAAAGAAATCGATGATTCGCTCAAACGTTTGCAAACCGATTACATTGATATTTACCAAGTACACTGGCCGGATCCGCTTGTTCCAATTGAAGAAACTGCTGAGGCGATCGGCGATCTGTATAAGCAAGGAAAAATCAGAGCGATCGGCGTCAGCAACTTTTCACGCGAACAGATGGAAGCATTCATGCGCGTGGCGCCGATCCATACGGTTCAACCTCCGTACAACTTATTCGAACGTGAATTTGAAAATACGCTGATGCCGCTTGCAAAAGACAATCAAATTGTTCCATTGTGCTACGGAAGCCTTTGCCGTGGCCTTCTCAGCGGAAAAATGACGGCTGATCGCAAGTTCAGCGGGGATGACTTGCGCTTGTCGGATCCGAAGTTCAAAGCTCCGCATTTCCAGCAATATTTAGCTGCTGTTCATGACTTGGAGAAACTCGCCAAAGAACGCTTCGGCAAATCGGTTCGTGCACTTGCTGTTCGCTGGATTTTAGAGAAAACGGGAAATGGCATTGCGCTCTGGGGCGCGCGGCACCCGGGACAGATTGCTGATGTTCGTGAAATTGATGGATTCCGCTTAGATGAACAAACCTTAAAGGACATTGATCGCATACTCAAGAAATATGTGCCGGAGCCGATTGGCCCTGAATTCATGGCTCCCCCGCTGCGCAATGAAAAATAATTGCATCGGTATCAGAACGATCGATTGAAGACCGGCATGTCTTCATTTCGGTCATACATAAATAAATCATTCATTAAAGAGGCGAGTTTCTTTGGAAGCAGCAGAAAACAATATACAACTGAAAAAACAGCATAACGGGTTGAAATTTTATCAATACGTCCTCCGTGCATTCCTAATTGCGGTCGGTGTCGTCTTTGAAGCGATTGCGCTGGAAGCATTTCTCGTTCCAAACAAAATTATTGACGGCGGCGTTGTCGGTATCTCAATCATGATGGGGCATATTTTCAGCCTGCCAATCGGTATCTTTCTTGTCATTATCAATCTTCCATTTTTTATTATCGGTTATAAACAAATGGGCAAAACTTTTACCATCACTTCCGCCTGCGCGGTTATCCTGCTTGCCTTTTTAACCACCGTATTTTCACCGATACATCGTTTTACCAATGATCTGTTGCTCGCTGCTGTGTTCGGCGGCATTATTATGGGCATCGGCGTTGGTCTTGTGATTCGGAACGGCGGCTCATCGGATGGTACAGAAATTCTTGCCGTCCTTTTTAATCAAAAGACACCTTTCTCAGTCGGCGAAGTCGTGCTCTTCTTAAACATATTCATTCTTGGATCGGCAGGTTTTGTTTTCGGATGGAACTATGCCATGTACTCGCTTATCGCCTATTTTGTCGCATTTAAGATGATTGATATTACGAGTGAAGGTTTGGAATCATCAAAAGCAGTATGGATCATTAGCGACCTTCATGAGGAAATCGGCGATGCATTGAATGACCGTCTCGGTCGCGGTGTCACTTATCTAAACGGAGAAGGCGCGTATACCGGAAACGATAAAAATGTGATCTTCACCGTCATCTCTCGTCTTGAGGAAGCAAAGGTCAAAAACATTGTCGACAGCATTGATAAACATGCCTTTCTTGCGATCAGCGATATTCACGATGTCAAAGGCGGCCGATTCAAAAAAAGAAGCATCCACTAAAAGCGATGCCGGTTGTCCTTCCAGATTTGTTTTCACTATAGGTCGGGGTCGTATCGACTCGCGCATTTCCAGATTAACTCATCAACATTTATCGAAGCCCGCCACGTGCTGCTGCTTCGATTTTTCTTTCCCTTTTTCTCACAAATGTCGTCGAAGCGACCACCCAAATGGCGTTGACCAGTAAGAGAAAGCTGGTAGAGAAGAAGACGTATTTAATCCCGAAAGCAGCCGCCATATGTCCGCCCAGAAGGGATCCGCCAAGCGTCCCCAGAAATTGTGCCGATTGGTTGTACCCGAACAACTGTCCGGTAATTGATGGCGGCGCCATTTTCTTCACCAGCGTATTAATCGATGGCAAGAGTCCTGCTGTCGTAAGCCCGAGCAAGAAGCGCAACACCGTCAGCTGCCAAGCATTGGTGACAAATGCCTGAGGAATAAAAATAATTCCGGTTAACACCAACGCATAAACCAGAATACGACGCGGCCCGATTCGGTCGGATAGTTTTCCGAGGAACGGTGCTGCAATGACACTTGCAAGTCCAGCAGCGGCAACAACGACCCCGGACATGAGTTCAAGATGCTCAATTCCAGGAGAGAGTATTTTGACGTACACCGTGATAATCGGCTGAATGGACATGTTTGCCAGTTGTACCATAAATGTGGTCAGGAACATGGCAAAAAAGAGCCCGACATGCGGGGTCATTTCCCAGACTTGTTTCATGGACGGCGTCTTTTTTTCTTTGACAACGACTTTTTCCTTAACAAAGAGCAGCGAGGCAAGGAAGGCGCAGAAAAGAAGTGCACTGGTATCAATAAACACCAGCCGCATGCCCATATATTCAGCAAGCAGACCGCCAATCAACGGTCCAATCAATGAACCGGCAATTCCGCCGGTGGACAGCATGCCGAGCGCCCACCCGGAATGCGTCTTCGGTGTCTGCGTGGCCACCAGAATAATTGATGCTGGAATAAACCCGGAAACAAAGCCCATGATCAATCGGAGTGCAAATAATTGATAAACATTTTGGGCAAAGGCCATACAAAACACGATCAGGCACATCCCTAGGCTCGCACGAAGCAGCATCGGTCTGCGGCCGTATTTATCGGCAAGTTTACCCCACAATGGCGAAACAATTGCAGAAACAAAGAATGTACCGCCGAAAATCAGCCCTGACCAGCTTTCAATCGCTGCTGTATCTGTAATGCCTAGTTTTTCAATATAGAGCGGCAAAAATGGAATAATTTGACTCATTCCGGCTGCAGTCGCAAACGAGCCGAACCAAACAACATACAAATTTTTTTTCCAGAGTGGCAAAGCCAAAGATGACACCTTACTTTTTCAGCAGTTTATCCGATAGAAAAAGCGCCGTATTTAGGGGCGCATTTTTTGAACAGTTCCTATGTTAGTCGGTCTTGCTGATTAATTCCAATATATATATTATTATAAATGAATAGCTTTGAAACTATAAAGGATTTGCTTCATTTTTTGTACAGTATTGATTTAAGCACCGGCATAAGGAGGCAAAAAAGATGGAACTGCTGCAATTAAAATATTTTCAGACCGTAGCCAGAACCGAACATATGACAAAAGCGGCACAAGAACTCTCTATCGCACAACCTTCACTCAGTCAAACCATTAAACGGCTTGAGGATGAAATTGGTGTGCCGCTTTTTGACCGAAAGGGACGCAGAATTAAGCTGAATCGTTACGGGCGCATCTTCTTAGAAAAAGCGGAGCTGGCTTTCTCGGTTCTGCAAGAAGGCCGTCAGGAAGTCGTCGACTTGGCAAAACTCAACGAAGGCAGCATTTCACTGGCCGTCATGCGGACACCGATTATTCCCGATCTGCTGGGCAGCTTTCGCCGCCAGCATCCCTTCGTCCGTTTTCGTGTCAAACAAATTTCGCGCTCCACAATTCAGCATCAATTGGAAAACGGCGATGTTGATCTATGCATTACACCGTATAATTGGGAACGCACCAAGCCGCTCCATTCTCAGCTTCTGATGACCGATGAAATTTATCTTGTGGTGCCGAAAACACACCCGCTTGCAGCAAAAAAAAGTGTCGATCTTCAAGAAATCGCTCAAGAGCCTTTCGTCCTGAAAGCGAACGGCGCTTTCCGTGAAACGACCGACACTTATTGCCGGATGGCCGGTTTTCAACCGGATATTGCCTTTGAAGTTGACGATTCCTTGTCCATCCGCGGACTCGTATCCGAAGGTCTTGGCGTTGCCTTCTTCTCCTCGCTGACCCTTCGAACCGTCAAAGACCATTCCATCGTACCGCTCAGAATCAGCCATCCCTATTGCAGACGGACAATTAGTCTCATTTGGAATGCTGAGCGTTATCATTCTTCAATCGTCACTGACTTTTATCAATTTATTCTTGACTATTTTAAGCAGTTTCACGAAAATTCGTCATCGATTGATTAAATCTTTGCTTGATTAAACCGCTTGATTTTGATCATGCTGACGGCTGATCCTTTTTTGACTCATCCAGCCAAGACCAAGAACGGCCGCAATAACGAAAGCGACAACCGGCCATTCAAGCCATACGCTCCAATTACCGAGCCAATCCTTGACCAATGGTTCAGCAAACAGCATGCGTGCCGCAGTCATTGCCAAAATACCTGCGCCCACATAAATGAGCCACGAGAAACGATCCATTAAATTTAGAATCACGGCACTGCCGCCCATTAAAAGTGGAATGCTGATCAGCAAGCCAACAATAACGAGGAGCGGATCATTTTGCGCGGCACCGGCAACCGCGAGCACATTATCCAAGCCCATGAGCGCATCAGCGATGACAATCGTACGCACTGCCCCCCAAAGGCTTGTTTGCGCTTTGACCTCTTTCGATGATTTTTCCTCCGGTACCAGCAGTCGGTAAGCAATCCAAACCAGCAGCAATCCGCCGATAAAATGAAGGCCCGGAATCATGAGCAGGTAAACCACTAAAATTGTTGCAATTGCGCGCAAAATAACGGCACCTGCAGCGCCTAAAACGATCGCCTTCCCGCGCTGATGGTTGGGGAGTTTTCTTGCAGCGAGCGCAATCACGACCGCATTATCTCCTGCTAGAAATAGATCGATACCAACGATAACAATAAGTGATGACCAAAAGGCCATGGTGAATAATTCCATCTTAACGTTTTCCTCCTATAAGCGAATCGAACATGTCACATTTTTTATTGAATTGAAAGAATGCCGACATCAATGCTGTCGGCATAAAATCTTGGCCTATAAAGGGTCAAGGTTAATGTCTCCCTCAAACAGATTCTCCGGTGCTAACCGCTTGATCTGACTTTTTGCCCTGCTGCGTTTTCCAGCCAAAGAAGAGCACCCCAGAAATAATCAAAGCCAGTACCGGCCACTTAATCCAAGAAAATCCTGCAATCGCATCAGAAATAATATGATCGGCAAAAATCATTTTTCCTGCTGTAAATGCCAAAACTGCCGATCCTGCATAGGTAATCCACGCAAAGCGGTCAACCAGCTTCAAGAACAAAGTACTGCCGCCCATGACAAGCGGAATGCTGATCAACAAGCCGAGAACAACGAGCAGGTAGTTTCCTGAAGCAGCTCCGCCGATCGCCAGCACATTATCGAGGCCCATCAGTGCGTCAGCCACAATAATTGTGCGAATAGCGGCGCCAAGGCTTTGCTTTGCTTCAATATGCTTTTCAGCCTTGTGGTCCTTAAGCAGGCTGTAAGCAATCCAAACCAGCAGCACGCCGCCAATAAGATGCAGTCCAGGGATTTTCAGCAGCCATACAACAATCAGTGTTGCGATTGCCCGGATGGCGACTGCACCGATCGTTCCGTAAAGAATTGCTCTTTTCCGCTGATGTTCCTGCAGCCGTGCAGCCGCCAGTGCGATGACAATGGCATTGTCACCGGCAAGAATTAAGTCGATACCTACAATAAGTAGCAGCCCTGTAAGGAACTCAAGAGAAAAGAAATCCATTCAATCATCCTCCTCAAATAAAAACCGACTCTAAAATAGCAAATTAAAAACAGCCCCTCTGACGATGGCAGAAAGGCTGCAAATACATAAAAAAACCTTTGCCTTTTTTCATCCGTCCGAGGCAAAGGTCTCGCCAACAGCAATACGCTGCCAGAGAAGCCGGGGATCATTCCCGTAATGACGACTTTACTCTGATGGCTACTCCCCTTTTAAGAGGCTATTCATTTGTTAAGATCATTGTAGTATGAATAACGTAAACTGTCAACGGATTGGCGCCTATTATTTTGAGAATAAATGATTTTGATAAGCATAGACCGCTGCTTGTGTTCGGTCGGCAACACCAAGCTTGCTAAGGATACTGCTGACATGTGTTTTCACCGTTTTAATTCCAATGAACAACAGCTTTGCAATTTCCGCGTTGCTTCTTCCCTCAGCAATCAGCTTGAGTACCTCTCGTTCTCTTGTGGTCAGCTGATCAACGGGCTGCGGCGTTTTGTGCAAGCCTGTAATCAGTTTCTGGGCAACCTTTCCATCAATTACTGGCTTACCTGCATGTGCCTTATAAATGGCTTGAATGATTTCTTCTGAAGAAGCCGTTTTTAGTAAATAGCTCATTGCGCCTGCCTCAATCGCAGGAAAGACTTGCTCATCATCATAGAAACTGGTCAAAATAATGATCTTCTTCGCAGGATCTTTGGCGAGAATCTGCTGGGTTGCTTCAATGCCATTGCCCTCCTCCATAATCAAGTCCATAAGGATCACGTCAGGATGAAGGTCCTCAAAACGGCGTACTGCTTGATGACCACTAGATGCTTCGCCCACCAGTTCAATCGTATCTTCTGTTGCAAGATAGGCCTTCAATCCTTTGCGAACCATGTCATGATCGTCAACAATCATGACTTTAATTTTATCTGCCATCTGTTTCTGCCCCCCTGTGAATCGGCACGCGAATATGAATCGATGTGCCCTGTCCTTCATGTGTCGTCAGCATGAAGTGGCCGCCAATTTCTTCTGCACGCTCCTTCATCGTCTTTAATCCATAAGACACAACGTTTTCATGGTTTGGATCAAATCCTCTTCCATTATCAAAAACGCTTAGAGCGACCAATTGATCTCTTTCATGCAAGGACAAGGTCACTTTCGTTGCCTCAGAATGTCTCAACGCATTCGAAAGCGCCTCCTGGCTGAGTCGGAACAAATGATTCTCAACGCCCTTCGATAAACCAGGTACGCAGTCAATCGATGCTTCAAATTGAATCGTTGTCTTTGCGTCAAGTTCATGAATCAGCCGTTCCAAACCACGATCAAGCGATTCGTTATTTAGGCGTACCGGGCGAAGATGCAGCAGCAGTGCCCGCATTTCACCTTGTGCTTTGCGCGCAATATCTGAAACATCGGCAATATTTTCCGCAGCCCGATTTGGATTGCTATGAATCGTTTTTTCTGCGGCTGATGCGAGCATGGATAATGCAAACAATTGCTGACTAACCGCATCATGCAAGTCACGTGCGAGTCTTTGACGTTCTGCAGTAACCGCTTCATTCTTTATTTTCACATTCATTTGCACATTCTCATCCACTAGCCGTTGCAGTGATTTCACCTGTGTATCAATTTTATCCGCCAATTCATTCAGTGATTGCTCGATTTGATTGATCGCTCCGCTCCCATCCATTTTAATACGTGCCGATAACTTTCCGGATGACAGCGTTTTGACGAATAGATCGATTGAATCAATTCGATCGACGAGGAGCCGGTAATCCTTTGTCAGCGCTACAGTCTCCAAAATAAATTGGACAATGAAGCTTGTGAAAA
Organism: Sporolactobacillus terrae DSM 11697; assembly: GCF_000648615.1. Taxonomy (GTDB): domain Bacteria; phylum Bacillota; class Bacilli; order Bacillales; family Sporolactobacillaceae; genus Sporolactobacillus; species Sporolactobacillus terrae. The sequence goes on along the minus strand of NZ_JFZC01000069.1, from coordinate 22,006 downwards.
AGATCAAACTGCTCAGCACAAAGGAATGCTCATAAGGGAAGAACCAAAAGAACAGTTCGACTAGAGCAAAAAGCAAAAGCGAGGAAAAGAAGCTGACCGTTAACTGAAATCTGGCGGTACGAATCCGATAGTTATGCATGGGCTCACACCTGCGCTATACTTAGATCGATCACTTGAAAATCAAAATAAAAGTCAATTCTACGCGTTGCTTCATCATAACTCGGCGTCTGATAAGTAACATGACGCAGCAGTCCACTCTGTTTGTCGCCACCAATTTTCACATCGCCGACCTTAGCGTGCAAATGAACACGGTAGGCGAGATCATCGGGCAGCGTAATCCGAATATTGCCGACCCAGCCCGACAGTCTGATCGGAATGGTTTCATCCGGAATGAATGCCTTCGTAAAATCGAACATGTAGTCTCCGATCCGCACCCGTTCATTGATTGGCTTTGCCATCCAATTTTCCTGTTTATAGGAGGATTCGTTTACAAACGCTTCTCTTGTTCGACGATCTCTGTGATGCCAATGGCGATTGTCGTCATCAACAAACTCAATATGAGGGTTTTCATGTTTGTGTTTATGCTTCCCGGAATAAGAAACCGTAACTTTCTTCCCAAACAACATAATCAATCCTGCATAAATGATCAAATATGGCCACAGTTTCCAGAAATCGTTCCAGTGAAAGATCAGCATTCTAGCTTGGTCGGCGTACAACAGGCCGCCGTAGATTAGGAAGAACCCCCCCCAAAACCAATGCGGTTTCTTACGTTCAAAGAGTGGCGCAACGATAAGCAAGGCAGCGAATACAATCGACAGTAAAGGGAATAAAAGGTCGAAATTCGACATTATTCCCTGGGGAATACTATTTAAACTGGCAAAAAGCCAGTAAACACCGAGTAAAATCACTGCAAAAGCAGCAAGTATTTTCCCCATCTTAAACGGCACATCCTTTCTTGTATCAATGAAAGCCATCGTTCGGTATGTTCGATCAACTTATACATTAACTATACAGAGAGAACCGTGACAATGCCATAGACCAAGAACGGTTTTTTTCTCCGACTTGAGATGGAGCGCGATCAGCAAACATGTGAAGAATGCGTGACAATAAGCAAGACTGTCATCCTTTTTCTTCCTTTAGGTTTATTATAAGTGGTGGAAGGGTACTTTTAAGAATAGATTATTTAAGAAAGGATGACTGGAACATGGACAAGAAGGTTCAAGCTTTAATCGAGGGTTTAAACAAAGATCTTGCAGGTGAATATTCTGCAGTCATTCAGTACAACTACTATGCGACGACCGTTTCCGGTTTGAATTATCAAATTCTCAAACCATTCTTCGAGGAAGAAATTCCTGATGAACTCGGACATGCCGCATATCTGTCTGAAAAGATCGCCAATCTTGGCGGTGAACCAACGACGGTCCCAGCAACGGTTGCAAAGGTAACTGACGCGAAAGCCATGCTTGAAGGGGCACGCCAAGCAGAAGCCGATACTTTGGAAAACTATCGGGAACGGCGCAGCCAAGCTCAGGAACTCGGTATGATTGAGTTAGTCGTAAAACTCGAAGACATGATTGCCGATGAACAGAATCACCTAGAAAAACTGACGAAAACGCTCAACGATCCGGTCTTCGCTTAACTCGTTTCCTTTACAAAAAGTCAGGAGCAGCCCGCTGCTCCTGACTTTTTGTTTCTCTAATTTTCCAACTGAACCCGTTTTCCGAGATACACAAAAGAAAACAGCAGACTCACACCAACTCCCGCACCTAAGAAAACGAGAAAACCAGCAAAGGAGCGCGTGCCGAATCCGGTGGCTGCGCTAACAATCACACTTTGCCCGCTCAGTAAAAGTGCAGTCAACTGTACGAACGGCCGGCTTTTTTCTTGATGCGTGAGCGGATACAATCCGGCAAGCGCCTGCGGGAAGGGATGCTGCCACAGCGGCACAAGTTGCAGCCCGGTCAAATAGACGATCGAAAGCACAAGAAATACCGAAAAAAGACCAATGTTCAGGAAGAAACCAAGCAATATCCCAATCACCGTCAGACGCATATACATGCCTAGATACTCGTCTGATCGAAGAAATGTTTTGATGAAAATTTGTTCAAATACGGTTCTCCGTTCAAAACGACGCACCGGAAAAAATCGGCTGATCAGACGCCGTGCATGCATGCGCCGTCTCAATCGCGGCACATCGGTAAATAGATTGGCAAACCGTAGGAACTGCATGGCCTGTCTCTGATCACTTTCAAGCAATTTGCGCCAATTCAACAAACCGAAATCCGCTTGACGATGAAACAAGAGGTACGAAACGCATCCCATCACTGCAGCACAAACAACGGACACAAACCACGCTTGGTGACTGAGTACAAAATAGATCCAGAAGAATGTTAAACCTGTCCTCAGAAAGCGCAGCACCTGTGTATCCCTAATAAACAGCTCCTGCCAGCTGCAGTCAATGTTCCATCCCTTTACCAGAAGCAGAGCAGCAGCTCCCATAAGAAAGGATTGATTTCCGTACCCTGTCGTATGAAAGTACAGCGGTGCACAAAGGATCCAGAGTATGAGTAAAAAAGCGCTCTGCATCAAAAAGCTGTAGCGTCTGCTTTTCCGAAAATAGCGATCAAGTTCCGCTTCGGCAGGCAATAGAAACACGAGATCTGCACGTGCGGTAAACGTTCGCACCGGCGCATGCGCGCATGCCAGAGCCACCAGTACACTGATCAGAAGAACCCCGGGAAAATGGGATGGAAGCGTGTCCAGCCATTTCTTGTAATAGAATCCTCCGATTAAAATCATCGCGTAAAGAAAAAACATCAACCCGCTGTTTCGGCCAATTAAATTCCAATAGCGTAGCTGCATCTGAAAGGTCTCTCGCCGTCTCTTCTCCCACAGCATGCTCATTGCATCCATTGTGTTTCGCCCCTCGCTACGGCTAAATAAATTTCGTGCAGGTTGGCATTGACATCTCCAAACTGCCGGCGGATTTGATCAAGGGTCCCTTGTACGGCAATCCGTCCATCATGAAGAATAATAAAACGATCGCAATACTGCTCTGCTGTTGTCAAAATATGTGTCGACATCAGGATCGCTGCGCCTGATTTTTTCATATCGGTCATTAGATCGAGCAGCGATTGAATACCGAGCGGATCGAGACCGACAAAAGGCTCGTCGACAATATAGAGATCCGGTCGCACAAGAAAGGCACACATAATCATCACTTTTTGCCGCATCCCTTTAGAAAAATGGATCGGAAACCAGTGCTTTTTCTTTTCCATATGAAACAATTTAAGCAACGCACTGCTGCGCTGCGCATATTCATCTTGTTGCAGATGATAGGCCATTGCGGTCAGCTGCAAATGTTCCTCCAGAGTCATTTGTTCATACAGTTCGGGAAGCTCAGGCACGTATGCCATACTTTTTCGAAATGCCGTTTTGTCCTCGCGAAGGGTACGGCCGTTAATGCGAATCTCGCCTGAGAATGGATCCAATAACCCAAGAATATGTTTAATCGTTGTACTTTTACCGGCACCGTTCAGGCCAACAAGTCCAACAAGTTCGCCCGCTTTCATTTCGAAGGACACGTCATGGAGAATAGGCCGCTGGCGTGAATAACCGCCGCTGAGCTGCTTTACCGATAATACAGGATCCATGAATCTCGCCTCTTTCATTTTTTTCCTTCTATTTGTAATGTTTTCACCGCAGATACGCGTTCGTTCGTGTCGACATACTGGAAGGATACTTGACCCCCAGCTTTCAGAAAGACGCTGTACGGATTTTGTCCGGAAGTAACCGTGAAAATCTTTTCATTATTGTCGACCATAAATTGGCTCACCGTTTGATGCGCTTCTTCATCATAGTATCTGTATACATGCGTGATGCTGCCGGTCATTTTCTTGAGAAGTGCTGAATCCGTCGGTACTGCGTGATCATCGCCCAGCTTTGTGGCAAGTGCGTATTTATAACTGTCAAACAACGTGCGCTTATCCGTTTCTGCACTATAGACATTCTCATTTTTGCCATGAATCAGCATCAGCTCGCGCAACACATGATTGCTGTCCATCAAAGGGACGACCCAAGTTTCCTGACCATAAATCGTATACAGATTCGGTATTCCTGCTTCATACTTATTCTGTTTAAAGGTCTTTTCTGCAACATTCATTGCTGATTTCCCGTTAAGCAGACCATTGGCACTGGCGTAGTAGATCATTTTTCCGGTTCGCGTGTTCAGCATCGAGTAGCCCACCATCGCGCCGCTCCCTGATTTCGGCCGCGTAAAATCGGTGAACCAGTTTAGCTCAAGGTTGTGATCGAATACGCCGTTCACTTCATCGGATTGTGACCATTCCGTTGGTCTTTTCATGTCCTCTTGGGCAAAAAGTTTGTTCCAGAATCCGTGTATATTCTCGCCGTACCATGTATTCCACGCTTCAGCAACGGTTGATGGAATCGCCTGGTCAATAAAACCGGGCAGGTTCTTTAACGTGTAGTTGCGAATTTTGCCATTTTGTGGATCAACGACATAAACGCCCTGGATCTCAGGAATCTGGCGTAATTTCTGATAATAGCCATAGGCCACGACATAATAAGGTTTGCCGGATTCGTCCGGTTCGAAACTTGGATCGAAAAGGATTGGCGTTTGATGTTGCGCGCGCACAAGGCGCTTCAGATTTTCGGAGTAGTAAGCGGAAGGGACATATTTCATCTCTTTCTTTACCAAGACGGCATTCGCATTTTCGTTTTCTGCACTCATGCGGATATAGCCAGGAATCTTGTGGCTTTTCAACCACTTAAAAAAGCCGCTGTATTCAATTGGTGTGACCCAATAAAGATGTCCGTCAATTTTTTGGAGCGAGGTATGCCCAAGCTCATAATAGGAGACATGGGACAGTTCACCGAGTACCTTCTCACTTTTATAACGTGCGTATTTTTCCGGCACCACCGGGATATGTTGCTCATCCATTGACGCCTCGGGTTTAGCGACAATCGTTGTCTTTGCCGCGGCAAAATCATACTTAGCCTTGGTCACCGTCAACGGATATAGGAAGTGCAAATACGCAAAAAAGAGCAGAAGCAGCAGTCCGGCAGCCGCATTCACGGAAACCGTTTTTTCTTTCTTATACATCATATCAAGAAGCAGAAAGAATCCCCAGAACAAGGACCCATAGCTTAAAAAAGCCTGCCAAGTGTGGTCAATCAATCTAAAATAAGTCATGAGAAACACGAGCAGCAGTCCCAGCACAAATCGTCCGGTCTGCGCTGCAATGAATCGTTTGTTCCTAATCTTCTTTTTCCATACAAATGGATTCAGCGTTAATGCAAGCAAACTCAAAAAATAGATCATAAGTGCCTCCCTTTCTATCTCAGCGGTGAATCTAACCTGTGCAACGCTTTACTTATCTTTATTGTAACGTAACTGCACTGCCGTGCGCCATAACTATATTCACCGCAGCGCACCTGATTTCCTTTATAAAACCGTTACATAATGTGCTAAAATAAATAGAAAAAGGGACAAGCAAAGGAAGGATGATTTCGATGTGCGAAGCGTCAGATTGCATTTTCTGCAAAATTATTAATGGTGAAATTCCAAGTGCCAAAGTTTATGAGGATGAGAACGTTTACGCATTTCTTGATTTGGGTCAGGTAACGAAAGGACATACATTAATTATTCCCAAGCTTCATACAAAAGACATCTTTCATCTTGATCCGGTTGTAGCGGAAAAGCTGTTCCGTAAAGTGCCTATGATTGCCCGTGCGATTCAAAAAGCCTTCCACCCGGTCGGTATGAATTTGCTGAATAATAACAGCGAGCTTGCCGGACAGAGCGTTTTTCATTACCATCTTCATTTAATTCCGCGCTACGGCGCTGACGATACCTTCTCTTTCAGTTTTCAACCGCATACGGATGAGTACTCTAATGAAGCCCGTGCCGAGATCGCTCAGGCCATTGCAGACGAATTGAACTAAGGCATGATTTATCGTAATCAATTTCTGAACTTTGAATTGCATTTTCAGGTGAATACGTGTATATTATTGAATACACCTTGCAGCAGGCCACGGGGCACTGCTGAAGGAACCATCAGCTTAGTTGAGGAGAGATCAGAATGAAACTGAAGAATTTGATTGTTGTTGCTTTGCTTCTTGCCATAGGTACGATACTTCATGCGTTAGTCCCTGGATTCCCAATGAAATCCGATTTTGGATTAGTGATGCTTTTTATATCTCTATTCCTTTTCACTGATTTAAAGAGCTTTCTCATTATAGGACTCGTCGATGGAATCCTAGCAGGATTAACGACTACAATGCCGGGTGGATTTATTCCGAATGTTGTTGACAAGTTGATTACATCTACCGTTGTTTTCTTAGTCTTTTACCTGATTGCAAGGCATCTTCAGCCAAAAGCAACGTACATTTTCGGTGTTGTGCTCGCTGGTCTTGGTACCATGCTTAGCGGAACGATATTCTTGACCGTAGCGATACTTGTTGCCGGTTTGAATACAGCGGCTTTCGGCGGACTATTCGTCACGATGGTGCTGCCAACAGCGCTCGCCAACTTGCTCCTCTTTGCAGTGCTTTACCCGATCATTGTCAAGATCGGCGAACGCAGCGGTTTTCTTCATCATACAGCACCGCGACCGACTACCCGTTAATTTATGTATTCAAGCTCCGTTTCTTTTTTAAGAAACGGAGCTTTTTGTATGCTTCGAATCCACTTATTTTTCATCCGATTGTTCTTATTTTCCAATTTATTGGCCTTCTTAAGTGATATACAAATACCTCTGAGGTATAATAGAGGTAATAAGGTACGTATACTATTCGCGAAGAGGTGATTCTCAATGGGTAAATTTTTCTCCTACACAATTGGTGCAGTCGTTGGCGGAATTATCGGCGGCACAGTTGTGCTTCTCACAACTCCGAAAAAAGGCGAAGAAATCCGAAGCGATATTAAAGATCGCGCTGCTTCGATTCAACAGCCGCTTAAAGATGCAGCCAACAACTTGACTGCTGTCAAAGACCGCGTGATTGCCCTTAAGGATGACAGCGTGCCTGTGCTCAAATCGGCAGTCACCGATATCGGCAACCTGCTTCAGGAATGGAAAGAAGATGTGCAGCCATACCTGACAAAGATTAAGAACAATGTGGTTCAGTTGGAAGCGGCAAAGGACAAACTAAGCAATAAACTGACCGAACATTCGCCTGAGAAAAAAGAAGGCGAAGAACAAACACCGCCATCGTTGTAAGCCCAACAAAAAAGATTCCGCTCCTTTCCTTGGATGCGGAATCTTTTTCTTTTCTCTTAAAACGTCCATTCACCGTTACGAAAGACCGGTTCCCACTCGCCTTCTGAATTTTCACCGTCAATATCCAGTTGATCGGAGCCGATCATAAAATCAACATGGATCAGGCTTGTGTTTGCTCCGTGCGCCGCCAACTCCTCTGCGGACATTTTCGTACCTCCGTCCAGACAAGTTGGATATGCTTTGCCTATGGCTAAGTGGCAGGATGCATTCTCATCATACAAGGTCGTATAGAAAACCAGTCCGGACTGAGAGATCGGAGAATTATTGGGAACCAGTGCGACCTCGCCGAGATAGTGTGAACCTTCATCGGTGTCAATCAGATGGTTCAGCAATTCCTCGCCTTCTTTAGCGTTCACGCTTATGATCCGTCCTTCTTTAAACGTCAGTGACAGATTTTCAATCAGCTTGCCGCCGTATACAAGCGGACGTGTGGCCATCACCGTTCCGTTCACCCCATTTTTCAAAGGCAATGTATACACCTCTTCAGTTGGAATATTCGGAACAAACGTGGTGCCCACACTGTTTACAGCAGCCCCGCCGTCCCAATGGTAGTCCGGATCAAAGGCAATTTTCAGATCTGTTCCTGGCGCTTTATAGTGCAGCTGCTTATATTTCTTCTTATTGAGAAAAGCCACTTTATTCGCCAGTGTCTGCTTATGTTTTTCCCATGCATCAATTGGGTCCTCACGATCGACACGCGTCATCTCGAAAATGACTTCCCATAAATCGGCAACCGCCAATTCACGAATTTTGCCAGGAAAAAGCTTTTTCGCCCATTCAACGGTCGGGTAGATCAATAGGGTCCAGCTGACGCGATCGGACATGCGATAATCATAGTACGTATGAAGTGCGCGCCACATCACCTCTTGATCCAAAGCCGCTTTCTTTGGGTCAATTCCATCCATCATCCCTATTCCGGTTGTTCGAATATCGATGCATGCGGCACCGCGTTTGACGAGATCCTCAAGCTTTTTCGCCTTCCAAACCGGATAGTCGCCAATGACGTCTTCTGCTGCATACTTGAGCCGCAGATGGTCCAAACGATCATCGGTCCAGTTAAAATACACACGTTTTGCACCGGCTTGATAGGCTTTCTCGGCTACAATCCGCGCAAGTTCACCGGCATCAATCGGAGATTTCAGCAAAACCTCTTGTCCTGCCTGCACATTGGCCCCGACCGTCACCGCTAATTCTGCGTACTTTTCCAGTTTCTGTGCAAAGGTTCTCAAATGAAAAGCCCCCCATCTCTGATTCAATTTTTATAAGAAATTATTTCCTGCCACATCTATTCTAACACTTAATCGTTTTGAAAATGCAACCGTTATCATTAATTATTATTTAACTGATGAACACTAAAACTGACATCATTATGTGGCAAATCAATCGTTTTCGCACGCAAGTAAAGATCCTTTTGAACCTCAACTTGTGTCAAATTAATATAGATTTGCCGTTTGTTTGGCTGAATGACCACCCACTTGGGAAAGTTCGATCCGCTTTTGAAGAAACTCAAAACTTCTTGATCCGGCAATGGGATACTGCCGAGTTTCACCGCGGTTTCCTTTAAAATAATGTCGCCACTGGCCACCTTGGGCTGAAAAGACAGGGAAAACGGAATGGCCGTAAACAGCAATTTGTATTTTCCTTCTAAGACAATCTGTTCACCAATTGAAACATGATAAGACAACCGTTTGTTTGCTCCCGAATCGATCTGATCATTAATCATGTTTTCCAGCTGCTGCTTGTTTGCTTGAACAGTGAAAATGGCTTGTCCTTTTGTACGATCTGTTTGCGGCTCAGGCGTATCAGAGGAAGAAAAGCCATTGGTCAGCTTTCCCATAACGATAATCACAGCAGCCAGCTCAATCGCAAGCAATAAAATCAATGCGATCTTCCAGACATTAAATTTTCGTTTAGAACGTTCTTGTCGAAACACGCTTGGTCTCCTTTCGGCTGCTTCGATAATCATCATCGCGTACGATCATTCGAAAAGCATCTCTTTTCTTCATTTTTCTTCATTTATTATAGCGTATTTAATCGACTTTCCAAACGGCAAAGAAAATCAATTTCATGTAAAAGAGTGTCCCTGACCGGAATAAAAAAGCCATTAATTTGCAAAACTCGACAATGGGGGGCCGGATCAGTTAGAATGAACATTGTCAGTAAATTGAGAAACACAAAGCTTCAAAAAAGTTGATTCTTGCGACGGATCGGCACCTATTGTTGCGAACTACTGTGGTAATAGGGAATACTTTAAATTAGGAGTGGACATAGTGAAAAAACTGATCATGATAGCAGCCGCTGTGATTGTACTTGCAAGTCTCGCTGCTTGTGGGAACGGCGGAGATAATGCCGCAATCGTCAAAACGAAGAGTGGCAATATCACAAAAGAAGATTTCTATAACGAACTGAAAAAGACCAATGGTGAATCGGTTCTTCAAAATATGGTTTATGAAAACCTGCTTGAAAAAAAATATCCTGTTTCTAAGAAAGCTGTTGACGCCAAATACAACAGCGTACGGAAAAGCTTCTCAACTGAGGACCAGTTCAAACAGGCATTGCAGCAGAATAACCTCACCGACTCCCAGTTCCGACGTCAAATCAAAGATTCACTGATGATGACTAAGGCACAGCAGGCAGGCATTAAGGTTACGGACAAAGCGCTTAAAGATTATTACAATAAGAACAAAGAATCACTCACTGAACTGAAAGCTAGCCACATTTTAATTAAGGAAAAAGACCAGGCACAATCCGTTCTCAAACAATTAAAAGGCGGCGCTGATTTTGCTAAATTAGCAAAGAAATATTCGATTGATACAGGCTCAAAAGATAAGGGCGGCGAACTGGGTTGGTTCAAACAATCAACAATGGTTCCTGAATTCAGTGACGCTGCAGTGAAATTGAAAGTTGGCGAACTCAGCCCGCTCGTGAAGTCAACGACAGACGGCGGCTACCATATTATCAAGCTTGAAGGCAAGAAAGATTCTTATGCAGATCTGAAATCGTCTGTAAAAGAAGCATACCTTGCCAGCAAAGAAAAGTCTCAGGACGAAGTCATCAAGAAGCTGATTAAGGATGCAAATGTACAAGTCAAGGACAGCCAATTTAAAGATTTATTTAATTCAACTGCAACCACCACGCAGCAATAAGATAAAAAACAATTTCATCCAAAATAAAAAGAGCGATGCGTATGCATCGTTCTTTTCGTTTGTCTTACGCTGGCTGCGCGTCACTCATCACGCTGAACCGATGAGTTCCCGATTTAATGAGTGAGCATCGCATCCGGATCAGTTGCCTGTAGGCTACGCCTAGTCCTGTGCCATCGCTCTTGTGCCTGGACGCACTTCACGCCGCTCGCTTGCCGCAGGCACCCACCAGAGCGCTTACGGGACTTCCGCATCGTGCACAGGACGTACTTCCGCAGGATGCGGTGACTTTCGCGTTGCATACAGGAAGTACTTCCGCAGGATGCGGTGACTTTCGCGTTGCATACAGGAAGTATGCGTACTTAGCGAAAGTTCCTTTAGGAAAGTTCCTTTAAGAAAGTTCCTTTAAGAAAGTTCCTTTATAATCAAGCAGAAAGGTCCTTTACAATTAGCAGAAGTTCCTCTTTAATGTCGCTGATCGTTGTACCACAAAGTTTATCTGAAAACAAAAAAATCCGGAAACCATTGGTTACATGGCTTTCGGATCCTTCCGATTGCGGCGTCGATCTTTTTCAGCATTCATCCGCTTAATATAGACATTGCCTTGCTCCTGAACCCATTCTTCATCAACCTCTTTTTCCTGCCTTGACAAGCTGAACGCTTGATAGCCGCTGAAAATGATTCCGGCAAGCACTAAGTAAACCCACCAAGCAATATTTTCCAGCTTTTCAATCATCGGATCAATCAAGCCGAATTGCTGCAGCAAAAACAGGATAAAAAGACTGCCAACGACAATTAGTGAACGTTTGGCCTGTTTCAAATTACCGCCTCCCAATATGGAGCGTGTCCCATATTTTGTTTGCATTGTAATCTATGCAAGAAAGCGATGAAATAGACCTTCATTCCGAAACATTAAGTAAACGACTCGGGGCCTTCTTCCGATTGGTGTTCATCAAAGGACGGTCGGTACAAGGTACGGTTGTTCATCGCAAAGATTCGCTCGGAAAATTCTCCTGGACGCGTTTTGCGAATAGCCCGGGTCATCACATTAATTTTTGCATCCATGTCATCGAGAATATGCAGAATCTCTGCTTCTTTGAACATTGGCGGCTTCGGACTGCCCCATTCCGGATTTTCATGATGACTAAGTACCATGTGCTTAAGCAAGAGCACTTCTTCTTTATCACCTATTCCCAGTTCTTCAGCGATTTTACCAATGTTGGTCACCATGATCGAGATATGGCCGATCAAATTACCCGAAAGTGTGTAGCTGGTTGCTGTTACCCCGGACAATTCTTCAAGTTTCCCCATATCATGAATGATAATTCCCGCATAGAGCAGATCCTTGTCAATCTCGGGGTACAAATGAACCACGGACTTTGCCATGTCCAACATACAGCAGACGTGGTAAGCGAGTCCCGAGAGAAAATTGTGATGAATGCTCACTGCTGCAGGATACTCGAAGAACGCGCAATGATTTTTCTTTAATAATGCCCGCGTAATACGCTGAATGACTGGATTCTTGATTTCAAAAAGATAGCGTGTAATCTTCTCATTCAATTCATCAATGGACAGCGGCGCAGCCATGACCAAATCAGCTTTATTGACTGCATCACGTTCCGTTGCCGGGCGGATCGTGCGAATTTTAAATTGATTTCGCCCGCGGAACGTTGTAATATCTCCTTCTGCAAGGACTACCGCTCCGGGAACATAATTCGCTTCATCATCAGCTGTACATCCCCACAGTTTCGATTCAATATCACCCGTCTTATCCTGTAAATAAATGGTTAGAAAAGGTTTACCATTACTGGCTAGTCCTTTAGTCACACTCTTTATTAACAGGTATTCATGTACATGTTCGCCTTCTTTATAAAATGCGATTCCTTTCACCATGAATCCTTCCCTTCATTAAAAGTCCGGAAGACGGTCATGCCTCATTCCGTATCTGCTCGTTTTCCGTCTTGTTAAGCACTCATACTGCACCACTTATTTATCCTTGCCTTCCAAGGGTAAAACAGGCAGAGTCATCTCAAAAGCAACGCCATCTTTACGATTCGACGCATAAATCACTCCATGATGATTATGAACGATTCGCTTCACAATTGCCAGACCTAAGCCAAATTGGCCCTTTTCTCCCTTTTCAAACGGTTTGAACATTGCTTTAAGTTCATGGTCAGGAATTTGAGGACCATCGTTTCGTACCGTCACAACCGTCCGAACATTGCTTTTGCCAGCTGCTTCAAGCCAGATTCCGCTTTTGGCGTAGCGCAATCCATTTTCAACTAAATTCTCCAAGACAGTCAACATTTGTTCTTTATCAACATAAAGTTCCGTTTCCTCACCGGAAATATGAATGTCCAAATCCGTTCTCTGAGTCCTGAACCGCTCACGAATTGGCTCAGCAAGTTCGCCAAATTGCAGCTTCGAAAAACGCATTTGTTTGTCGCCAATCGAGTCAAACCGCGTAAAGTAAAGTAATTTACGCACCCGCTTTTCCATTTGCTGCGATTCCTCAATGATGATATCCATAGAATCATCGAGTCCGCCTTTGGGATAGATCCCGTCCTTTACCGACTGCGCATAGCTTTGTACGATCATAATCGGCGTTTTTAACTCATGAGAAGCTTGCTGGAGAAATACCTTCTGAGACTGATCGTAATTGATCAGGTTCAAACGCATCTCTTCAAACTGGGCAGAAAGCCGTTCATATTCCACATCGCCTTTCCATTCAAAAGGCTTCTCCCAATTCAAACGCGAAATTTCTTTAAAGCGCCGTCCCAGAATATCCAATGGCCGTTTCAAGTAGCGTGCCAACCAAAAAGCGAGAAATAAGCTGAGGATGCTTACCATCACAAAAATAAAAATCAACCGATTCCACAAATTGTTTTTTAATTCATTATCATAAGTATCCCACATATAGGAAATGAGGTAACCATCATCCACCATATTGATTTTTACGCGTCTGACTACAAAATAAAGCGTTGAACCGTTTTGTTTCAGCTCATAGCGAGCCAAATTCGTATACTGGTGTTTGATTTGATTTCGCATCTGGTTAAATACATCAGTCTCTAAATAGGTTTGGCTAGTTATGGGTTTGAGGTGCTTATCAACAATAATCGTTCTTGTCAAATCACCGCTTTTATTATCGGTTCCGGGATTATCGATTGCAAAACTCTCATCATGGCGCTGAAAACTGAGCAACTGCTGCGCTTCGATTGTTCGAAATGTATTTTCTTTCAGCGTGTTCTGAATGGAATAGGGGTAAACGATGATAATGATCAAACCAATAAAACATTCAAGGAGAACAAAACATAACCAAATCCGCTTTGTTAATGTCATTTGAAATGGCTTGTTCATGAGACAATCCTGTACCCGGATCCGTAGACGGTTTCCAATGAGAGACGCTCCATCTTTCTGCGTATCCGTCGAACAACATCGTCAACAGCACGATCAGAGCCGACATAATCTTCGCCCCAAACCTCATTCAGAATATCCTGACGTGATTTTGCTATATTTACATTTTCCACCAAATAGAGCAAGACATCAAATTCTTTTGTGGTCAGCTCAATCAGTTGATTCTCTTCATCAAATACCTTTCGGCGCACCACGTCAAGCTGGTATTTAGAGATCACTAATCGATTTTCATGAATTCCTGCACCATACACGCGATGCAGCAATTTCTTAACCCGAATCACAAGTTCCTTGGGTAAAAAAGGTTTCGCCAAGTAATCGTCACTGCCGAGTTCAAGACCAAGAATTTTATCCAAATCTTGATCGCGTGCTGAGATAAAAATAACCGGCTGCTCGGAGTGATTTTCTTTGATCTTCTTGATTAGGTCGTATCCGGACATGCCGGGGAGCATGATGTCCAAAATCCAGAGATGAACGCCGTTATGCAGATAGTTCATTGCCTCTTCCCCAGTATGAAAAACAGATACAGACCAGCCTTCCTTCTCCAAATATGCTTTAAGAATGGAAGCTAAACTTTCTTCATCTTCGACAAGATTAATTTTATAGCTTGTATTATTCATTTGAATTCATCCTTATTCGGTTCATAGTCATTGTTTATCTCTTAAATTATAGCATGCATGCTCGGCTATTTAGCGTTATGAAACAAATTTGACAAGTACACTTTATTGAGATACCGTTTCTTTCCCTTCCTTCGACAGATTCAGAATGGTTTCCGCATGTTCCTTGAGATATGCGGTCTTGTGGCAAGTAAAAATAATGACTTGGCGCTGCGCCGCAATTTTCTCAAGTAGCGCATAGACTTTTTTCGTTCGCAATGCATCAAAGTTGACAAAACTGTCATCAACGATCATCGGCATGGTTTCATAACCTTGAAAGGCGTCCATTAAAGCAAGGCGCAGACATAGATATAGCTGTTCGGCAGTTCCTCTGCTTAGGTTTGCCGCATGAACGTTCACCCCATCCGCCTGTTCGGCCATAAAACCGGAATCGTTCAACGTCAGTCGTACATAGCGATGATCGGTAACACAGCGAAAATATTCCGCCGCTTTCGTCAACACGTGAGGAAGCCGCTGTTCTCGATAGTTTTCCTTCGCCTTTCTAATCGCCCAGAGTGCTGTTTGCAAGACCGCCCAATCCTTTGCTTTGATCCCTGCATCAGTGACTAAGGTGTGATAGCGGTCCAGAGTCTTGCGATAGGAATTATTCGCTTCCATCGCCGCACTGCTCGCTCGATCTGCAGCAAGTTGATCGCGAACGGATTTCAGTTCCGACTCGCATGCAGACAACTGTGCTTGATAGGTCTGTTCCGACTCTGCTTCCCAGTTCCCACTTTTCAGGTAATCCTCATAAGCTCTGATCCGTTCCTCTGAGCCAGTCAGCTCAAGCAACTGAATTCTAGAGGTTTCGGACTTGCGCTCTAACTCGCAACGGCGCGCATCACGTTCGGCAAGCGCATAAAATTGCGCTTCACTGTCTGCATCGACGTCCTTCAGTAGTTGTGCCTGTTGCTGCTTTAAAGCGTGAATCGCATGAAGCTGACGTTCCTTATGGGTTTCATAATAGGTGCACTGTTTTTCGAGGTCCTCCAGATTTCGAAGATGCGCGAACTCCTTTTGACTGCGTTCCTTGAGATAATCTGCATCCCCGCCGGGAACACCCAGCTGCTCTGCCAACGTCTTTGTTTCGTCTAAAAATGCTTGATGCATTGCTGAAAGCTGCACACGCTGATTATTCAACTGATCCATCTTCCGGCATATTTCTTGACCGTTCTCGACCAACCGAACCTTTTCTTCAGCATCATGTAAATGTTCAATCGCGTAGCCATGGCTGCTGAGCCAAGATTTGATCTCTTGTTCAAGCGTTTGTATCTTCTGTCTGTTTGCCCCAACACGTTGATTCAGCCTAGCTAATTCGTCACGCGCCTCAACCAACTGCTGATGAATCATCATCCGTTGACTGTCCAGACGCTCTTCCTCACCGCCGGCAGCGTAAGTGCGGTTTCTGGGGAACGCGAAAAAATACAAACCGACTAGAATGCCGGCGCCTAAAAAAAGTACGGGTACGGCTGCCAGCGGGGTGATTAGAAGCGCAGAACTTAGCGCCAAAACCGCAGTCGCGCCAACAAGAACACTTATTGGTGCTTGATAATGGCCAGAGTGCGTCGTTTCAGAACGGCGGTGCACATTCTGCTCCTGTGCAACTTTTTTCGCCTCGGTGTTCTTCAGCTGAGCCTCCAATTTATCGACATGTTCGGATGCTGCCGACTGATCATGCATGAGATCGCGCTGTTCATTCTGTTTCTCGTTCCAATTGTCAATTTGAATCTTCAACTGTTTCGGAAAAGATAAATCTGAAGAAGCTTGGCGAATAGCGGTTTCCGACCACTGGCCGCCTAAATAATCGCAGATTCTTTGACAGGCGGTTTTTTGCTCGCGAAGCTCGGTTTCAACGCGACGCAGCTCATTTTCATTTTGTTCATCCTCAACTGCTGATTTGAACAGATGTTGGAGCGCTGCTTCATACCGCTGCCAACGAAGATCGACCTTAATCTTTTGTTGCGCGGCTTGCAGCTGACTGATTTGTTCATTAGTTTGCGCCAATTCCTCACGTTTTGTATTGGCCTGTTTCTTTAAATCATCGTACCGCTGCTTGCCTTGTTGAGGAAACGGAGGATCCGCCTGCAATTGTCGCAATTCCTGCTCGAGCAGCTGACGCGACTGAATCAGTGGCCGCGCGGCGGAGAATGCCGTCCACCATTGAAACGCTTGCTGAAGCTTTCGCTTCGTCGCTTCTAATGTCTCCAGTCGCTTACTGCCTTCTTGAATGCGCTGCTGCAGTTCTTGATAATCATCCATTTTCTTTTCCCATGCGTTCAATTCGGCAGAGCATGCGTTCAGCTGCGTAAATCGTTGATTAATGGCAGGTTTCTTTCCCTTTTTTTTAAAAAGTTCGGCACATTGTTTCTCTAAGGACTGTTCCAGCTTGCCCAGTGTTCCACTGCCGATCATTCCCGCGCCAAGCAAAAGATCGTTCAGATCGGATGGGCTTTTTTTATCGATATCTCTCAGTCCGTCCAAATCAAAACAAAAGACACTCTGAAAAAGCATTCGGTTCATCCCGTGCAAAAGCGAATCCAAATGCACCGGTGCCCCATCCCTTAAATGAAAATCAAGCTGTTCTTGTCCATTGAAGCACCGTTCCAAATGATAAACGTTCCCGTCGTCTCCTGTAAAAGTGATTGATCCGCCAATCGTTTGTGAATCACCATTCCCTTGCCATTGCTCAACGGTTTTTTTCCCAGAAAAACCGAACAACTGGTGCACGATAAACGCCATCATGGTCGATTTTCCGCTTTCATTTTCACCGTAGATCATGACAAGCGGCGTATTCGGTAAGGTGATCCGCTTCCGTTCAAAACGACCGAAGCGGCGTATCGTCAGCGCATTGAGTTTCATTGTTTCCGGCGCTCCCCGTAAGAAACGCGCCGCACCCCCTTATGATTCATTGTCAATTGATCCGCTTTGCGTGTCGTTCAACAAAACATCCGCAAGCAACTGCTCGCTCGCATGGCGGATTTGCTGCTGGTCCTCTGAAGACAAAGGAGGAAGAAAACGCCGGCCCAAGTGATGCGAATACAGCATTTCCGCCGCTTCTTCAACGCTTTTTGGCTGTTCGATTAAGCGGAACAGATCGCCGGCGAAATGTGGACTGTTCATGATCTCCTCTTTATTCCAACCCCCATGAACATCAAAGGTGCCGAGTTCCAGCCAGACGAAATCGCTGAGCGGTTCTTCATCTTCATTGAGCGTTTCAATGACTTCCCGAAACAATTTCTCAAGCGTTTGCTGCGGCAATCCGTGCTGTTCAATCGTGCTGTTCAATCGCACAAACACGCCCTGATGCTTCTCACGCTCGTCTTCCTTAAATGCACGCAACGCTTCCGCCAGCTGATCGGCCGTTTCGATCTGACCAAAGAATCGATCGGCATGGATCCACTCAATATCGGAAGTAGGCAGAAAACGGACTTCAGCATGATGCTGCGTCAACCGAACAACGGATGCGCCTTTTAATCCAAGCTCAGAATCCTTAAATGACAGCCCCTGAAGATCGCCCGGGTACCAGGCAGGTACTGAGGTCGGCAACTGCTGTCTTTTATGTATATGTCCCAGTGCCCAATAGTCAAATCCGGCCGTCTCCAAGTCGGACAGCGTAAACGGAGCGTAATGTCCGTCATCAATCCCACTTTTTTCTTCCCCATGCAGAAGGGCGATATGAAAATCCGCAGTTCCGCTTTTGCGATAATGTGCAGCCATATTTTCTTTTACCCATTTCTGGTGATAGCTGAATCCGTACAAATGCACAACCTGACCATTTGCGCAAGTCAAAGTAAAACATTCGGGTGTTTCCGGAAAAACGTGGACATTGTCGGGCAGTCGGAGCTGATTCCATGTTTCGTTGACAAAATCGTGGTTCCCGTATACAAGATAAACAGGAATCGATGCAGCGTACAAGCGCCGCATTTCTTTAACAAAGGCGTGCTGCGCCTTAATGCTTCGATGGCTGTTGTCGAAAAGATCTCCGGATATGATGAGAAAGTCGGCCTTCTCATGAAGTACCGCGTCAACAAGGCGCTGTAAAGCAATAAATGTGCTGCGTGCCGCGCGTTCGTGAAGCGACTCTGGCAGCCGTGTCAATCCTTCAAACGGTCGATCCAAGTGCAGATCGGCAGCATGCAAAAACCGAATCAAAGCGCGTTCCTCCTCGTCTTATCCATTTGTTTCATTTTATCACAGACGATCACATGTTCGCAATTCATTGTACAGCTTTCACGGAACCAGCACTTTGTATCGACTTCGTTTTCAGACCTTCCAATGGAGCGTTTTATCCTTCGAGAGCAGCTTAGAAGCTGCTCGTTTGCCGTAGGCGTACCGCGAGCCTCCTCCAACAGGTGAGACTCTGCGTGGTCTCGCTGACACGTATCAACTAAGCGCGATCCCGCAAGCGCCAGAGCACTTTCGTGACTTCCGCAGGATGCGATGACTTTCGCGTTGCATACAGGACGTATGCGCACTTAGCGAAAGTTCCTTTACAATTAACGGAAGTTCCTCTTCAATGACGCTAATCATCGTACCGGCAAGGGCAAATCGCATACTTTCTTTTACAGCAAAAAAACAGCCTGTGGCAGGCTGCAAGTTGTAGATCTTCCTATCAGTGCACTCGGATCTGTTTCCGGAACACTTCGCGTACCATATAAGCAACACCGTCCATATCGTTTGAACGCGTCACCCACTCTGCTTTTGCTTTGACTTCTTTCGGGGCATTGCGCATGGCCACACCAAGTCCGCACTTTTCAATCATCTCTAAGTCGTCGAACCCATCACCAACTGCAACAATCTCATGAAGCGGAATGCCAAGCTGTCCGGCAAAAAACAGCAAACCGTTAAACTTCGATGTTCCTTGACGAACAATCGTCATACGATCCGAACCGGCTCTCGATGTTTCCAGCGATGGAAAATAATCGCTGATCGCTTTTTCAAGATCATCCGTCGTCTTTTTATCATCCACTTTCACTTTAACATCAGTCGCTGCCTCATAATTTTCAAGCAGATATTGACTGAGCGAGTCAACATAGGTGACTGGGTAGAAGAGCGGCTCATTCATTCCGATTGTCATTTTTGCAATCAAGTTTTTCGAATGCGGCCGATTGCTGACAGACAGACGTTCATGGGACATTTGAATTTGACATGGATACGTTTCAAGAAATTCGGCTAATTGAATCAAGACACTATGATCAATTTTACTTGTGTAGACGGGATCATCCATCGACGATGAAACGAATGCTCCGTTATGAGTGATAATCGGCTGTGTCAAACGCAGCGCTCGCGCAACCTTTGCCGCAGAGTGAAAATGCCGTTCAGAGACTAGAGTGACAATAACGCCTTTTTTTTGAGCATACTGAATGGCATCCTTTGTCTGCCGATCAAGGCGATTGTTGCTGTTCAGCAGGGTTCCATCGATGTCCAATGCAAGTAAGCGATATACCAAGGTTCTCCCCCTCTTCGGAATCCATATCAGTATTTCATTCCTGTGTAGAGCCTATGAGCAAACCCGCAAAAATAGAACAAGGTATCCGTTCGTCCGAACTAAAAAGAAAAAGGAACAGCATCAGCCGTTCCTTTTATAAACGCTATTCCTTTTTCGTGCTTATACTTATTTTGTTGTTCCGCCGAATTGCGACTGGGCTTGTGCCACCAGGCGTTTGGTAATTTCCCCACCAACAGAACCGTTTGCTCTTGATGTTGAATCCGGTCCAAGATTAACACCGAATTCGCGAGCGATTTCTTCTTTCATCTGATTGACTGCTTGTTGTACACCTGGCACGACTAAATTATTTGAATTTGCCATGTGTTTCACCTCCCTTACAGCACATATTTTGCACCGTAAGAGAAATCTATATTCGGGAAGTTCATTGGCATATATAGGAAAAGGAGACTGAAAAGATGCAACTGCTCAGACCTGTTTCAATTCACCGGTTTTCGGATCAATCACCAAGCCAATGACCGGTGTATCTTCAGGAAGCAGTGGATGACTTTTTACAATCGATACGCTCTTTTGCACTTCGTTTTCAACCGTTTGAAAACCATTCAGCCACTCACGAACATCAATGCCTACCTCAGCAAACTGCTTATCCATAATACCGCGCGCTTTAATGTCTTGAATCATTTTATCTGACTTAAGTCCGTGCATGCCGCAATCGGTGTGACCAATAATATAAACGGCTTCAGATCCTAACTCGTAGAGCGAAACTAGAATACTTTTCATGGTATTGCTGTAAGGGGATTCAACCATGCCACCAGCCGTCTTCAGCATGATTGCGTCACCATTTTTCACATTTAATGCTTTGGGCAACAGTTCAATCAAACGGCAGTCCATGCAGGAGACAATCGTCATCTTTTTTGTTGGCCGACTCGGTGCTTCATAAGAACGATAAGCGTGTTCGGCAACGAATTTTTGATTAAATGAAAGCAGATCTTCCAACTGTGACATCGTTTACTTCCTCCAAGTAAGTGATAAACATCACCGTTATCATAAGATAATTTAATGACGGAGTCCACTCATACGACTTAACCGCAAACTTGCCCGAGTCGCTCGCTCGTTCGTTCTTAACGCGCAAAAAAAGCCACCTCCTGATTAGGAGACGACTTTTTTAATCCTTCAATCAATCACAGCTTAACAACGTTAGCTGCTTGCGGTCCACGGTTGCCTTCAACAACTTCGAATTCAACTTGTTGACCTTCGTCAAGCGTTTTGAAGCCGTCCGTTTGGATAGCGCTAAAGTGAACGAATACGTCGTTTTCACCTGGAACTTCGATGAAACCGAAGCCTTTTTCGCTGTTAAACCATTTAACTGTACCTGTTTTCAAAATGAAAACCTCCTAAAAATTGGATATCCAATTACTTGAACATCGAAAAAATTTGATATATGCGTATGTTTTATCCGGCGTACCTTAACCTTGATACTCAGATTCGCAAATCTTTTGCATCGAGGGTCTTCCCGCAAAAATAAAAAATTCACATATTATAAAAAGTATCAATAAAGTACACACACATTGATAATCCTTTTATAACACGTGAATTATAAATGTTGCCTTTTATCATACATACACAATCATAAAATTAGACCTAAATCAAACAAAACATTACATCATTAGATTTTCGGGCGCCAAAACAACGAAAGCCCTACCTCTCTTCCATCCTTACGGTTCCTCTGACCGCGCCAGTATGATCCAGCGCAAAAATAAATCAGCTTCTCATCCAACCTGCTGCCAGTATTGCCAAAAACATCATCAAATCTACATGAAAATCGTGATAAAAATGATATATCCCATTAGGTCTACTTTAGTATAAGTTGTATTGCCGATAAAGTCAAATCAAAAAAAATCTTTTCATTAGAAATGCCTACGCATAGCAAATCCCTTCGTACATAAATGTGACGAAAGTGACGGGCAAAATACGCCCGGTCCTTACTTCCGCCTTCCATTCGGGCTTTGTTCATCACCTTGTGCACAAACGACACTCCAGCTGCTCGCT
>NZ_JFZC01000068.1 GCF_000648615.1 Sporolactobacillus terrae DSM 11697 | reverse complement strand
TTTATGATTGGATTGGGACAGGAACCACCTGTACTTCCATTATAAAGGATTTTTTTGTTGGTTAGCCTTCTTAAATTCGAATATTCCTGGTATTTTGAATCATCAAAGTTACTTAATGCAAGGCTAGTGGTCCATTATATAATAAAAAAAAAGGAACCGCATTGGCCACATGGGCCTTTGCGATCCCTAACCTGATTTCACTTTTTGCCCCGAATTCACGCCTTCTCCTCGCTCAGACTCACGCCGCGTACGTCCACCGGGGTTGAAAAAACAATTTGCGTATTCGTTTTGCCAAAGCGCTGAAGCAAATTAATAAATGAATCCAGTAGTTCCGTGCTTTCGAAAATTACTTTGATCACCATCGAAAATTCGCCGGACACACAGTTACATTCAAGGACATTAGGAATCGATTCAATATATTTATAGAAATCCGATTTGTCTTTAGGATCGACTTTGACATGAATAAAGGCCTTAATAGGATAGCCGGCTTTCTTATAATCAATCAAGGTATAATAATTTTTGATAATGCCTAATTGTTCCAGATGGTGTATTCGAGCGGAGATGGTTGGTGGAGAGATGTAGCATTCTTTTGCCAGCGCTTTAAGGGAAACGCGTGCATTTTGCTGGAGCCGATTAATAATCTTCCGATCTATAGAATCCATTCCGATAATTCACTCCTTTATTATTCGATTTTCATTATATGCAACTTCCGAAAGAATGCAAAAACAGTTGTAAGATTATATGACATACATAGTTTATTTTTGTGATATTTTTTAACGCATTAAATTATTTAATTAAGAATCCGGGCGAAAAAAATTTTTATCGAACGAGTTGTTCAAAAGCCGTCGCCTTTTCATTCGTTTCGGATTATCTTAGTCGTATCCAATAAAACAAGGAGGAATCATCACCCCTATGAGAACGGAAACCGATGCACTCGGCACAAAAGAAATCCCGCAATCCGCCTATTATGGCATACATTCACTGCGTGCAAAAGAAAATTTTAGTGTGGCTGCGGAAACGATCGATTCAGAACTGATTCATGGACTTGCCCTGATAAAGAAAGCCGCCGCAATCGTCAACCATGAAGACGGTTCACTCAGCAACGAAAAAGCAACGGCGATCACCCGCGCTTGTGATGAAATCCTTGAAGGAAAATTTAATCAAGAATTCATTGCACCTGCCATTCAAGGAAGTGCCGGCACCTCAATGAATATGAATGCCAACGAGGTCATCGCCAATCGCGCCATCGAACTGCTTGGCGGAACGAAAGGCGACTACACCCTTGTGCACCCCAATGATGACATCAACCGCTGCCAATCAACGAACGATGTCTTTCCATCCGCAAGCAAGCTTGCCCTGTTGCGTTTAAGCAAACGCCTTGCCTTGGAAATCGACCAATTTCTTGATGGTTTGGTGCAAAAAGCAGACGAGTTGAAAGACGTGGTCAAACTTGGGCGAACGCAGCTGCAAGACGCACTGCCTACAACAGTCGGCAATACATTCCAGGCATTTGCATCGGCAATCGCTCGAAATCTTAATGAACTCAATCACAGCCGTGATGCATTAAGAACATTAAATCTTGGTGGAACCGCCATCGGCACAACCGTTAACGCTTCCGAGTACTACGTCCGCCGGATCGTTCCCGAAGTCAGCAAGCAGTTTGGTCAGCCGCTCCGCCAAGCAGATAACTTAATCGACGCAACCCAGCATGTCGATGCGTTTGTCCAGCTCTCCCATGCCTACAAATTGTTAGCGGTGACGCTGTCTAAAATGGCCAGCGACCTCCGCCTGCTTTCCAGCGGCCCACAATTCGGCTATAACGAACTCTTTCTGCCCAAAAAGCAAGCCGGTTCATCGATCATGCCCGGCAAAGTCAATCCCGTCATCCCTGAATTAGTCAATCAAGTCGCATTCCAAATCATCGGCTTCGACACAACCAACACACTCGCTGCAGAAGCCGGGCAACTGGAGCTCAATGCATTCGAACCCATTATCGTACGCAACCTAATCAGCGCATCCAGGCTGCTGCAAAAAACATTACGAACCTTCCGAATCAACTGCATCAACGGCATACAAGCCAACCGCGCGCAATGCGCAAAAGAAGCAAATCAATGCGCCATTCTCGCAACCGCATTGACCCCCTATATCGGATACAGCAAAACATGCAAGCTAGTCAAACAATCACTGGAAATGGACATACCTATTCAAACCTTAGCCGCGCAGCTGCCCGATGTGCCTGAGCAAGCACTGAAATTGCTCGATCCCAAAACAATGATACCCTTTTACAAAACGCAAGCGTTAAAAGCGAATTGAATTGATTTTTCTGTTAGCAAATGAAGAGTAGGTGTCAAAAGTAAGTCACCGAACGCTGTGCGCATCTCTGCAGAGAACGATGCCCTTCATTAAAAAACGTTATGTATTTTCTCGGCAATTGCCATCCGGAGTAGAAACGGATGGTGAATGCCGAGATTTTTTATTTAATCGAAGATGTATTAACGCTTAAACCAGTTCTTGCTTAATCAGCTGATAGATTTCGTACAGCTTACGGTAACGAGAGTCTACCTGCAATCCAGGTAACCGCTTTGCTTTCAATTAGATTATGAGCCAATATTTCTACTTGATTTTCAACTTCTTGCCGCATCTCATCAAATCGGACTCCATAGAATTCATGGTCAAAATACCGACCACCCTACGTGTTCGAGCGGTTACCTTCATGATCGGTACATTCGACAATATGCCCGTTTCATTTTCGATCGGACCCCACTGTTCATTTTTTCTCAACATGAATTTTTCCAAATAATCAACAATTAATGAATCCACAATGTTCCCTTCTCCCATACTTATTTTGTAAAATATTTAAGAATTGTCAGTCTGGGAGTATTGCTCAAAAAGTCTTTAATCTCCCGTTTGCTGAAGTTAGCAGCTTGATAGTCTTTGGGATTGAAATCGTGTACAAATGGGGAAACTTTGGATGGTCGCATCCCAAAGTATAGCAGCCACACATTTTCACGTGCACGGGCCCAGGGGCCCCAAGACAGTGCTTCAAAGTCAGAAAAAGCCAGGGCTTGTTCTTTGTCGCTCAACCAAGGGAGCCATGAGATCAAGAAATTCAGTATAATTTGTGCGATGTGTAAAAGAGGCGATCGAAGATACTGTCATTGGTTTATGAGATTAAATCACTATATATCGTAGAGTAAATCAATGATCTGTCCCAGAATCTCAGCATTAAAGTACTGGTTCCTTCACATTAGTGTCAGTGCACCTAAAATATTCTTTGTCGTTGGGTTTTCAGAAATACATGTGAACCCTGCTTCACTATAGAATTTCTGTAATTTGGACGTTGGATGATATTCTACCGTAGCACAACGAATTCCACCAATCCGATAATAGGCATCCTGAATATACTGCAGCGCCTGATTCAGAATCATTTTCCCGGATACATCGGATTGCACGGAAAAGTTACGAGCAAGTTGAGCAATCAAATAACTTTGCAGAACATAAGTATCATTAACTTTACGAATTCCTAATGATTTTCTCCTAGAATTAGATAAACTTGCAAAATCTTTTCTCTGATCACGATGAACAGCAATTTGAAAAGTCTTGGTCATCAGTGTAAAAAAACCTGCTATTTGATAATCATTGTCGAGAAATAAATGCGTTCTTGAAAAACTCTGCGCATCCGTCTTAAATGCATTTATTCGAATAAAATCTTGCACTTCTAAAGTGCTCGGCTAACGCTCATCAAAACATGTAAAAGAAGAGAGGGCGCCTTTAACCCTCCCTTCCTCAATTAATGAACATGCTTCAGATAGACGAACAACCAGCATTATTTCTCACTCCATACCTTCCTAATTCGTGCAAGATGATAATCACGTTCTTCAGGGGACATGTCGTTTAAGTTTTTCGTACCTGTTTGCGGAAAACGTCTTGGTGTCATTGACTCTAATTTTCTTATTGCATCGACACTAATGGTAAAGACATGGTCTCGCGTCTCGAGTTCGGTAGCCATTTTTTTATCCTCCCCTTTTTTATCCTGCATACATAAACACCACCTATTCTTAAAAGCAGTATCAGTATATACAGTCCCTCATTAAATTATAGCGCACTCACTATAAGATGTATATATTTTGCAGACTAAGGTCTTAGTACTAACTTTGTGGAAAACTGAATTTCTAATGACCTTGGAGAAGCTCTAGGTAAGTGTCCAGGAGCTTTGTTATCAACTACTCAATGACTTAACTATATAATGAACGCATAAAGCATATCTGAGGATCACACACCAAAACAAGCTCAGACCATCCCCATGGCCTGAGCTTGTTTTAGTGACTTTTGATGCTAAGCAATGCTTCCGAGTCAGTTTTGCTGCGCCGTCGGTCGGACAATCACTTCATTGATTGCGACCTCATCAGGCTGACTGATTGCATAGGCAACTGCATTGGCAATGGCTTCTGGTTTAATTCCGCGGAACTTCTCTTTTTCTTCGACCTGCTTTTTGAGCTTGGGATCGGTGATGGTGCTTGGCAATTCGGTTTGTACCGCACCCGGTGATACGTTCGTGACGCGAATGCCGCTATACGGAGATTCTTCAAGGCGCAGGCCTTCAGCAATAGCTCGAACCGCAAATTTGGTCCCGCTGTAAACCGCCCAGCCGCCCGGGCTCACGGCATAACCCGCGACCGAATCTGTATTAATGATATGCCCTGACTTTTGCTCGCGCATCATAGGCAGTACAGCAGCAATGCCATAGAGCACCCCCTTGATATTGACGTCAATCATCCGCTCCCATTCCTCCACTTTCAAATCACGCAGCGGTGATAGTGGCATCAAACCAGCATTATTGAAAAGCACGTCTACATGGCCGTATTTTTCAACGGCTGTCTGAACAAGCGCTTGAATATCCATTTTGTTGCTCACATCGGTTTGCTGGAAAGCGACCTCTCCTCCCGCTTTGCGAAGATCAGCAGCCAGCTTTTCAAGCCGTTCGGTTCGCCTTGCACCAAGAACCACCGTGCCGCCTTCTGCAGAAAGCTTGCGTGCCGTTGCTTCGCCAATCCCGCTTGACGCTCCGGTAATGACGATAATCTTGCCATTAATATTGTCCATAGCTGTATCCCCTCCATATAACTGGTACCAATTTCAAGCAGCTGCCCGCTTGTCCTAGTAGCTATTGTCGCGGATTTTTAAAACCATGTATAGAACCAAAATTCAAATAATTCTGGTGTCACAACTCCGAAGGATTTGAATCCCTTGATCGGCCAATCTGCTCACGCTTATCTCAACCTTATAATCGAAAAATTAATCCGTATTTTCGACTGCTTTTAAATCAAGACCGGATTTTTTATAACGCAACATTTTATAGAGCAGCTCACTGATATAGGCGCCCGCTTCGACGGGTGGAATTCCTTGCGCATGGATGTTCGACACGACCGTGCGTCTCATTTCCGGCATCCCCATGGTTGGTCTATAGGCGATATAGGCACTCATGGACTGCGCCGTTGCCAATCCCGGTCGCTCGCCGATCAGCATGCACACCACATCAGCATCAGTCATTTCGCCAATCTGATCCATCACGCCAACACGGCAGTACTTGACAAAGATATGCTGTGTACAATCGAGGCCATAATGATTCAATCCTTGTTTGATCGATGGAATGACATCCTTAATATTTGCCACAATCGCGGCAGAGCTTAGTCCATCACCCACAACGAGTTGAATTTTCGGAGGATGGGTGATGTGCTTCTTGATTTTTTCTGCATATTCTGTTGAAAATCGCCGCCCTAAATCCGGACGTGTCAGGTATTCATCTTTCGAGCGGCAGCGTGTCTGGATGGCAATAAACTGCATTGCTTTGATTAAGTCGGGGTCTACATAAGAAAAAACCGAATCTTGAGCTGCTGCATGATCCGCTCTGAATCTTAAAATTGATTGTGTTTTATATCTCGGGCCACAGCGCCAAAGACCGAGCCTTGCCGGAGTGAAGGACTTCATCTTCATGTAGCCGTCCAAATGATGCGAATTCGGAACCAAGAGCTGCTCTCTCAAATTGATTTCTGAGATATCACTGAGTACTTGGCTTGATTGATGAGTCTCTTTTTCCATGAAATCATCTCCTTCGATTTATCTCCACTGAGAAAAGTCAAGCTGCGCTGGATCCTTTGCCATCGATCTGGTGCATGTGCGACACTCTAGCTGCTTGCTTGCCGCGGGGGATCGCTGGCATACATCCACAAAGTACGCTCCCGCAAGCGTCGCGCACTTCCATTTTTGGGAGTGATTTACGAAATATCGCTTATCCGTCGTTCCATTTCATTCAAGAAAAATAGATGCATCGCCGGCGCGTTCCGTTAACCGCCCGTTCTCGACGATGCCGATTTTCTCCATCCATTTTTCGAATTCTCGAATCGGATGCAGATTGAATAATTCACGGATGGTCGCCGTCTCTTGAAATCCTGTTGATTGATAATTGAGCATCACATCATCTGCATGCGGGACACCCATAATATAATTGCATCCAGCTGAAGCAAGCAGAACGGTGAGATTCTCAGCATCATTTTGATCAGCCTTCATGTGGTTGGTATAGCAAACATCACACCCCATCGAGAGGCCTGTCAATTTACCCATAAAATGATCTTCCAACCCGGCGCGTAGCACTTGCTTTGCATCATACAAATATTCCGGACCAATAAACCCGACAACCGTATTGACAAGAAACGGATCAAATGTACGAGCAAAACCATAGCATCGCGCTTCCATCGTTACCTGATCTGCTCCAAAATTCGCGTCAGACGATAATTCAGAGCCTTGGCCGGTTTCAAAATACATGACATTCGGGCCCCATGCCTGACCCTGCTCTTCTGCAAGCTGGCGCGCCTCAGCCAGCATGCCGCGATTTATGCCGAATGCCGTATTGGCTTTCTCTGAACCGGCAATGGATTGAAAGATCAAACCGGTAGGAGCACCTTGCCTGACGGCTTCCATTTGTGTTGTAATATGCGCAAGCACACAAGTTTGCGTCGGAATCTCCCACTTGCTTCGGAACTCTTCGAATTTATTTAAAATGTTTCGCACACTTTCTACAGAGTCATTTACGGGATTAAGACCGATCACTGCGTCACCGGAACCCATACTGAGTCCCTCCATGACTGAAGCCATAATTCCATTTAAATCATCGGTCGGGTGATTCGGCTGCAGCCGTGAAGAAAAGGTTCCTGGGCGTCCGATGGTTGTATTTGCCGTTTTCTCAATATGTATCTTTTTCGCAGCATAGATCAAATCCATATTAGTCATTAGCTTACAGACAGCGGCAATCATCTCAGCGGTTAGTCCTCTTGATAGACGTTTGATCTCACTGTCTGTTGCCGCATAGGAGAGCAGCCATTCACGAAGTTCTTCGACCGTCCAACTTTTTATTGATTGAAAGATCCGCGTGTTCACACCATCAATAATGGTTCGCGTCACTTCGTCCTCGTCATAGGGAACAACCGGGTGGTTAAAGAGATCATTGAGTGTCAGCTGAGCAAGGACAATTTTCGCCGCGACACGTTCCTGCGCGCTTTGCGCAGCAACACCGGCCAGCTGATCCCCCGATTTTTGTTCATTGGCTTTTGCCAAAACCTCTTTAATCGAATCAAACGCATACAGCTGCCCCTCCAGCATCGTCTTTAAAATCATAAAGCGGCACCTCCCTAATTGCTGAATAAAAGTGTTTTGACACTAACCGGCAAAACGGTCGTATGTGGCACAGGTGTTCCGATATCGATATAATCGCCGTGATTAGCATTAATGCGATCAATGCAGATATAAGAATAGTTTTGCGGCAGATTGTAAAATAAACTGTGCCCCAATGCTTTGGCGATATCTTCTTCCGTAATCACAATCAGTGGCAGATTTTGGTCAAGCAATGCATGGGCCCCCGAAACAATTTCTCGTGCGCAGTGCTGTAATTGATTAAAAGAAGGACTTTTTAAACCGACGATATATAGGGCAACATTTGTGAGTTCTCCATGGGTACGAAAGATTTCAAGACCGCTTTTGATTTGATCCGCTAACCCAAGCGCGTTGCCGTTCATCGGTTCAATCGTCAGTTTGATCATTGGCACATTGCGGACAGGGAGCGCATCCGGCGTATAAGCAATCGTACTTCCGCTGACAGTGATCGAATAAGATCCGGCCCCGACCACCGTAGCTCGAATCGTTTCTTGCGGCGTCACAACCTGTTTATATCGATAAATCTTTGAGTGCCGCAGCCGCTTTCCCAGTAACAGGCCAATATCCCCATAGACAAAAGGCTGACGATTTTCCGATTGCATCATACAATCGGCCACACCGCCGGAAAAGGAAATGGATCGAATCCGATCCGTATCACGTCGCGTAAAACAATGATTCGTGACAAGCAAGTCAAAAAAACGGGTTCTCTCGCCAATGCCGATGCTGTTTTCCAATACTTGAACAAAGACATCAAGAATTGGATTTAGCGGTTCTGTGGATCTCAGGATGGTTCCTTCAAAAAGATTGAGGTTTAATTGATGAATGAGCTGCTGAATTTTCGGAGCAATATAGCTGATCTGCAGCGTCATTGGATCAACTTTAATTAATCGGCCGCCAATATCAAAGCAGGCCGTGTCAAGGACCTGATCGCCATCCAAAGCAGCAAGATTGGTCGTTCCGCCACCAATATCTAGATTTATAATCGGCACTTTTCTTTCCAACGAAACCTTTCCCGCTCCTGATCCTTTAGCCGCTAAAATGCCTTCAAGGTCAGGACCGGCGGTTGTCACCACAAAGTCGCCGGCATCTTGACTCAGCGTTTGTACAACACGATCAGCATTCTCTTTTCTGGCAGTCTCACCGGTGATCATGATGGCACCCACTCCGATTGACTGTTTGCTTACCCCCGCCAACATGTATTGTTGACCAACAAATCGTGCAATCGCTGCATAATCAATTTGATAGCCTTGCGAAAGCGGCGTAAAGATAATGTCGCTTTGGTAAATCATCTCTTTCTTTGCGATGACGATATTGGGAACCGAAAAGAAAGAGGCCTTATTTTGAATGGTTAACCTTGAGAGGATTAATTGTGTGGTGGATGTGCCAATGTCAATCCCCACACTCAAAACAACAGATTCCAATTTTCGATCATCCTTCTCCCAATTTCTGAACAAATAGGTTGCAGAAAGATTAAGATGTGCTATGATTTACTACATGTTATAAATCCTTACGTATTAAGATCATTTTAACTCTTTCATCTGCGATTGGTGCAATTATTCCTGTTTTTATTAAAAATCAATGTAAGGTGATGCGACAAACAAATGACTATTGATGGCTCATCCCGACGTTTTCTTCCCCGACTTAATCACTGAAGGTTTTCATCTAAGAACGAACTCCTAGATTGCATGTATTGAATTCTGAATTTTTTGTATTATATTTCATCATTTCAATGACTGTTCCGTCATAATTTATTCCATGATAAAGGAGATCCTTTCTATGTTGTTGCTTGGGATTGTGGTGAATATGCTTCTTCTCATCGTCATGTTCGCCATTATACTTAAGGCTAATCGTTCGATCGTCAGCATGCGATCGAAAAATGCGCCGTCAGAAGATCTTAAGTCATTCGGGTATAAACAAGAATTGTTGCGTGATATGGGCGGCTTTTCGAATTTTGCGGTCTCGTTCTCAATTATTTCTATCCTTACCGGAGCCGTAACCCTTTATGGGTATGGGTTTAACCAAGGCGGACCGGCAATCATGGGCGTCGGCTGGCCGCTGGTTACACTGTTTGTTCTATTCATTGCCGCAGCCATGGCAGAACTGACATCGTCAATTCCAACATCAGGCGCGATTTATCATTGGGCATCGATTCTGGGTGGACCAAGATGGGGCTGGTTTACAGGATGGCTGAACATCATCGGTCAGGTAACTATTGTTGCGGGGATTGATTTTGGCTGTGCCGGTTTTGCCTCAGCTCTGCTGTTCGGCAATCCAACGCATGGACAAACCCTGGTCACCTATGCTGTGATTCTCATCATGCACGCCACGTTCAATCACATCGGGATCAATGTTGTTTCCAAACTAAACTCTTTTTCAGCCATTTATCATATTATTGGGGTCTTCATCATCATCGGCGTGCTGACTGCTTTTGGTCCACGCCATAATGTCGGCTACCTTTTCAATGCTGATTTCTCAACCGTAACAAGCGGCAGCACCCCTTATTGGTTCGCTTTTCTTGTTGGGTTGCTGCAGGCACAATGGACACTTACCGGGTATGATGCTTCTGCGCACACAAGTGAGGAGACCATTGATCCAAAAGTTAGAGCTCCTTGGGGTGTTTATCTGTCCGTTGCCATATCAGGAATTTTTGGGTTTATTCTTCTCGCCATCGTTACGATGTCCATTAAGGACCCTTCCGCGGTTGCTCAAGCCGGCGGTAATGCGTTTATTGTCGCGATTCAACAAGCGGTCGGTGGATGGTTCGGCCAAGCGATGCTCTGGATGGTCACAATCGCGATGTGGTTCTGCGGACTGTCTTCAATTACCTCATCCTCACGTATGATTTTCGCATTCAGCCGAGATAAAGGGCTGCCGTTTTCTAAAATTTGGTCCCATGTATCCAAAAAATTCTATACACCGAACTACGCAATCTGGCTGGTGTCCGTTATCGCCTTTCTGTCCGCAATCTTCAATAATGTTTACGCTGTAATCACTTCGCTTAGTGTGATTGGTCTCTATGGTTCCTACTTTGTTCCCATCTTTCTTAAGTTGCGGGCAAAGAGCAAAGGCGCTTGGACGGCAAAAGATGACGGTCCGTGGAACTTGAAAGGTTGGAGCGGTCCCGTGAGTGTGATCGCCTGTGCTTGGATTATTTTCTTAGTTGTCCTGATGGTAATCTCGCCGAGCGACGTGACCATAACAAGCCATTACACGCTTCACTATGCCACGGGAAAAATCTTTATTTCCGTTCTCTTGCTGCTGACCATCTACTTCTTTGCCTATGCCAAGCATCATTTTAAGGGACCACATTTAGGTTCCTATGCTGAAATCAGCGAGCGGCTTCGCAAAAAAGAAGATGCCGTTGTTCCCTCCGGAGAAACCGTTCAACACTAACAAACAGCCACTGTAGATCAATAAAAAAGTCATTCTGCGTGATCGATGCGCCGGAATGACTTTTTTTCCCCATTTTATTCAACGAAATGTGAGAAAGCATGCTTATCCACGCTACCGATTGAATAAATATCATCTACTTATGAGCAGATGACTTGTCGGGAAATAGGGGCTGTGTTAAAGTTAACTCGAAATCAATCGTGCGCGATTGAAATAGCTGCATGACTGGGGGGATCGGTAACGATTCCGGTTAATGAATCCATTAGATTGGATAATCAGCTTTGCTTTGCGGTTTATAATGCGAATCGCCTGTTTAACAAATTCTATCAGATCGCACTCGCGCCCTTTCATCTGACGTACGCTCAGTATGTTGTTCTGCTGGCGCTCTGGGAAGAGGATGGGCTGATGCTGCATGCACTCGGGCGAAGACTGCATTTGGAAAGCAACACGCTGACGCCGCTTCTTAAGCGTTTGGAAACCGCTGGCTGGCTTATCCGTCGGCGGTCACCTGAAGACAAAAGGCAGTTATTCGTCCATCTGACTGATTTTGGACGACGAAAACAATCCGAAATCCTTCAGGCCGTGCAAAACTGCGGTCGGCAAACAGACCTGGCAGAAGATCAGTATAGACTCTATCTGAAAAAGATTCAGGATCTAAATGCAGCACTGAGGAAATCGATTGCGGACATGGAGGCAGAACACTGACTACCTTTGGCGGTTAATTTACAAATAAAGGGATGATCGAAAATGAGTATTTATGAATTTAGTGTCAAAGATTTGAATGAAAACTCAGTATCATTGGCTAATTACAAAGGAAAAGTACTGTTGATCGTCAATACGGCGACACAATGCGGATTCACCCCTCAATACGAAGGGATTCAGAAACTGTATGAAAACTATCAACCAGAGGGTTTCGAAATTCTTGATTTCCCTTGTGATCAGTTTGGTCATCAGGCGCCGGGAACAAACGAAGAAATTAATCAATTCTGCTCCATGCGCTATCATACGACTTTCCCCAGATTTGCTCGGATTAACGTCAATGGCGAACATGCCGACCCACTCTACACCTATCTGAAATCACAGAAGGGCGGCATACTCAGCTCCAATATCAAATGGAATTTCACCAAATTCCTGATTGATCGTTCCGGGACAGTCGTTCAGCGCTACGCATCCACAGTGAAGCCGGAAAAAATCGCTGAAGATATTGAAAAGCTGCTGAAACAGCCGATCAACAGCTGAATCAAAACTGGCGTGAGAGATTTTATCGTTCAACAAAACCGGACGGATTTTAAAAAATGGACACCGATTGTCTTCAGCTAACCGTTCCTACCGTCAAGCTACCATCCATGCCGGGACACAATCAAAACCCTACGGTGAAGAGATCCGTCTGTTCGTAAAGAATCAAGCTATATCCGCTATGAGCGAACTCGCACACGAAACTGAATCATCGCTTCACCCGATCCGTCCAGCTAGCTACTGAGAGTAGCCTAGAGACGGATCATTTTTTCTAAATGCGTCCCGGGAACAGAGCCATGGTTTCCCCTTCACAAGGGGTATCGCCATCCATTCATCTGCGTAATAACGATATACTCAACAATTCGGTGATCGAGTAGGAGGCAGTTCACACTGCCGACCTCTCACACCACCGTACGTACGGACCCGTATACGGCGGTTCAATAACTTAGGCACTTTGAATATACTGGAGCATCTTGGAAAGGTTAATCAATCCAAGATGCTCCAGCTTTTCATTCGTCAGGGTGTAACAAAGCGTTTTGCTGTGGGCTGTCCGCCAGTAACCCTTACGGGTATTGGCGCAGGTGAATGCTTGTGCTTCAGACATCCCTAACTTCCGGAGCTTCTTGAAACGGGTTTTGATTTTCTTCCATGACTTCCAGATATATTGACGAATTCTCGAGCGGAGCCACTCATCCAAGCGTT
>NZ_JFZC01000067.1 GCF_000648615.1 Sporolactobacillus terrae DSM 11697 | reverse complement strand
ATAGTTTGTCGCAATTCTATTGTACAGGAAGACTCAGCGATGGGTCCTTTTAATTTTCTAAGTGTTGCACTTAAAGTGTAAATTCAAGCTGTTAAAAAAACTGCTTCAACCAAATGGGTCGAAGCAGTTTTTGAATGTCATTAGTCACTTACTGTTGTGTCTTCTTTATGTGTCCTTTTACTTTTTAGTTTCATCAATGCTTCATAGACAATCGGCACGATCAGTAAGGTCAAGAGTGTCGAACTCGTGATTCCGCCGATAACGGTAACCGCCAATCCTTTAGAGATCAAACCGCCACTTCCTTCCATGCCGAATGCAAGTGGCATCAGCGCGCAGATGGTGGCAATTGCGGTCATCAAAATGGGTCGGATACGCGTACCGGCTGCTTCGAGCAATGCTTCGCGTGTGCTTAATCCTGCTTTTTCCTTGTGGATGACTCGGTCAATTAAGACAACCGCGTTAGTAATAACAATACCGATCAACATCAATGCACCAATCATTGACGACACGCTGATCGTCTCACCACTGACCAGCAGGGCAACCAAACTTCCGATAATTGCAAAAGGCAGTGAGAACAGAATGGCGAACGGTGCCAATCCGCCGCCAAAAGTCACAACAAGGACGAAGTAGACAATGATCACCGCAGCGAGCATGGCGAAACCGAGCCGACTGAAGGAGTCGTTCATCTGTTCGGTTACTCCGGAGAAAGACACGCTAGCTCCATCTGGAAGATCCAGTTTGTCAATCTGCTTTTGCAAATCGGCAGTTGCCCCGGATACGTTCTTTGCCGTCACCTTTGCCGAAATCTCAGCATAGAGCTTACCGTCACGTTTTGTGATCGTTTGCGGTGAGTTTCCTTTTTCAACCTTGGCCAAGTCACTGATCTTCACATTTTGACCCGTTGGTGATGCAACGGTTTGATCGGTCAGTTCGTCCAGCGACTTCAGATTTGTATTGCCTGAGGTTTTCAAATAAACCTTAAGGTCATCACCATTCCGCTTGATTGTGGTTAGTGCCTGATTATTGGTCATTCCGCTTGATCCGAGCAGTGTTTGTGCAATTTGTCCGGCGGCAATACCATTCTGGCCAAGTTTTGCTTGATCGGCTGTCATCGTGTATTGATCGTAGGCCTTTGAAAGACTGGAGTCCGCATCCGTGAAATTTTTATCCTTTTTCACAACATCTAAGACGTCGCTTGTTACCGGGCGAAGCTGATTCATTGAATCGCCATACACATAGAGCGTCAGCGTATTCGAGCTTGAACCGGAGCCAAAGTCTTGGAATTTAAACTGACCATGATCAGCACGGGCATTTAAGCCCTTAAGCACTCTTTGCTGGAAATCCTCGAAATTTGGGGTGCTTGTTTTGTAAGAAACAAAGAACAGCCCCTGATTATCGGATGATTGGAACATTGCCGAAGAACTAGAGCCGCCAATCGAATATTGCACTTTATCCATATACTTGCTTGATTCCAAATAGCGTTCAGCTTCCTCTGCAGCCCTTTGCGTATCCTTGACGGTTTGTCCCGGATCTGGATTATAAGTAATGATTAATTCTTTTTCCGAGTCGCTTGGCATAAAGCTTGCGCCGATATGCGGCACGAGAAACAAACTTGCTGCAAAGACAAGTACTGCAGCGCCAAAGACAAGCATCTTATGATTCAAAGCGCCGTTCAAGATTTTCCGATAGCCTGAGGCAATTTTTCCTGGTTTTTCCTCATGATTGATCTTTTTCTTCAAACCATTCTTAAAGAAACTGTTCGAAAGCATTGGAACGATCGTGATCGCGACAAGAAGCGAAGCGAGTAGGGAGAAGACGATCGTTAAGGCAAACGGCCAAAAGATCTGCCCGACAACGCCTGATACGAGGGCCATCGGCAAGAACACCGCAATCGTTACAATTGTCGAAGAAAGAATTGGAACGAACATTTCATGAGTTGCTTCGCGGATTAATTCCCTACCTCTTAGTTTTTCTGTAGACAGCGACATTCGCCGGTAAATATTCTCGATGACAACTATAGAGTCATCAACAACACGCCCGATCGCAATCGTCATCGCACCAAGTGTCATAACGTTCAACGTAATATCCATTTGTTTCAGCACAATCAAAGCAATCAGTAATGAAAGCGGGATGGAAATGACCGAGATTAAGGTCGTGCGGATATTTCTCAGGAAAAGCAAAATGATTAGCATTGCAAATAGCGCACCGTAAATCGCTTTTTCCACCATTGTTTTTACTGACTGCTCGATGGGTTGGCCCTGATCAAACATTGATTCCGTTTGAATGTCTGGGTAGGACTTGTTAAATGCTGCCACTTTCGCTTTGACGTCATTCACAACGTCAACCGTATTTGCATCTTGACCTTTTACAACAGACAAACCGATGGAGCGTTCACCGTTTGTACGGGAAATCGATTCAGCTTTCTTCTGGAGCGCTACACTTGCCACTTCAGAAAGTTTGACTGTCGGCAGTTTGATTGCTGCAGCTTGCTGGGCGCCTGAAGCCGAATCGGCTTGCGCGCTTGCATCCTGCTGAGTCTGGCCCGCGTTTTGCTGCGTGCTCGCTCCGTTTGCGGTTTGCTGCTGGGCTGCAGTGCCCGGTTGTGCCTGCCCGCTAAGCGCTGGTTGCGGTGTATAGGGGATCCGCATATCCTTCAGATCATTCACAGATTTAATATTTCCGCTGACAACAATTGATTTCTGACTTTGATCAATCGTGTAGAGGCCAAGCGGAGCCGATACATTATTTCCTTTAATCAAATTTACGACTGTATCTTGAGTAATTCCGTATTTCTTCAATTGATTTGCTTTAAAAGAGATCTGAACACTTTCAGTTTGCTGTCCAGATAACGTGACCGAGGAAATTCCGTCGACGCCCTGAATGGATGGAAGCAGATCTTTTTCGACACGGTCACTCAACTGATCCAGCGACATATCCTTGCCGGAAACACTTAAGCTGTAAACGGGCATCGAATCCATGCTGATGCGCGCAACAGTTGGCGTCGATACTTGATCTGGCAGGCTCACCTGGTCAACGGCTTCTTTAATATCATCTGTTGCTTTGTCCATATCTTGACTATAATCATATTCAACAACAACGGCAGACATACCGGTTGACGACGTTGCACTCACATTCTGAACGCCGGGCAGTGCCTGAAGTTTCTGCTCAATCGGCTCGGTCACACTGTTGTCGACTTCATCTGGCGATGCGCCCTGATACATTGTTGAAACACTGACGACAGGTATGGTAAAATTCGGCATTGTTTCCATCTTCATCGTAGTACCGGCGTAGATCCCGCCGATAATGACAACGAGCGTCAGCAGCCACACAGCCAGCTTATTCTTCATTGAAAACGCGATTATTTTTCGCACCCACTCACTCCACCTTTTCCTATACAATTATGGCTATGAAACAACCTTCATTCATTGTAAACAACTCTGACTTTGCCCGCTAGATCCCTCAGACTTAAAGCCGCTACGCCTTAAGACCTAATCACGCGGGTCTTAGGTTTACCATA
Organism: Sporolactobacillus terrae DSM 11697; assembly: GCF_000648615.1. Classification (GTDB taxonomy): domain Bacteria; phylum Bacillota; class Bacilli; order Bacillales; family Sporolactobacillaceae; genus Sporolactobacillus; species Sporolactobacillus terrae. The sequence goes on along the minus strand of NZ_JFZC01000067.1, from coordinate 26,606 downwards.
CAAAACCAAAATGAATTTCAGATGAATTCTTTTTATCTTTTTATGAATCCTTTGCTGAAATTAATTGGTCGCTTGCTGTCTTCTTCCAATGACCAGAGCGACAGCGATGAAGGCCCCGGTGAAAGCAAGCATAATCAACATGCTGTACAAAGATGGTGCCAGATGGTCCCATGAGAAATGGGTTAATTTTGCGATTTTGGTATTTGCTTGAACATACCAATAGGTCGGTGTGAAGCTGGCAATTTTGAGTACGGTGCTATTAAGAAATTCCTGTGGAACAAAAACACCGCTAATGAAACACGTGCCCAATGTGATCAGATTACATACCGCTGAGACGGCATTAAGACTCTTTAAGACCGTACTGATCAGATAACTGAGACTTGCGATGCATCCGGTAAACAAAAGCGAATTGATCAGGAAATAGAGCATATTTATTGTGGCGATGCTTTTCGGATCAAGAAGGAAACAAAAACCGACCAATACCGCCCATGAAGCGCCGGCAAACAGCAAATTCGCTGCAAGAAGCTGCATCGTGATGTTTGTTGGCTTCAGCGGCGAGCAATAGTGACGCATACGCAAATCGCGTCTTCGAAAGACCATCATTGCCGTCGAAATTCCCATAATGAGCACTGCGGACAATGTATAAGCAAGGAAATTAAAATAGAACATTGAGAAGCTGTCTGAAGTTTTCGCCGCGTTTTCTGTTTTCATGAACACCGGAGTAGTGCCGGATAAATTTGCTTTTAAGCGGCTGACCAAGCCGTCCTGACTGATCCCCGGTTCATGGGTCGCATAGAGCCGGGCAAGATTCCAATATTGATCAACGTTGAGGTCCACATAGGTGTTCTCAATCGAATTCGGCACAACCGTTTTTTCCAGTCGCATATTTCCACCGCTAAGCACGTTTTCCGTAAACCCTTTAGGAATACGCAGGATATAAGTGACCTGGCGAAAATAGAGCGCATCCTGAAGCTTCTCGGATTGGTCCGGCAAAGCAACAATCATCGTACTACGCGAAAGCTCCTTGCGAAACCCTTTGACAAGTGGCGTCTGTTCTTCTGCAATGAAGGCAATTCGTGCTTTCTTTTGCGCGAAGGTCGTCGGCTGGTCCGATACACTGGTTGCTGAAATCAAAATTGCGATCGCCAAAAAGATAACGACATAGATCGAGACCGAGAGCCAATTTTTCCGAAAAATTTTCAAACACACGTTAAAGACGGGCATATCTTCGCCTCCTGATGATCAGATAAGTCCCCGCGCAGAAAACAATGATAAAAAGGCACATCATCCCCGCGTTTAATGCAAAGCGGTACAAGTTATCGTAGTAATAAAGCGCGTAAAACGCATCCGTCAGCAAATTGACCGGATTAAGCCATGAAAGAAGCGGAACATACTGAGAAACGATATATTTCATGTTCTGATACATCATGCCAGACAGGAAGGAACCGGCCATCGTCACGAAAATAAGGCAAGCAATTTTTAACCCTTCGCCCGCCTTGACGACAGCACTGATAAAAGCTCCGAATGAGATACCAAGAATACTTCCTAACAGAGCGGTAAGCACCACGAGTCCTGTACGCGGACCAAAATCGATCTTCAGCCCGAACCGCAAATAAGCTAACAGAATAAGAATTTCTGCAAAAAGAATAATCAATGCAGCCAGACTACCGGCAATAAACATCTTGAGTTTATGAATCGGCGCTGTATTGACTCGTGCGGCACGCTCCGTCTGATCTGCTTGAATATCCATGACTTCCTTCGCTCCCCAGAAGCTTCCGTACAAACAAGCCATCGCGATCAAAGTATAGAAGTAATTCAATACATTATTTGGTTCCGCGCCGCCTCCGGAAACCTCTTTAACATAACTGCGATGATCGCTCAAGTCTTGCAGCAACCCGTTTTGCAGCGCATTCGGATTGTCCTTGGCAATCTGCGCTGCCGCGGCACTACTTGTACGGTACTGATCAACGAAACTTTTCATAATACTCTGATTGAGTCCGGATTCATTCACCGTTAATTGAATCGTTTCGCCACTCGAGAAATAACCGTCAATCTTCCCTGCTTTCAACCATCGATCAGCTTCTGCCTGACTGGCAGCTGTTTTCATCATGAACAAACGATTTTTTCCTTTCGAAACGCTGCGCAGAACATCTACAAACGGTGCATCATAGTGGCTGTTGCCGCTGGGAACCACCGCGGCATGAATCGGATGAAACGATGCTTCATCGTTCAGATTGCTGAATGCCATGTAAAAGAATGTTCCCAGCAAGATCGGAAAAAGAAGCGTCCAAAATACCAGCTGCTTATCTCTGATCAGGCATTTAAAACGATAGAAAAAAATATGCATGAACATCGCGTAACCTCCTCCTCAATCCCTGAGCTGTTTGCCGGTTATTTCAAGAAAGACGTCATTCAGTGTCGGCAGTTCTGAGTAAATACGTCCGAACCCGATCTCATGTGTTTTTAGGAAATCAAGCACCGCTTCAAGACTTCCTGCTTTCTTTCCAGACTTAATGACCAGCCGTTTTTCAACCCACTGAACAGAGAGAACGCCAGAAAGCTCACGCAGCTGCTGCAGCTCGTGTTCATTGATCGAGAAGGCTTCAATCGTAATTTTCTCGCCAAGCGTAATCATCGCTTTCAGCTCTTCTTGCGTTCCGGATGCAATCACCCGTCCTTTGTCCAATATGGCAATTCGTGAACATAACTGCTCGACTTCCTCCATGTAATGCGAGGTATAGACAATCGTTGCGCCCTGTTCATTTAAGCGCGCGATGCCTTCGAGTATTTTATTGCGGCTTTGCGGGTCAACCGCAACGGTTGGTTCGTCAAGGATAATCAGTTTTGGCCGGTGTGCAATCCCGCAGGCAATGTTTAGTCGCCGCAGCAAACCACCGCTTAATTTTTTGGGATGAAACTTTTTGAAGTTCCCCAGTTCAACAAAATCAATCGCCTCTTCCACAAGCCGCTTTCTTTCTGATTTATCATGCACATACAGCCCGCAAAAATAATCGATATTTTCATAGACCGTTAACTCATTAAAAACGGCGACATTTTGCATCACAATGCCAATGTTACGCTTGCTCTCATAAGCATCCGGCGTCATTTTTTTACCGAATATTTCAATTTCTCCTTTATCAAAGCGCAGCAGCGACAAAATACAATTAATGGCTGTACTTTTCCCCGATCCATTGGGGCCAAGCAAGCCAAAGATTTCGCCTTCTTTTATATCCAGCGATAGGTGATCGAGTGCAACAAGATCCCCATATCTTTTTAGCAAATTTTTCACATGAATGATCATGAGGTATCCCCCTTCCGGTTTACCTTTAGTTTAATTGATCGCTGCTGGACACATCAGTGTCGCCAATCATCAATCGCCATGACATTTGTCATCATTCGGACGTCATAAATTGTTTGGATGCATAAAACATGGTTAAATAAAGGAAGTAAAAGAATAAATCAGGACGGATATGCGCGATGAATTCGATTATCGATAAACTGGTCTTGCTCTTAAGCTGCTCTATTCTGTTTCTGACAGGAAAACCCTTTGCTTATGATGTACTCCCATTTTTACTGACGATTATTTTTTCTTGCTTTCTTAGCTATTTTCATCAAGAACGCCTCCACCTGTTTCTTGTCGGTTTCTTTTTGCTCATAAGCTTGTTTTTGCCTTGGCTGTGCGTGTTTCTGCCACTCGCACTTTATGACATGTTTTACTCGAAAAAGCAGTGGATCTGTCTGTTAGCTTTACTTCCCTTTCTGAAGTTCTGGCCGCTTGGCACGCTGCAGATTGATTTAGGGCTCTGCGTCCTATTTCTTTTCTCCATACTTCTGCGGTTTCGTACAAAGGCGTTGGCGCAGCTGATCCGCCGTCATTACTATTTGCGAGATACCACCAAAGAAATGGCTCGGCAACTGAAGCGTCAGAATCAGAACTTGCTTAAAAAGCAAACGAACGAACTGACCATGGCAACTCTAGGGGAACGTAATCGCATCGCACGAGAGATTCATGACAACGTTGGTCATTTGCTGTCGCGCGCGTTGCTGCAAACCGGTGCCCTGCTCGCTGTCTCACAAAAGCCGCAAACAACTGGTGGGCTGATCGAACTGAAGGACACTTTAACAGAAGCAATGACAAGCATTCGCAAAAGCGTTCATAATCTGCATGATGAGTCGATCAATTTGCAGCATGAACTCGACAAGCTGATCCGGAAATTCACGTACTGTCCGATGACCCTTGACCTTGCGGTACAGCATACTCCCGGGAGCAAACTCACTTATGCACTGATCTCAATTGTTAAAGAAGCCTTGTCCAACATTGTTCGGCATTCAAACGCCACCCATGCTGAAACAACGCTGCGTGAGCACCCGGCATTCTATCAGCTCATCATCCATGACAATGGGCAAGTGCCCGGCAATTGGCAGGGCCAAGGAATGGGGTTGAAGAATATTCAAGAGCGTGTGGAGGCTTTTCACGGCATTTTCACGATCGACGATAAAAATGGATTTATGCTTTTTATCTCAATTCCTAAGGAGGAAAACCGATCATGAATGTGATCATTGTGGATGATGACCGACTGGTTGTGTCTTCGCTGAATACAATACTGGAGACTGATCCGGAGATTCGGGTTGTCGGTTCGGGATACTCAGGAGCTGAAGCCCTGCACCTCTGCCAGAGGCTTTGTCCGGATCTGCTCTTAATTGATATTCGAATGGATGGCCTATCTGGAATTGAGGCTGCAAAACGTTTAATGAATCAAGCCCCTAAGACGAAGGTATTGTTTTTGACCACCTTTTCAGATGATGAATACATCATTGAAGCCCTGCGTATTGGCGCTAAGGGCTACATTCTTAAGCAAAATTTTGAAAGTATTATCCCTGCACTCAAGGCCGTTTTTAGCGGTCAGCGCGTTTTTGGTGACGCAATCATTGATAAGATTCCGTCTCTGATGAAGTCAAATGAACAGCCAAACCTCAGCGATTATCACTTTAGCAGCCGCGAACTCGCGATGATCAGGCTGGTAGCAGATGGAAAATCAAATCGTGAAATTGCGCAAGAACTCTATTTAAGCGAGGGCACGGTGCGTAATTACATCAGTTCGATTTTGGATAAATTGGCTTTGCGTGATCGAACGCAGCTCGCTGTTTTCTATTACAAACAATCCTGAATCATCACTTGATTAGTGCTATACCGCTAGTCCCATTTCTGCATATCCAAAATCATCGACCTCCTTTACCTATGAGAAAAGGGTGTCCCGACGCTAAGAGACACCCTCATGATAAACAATGCTTTCGTTTCGATTAGGCTGCTTCAAAAGATTACAGCATCTCCATGTGGACGCGGCTTCCTCGTCCAGACGGTATGGCGGGCGAAACAACAAGCCTCCTCGGCAGCCGTTCGCGCATTTCCGGTACATGACTAATGACGCCAATTGCTAAACGGCGCATATGCAGTTTCTCCAGTGCCGTGACCACGGTATCCAAAAGATCGGGATCAAGCGAACCGAAGCCCTCGTCCAAAAAGAAGAATTGTAGCGGCACATTGCCCCGCAGCTGAATCTGTTCCGAAAGTGAAAGGGCAAGTGCTAGCGAAGTTAAAAAGGTTTCTCCGCCAGATAAGGATGAGACGGGGCGATAGACGCCACCGTTCCCATTATCGCGAATGATGAAGCCGCTCTGCTCATCGACTTCAAGTACATATCGATCATGAGTCAGCTCACCAAGCCGCTTTGATGCCGCAGCGCAAACCTGCTGAAGCTGTTCCTCCGCAACAAATTCAACAAAAGCATTGCCTCGAAAAACACGCTGAAGTTTTTCAAATTGATCCAATTCTTTTTGGTTACGCTTTCGTTCCGATTCCAGCGTGCGAAACAACGCATGATTTTTTATCAAGGTTTCCTTTTCTTTATTTGCTGCTCCCAGCGCTTGGCTGACTTCTTGACCTTTTTCTTTCCGTTCCGTCCATTTCTGCCGGATCGCATTGAGCTGTTCTTTGGAGACGTCTTGACCACCAATCCGCTCGGACAGCGCGTCAATCTCCGATACAAGCTTCCTGCTTTGCGCAACATAAGTCTCCCATTCATTTGTACGCCGCATGCGCTCCTCATCGGTCAGATGAGCGTTCATTACCGCCTCGCGCGCGTCAAATTGAGAAGCTTCCAGATGGTTCGACCACTTATGTAACTTTTCATGATGTATTTGTTCTGCACGTTCAAATCGCGATTTTGCATTCGTAGCGTTCTTATCCGCCAGATGGTAGGCTTCACGTGCATGCTCTGCCGCGCGGCTGCTTGTCTCAAACGCTTGCTTGATCCGTTTTATGTCCTGCTCGAGATCCAATGCCAGCTGCTCAAGCGGCATTTCTTCACTTAATTGCAAATTTTTCAATTGACTGCGCCGACCCTGCAATGCTTTTTCGGCCGCCTCCATCCGCCCGCTGCTCTCACTCCATTTGCTCTCCAGTGCGTGCAGCGTTTGCAGATTTTTCTCAAGCATCCGCTCCAGCGGCTTTAGTTGGTCTTTTAATTGACTAATTTCTTTGCGCAACTGCTCACTTTGCTTATCTGAAGATGCAATCTCCTGTTCTTCAGCTTGCATCTGCTCAGAAGAAGCATACTGCGCGCTCCATTTGCTCCAAAGTTGATCCCGTAACGCGCTCTTTTCGCTGGCCTGCGCCTTTAGCAAACGCATCTTTTCCTGATACATGGTGAACTGCGCCGCACAGGTTGACTGCAAAGTCTCCTGTTTCAGCTGTTTATTTTGAAATGCAGCCGTTGCCTGATCCAAATGGATGAGATCCTGTTTCAATTCTCGCACGGCAACCTCAATAGGGTTCACACACGCGTCCACCCCATCTTGTTCCCACTTTACAAAATCAGCAGGCTCATCTTCACGGAGACCTCGATTAAGCGCATCGGATTGCACAAAAGATGCCGTCAATACTTTCGCCTGCTGTTCCAATTGCGCGCGATAAATCCCGATGTGCTGTTGCGCTTGATTCAGCTGCTCCGCTGCCTTGTCAAAAGCCAAGCGCCTCTTTTCAAAGGGAGCCTCTGAGATGACTTGATTAGGCGCAGGATTGGGGTGATGCAGCGCTCCGCATACCGGACATGGCTGACCGTCACGCAGCGTGTCCACCAATTGCCGTGACAGATTTTGACGGTGAATCTTCTCTCGTTCCTGTTCCATTTTGTTTCGTTCATACTCGATAAATGCTCGAGCAGAGCGAATCAACCGAGAAAGGTGTACCGACCGATTATAGAGCGATTGATTCTGCTCATTTAGTACAGCTGCTTTTTGTTCGGCTTGCTTCTGTTCGTGCTTTAATTGATCTTGCTGTTCGAAAAGTTTGCGCAGGCGGTCGCGCAGTCCGATCCATTCACTTCGTTTCTCTTCAAGATACAGATCCAAGCTATCGATTTCTTTTTTCTCTTGGAGTGCATGCTGCACGCGTAATCGGCGCTCACTGTCCACGGTGAGTGCCATCCGTTTCTCTTCATTGGATTCCAGAATTTCTTTCAATTGCGCGCATTGTGTTTGCTGCTGCTGTACGGCGAGCCGTGCGCGATCAATTTTCTGCTTCAATTCCGAGCGTTTTCTCTTCAAAATCTCAACAGTGCTGATCTCCTCTTGCAATTGTTTTTGGACAGAGGCACCTTCAAGCAGCCGCTGCCTGTCACGCTCATGCTTCGGCAGCTGATCATCTAAAGCCCGCTTCGCTTGCGCATGCTGCATTTCCGTCGCTTGCACAGCCGCTTTTGTCTGTTCATAACGGCCGCTTACTTCCGCCATGAGTCGTTTCGCTTCAGTTGTTTCGCGTTCTGCATCAACTAAGGCCTCCAAATAAGGCACCAACCGATCAGCGGCTTCATCGCTTTCAAGCTCGCGTTTAATCGTATGATAATGATCCTTTTCCTGCTTCAATTGCTCAAGCTTACGCGTTTTGTTATCCTTCTCATCGATCAGACTGCGGACGTCCTCAAAATGTGCTTTTTGCGTTTCAATGTGTTCGAGTTCTTCTAAAATCCGCTTTTGCTCGTTTGCAATCTGCGCGCATCGGTCTTCGGCAGCCTTTACCGCTTCGCGCGAGGCATCGCCAAGTACCGCCTGTTTTTCAACAATAACCTGCAGCCGCTGCTTCCGTCCCTCTGCGGCACGTTTGAGTCGTGCGGACAATTCATCGCCGTATTTCTCTAAATGAAAAAGCCGCTGTAACATTTTGCGTCGTTCATTCCCCTTCAGGGTCAAAAATTCAGCGAATTTGCCCTGTGGCAAAACGACTGCACGCGTAAAATCGTCATGCGTTAAGCCAAGAATCTTTCGAATCGATTGAGTCAGATCGCGTTCTTTATCTGCAAGGACCTCTTTGACCTTACCCAGTTTAATCAAACGGCAGCTTGCTTGACGCAGTCCACCGTCCTTCATCCGTTTATAACTGCGCTCTGCACGGTAACGAACGGTGCAATCCCCGGAAAGTTCAAATGTAAAACCGACTGAAAGCTGCTGTTCCAATTGATTCAAAATGCCGCTCGTATTATTGGCCGCCCGTTCAACAGTGCCATAGAGTGCGAGCGTCATCCCATCAAGTATCGTCGATTTACCGCTTCCGGTCGGTCCAAAGATACCAAATAATCCGTCTGCACAGAGTGCTTCGAAATCAATTCTCTGTTCCTGACGAAAACTATTCAGCCCGCTAATAGTCAATTCAATCGGTTTCATGCAAGTCCCTCCCTGCTGCTGCTTCACGTTCCGCTTGATCGTCAATCAGCTGCATAAACATGTGGATAAGCTCACTTCCTGGAACTGCACCGTTCGTTTGCTGCTTGTAAAAACGAACAAACAATTCATCAATGGGCAATTTTGATCGCGCTTGGTGATCATGTTCCACTAAGTTGTTTTGATAGATTGGTCGTATCGTTACAAGATGTGGCCGCATTTTGCGCAGCGCCTGAATATCATGCATATTCATTGCCTCATTTAGACAAATCTCGAGATCAATCCACGCTTCTGTATCACGGCCTTCTTCAAGCCATTGATGCACCTCTTCAAGCCCCTTCTCCGCACGCCAGCGCACCAGCGGGCGTCCGGAGCTGAGTTCAACATGCTCCATCGCAATCGGCGTACCTGGAGATGCATCAAGAATCGTTACCGATTTGGCATGTCCGGCTTCAGAAAAACTATACGCAAGTGGGGCACCGGCGTAGCGTGCCGGCACCGCAGAATCGGCCAAAGTCTGCGGTCGATGCAGATGCCCGAGCGCAACATACTGCGCCGATTTTGGAAATGCTGATGGATGAACCGTGTAGGCACCTCCGACTTGTATTGGCCGTTCGGAATCAGATTCCTTACCTCCCGCCGCAAAAAGATGAGTCATCAGCATGTTGACCGTATCCTTTTTAAATGCAGCGGCATGCTGTTGAAAAAGCTCAGCAAGTCGATCATTATAAGCGGTTTTGATTGATTCTTCATCATTTCGTTCACTCAGACACTCATTGAGCCTCGATTCCGAAGGATAGGGGATGCTGCCAAGCACAAGCGTCTCGCCAGTCGTCACGATGGGTACCATTAATGGCTTCAAAACCGGTTTTCCGATAATGGTAATTCCCTGCCTTCCCGCCAGCGGCCGTGAAGCTTCTAAACGCTCCGGACTGTCGTGGTTTCCCGCAATGATCAGTACTGGACGTTTTCCGTTATTTGACAACCGCAGCGCCGTCTCATAGAACAGCGCTTCACTGGCTGCCGGCGGATTAACCGTGTCAAAGACATCGCCGGCCATAAGCACAGCATCAACATGTGCATCGTCCGCTATGGTACAAATCTCATCCATGACGTGCTCTTGTTCTTCCTCTCGAGAGCGTCCCTCCAGCGTTCGTCCGAGATGCCAATCAGCCGTGTGCATCAGCCTCATCTGCTTATTCCTCCTTTCGTCAAATCGACAAAACAGCCGATATCAAACGCATACAGCCCGGCACGCATTACTTTTCGCTTCCAAATCTGTTCAATCGCCCGCTGATACAAGCGGATTTGCACCGCATAGCGTTGTTTTAATTCAGCGACGGCGGCCTCGGGCGTTGGGAATCGGCCAAGATGATCCGTTTTATAGTCGAGAAGAATCAATCCATCCTCGTCCTCAATCATAACGTCAATGACCCCTTGTACAAGTACCTTCTCTTGATCTTCTTCTCTGTTCCATGTCGGATATACTTCATCAGTTGGCAATGCAAGACTAAACGGCGATTCACGGATCACTTTGCCGGCTTCCCGCATCTTCTTGCCAATAGCGGTGTCAAAAAAGGCGTGGACGGCGTGATAGTCAAAACTCTGCTCTTGTGCTTCAGTGATGACTTCCTTTGCTACAAGTGCCGTTCCCTGCTCCTTAAGCTGCTCAAGGGTTTCTGATTTTTTCAAGTCAAGATGCTGCATAAACAAATGGAGCGCCGTTCCGCGTTCTGTTGCAGATAGAGCAGTTTGTTGCAAAAATTGCGGCCGATCATGCCCAATCGCTGAAAATCGTTCCGAGCCGCTTAGCAGTGCATCATCATTACCGCTGCTAAAGTAATCCTGCTGCGCTTTGATTTCTGTGACGGTTTGTTTTGCCATGGATACTGCTGCAGCAGCATGAGGATAGGTCCACGCCAATCGATCAGCGACCTCATCCTGAACACCAGAATGGGAACTCATCGATTTGCCTTGCTTCAGCAACTGCAGCCGTTCCTGATTGATCTGCTTCTTTTCTTCGTCATTTTGGCGAAGCCCGGAAGCCGGGATAAGCTGTACCCTCCATGCCGATTGATCCAAAGATACCGAGGTTCTACTTGGTTCATCCTCAAGCAGCTCATGGAGTGCTTCTGCCGCCCGATGCCGGGCAACTGAAGGAAGAAGCCAATCAAAGTAGGTTGACGCCGATGAGCGACTGTCGGCCGGGAGCAGCCAATCCGTTTGATGCAACGTGTCTCGGCATTTTTCAACTTGTTTCAGTGCATCCTTAACCGTACCAATAAGGATGAGTTTTTCGCGTGCCCGCGTGACAGCGACATATAAAATACGCAGTTCTTCAGCAACCGCATCATGTTTCATACGCTCCTTAATCGCTAAATAAGGCAGGGTCGGACTGCTCATGCGATATTCAGGACTGATCCACTTCGTACCAAAACCCAAGTCTTTATGAAGCAGTGCCGGTTCCGCTGTATCACGTAAATTAAACCGTTTATTCATTCCGGCAACAAAAACGACGGGAAACTCCAAGCCTTTGCTTTTATGAATCGTCATAATCCGCACGACATCCGCCTGTTCGCTTAAGGCTCTTGCCTCACCAAGATCGCTGCCATTAGCCCGCATCCGTTCAATAAAGCGAAGGAAACGAAATAAACCGCGAAATGTTGTCTTCTCATACTGACGTGCACGGTCATAAAAAGCTTTTAAATTGGCTTGGCGTTGCGCCCCGCCGCTCAATCCACCGACATAGTCGTAATAACCGGTGTCTCGATAAACTTGCCAAATTAATTCAGAGACTGCATGATTTTTTGAAAAGTCGCGCCATTCCTCTAACTTTTCTAAAAAGACGGATAATCGTTGAACCGTTTTCTGCTTGCCCTCTGTTAAATAGCTTTTCATTGCCTTATAGAACCCGGAACGGCGATCAGCCATTCGGATCGCTGCTAGTTCATCAGCATGTAGCCCAATGATCGGCGAACGCAACACGGCAGCCAGCGGTATATCCTGATCTGGATTATCAATCACCTGAAGCAAAGATAGCATCACGGATACCTCTACCGCATCGAAGTATCCATTTGACAGTTCTGCATAGGCCGGGATGCCGCGTTGATCGAGTACCTCTTTGATCACCGCTGCTGTTGTGCTGGCTGAGCGGAGCAGGATGGCTATATCACGAAATTGAATCGCTCGCATCTGTCCCCGAGAACGGTCGAAAACCTGAAAGGACGGAGACGATCCGTCATCGCCAATCATTGCACGAATTCGGTCGGCAATCACCGCTGCTTCTAATTCTGCTGAGTCCAAATCGTCCGTGTCTCCGGCTGGTTCGCCCTCAGTAGACGCCCGATTAATGATCTCTAAATCAATTGGACGATTCTCTTCAGGGTACTTGGCACTAAAACACAGTTCAGCAGCAGAATCATAGGCCACGCCCCCAACCCTTTCGTCCATTGTCTGGCGAAAGAGAAAATTGGCTCCATTGATGATTTCCTGCCTGCTTCTGAAATTGTTTGACAGATCAATAACCTGACCGTTTGTATCAGGGCGGGAAAACTGCTTGTATTTCTCACGAAACAGTCCAGGTTCCGCTAAACGAAAGCCGTAAATACTTTGCTTTACATCGCCGACCATAAACAAATGACCACCATTAGCGCCGTCTTTTGTAATCAGCTGAAGGATCGCCTCTTGTACCCGGTTGGTATCTTGGTATTCATCAATCATGACTTCTTGAAAACGCGATCTGAATTGTTCGGCAACTATAGAAGGACGCTCATGTTCGGGCGAAGAACCCTCAGCGCGCAGCACCGCAAGGCATTCATGCTCCAGATCAGAAAAGTCCAGTACAGCTTTGCGTCGTTTCGCTTTTTTATAGTGCCTGATAAAGCTTTTTACCAGCTCAATAATCAGATCAACAGAAGGTGCCATATCGTTGAGATCCTTCAGACATTCATCGGCCGGCCGTGCGAACCATTGCTGTTGCAAATCATTTATTTGTGCTTTTATCGTATCACGTATTTTTTTGACTTGGTCTTTAAGTTGCGGAAGCACCTCTTTACCTCTGACCGGTTTCAATTTGCCGAATGAAATAGATAATACAGCTGCGCGCAGAACCTGCCATTCTGCCCCAGCTACTGCTTGGAGCTGCTCTAAGGCATGGAGTTCCTCAACCAAAGTTTCCGTATAGACAGATGGCCCCCCGGGCTGGCCGCAAAGCCAAACCGCCTTTCTCATTCCATGAACCGTTCCGTTAATTGTTTGAGCGAGCGATTCTTTTAATTCGGACAGCCATTGGCATTGATCGAGCGACGTTTCGCTCGCAACGTGATAGGTTTCAGCCAAATGATCCAACCATTTTCCCGGCCATGGATGGCTCATCGAAAATTCATAGATACGCAGGAGCAGCTGATTCAATGCGTCATCGCTTCGATCACCTGAATAACGATCAACAAGTTGGTAGAATTGCGGATCATTCGCTGCATAGTACTTCTCCAAGCGTTCCTCCAGAACTTCCTCACGCATCAATTGCGCTTCTGTCTCATCAAGCAGACGGAATCCCGGATCCAGATCAAGAAAGTAATAGTAATGTTTCACAACCGACATACAAAACGCATGAAGGGTCATAATCGATGCTTTGCCGAGCAGAGCTTGCTGACGGCGTAAGAACAACTGATTCGGGTCGTCAACCAAACATTGATCAAGCGCCTTGCCGATACGCTCACGCATTTCTGAGGCAGCCGCCTTTGTAAACGTCACAATGAGCAAATCATCGATATTCACCTGTTGATTCGGGTCTGTCAGTTTCTGGATAATTCGTGCAACAAGTACCGCTGTTTTGCCCGAACCGGCGGCTGCCGCGACAAGCAAGTCATGCCCTTGCTCTGTGATCGCACGCCATTGAGCGTCCGTCCACGTTACATTTTTTGGTTTAGTCCTCATCCGGCTTCTCCCCCAACTGCGCTAATTTTCCCAACACATCGCTGTCGTTCATTTTCTTTAGCATCCGATACTGATTGCCCGGCTGCGATTGATCAAAACGGCAAAATGGCCGGAAGGGGCAATAAGTACAAGGAACTTGTCCTTTGAGATTAAACGGCTCAATCGCTACATCGCCGTCGAGAATTTTACAGCCTACATCTGTCATGACTCGCCTTGTATAAGTGCGGAGCAGATCAAATTCTTCCTTTCCTGCCAGCGAAGACGCTTTATAAAAGTCCCCATTTTTCTTAACCCCAAACGGAACAATGTCCGACATTTTTCCTTGTGCCGTTTGATCCGATAAAAGCAGCGCTTCTTCATCTTCCAGAAGTAACCCTTTCATTTTAAAATTTTTATAGAGTTCGCGTTCAAGCCGATCTTGTGGAAGCTTTTCGTTAACGTTCAGAAGCGGATTGTGTACATGAAAATAAAGAACGCCGGCGGGTTCGGCTTGCGTGCCCAGCCACTCTTTCGAATGGGTGATGACCACGTCCAAATAGGTAAGCATCTGAAGAGCCAGACCATAATAGAGTTCCGAAAGATCAAGACTCTTAGCGCTCGATTTATAATCAATGATGCGAAGCAGTAGCCGTCCATGCTCATCCGTCGCCTGATCAATACGGTCAATCCGTCCGACCACTTCCATTTCCGCACCTTGTTTTAAAGGGAAATGCAAGGCCGGGATCGGCTTACCCGGGCCGAAAGGAAGCTCCAGACTTAGTGGTGAAAAACCGCTGGAACGCGCATGACGGCGGAGTACTCGGGCAACCCGGGCGACAACCTGCGTTAATTTATGCTGCAAATAACGCAGTCGATTTGAGCTCGTCAAGATCTGTTTCTGCAAGTTTGGCGCAAGTGTATCTACCGTTTCGCTTGCCAGATGATCGCACTCTTCTGGCGACAAATCATCCCATTTGCGCTTTTGCTTCATAACTTTCGTTGTCATCTGTTTAATCGCCATATGAAACAGTTGACCAATATCGGGTGCAGCAAGCTGAAAGACGTCGCGCTCTTTCAAGTTTAATCCGTAAGAAGCGAACTGAGAAAAGGGACAGGAATTAAATTTCTCCATTCGCGAAACGCTGGTTTGAATGGTTTGTCCATACAATGCACGTGCAGCATCGGAACTAAGTTGCTCATCGTTACGCGCGAATAATCCGGACAGCGCCATCTTTGCCGCACTGCCCCATTCACGATGTACGGTAAACCAGTTATAGGCATCCCACCATAGTTCCGCAATTGGATACCCATTCTTCCATGCACGAATCTGAGCTGAAAGCGTACTGATCGTCTTACGCGGCGTATTGATAAAAGCAAGTTGTTCCTGATCGGAGAGTTCCCTTGGCGATGCGGCCGCAACGGTTTGTTTCAGATTTGGGAAAAAGCGCTGCAAACGTGCGATAAGTGGCGACGGCCGCAATGCTTCGCCATCTTCAGAGGCCAATGGGAAGGAAAGGAACAACCTTTTTTTGGCCAGCGTCAAGGCGCGATAGATTAATTCATTTTCCCCAGCCATCTGTTCCGATTCTCCGTCGGCAACCGTGACCCCTTCATCGTGCAGGAGCTCTCGATCTTTACTCGAGAAAAGGCCTTGTTCAACCGGTTTTGCCGGCAACACCCCTTCGTTGATACCAAGCAGAAAAACATTATTTAGTTCTGAAGCGCGCATGCGATCAAGACTGCCCACCAAGACTTGATCAAGCGCCGGCGGAACCATGGCAAACTCCAGTGCATCCAGTCCGGTGTCGATGATGTTGGCAAACAGCTGAAGCGATATGGGTTCATCGCCTCCGGTTGCCACGCATTGGTCAAGAAGATCGATCACAGCTTTCCAAGCTTGACCATGTGTTTTTGCCTCATAGAGCCGGTGTTCCTGTTCCGCTTTTCTTGCCATCCGTTCCAATTTTTCAGGAACAGCCATACCCATGAGAAAACGATAGAGCGCGCTGCAGCGTTCGGCTACAGTTGAGGCACCCTTCAGCTCAGCTTCAAAGGCTGCCAGCGGCTGCACAATCAGCGAGCGGTATTCATTAATCGTTCTTTCGATTTCCAACTCTTGATCGGACTGCCTTCGTTCTTGTTCCTGCAAGCCGTGGTACGTTCGATAAGACCATTTCACGTTATCGGTCCACTTTTTTCCGTAATAACCGTGAGCGATCACATAGTTTTCCAATCGGTCCATACCTTCGCGTGCGGTTTGCAGATCGTATTCAAATGGAATAAGAAAATCAGTTTTCACGCAGCGGAAAATAGGCTCATAGCGCCAGTTCTGTAGAAGAGCCTCTAATGAAGATCGAATAAATTCAATAAGCGGATGATGCTTCATTGTGCGCTTTTGATCAATGAAAAATGGAATCCGATAATCTTCAAAAATCGTTTCGATGAGATCACGATAGTCTTCAAGATTGCGAACAAGTACCGTCATCTGCCGGTAACGATCATGGTGGACTTGGGCACATTCGATAATTGTGCGCGCAGTCTGCTCCACTTCCTCGCGCCGATTTGCTGCCTCCGTCAAACGAACGCCATCGGTCTGCGCGCTCGTCTGCAGAGGCAATTGTCCAAAATGCATGGTTAAATTTTTCAACGCCTTAGACTCCGGACGAACGAGCGTTCTTTTCAAAACAATCGGATCAATGGTCTGTCCATTCAGCTCCGCGCGTTCCTTTAATTGGAGAAACAGGTGTGCCGGATGACGAAAAACAGAAAATTCGTCCGGGAGCCGATCATAAATTTGATCTGTTCCCAAAACAATGGTGACCTGTTTACACAAACCCATCAGTTGTTCGACGGCCAGAAGTTCTTGTGGTGTCATCGTCTGGAACCCGTCAATCCACACTTCCGCTTGTTTCAGAAATTCAGCGTCATTCATTCGTTCAACCATTAAATACAAATAATCTTCACTATCAATATAGGTTCCTTCCAGTGCCTGACTAAATGATTGATAGATTAGTGACAGATCATGAAGCTTGTCCTTCAGCAGCTGCTGATCTGCATCATCGCTTTTAATCTGCTGCCCTCGGAGAGCAATCTCTTCCGGTTCGAGACAGTACCGTTTAAATTCAATTAATGTGTCACCAAGCAAGTCATAAAAACCGCTTTGCTGTGCCGCCTTTCGGAAAAGATGCAATTCATTCTTTCGATTCTCAACGATTTTGCGAAGGAGCATCGAGATACCGGCAGTATTCAAATGCTGCCGTGTCGCTCCTCCTGCCTGTTGCAGAACGCGCAATGCGAGACGGGATAAACTGTATACATTCAATCGGGTCATGCCGCCGAGATCCGGAGTCGAAGCCAGTGTATATTCCAGACTGAAGGTCATATGTTCCGGGACCAAATAGATTAGCGGCGCCCCATTGGGCTGCTCTTGCAGCTTGCGGCGAATATCCGTCAAACACGCTGACGTCTTTCCAGTCCCTGGGCGTCCTAAAATAAATCGAACAGACATTATCTTCGCTCCAATCATTGTTTTGTTCTTGAAAGTCTAAATGGATTCGTTCGCTTCGTTGCCTATAATTATAGCATACACAGAACATCCGTTCTATTGATTGATTCTGCTTCTTGCTGTCCTGTTAAACAGTCAAAAACCGCAGTGCAATCGCGCGCTGCGGTTTCTCGTTTCTTTTCAGTTTGCTTTAATCACTGATTTGATTTCCGGTATTTTCCTACCTTTTCTTCAATCGATGTTCCTTGAGGGCGAAAATGGATCTTCACTTCTGCCGCAACTTCATCGGCACCAGCTTCAACCGTTGCGTAGACCGTCTTTTTCACCACATCTAGCAACTCGTCCAGTTCCCCTTC
Organism: Sporolactobacillus terrae DSM 11697; assembly: GCF_000648615.1. Lineage (GTDB taxonomy): Bacteria > Bacillota > Bacilli > Bacillales > Sporolactobacillaceae > Sporolactobacillus > Sporolactobacillus terrae. The sequence continues at coordinate 9,116 of NZ_JFZC01000067.1, read as the reverse complement.
AAGTATCGTTTCGAGTGCTGTTACCTCATACTTTACACCGGACTCTTGAATGACCTTAATTGCTTCATCCACCAGTCCGTAGGTGTCCTTGTCCTTAGAAAAGGGCAAAATTTGAAGCCCAACATTACTGATCGGCATCGGTAAGACCTCCTAAAATTGGTTTATGCTTCGTCCCAGACCTTAACCGTTTTCATAACATCGCCATTTTTCATGGCCAATACTGTAGCCATACCGCTGATTACTTGTCCAAAAACCGTGTGCACACCATCAAGATGCGGCTGCGGCTCATGGACAATAAAGAATTGGCAAGAACCTGTATCTTTTCCTGCATGAGCCATCGATAGGGCGCCAGCCACATGTTTATGCGGATTACCTTCTGTTTCACACTTAATGGTGTAGCCAGCATCGCCCATCCCAGTACCCGTTGGGTCGCCACCCTGACTGACAAAACCTGGGATCACACGGTGAAAAGTTACACCATCATAGAAGCCGGAATTGGCCAGTTTTTCAAAATTTGCAACCGTATTTGGGGCTTCATTGGGGAAAAAATCGATCTCAATTTTTTCGCCGTTTTCCATCAGAATATATCCTTTTTTAGTCATCAATGATCCTCCTAGATTAACTACTTATCATCTGTTAATTTTAGCATAGGTCAAACATAAAACAAAAAAGAGAACCTAGCCATTAAGTCTCATTATCAAGTACATAGCCCTCGGATAATCCTTTTTTGCCCTACTGGCACAATCTAATGGTTTCATCTATGGAGCAATTTTCCTCTTCCTGATGCGAATTAGCTCAGAAATCATCATTCCGCTTGGCAGCTATTTAATGCAAGTGCATACAAAGCCAGAAGTTAGGGGTAGAGTTTTTGCATTACATAACTCAACATATTCAGGAGTGATGCAACACTCATATGCTTGCTTAGGCTATTTATTTGAGACATTTGGAATTCCTATAATAGGAATCCTTATAGGTGCAATTTCTTTTTCTTGCGGGCTAACATGGCTCCTTCAATTAAGAAGTGGAATTAAAAAGAATAGCCTATAATTGGGCAGGCCCTCTTCCTGTCCTTATTTTTTGCGCAAAAAGCTGCAAAAGAGAACTTTGTCGTCAAAAAAGGATTTTTGATTACAGAATGGAATACTATTCTTGGTAATGTGTTTACCGTCCCATCCCTGTATCTGCCGCTCAGGCTGACAACACCCGGGGTCATACTGTGAAAAGCTACACCATCATAGAAGCTATGAATCGGCCGATTATTCAAAAGTTTCAGCCGTATTTGGTGCTTGCGCCATAATGTGGGTCAAGTCGTTCGTTATCGCTTTCTATTATATACACTATTTAAAAGTAGTGCCGACAGCCCGACAAAGAAACCACCTGCGCAGTATCCAGCAAGGATATCGGTAAAGTAATGAACCCGAAGAAATGGGCGACTGAATCCAACCAGCAAAATCATGCTAAACCCGAGCACCACCCACAACACCCGAATCCATCTGCGTTTGATGAGCGGGAGAACCAATAAAATGAGCAGTCCGTATACGGTTGACGCATTCATGGCATGACCGCTCGGAAAACTATAGCCAGTCTCATGAACCAGATGGTGCATCGGCGGACGATCCCGCATCACCCAGTCCTTCAACACTGCATTTGTCCGGCGCTCCAGCAGAAAAAAAAGCGGCAGAATAATCACCGACAGATAGCGCTTGTACACTAACAGATACACCATAAAAAGTGCAATAATGACCGACAACCGTTTACCTGAAGCAAAATCAGTAAATCTGGAAAAAAAAGCTACGATTGACGGCGTTCGGATTGGATCAAGACTTTTAATCAATGCCCGATCTAAGGCTTGAACAGCCGGCTGGCGCACGGCGATAACCAAAATCAAAAAAAATAAAACGCAAGTCAAAGACAGCCACAGCCATGGTGTGACGGTATTGGATTGAAGCTCTTTTTTTCTTGCTGACACAAGCCCTTCCCCCTGCTTCCAAATGAATCGATTTATGGTACGATAACGTTAAAAACAATGCATGTCCCTTTTCTTATTTTAAGTTGGGAGCTGAACTTTATGACAGATTTTCACTTTAAACTTAAGGGAACGTGGAACGGATCATGGGATGGCAGCGGACAAATCAAAACAAACGGTCTCTCAACCGTTGTTTCCGTTGATCAATCGATGTCTGGAAAAGGAATCGGGACCAATCCCGATGAACTGCTGCTCGGTGCACTCGCCTCCTGTTTTTTGATCACGCTGGGCATTCGCCTCGATAAAGAAAAGATCGCTTATGACCATATCGCTATTCAAACACAAGGTGTTGTGACCAAGCGCGGCGGTCTCCATTTTGAAAAAGTGATTCACCAGCCAACCATCTACCTGTTAAAACCGTTCGATGAAACCGGCACTGACCGTCTTGAGTACTGTATCCATAGAGCCGAACAGGATTGTATGATCGCAAAAGCAGTTAAGGGCAATGTTCAGATCGACATCGAGCCTAAATTTATCGCTGTACCCTAGAAGCGCGGATGGTGTTATAAATTGATTTTCCCTTGCAAATGGCAACTTGAACACTTAGGATTGATTGCTTCGCTTGATTTACAGTGTCTTGAACTTTTCCCTTCTTTTGCATGATATCCGATTGAATGCGGGAAAGGTTCACCGTCAATGCTTCACTTTCTTTCACAACCTTTGCGGATTGATCCTGAAGTTTTGCACCGGTCTTTGATATTTTCGCAAGTGATCCATTCATTAAATGCGCTGTTTTCATCATAGAAATGACAAAAAAGATAATCGCAGCGGCAATCAGCACAAGACTTAGATAGACAATAACCATCGATTGGGCCCCTTTCTTGACGAAAAAGATTCTAATCGTATCATACCCTATTCCAGACAAAAGATCATGACTTCAAGCGTTCATTCATGTATTTTTTCTTGTCCTTATTCGAAACCTTTTGCTATACTTGATTCGATTTGTATACGAAGTAAGTTCAATTTAAAGGAGATTAACATGGTGAATAAAGTGGCTTTGATTACCGGCGGAACTCGTGGTATCGGCAAGTCCATTGCTGAGAAGTTTGCCCAAAACGGTTACGATCTGGTACTAAATTACGCCCGTAAAAGTACCAATGCGGAAACAGCCAAGCAAGCAATTGAACATCAATATGGTGTTTCGGTTCAACTTGTCAAGGCAAATATCGGTGAACTGGCACAGATTGATCAACTGTTTGCGGCAGCAGAATCTGCATTTGGACGGCTTGATGTTTTTATCAGCAATGCTGCATCCGGTGTTCAGCGTCCCTTGATGGAAATCACAGAAAAGCATTGGGACTGGACGCAGGATATTAATGCAAAAGCGTATCTGTTCGCCGCCCAGCGCGCTGCAAAACTAATGGACAAAAGCGGCGGCGGACACATTGTCGCACTTTCTAGTCTCGGAGCAGTGCGTGCACTTCCAAACTACGTTGTCGTCGGCGTGTCCAAAGCTGCTGTCGAGTCATTGACCCGTTATCTTGCCGTTGCCCTCGCCCCAATGAACATCACGGTGAATACGGTGTCCGGCGGTGCGGTAGATACCGACGCGCTCAAGCATTTTCCAAATCGCGAGGAACTGCTCGAGCAAGCAGCAAAACACAATCCGGCCGGCCGTATCGTTAAGCCTGAAGATCTGGCTGAAGCCGTCTACTTTTTGTGCACTCCGGCTGCATTTATGATTCGCGGCCAAACAATTACTGTCGACGGTGGACTGTCCTTACTGGCCGACTAAGAAAAACCAGGCATCGCCCAGCCTCTATACATTTATTCGACAAAAAAAGATGAATCGATCGTTGCGGTCGATTCATCTTTTTTTGTTTTCATTTAATGACGCCGCACAAGATCCTGTCCCCTGAGTTTCCAGAAGGATCAGTGACTTGATCGTCGCCTTTTTCATGAATAATTAACGCTGAACCATCAGCATCACGCAAAGAATTGGGTTTCCCTTCTTTTAAGGTAACCATCGAATTGAAAAGAACCGTTTTCACATGACCGTGACGATCCGCAAAGATATTGACCATATCGCCTGCATGCGGACCCATTGGATTCTTTAATCCATGTTTCTTATTTTCCGGATTAAAATGAGCACCGGCAGACATGAAGTCAGGAGGCGTACAACTTCCGTATTCATGGAAGTGAATGGCATGAATGCCGGGTGTTAATCCCTCTGCTTCCAGCTCGATACGTACCCCTTTTGCTGTTTCACTAAGTTTTGCTGTACCCATTTCCTCATTTTTGGCATTGATCAATGAAACAATCAGTTTGCCGTTCTGAGCATCTTTTGCATTAGCGCTTAAATGCGGATGGTGCACAAAGGCAATGACGATAAGTGCAAGCATTGCACATAGGGCATAAATCAGCTTTTGATACTTCACCCGAATCAACCTCCTGAGCATAGAATGCGCCGATTGATCCGGTTTTACTCATCTAAATGTGGATTTCTTTTAATAAAATGTCGAAAATGCTATGATTTACGTTATAATACTTGACCAGGGTGGGTGTATATGAAGACATTAGACGAATTTAAAAAGTTTCTTGCACGGGGAAATGTCATCGATCTTGCGATTGGGGTAATTATTGGAACCGCGTTTGGCAAAATCGTCAGCTCGCTTGTCACAGATGTGATCATGCCGCCAATCGGGCTGCTGCTTGGCAAAGTTGATTTCAGCAGTCTATACATCAATTTATCGGGACACACATACAGCAGTTTAGAAGCAGCAAAAAAAGCCGGTGCACCAACAATAAATTATGGTGTTTTTATCAATAATGTAATTAACTTCATCATTATCGCATTTGTCATTTTCTGTGCCATTAAAATGTTGCAAAAAGCGACTCCGAAAAAAGAAACCGCTGCGATAACAAAGACTTGTCCATACTGCTTCTCCTCGATCCCGATCAAGGCAACGAAATGTGCGCACTGTACTGCAGATCTTCCGGATGAATCAAATCAACAGCCGATTCACACACATTAACCTGTTGAATAAGGGTGTTTCAAAGTCGAAAACAGACGTTTGAGACACCCTTTTTCGATGCATAAATGCTGAATCAAGCGCTCAGGTGCAGGCTTCCTGTGCGAGCCGCGAGCCAAGCGACCGGAGCGCCGTTTACATTTATTCGAGCCCCCCTTGCGAGACAGCCAATTTTCATATAAAAATTAGCTCTGTTTTCTCAATTTCTTCTAAAGCTTATGTATAATGAATAGGAAGAATGAAATTGATACAAAGGATGTTCATCAGACATGGATAAATGGGTTATGCTCGGTCTTCTTTTTCTAATATGCAGCATCGTTCTCTATTGTTTCCGCAAAAAAGCATTTTTGACACGACTCAGCTTGCAGCACATGAATAAGCCTGTACGATTTCTCACGACTGTGAGTATCATCCTGTTCATTGCCGGTGTTTATACCGTACTTTCCCCTCTGCTTACCGTCATGATGGGCGCCGATTACTGGATCCTTTTTATCATCGGCATACTTGGTTGTCTAATGCTGCTTATTCTGCTTCTGCTTCCTTAACGCAGGACTCTATCGTGAAGTGGACGAATTTCTGCGCGGACAATTTCGTCCCCCTCAAAGGTGCAGTGGTAATCTGCCGGGCGTTTTGTTTCGTCAAGCGTATGTTTCAGAAAGAAACGGATGGACGGAACAATTCCAAAGTTATCCTCAGAAAGAATCCAAGAAATATCCTTTAATGCCAATATCCCCTCACGTGTCGCGCGTGGTAAATCCATAACCGCTTGCGCTGAGATATTGGCAAGGAACACATACATTCCTTGTGTCGGTTCTTTGTCTGGTTCCCAGGTTACAATCCCTCGAAACTGCGGATCATGAACGACAATTCCTGTTTCTTCCCAAATCTCACGAATCACGCACGCTTCAGGTGTTTCTCCCGGTTCCAATTTTCCTCCAACACCGTTCCATGCTCCCTGCCAGGGTGATTTCTGCCGATTAATCATTAATAGCTGCTCATGAATTTTTAAAAAAGCAATGGTATATTTTAACACGGGCACACAACTCCTTGATGCGTTCCTTTAAATAAAAGGTTTCTTGCAGTAATTATAACAGAACGTATCAAGATCAACTTTGAAAAATTCAGATAAACCATTGACAGAACATTTGTTTGCTTTTACAATAATATCAGAACATTTGTTCAAATCATTCGAAGAGGTGATTATACGATGGCAGATTCAAATTCAGAAGTAACATTCGCTATTGTTGAGCACTATGGCGTGCTTGCAACGGAAAACAGCGGTTGGACAAAGGAGTTTAACTTAGTCAGCTGGAACCAGCGCGAAGCAAAATACGATATACGCAGCTGGGCCCCTGACAAGAAAAAAATGAGTCGAGGCATCACGTTGACCGGCCTTGAGTGCGACACGCTTAAACGTTTATTAAACCGACACCCCCTATCCGCTTCAAACCCTTCTAACGGAACACCTGTCCAAACTTCCCAGTCCTGATCTTCATTGAGCCCGCTTCGGTAGCCTGTCCATCGATCTTCAAATTCAAGCGTGCAACACAAATTTCCCAATTTATACGAATCATTCCCCTCTTCATATTGACACCTGCTTCTCGATTCCATAAACTAAAAAAGAACAAGAGTATGTCAATTTAGTGACAATTCTCAGCATTTTTCGTGCGTGAAATCTATGAATCTGCTAAATTGTTGCATAACAGTATCTTTTAATTGTGGGAGAGATTAATGATGGGGGAACGAGCACTCGAAAAAAATACCGGCTTTAAAAAATGGTGGTTTATGCTCCGACCGCATACCTTATCTGCTTCATTTGTACCGGTAGCCCTTGGAACAGCACTTGTATTACCAGTAAAAAGTCCCAATATACGTTTATTTGTTGCAATGTTGATCGCCTCAATGCTGATTCAGATTGCAACGAATCTTTTCAATGAATATTTTGATTATAAGCGCGGGTTGGATGATGAGCATTCCGTAGGGATTGGCGGCAGCATCGTGCGGGACGGCTTTCATCCAAAAACGATTCTCAGACTCGCTTTTGCACTCTGTTTTACCGCAATGCTTATTGGTGTTTATATTTGTGCCAACAGCAGTTGGTGGATTGCCTTGGTTGGCTCAATCTGCATCTTGACGGGATATCTCTACTCCGGAGGACCTTATCCGATCGCCTATACCCCTTTTGGCGAACTCATTTCCGGCTTATTCATGGGGGTGTTTATTATCTGGATTTCATTTTTCATCCAGACGGGAACCCTTACGCTTAACTGCATCCTGATCTCGATTCCGATTGGCCTGTTGGTTGGTGGCATTAACATGGCCAACAATATTCGTGATTTGGAAGGCGATCAAGCAAAAGGCCGGTTGACGTTGCCAATCTTGCTTGGTCGACAAAAAGCAATCAAGGTGCTGGCAAGTGTATTCGCCTTTTCCTATGCTTGGATTATCGGCCTCATGGTCTTTCATGTTGAATCGGCTTGGCTGCTGATTGTTTTTGCCAGCCTGCCTAAAGCCATTCAAGCTGCCAAACGTTTTCAGATGAAGACAAAAGCAATTCAGATGATGCCCGCAATGAAAGCAACCGCCCAAATGCAGACCTTGTTCGGTATCCTTCTTTCCATAGGGGTTGTGCTTGATCATTATATTTAATCATTTCGAAACGAACGTACTGCTGCAAAATGGCATGTGGATTTAGCCGGCCTTCGTTGTGTATTCGGTCATTCACGGAGAGACAATGGATGATGGCTATTGTTGTTTAATCAATTTTGGTGTATACTGATTTTGTAATTGAATAGTGTTCCTTCAGGGCAGGGTGTAATTCCCGACCGGCGGTAATGGCAAATGTCAGAGTCCGCGAGCCGAAAGGCAGATCCGGTGCGAATCCGGAACCGACAGTAAAGTCTGGATGGAAGAAGGATGATGTGACGCGTTTATTTGTCGTTGTGCGTATTTTTTCGTACGCTTTTGAAACGTTGATTTTATTGAGCCCAAAGGAACTTCCTTTGGGCTCTTTTGACGTTAAGATTCTGTAAAAGCGTATTGATAGCACCGTGTAAATTCAGTTACACGTCGCATGATCCCCAAAATGTAAACGTATATGGGGGTATTTTGATGAACACATCTTTGAAAAAAATGGTACTTATCTCACTGTTGTCTGCACTTGGCTTTTTAATTATGCTGATCGCCTTTCCAATTCCGCTTTTTCCGGTCTTCCTTACCATGGATTTCAGTGATCTGCCTGCACTCATTGGCGCAATTATTTTAGGACCAGGAGCCGGAATCGCAATTGAAGCGATTAAGAATATTCTCCATGTCCTGCTTACGGGATCGCTTACCGTCGTTCCTGTTGGCGAATTTGCCAACTTTGCTGCTGGAACGATTTTTATCTTGGTTACTTGGGGCTTTTACCGGAGAAAAAGAACAGCTCTCTCGCTTTTGTTCGGCATGATTACAGCCACGCTAACAATGACCGTGATTATGGCGGTCATCAATTATTACTTTATTTTCCCAAGTTATGCTCTGTTTCTCGGATACAGCATTGACGCAATGGTTGGCATGTCACAATCGGCAAATCGCAGCATCCACAGCCTGCTGACCTTAATCGTGTATGGCGTTATGCCCTTTAATCTACTAAAAGGTGCCGCTCTCACGTTAATCATGATTCCGGTCAGTGCACGGTTGAAACGGTTTATTGACAAGCGTATCGCAGCTTGAGGAAAATGATTTTTCTTCATATATAATAGAAGGAAAATTTTTGTGTCACGCAACCATTGAACATCCCTAATCGAGTAGGAGGAAACCTTCGGTTTCCGACCTCTCACACCACCGTACGTACGGACCCGTATACGGTGGTTCAATAACTTAGGCACTTTGAATAGACTGGAGCATCTTGGAAAGGTTAATCAATCCAAGATGCTCCAGCTTTTCATTCGTCAGGGTGTAACAAAGCGTCTTGCTGTGGGCTGTCCGCCAGTAACCCTTACGGGTATTGGCGCAGGTGAATGCTTGTGCTTCAGACATCCCTAACTTTCGGAGCTTCTTGAAACGGGTTTTGATTTTCTTCCATGACTTCCAGATATATTGACGAATTCTCGAGCGGAGCCACTCATCCAAGCGTT
>NZ_JFZC01000066.1 GCF_000648615.1 Sporolactobacillus terrae DSM 11697 | reverse complement strand
TACAAAGGGGTTCACGGCCAGGAATACAGAATTAAAGATTATCTCTAAACAAAAAAGGACCGGGCGTATTTTGCCCGGTTTTTCTTACCATCACTCAGTATGAGACCGTTTGATCGGATTCGATCAAACGGTCTCATTAAGTTCGTGCATCTGATTCAGAAGTTCTTTTAACGCTTTAAGTTCATCCAATGTCAGTGTCATGCCTTTGCCCATTTTTGTATTGTCCGGAGCCCAGTCTCTCAGATCAAACTTCGGTGAGCGTCCGTTCCAGCTGATCAGATTCAGCTGCTTCGTCCATCCTCGGGATGATTCGCTAATGGTGCCGATTTGTTTGATGCGTTCGTAGTCGATACTGCCCATTGGTTGCACCCTCCTAGTAGTAGTGTTTGTTACTCGATTTAATGGACGATTCTACATGAGCACAAAATGCTGGTGAAACCATGAATCGATGCTGAGCAGTTCTGTACTGTCGGCGATAATGTGTGGTTCCCCCTCTTCATCTTGCGTCATAAGATGCCCTTCCTTGTCCTGATCGGCCATATAAAAGTTGTTTACTTTAAAAAGCAGCCGAATCTCCATAAAGTCTAGCGGAATGTCGACGGCTTCCCCATATACATTTTTGATGCATCTGACCAAGATCATGCCTTATGAATCCTCCACAACAAAGCGTACCGATATCCCGACAAAGATGCATCGGCTTGGTTTAGGTGAATCAAGCCGATCCATTTTGACGGGAAAGGTCTTTTTTTAGCATAATGGCTGCGAAACTTTTTGGCAATAACCCAGATTCCATACGACAGCATCATGGGGTATAAGGGCTTCTCTGAGCAGAAGAATCGAGATTTTGCTCCCTTTGTGTATTTGCCCATTGCATGGCATGCTGAGGATTTTCAGCACATGCAGCCTTGATCCGTGCCGCGTAGCTGAGTTTGGGTTCACTCCAGCGTGATTGAGCTTGCGTTAATGCCTGATCATAAACCTGCGGCAACCTGCTGTGGTGCAAGAAGCGGTGCAACGCTGCGAACATTTGGTTCATCCGGCTGCGAAAAGGGTCTGAAAAATGGGTTTGGGCTGCTTCAGTCGCCCATGCATCGGCTTCTTTTTGTTGTTCAACCGTAAAATCGGACATTCTGTTTTGTGTGCACCAAAGCAGATACAAGTGCATGAGGTACAGATCACTGGGGTTAATCCCCATTGGGAAAAAGGGATTAAGATCGGCAATGCGCAGTTCAATACGTCCTGCCTCAGGTGTCTGTTCGAGATCTTCAAATCCTTCCCCTTTAATGCGTACCAATTGATAGAGTTCGCGCGGTCCTTCAAGCAATCCTTGAGCGACCGCTTTTTTCATCGACTGTTGGTAGGCACTGGGACTCGAATAGTCCAGATAAATGGGTCTGATGTTTTTATACCCGTGCACGCTTAAGCGTGCAGAGCGGTAACAGACCCCATCGATCTCTTCAGGGCTTGCCGCCAAGAGGTGGACGAGAAAAAAACGGTGACGGAGTGCCGAAGCGGCGACCTGAACATAGAAAAAGCTGCGCTGAGTTGCATCGCCGATCAGATCATCAGGAAAAGAATAATTCAAATGTATGCCGCAATAGAGCTGTCGTTTGCGACCATATTTGTTTGCCAGGTAGAAGCGATACGCGGTCTTTTCCTTGCCTGCCGTACCAAAATCAGCAATGGGGATTTGATCATTCGGCGGCAAATGGTTTGGGGGCGTGCTGAGCGGCCAGAGCAGTTCAGTACCAATGCCCCTGTAAACCGTACGGGTCAGCCGCTGCATGTGCGACAGCGTTTCCTGCAAGGAGGAGGCAACAGGTGTCACCAGTTCAACCTGGCTTTCGGAGAAATCGGTGGTGATCTCAGGATTCGTTTGCTTGTTGCCCAACGCGCTCGGATGGGGCGTCATAGCAAGCTGTCCGCGATGATCGACACGCAGGTTTTCACGCTCAATACCGAAGTGTCCGGAAGCATGCGGATAACTAAAGATGGATGCCTTTTGATTGCACATGATGTTCCCTCGCATTTCTCTGCAAATTTAACGTTCGAAAGCGTCTCTAACTCAGAGTCTATAGGATGTGCCCGTTTGATTCAATGATTTCGATCGTACACGCGAAAAGGAGGGTTTGAATGGCTGCCCGTGTTGGCTAATGAAGCATTGCTGCCGTTCCTATGCTAAAATAAAGGCAGAGTGCGATTGATCACGTGTGAGAGGATGATTGAATTGGATCTGTTTCATCAGGACGGAAAAAAATCAGGTTTTAATATAATTAAAGGCGACTCAACGAAAGGCCACGGCGGCTTTGGCGCGGGTTTAATCAATCTGGACAACATGACCCCGGTGATCATTGATGTTGCCGCCGGTACGGCGGAGGTTGATATGGGCGCGCTGCATGCGCGCAGCGACATTGAGCGTCGGATCCGTTTTTCAACGCATAAAGAGGATCTTCAAGGTGGCGGGAAAAAGTATTGGCTCGTATGGATCAACACGGAAGTGACCAAGGAAGGACCGCGCTATGCGGGTGCGGCGGCAGCTGAGATGATCATTCACCGCGAAATAAAGCGCGGCTATAAAGTACTGGCCGACCATGTGAATAAAATGGACAAAGCGCTTAAGGGCAACGTGATTCTTGAACCGATGGATGTGCCATCTAAAAAGGTACTGCGCGACTTTTTAAGGCAAGTCGCTCCTGAGCAATGGGAAAGGGCGAATCCGGAACTAAAGGCACAACTGGCTGTTGAGTAACTGACGGCTCAGAACTGATGAATCAGAATGATGCCGAGAATCATGAAACCCAACCCTGCCGCACGCGGCCAATTCATTGCATGTTTCGGCACGCCGAATAAGCCGAAGTGGTCGACGGACAAGGCAGCGATCATCTGCCCGAACAACAGGGAAACAACGGTGAATGCGGAACCGAGAACCGGGAGAAGCAGAACGTTGGCGGTCACAAAAACGACACCTAGCATGCCGCCGACCCAGATCCATTTCGGCATGTGCCGAATTTGAGCAAAATCAATTTTAATCGTGTGATCAATGAGCAGAACAATCAGTGCCAGAAAACAAGTGCCCGTTGCGAACGAAATCAATGCCGCAATATACGGAGAGCCGACAACCTCGCGCAGCTGTGTATTGACGGATGTTTGGATAGGTGAAGCAGCGCCGGCAAGCAGACCCCAGGCGAGAAATAGAAAAGTAAGGGAATAGGTTCGTTTTTTCATAAGCAGATGTGCTCCTTAGCATTTCTTAATGAGAAGTACTCCGATCAGCATACAGATAACCCCGATGAGACGGGGGAGACTCAATGTGTGTATGGGAACGTGAAACCAGCCGAACTGATCAATCGCGATGGCCATGATCATTTGTCCAACGAGGGTGACGACAATGGTCAAGGCTGCCCCAAGGCGCGGAAGAAGCAAAATGTTGGTGGTCAAATAGAAGACGCCAATCAGTCCGCCGCCGATCCACAGCCACCATGGGTGACTCAGAATTGTATGCGGCGCGATCAGCAGCCGATGGTCAATGACAAGTGCAAGGATGATCAAGGTCAGTGTACCGGTGAAAAACGAGATAAACGAGGCGAGAAACGGTGATCCGACCTCTCTGCCCAGTCTCGAATTAATTGAAGCTTGTACGGGAATGACGCTGCCCGCAATCAATCCGCCAATTAGAAATAAAAGAATCATTGATCGAAACTCCTCAATTTTCGCTTTATAAATTTAGTATAAGAGAAGAACGGGATCAATGAACAGTGAACGACTCCCACTTAACGCTTTAGAGCGTTTGAAGTGGGAGCTTCCTGGGAACACAAGGCTTGCCAGTCACGTCCAAACGACGGGTAGCGGCCAAATTAACTGAGCAGGCTACCCTACCGTCCCGGCGGTTCTTTTTTATGTCTTAGGCGCTGACTGCGATCCTTTTGCGTCCTTCGTTCAGGATATTGATCGCTGCGTTGCTATCGCGGTCGTGGTGAGTCCCGCACTGCGGACAATCCCATTCCCGGATCGCTAATGCTTTCTTGCCGTCTTTGTGCCCGCAAGCGGAGCAAATTTAACTGGACGCAAAGAAACGATCAATTTTAATGAACGCTTTCCCGTACCACGGAAAAGACTTTTTGTAGTCGGTCACCTTAGGTAATGGAAAGGGCAGAGCCCATGCATTGATGGAAGAAAGTGACCTGTTCTTTGGTGGGATACAGTCTAAACGTGTAGGCTTTTTTCTGGATCATGGGCTCACCCGCCTGCTTAGTTCTGGACCAATCGTGATTATTGCTAATGGTAACGAGACACTAAAGAAAGCGATTCATCTTACCGCTTAGCTTCTCACAAAGCTTGAAGCGGGAGACTTCACGCCAAAATGTTGTTAAAACGTTTCGGTTTGCAACTTTTTTTCGGTGCAACTGAAGAAAAGAAGCAGAGCTTCCCTTGAGCGAGGAAGCCCTGCTTTTTTGCCGATGAATTTGAACCGGCTATTTCCACCAATGAAAGAGACGATCGAGCAGACTGCGCCTCTGCTTGGTCGGCTTTTGCAGTTTGTGTGGCTCTTGCTTGCCGCAATAGGTGGTCGGTGCTGTGCCTTTTATAAAGTAGGTGGGTCTTCCGCTACAGCCTTTCCCGGCACGCAGCCCGCTTTTGGGATCAATACGGACACTGACGACACCTTTCGGGGCTTTAAAGGCATTTTTCGGCTTTCCTTTGAGTGCCGATTCCATGAAATGAGCCCAGATGGTTTTTGCATAGCCGCTGTCCGGGTAGGTGCTGATCATTTCACCTTGATCATAGCCCACCCAAACCGCTGAAACAAGCTCAGGCGTGAAGCCGGCCATCCAGCTGTCCGAAGGTGTCGATCCGGTTTTTGCAGCCACTTTATGAGTCAGCAGACCAGATATTTTGCTTCCGGTGACCTTGGTATACCCATTCAACCGTTTGTCAAAGACGCCGGTCATCATCTGAGACAGGACAAACGAGGTCTGGCGGTTCAGAACTTGCTGCTTCTTCGGCTGCCATTCATAGAGAACTTGCCCCTTACTGTCGGTGACCTTGGTAATCATCGCCGGCTGAATCCGCGCGCCTTGATTGGCGAAGGTCGCGTATCCGCGTGCCAGTTCCAAAACACTGACCGGCTTTGTTCCGAGTGCAAGTGAGGGGATCGGTGCCAGCGCACTTGAAATACCGGCGCTGCGCGCAGCCGAAACAAGCTTTTTCATGCCGATTGCCAGATGCGTTTTGACTGCAAAAATATTGTCGGAAAGTGCGAGTGCCTGCGCCATTGTAATGGGGTTGTTGGCGTAATAGCCGCCAAAATTATTCGGCGTGTAATCACGACGTCCGTTGTCAAAGGCAAACGCGGTCGGCTCGCTTTTTAAACGCGTTGCCGGTGTAAAGCCGTTCTGCAGTGCTGCATAATAAAGAAAAGGTTTAAACGCAGAGCCGGGTGAGCGTTTTGCGCTGACGGCTCGATTATAGGTGCTTTTCGTGTAGTCGCGTCCGCCAACCATCGCAACGACGCCCCCGGTTTTGGGGTCTAGCGCAACAAGTGCTGTTTGAATGGGAGTGGAACTTGGGATGACCCGCTTCACCCAGTACTCCGCGGTTTCCTGTGTTTCGTTATCCAGGGTGGTATAGACTTTAAGCCCTCCCGAAGCAAGCTCTTTCTGCGTGAAATGCAGACGGTCAATTAATTCATGCCGCAGCGCATCTTGAAAGTAGGACGCCTTCTCAGGCACTTTATTTTCTGCATGGGCAAGATGCAGGGGCGCGTGATAGGCGATTTCTGCACGCTTTTTCGACAAGAAGCCGCTTTTCACCATGGTGTTCAGAACGACCTTCTGCCGCTTTTTTGCCTTGCCATAGTTCATAAACGGTGAATAGATGCTTGGGCCGTTGGGAATTCCTGCGAGCATGCTTGCCTCTGCAAGGGACAGATCCCTGGCGCTTTTATTAAAGTATGTGCGTGCGCCAGCCTCTGCCCCATAGGCACCACGCCCGTAATAAATTGTATTTAAGTAGCCCTCAAGAATGCTCTTTTTTGATTCATTCATTTCGAGACGAATAGTGTAGAACATCTCTGAGAATTTGCGCAGCCACGTCTTGTCATTACTTAAAAATAAATTTTTCGCGTACTGCATGGTGATGGTACTTGCACCTTGTGCTTTGCTGAAATGACGCAGATCGATCAGGGCGGATTGGATCATGCGCCGAAAGTCAAAACCGTGATGATGGAAGAAACGGCGGTCTTCCACGGCGAGTGTTGCGAGTTTCAGTGCGGGAGCCATTGCGTTGCTATCCATCCATTGCTTATTCGTTGTGTCCCATTTTCCGACCAGCTGACCGCGGTTGTCATAGAAAACGGCAGGCTTGGAAGCCGGGATGTCCATTGGTCCGGCAATTTTGGCGGCTAGGAGCAGTATAATCAACCCCAGCAAGAGAGATACAGGCAGAAACAAGGCGCTCCGCCTAAGTAACAGAGCCATCTTTTTTCGGATCCTCGTGTCAAAATGCATGAATATAGAACCTCCTCAATCCGAAAAACAGCTACCCAAATGACGCGGCATGTCTTCATTCGGTTCTATCGATCATTATGGAATGAGGCGCTGAATTTTAAACATTGCGGCCTGAAAATGGATGAAGAAAGGTATAAATCCAGGAAAAAAATAGAATCCTTGGAAAAATAGTCGCTTGACCTTGCCCCTGGATAGGCAATCTTTTATAGTAGTATAAGAATGCGGACTTGCGCGTTTATGAAGGAAGGCGAATCAATGCAGACACAAAATGCTGAAATCGTTTTTACGAGCCACATTGATGATCCGAGCGATCCGGGAAATCGGCAGACGATTGAACAGGTGATTCAAGGTAAGATCGGCAAAAGCGAATCAAGCCTTTACCTCGTGTTCAGCGCTGAGATCGCCGATGTCGGGCTTGCGGATTATACAATCCGTGTCGGTAATGAGGACGCATTGATTTTACGCAAAGGTGCACTGCCGATGAGGCAGCAGCTCGTAATCGGGCAATCGATAAAGGGCAGTTATGAATCTCAGTTTGGTCGAATGGAGACGCAAGCAACGGCAAAAAGAATAGAGACTACCTGTGATCCGGCCGGCCGCTGCGGATCGGTTCATTTGGTCTACGAATTGTTGATACAGGAACAATCAGTTGGGAAAGCCACAATGGAGTATCGCTACTCAATCAAATAGAGCGGCATGCAAGCATTCAGGGTTTCCCATGTTCAATAAAGGTTGATCGTGCAAGCGATGCGTCATTCGCAATTTTTTGGAGGGTAAATAAGATGACGATTGTGGAACAAGTCAAGAATCAGTTAAAGGAAGAAATTATACAGGCAGTAATTAAGGCGGAACTCGCTGCACCAGAAGAAATGCCGGATGTGGTGCTTGAGACACCGAAAGACAAGGCGCATGGCGATTTTGCGACGAATATGGCGATGCAGCTCGCACGCATTGCGAAGAAGGCGCCGAGAAAGATCGCTGAAGAGATGATTGCCAGCTTTGATAAGCAAAAAGGACACATACGCCAGATTGATATTGCCGGGCCGGGATTCATCAACTTTTTTCTTGATAACCAGTACCTAACCGACCTAGTCCCAACAATTATAAAAGCGGGCGACGCATATGGGTGTTCGGACAGCGGGCAAGGGAAACGCGTGCTTGTCGAATTTGTTTCCGCTAACCCAACCGGCAGTCTGCATCTCGGTCACGGACGCGGGGCTGCGGTAGGTGATGCGTTGTGCAAGCTACTCAAAAAAGCAGGTTATGATGCTGTTCCTGAGTATTACATTAACGATGGCGGCAACCAAATCACCAATTTAGCGGTTTCCATTGAAGTCCGCTACCTCCAGCAGCTGGGGCAGGAGGCAGAAATCCCGGAAAACGGCTATCATGGTAAGGATATCATTGAACTGGCAAAACAGTTAGTTGCCAAATACGGCGATACTCTCGCAAAAAAAACGGAAGAAGAACGCATTCGTTTCTTCCGTAATTTTGGCGTCGATCACCTGATGCGCGGCATCAAAAAAGATCTCACCGATTTTCGGGTTCACTTTGACCGCTGGTTCTCCGAGCGCTCCCTCTATGAGGAGCATAAGGTAGAAGCGGTGCTTGACTACCTGAAGGGTAAGGGAGAAACGTATGAAAAAGATGGAGCATTATGGCTAAAAACCTCGAAGTATGGGGACGACAAAGACCGCGTTCTCGTCAAATCAGATGGCAGCTATACCTACTTCACACCAGACATTGCTTATCACAAGGACAAGCTTGATCGTGGGTTCGAGCAGCTGATCGATGTGCTTGGTGCGGATCATCATGGCTATGTGCCGCGATTGAAAGCGGCGATTCAGACCCTTGGGTACAATCCGGATCAATTGACCGTTCAGATTATTCAGCTCGTTAACCTGTTCAAAGACGGAGAAAAGGTTAAAATGAGCAAGCGGACTGGTAAAGCTGTAACCATGCGTGAACTGATGGAAGACGTTGGTGTTGATGCAGCACGTTACTTCTTCGCAATGCGCAGTTCGGACAGCCATCTCGATTTTGATTTGGATCTTGCCATTTCTCACTCAAATGAAAATCCTGTGTACTATGTACAATATGCGTATGCACGTATTACGAGTATGCTGAAGCGTGCGGAAGCTTTTGAACAGGATGATCTCGAAAAACTGGATTTGAATCTGCTTTCCAGTGAAAAGGAAATTGATCTCTTGAAAAAGTTGGGCGACTTCCCTTCAGTTGTTGCGGAAAGCGCGCAAAATCTCGCGATCCAGCATATTCCGAATTACTTGTTTGAGTTGGCATCGTGCCTGCACAGTTTCTACAATGCTGAAAAAGTGCTGGATGAAACGAATGTTCCGCTCAGCAAGGCTCGAGTGGCGCTGATGAAAGCTGTACGCATCACGTTAAAAAGCGGTATGGCACTGATCGGTGTTCATGCCCCTGAAAAAATGTAAGCAGAGCTAGTAAAAAAAGCCTTCCATTGCGGAAGGCTTTTTTGCAGGATAAGAAAATATAAGATTTTGCCCCATCTTCAAACCCATAGACCCGTGTCTTGACTAAAAATCAAAGTGGAGGTACTCTGGCGCCAGCGAGATCACGCTTAGTTGATGCGTGCCAGCGAGAAACCGAAGCGACGATTCAGCACCGAAAAGACATGAATTCATCACAGACGGCTGGAGACTAAGGACCAAGCGCAGTTTGGTCCTTAGGGGAGACGGTAGCTAAAACAGCAGCTGAGGATTCAGAGAAAATAACTCAGCCAAACGCTACAGCGTGTTTTTGCTTTTTCAAAAGGTGAACGTTTCTTGATTTGATCATAAGAAATCGGAATCGATTTCAGATGGATTTCTTTAGCTAATTGATCGAATACATGGCGGACTACGGTCTGATCTTCTGTAAATCCGGATAGTTCACCGTTCCAGAACAAACTACGCTGATCGAAATTTGCCGTTCCGAGATAGCATCGCTTTCGATCGATAATGAAGAGCTTTGAATGGTAGAAGCCCTGGTAAAAGTGAAACAGTTTCGCCCCCTTTTTGACGAGAGGCTCAAGGTAATGGTAGGAGGCCGGCTGAACGAGACCGTGATCTTTTTTTAACGGTAAGAGGATCATCAGCTTGACGCCATGTCTAAGGCGATCCTGAAGCACATGCATCAGTCTGCTGCTCGGAACGAAATAGGGTGACCCGATGATGATTGACGATTGAGCGCGAGCCAATTCTTCAGCGAAACGCTCGTCCAGTTGCTTTCCATCGGTAGCGAGGAGGGTAAGTTCTCCGGGCCCCTTTTCACTCTTCGGGAAATACACAGGTTCATGGACAAGATCTTCGTGAGTCGCCTTTTTCCAGTCCTCAAGAAAGAAGCGCTGCAAATCAGCGACACTTTCCCCGATGACTTTTAAATGATTGTCGTGCCACGGCCCCATCTCCGGTTTGCGGCCAATGTAATCACGGCTGACATTAAAACCACCAAAATAGCCGATGGTGCCATCAATGATTGTCAGCTTGCGGTGATTGCGCCGATTTAAAAAATAGAGGGTGTAGGGAAATGTCGGTTTTGCTGAAAAGGCAAGCGAGACCCCTGCCGCTTTAAGCGCTGAACGCTTTTTTCGCAGGGCAAAGCTCGCCAGCGTATCAACGAGCAGTCGGACTTCGACGCCTTCGTTTGCTTTCTTTTTCAGAAGCTCCAGCCATTCATTGCCTACTTCATCTGCACGAAAAATAAAAAAGGACAGATGAATCGAGGATTGAGCGCGGTCGATGCTTTGCCGCATGTCCTGAAACAATGGCTGACCATTTGTGAAATAGTGGAAATGGTTGCTTCCGGTTTTCGGCACGCTAGGGCGAATGCGCGGTCGCATGACTTTCCATCCCATGTAAAGGTCGAGCGCGAGGGCAGCAGCGAGCAAAATGATGAACAGTATAAGGATTGTGATCAGTGTGATGAAAAGATTCATGACGGTTCCTCCGATTCGTTGAGACCTGTTGGTTCGAGACGCTTTTCCCTTAGTGTAACCACTGCGTCCGTTTTGATAATCAAGCTGCGACTTGTTTTGAAGTAAGAAGGAAGAATCAATTTTGTGTCCAGACTTGATTTTAGATTGCGAACCGATTATTGTATTTATTGTATAACTTTACAATGGTTTTTTCTGCGCATCGTGGCGATGGGCTGCTAAATAGAGTTTTGGATAAGGATTGCGTGTGGATGGTTTGTGCTGCATGACAAGTAAGCCCTGCCGAGTGTCCGATGCAATGCTTTGATTCGAGTATGATACAGGGAAAGGATGTTTCCATTGACAGAACATACGCTTGAAAAGTCAAAGGTTGACCAATTCTACGATTTATTAGTTCAGGCTAAGGAACCGAAAACCTTCTATGAGCTAACCGATCAGGTTTTTAAAGAAGGAGAAATTGAGGTTGACAACGGCGAATCACTGGCGCGCCTTTATACAACGCTCTCGCTTGATGGTCGTTTTCTCAGTGTCGGACATAATCTTTGGGCCTTGCGCAACTGGTATCCGCTGGATCAGCGCGAGGATGATGTTGCGAAAACGCTGGGTGACAGTGTGCATGAGAAGCACAAGGTTGCTGAAGACGGGTTTGATGATTATGATGATGACGATGACGATGGTAGTGAACTGCTTGATAATGATCAAGAAGCTGAAGATGACGATCTCGGTAACGACGATGATGATGTAAAAAGGATTCGCAGGAAAGCTGTTATTGATGATGACGACGAATAATTAAACACGTCGTATCCGTGGTGTTTGATGGCCTTTTTTGCAGGTGTTTTTTTCCTGCCGGGTCCCCTTGATTCGACTGAACAAGTTTGTTAGAATTGCAAAGGGCGACAAATAGAATCGATAGCAAAGCAAAAGCGAGCCCTCCGTAAGGGGAGCTTTCGCTTTTGCTTTTTTATAAGAAAAGGCAAGAAAAATTGGTCGAAAAAGGGCACAAATGATCCTGCACAAGACCTCTTGCTAAGCAACGCATAACCATGCCGAACACTGATTCCATAGGCTATAAGGGGGATATCATCTAGGATGACAAAGTATATTTTTGTGACTGGAGGCGTCGTTTCGTCTCTTGGAAAAGGGATTACTGCAGCGTCGCTCGGGCGTCTGTTGAAGAACCGCGGATTAACCGTGACCATACAGAAGTTTGATCCATATATTAACGTTGACCCGGGAACCATGAGCCCGTACCAGCACGGTGAGGTGTTTGTGACTGACGACGGCGCAGAGACCGATCTCGACCTTGGTCACTATGAACGGTTCATTGACATTAATCTGAATAAGAACAGTAACGTGACAACAGGTAAGATCTATTCAACGGTCTTGAAAAAAGAGCGGCGAGGCGACTACCTGGGCGGAACGGTTCAAGTTATCCCTCATATTACCAATGAAATTAAAGATCGTGTATTCCGAGCAGGCAAAACCACGGGTGCCGATGTAGTGATTACGGAGATCGGCGGTACGGTCGGTGATATCGAGAGCCTTCCGTTTTTGGAAGCCATTCGCCAAATTAAGAGCGATGTCGGTGTCGATAATGTATTGTACCTGCACTGTACGCTGATTCCGTATTTGAAAGCGGCAGGCGAGATGAAGACGAAACCGACACAGCACAGCGTGAAGGAATTGCGCAGTTTGGGCATTCAACCCAATGTTATTGTCGTTCGTACGGAATATCCGATTTCTGACGAGATGAAGGCGAAACTTGCTTTGTTCTGCGATATTGACAAAGAAGCGGTGATCGAAGCGACGGATGCAGAAACGCTCTATCAAGTGCCGCTGCAACTGCAAGATCAAAACCTTGACGACATTGTATGCGAGAAGCTGCACTTGCCGCAAGGTGAAGCGGATATGAGCCAATGGCATGGTTTGGTGGACAAGGTGCTCCACCTGAAGAAACATGTCAAGATCGGTCTTGTCGGCAAATACGTAGAACTGCAAGATGCGTACATTTCTGTTGTGGAAGCACTGAAACACGGTGGTTACAGTTTCGATGCAGAAGTGAAAGTGAAATACATTAATTCTGAAGATCTGGAACCGGGCAACATTGAAGAACAATTAAAAGATTGTCAGGGGATTATTGTGCCCGGCGGGTTCGGCGATCGCGGAATTGAAGGGAAAATTATTGCGATTCAATACGCGCGCGAACATAAAATTCCATTCTTTGGCATCTGTTTGGGAATGCAGTTGGCTACGATCGAATTCGCACGTCATGTATTGAAATTGAACGGTGCGGATTCTGCTGAATTTAATCAGGATTGTCACGAGGCGATTATCGATCTTCTGCCGGAACAATTGGATATTGAAGATCTCGGCGGAACACTTCGTCTTGGTCTGTATCCGTGCAAGATTGAAAAGGACACAAAGGTGTATCGAGCTTATAATGAAGAAATCATTTATCAGCGGCACCGCCATCGTTATGAATTCAACAATCAGTATCGGCAGAAAATGTCCGATCACGGGATGGTATTTTCCGGAGTCAGCCCGGATGACCGCTTAGTGGAAATGATTGAGTTGAAGGATCATCCATGGTTTGTTGCTTGCCAGTTCCATCCGGAATTCAAGTCGCGCCCAACGCGCCCAGAACCGCTGTTCCATGACTTCATTAAAGCTTCCTTAGAGAATAAGTAACTGTTTGCCTATAATTGAACGCTAAAAACAAACGGACCGGCTTTTCCAATTCAATGGAAAGCCGGTTTTTTCTGATAGGATAAGAAAGTATATGATTTTGACCTGTCTTCAAACCAATAGCCCAGTGTCTTGGCCGAGAAACAAAGCGCAGATGCTCTGGCGCCAGCGGGAACAGCGTGCCAGCGAGACCCCGCAGAGTCTTGCCTGTCTGAGGAGGCTTGCGGTGCGCCCGCGGCAAGCGAGCAATCGGAGCGGTGATTCAGCACTGATAAGACACGAGTCCATCACATGTGGCTGGAGATTAAGGACCAAGCACAGCTTGGCTTTTTCTTAGTGCGAGGTACTTTCTTTTTGATTTTAAAAAACAGGCAGGAATCGTCAAGAAGATAAAGAATGATTATCTATAGAGACAGAATGAATGCAAACGGAAGAATAGATCGGAAAAGGGGTAAAATAATTTTGAAGAACATGCGAATTACTAAGAAAACAAACATTATCCTGAATTATTCATAGCCTAATTTGCTAACTGGCCAAAACGCTTTCCCCACAAGGAGATAACCCTTTTCGTTTTTTCACCGATT
>NZ_JFZC01000065.1 GCF_000648615.1 Sporolactobacillus terrae DSM 11697 | reverse complement strand
CATCCCTCAGCTTGTTTCTCCCGAGTGATTGCTTGATCAAGCAAAGAAAATACCTGTTCAACACTGCGCCTCATAAATTGGTACATATAGGCGGTTGCCTCTTCCTCAAACGCCAAAAGGCTCGTTTGGTTCTTCCAAATTTCTAATAAATCTTTTATACTATCCATTGAGAGAAGGCCTCTATTCCTGATGTATTCACCTTGGTCGGTATACATTT
>NZ_JFZC01000064.1 GCF_000648615.1 Sporolactobacillus terrae DSM 11697 | reverse complement strand
GTCCCTCGCATGGCACACATGTCCCTCGTTTATGTCCTAAGTGTCCCAAAAACATGGCATAACTGGGCTTTTGCGATGGCAATATACACTTTTTGGAGGCCTTACAGTTCTCGCGGCTTTATGGACGCCTTCAATGCGTGTGACTCAGTTTATCAAGCATGATCCGCTCTCTGCATCCGGGGCGTTAAGCAGCTTGCTCGCCTTTGGAAGTCATGCATTCATGGCCGGAGGAATCAGTGCAGCCATGGCTGGAATCGGGTTGTATCTATTCATAAGAAAAGGGT
Organism: Sporolactobacillus terrae DSM 11697; assembly: GCF_000648615.1. Lineage (GTDB taxonomy): Bacteria > Bacillota > Bacilli > Bacillales > Sporolactobacillaceae > Sporolactobacillus > Sporolactobacillus terrae. The sequence goes on along the minus strand of NZ_JFZC01000064.1, from coordinate 8,052 downwards.
TTGCTGTGGTTTGCGGGCTACTGTTTCTAGTTGCCGGGAGCCTTAACTGTTTGATCTTATATGGGACGGGTCTTCCAGTTGCTGGGCTGCTGATTTGCACAGGGATGATCATGCTCGCAAAAAATTCAAATTCAATCCTGACCAAGCAGTAAGCGGTCAACAAACACCATTGAATGAGTCTCGAACTCTCGTGCTTAATCCTAAAACGTACGTTTTTTAAAGGGTGTCCCATCGTCAACAGACTTTTGAGACACCCTTCATCTACAAACCTATAATGAGTCACGAGACGGTGAGCGTTCTTCCGTGGCCGCGGCCTGATTGTCCTCGATATTTTTTCCATCGTCATTTGTTGTAACTATGACCGAGCGCGTTGCAGCTAATTTAACCTGTTCTTTTTGAAGAATATCGAGAACAACATAATTATAGTGTTCTTTTGCTTTTAACCATTCCTCAAGATCCGTGGTTTTGATGAAAAAATCAATCATCAAGTTTTTACTGCTTGAAGTAATTTTATCCAGATAAACATATTTTTTATCAGGATAGACTTCAGTATCTGCTGCTAGTGTTTGCCGGATGCGGCCAAGGCTCCGTTTGATCTGTTCATTTGTTGTCTCAACATCCAAGGATAGATTGAAATAAATTCGTCGTCTGTCCATCCTCGATATATTTGTGATGGGCGAGTTGGCAAGCGTTGAGTTGGGGACCGTTACCAGTGCAAGATCAGTCGTTCGAATGCGTGTGGAGCGAAAGTTAATGTCTTCAACAACGCCTTGAATTGACCCCATCTGAATGATGTCACCGATTGTAAAGGGGGCATCGGTAATAATCACCAGGCCACCAAACAGGTTGCTTAAAGTATCCTTTGCTGCCATTGCCACTGCTAGTCCGCCAATGCCCAGCCCGGTAATCAATCCGGTGACGTGAAAATTCCACTGTTCTAAGATTATCGAAATGGTAAAGACTGCGATGATAAATTTCACGATTTTAGAAAGAAATGGAATCACGATTGTATTGAATTGCAGCTCATAGCGATTGCCCATTCGATTAAAGAAAATTCCAATTGCACCAGAGAAGATATAGAATCCCCAACCCATTGAAAATACAGTCAACGATTTAAAAATCAATGAAACGATTGACTTCCATGTATGCGGAAGCGGTAAATAGAGAAGCGCAAAATAGATGCCTGCAAAGAGTAGGATAAACGTAACCGGCTTGTAAAAGGCCTCAGCAATCGCATCGTCCATCTGGGTTTTACTTAATTTAGATAGCCGGGCGATCAGCTTTAGAAAAAATTTAGAAAACAGTTTTCTTGCTATGAAGAAAATCAGAAATATGGCTAATGAGATAAGTGCTTCCTGCCAAGTAATCGTGAAGATCCAGTTAAATTGTTCCAAATTATTCACTCCGAAAAGTAGGGTTAGGTCATCGCATTGGCTTACGCATTAAGAGATAACAGTGATTCTGATTCGAATCATCTGGAAAATGACTTCCTCAATTCTTAATTGTACGTTTTTCAACGGCCGATGTCATTGATTATTCAAAAAAACATTTCTTATGGTTTCCCGAAGATAAGGATTGCTTATATGAAGAGCGTGCTGAGAAATCTGCCTCCTTCGTATAATCATGAAGAAAACGCAAAACGCCGCAATCGTTTAGCGGATTGTTGGAGCAAACCGATACATGCGCTTTGCCTATCGGTTATGAATAGGGTACGATAAGAGAAGAAGATCACATGACTAAAGTGATGCAGCACGGATTACAGCGTTTATGGATACACGGCAACTAATCGAAAAAAATATGGAAAGAATCGCAGCGGCTTTGCGCTGACCAAATGATTTTTTTCTTCGGTATGAAACCTTTCTGCACCCAAAACGTAAATAAGCCATGCACGAACGATAAGGAGTGACTTTTTTATGGTCAAAAATTATGACCTGGTCCTATTAGGTGGTGGAACAGGTGGCTATGTAGCAGCCATTCGCGCCAGCCAACTCGGGCTAAAGACGGCTATCGTTGAGAAAGACTCGCTAGGGGGGACATGTCTTCATAAAGGATGTATCCCGACGAAAGCACTGCTTCGAAGCGCAGAAGTTTTTAGTGAAATAAAAAAGAGTCAAGACTTCGGAATTGAAGTTGCTCAAGTTGCACTCCGTTTCAACAAAATTCAGGAACGAAAGCAAGCGATTGTGAACCAATTGCATCATGGCATTCAGCAATTAATGAAAAAAGGAAAAATTGACATGATCAACGGTTTCGGACGTCTCCTTGGTCCATCAATCTTCTCACCGATACCCGGTTCAATATCGGTTGAATTTGCCGATGGTCGTGAAAATGAGATCCTGACTTCTAAAAATGTGATCCTAGCAACTGGGTCAAGACCTCGTTCTTTAAACGGTTTAGCGGTTGATGGAGAACATGTCCTGACCTCCGATGAAGCATTGCAATTACAAGAGGTGCCCGCCTCAATCGTCATTGTCGGCGGTGGTGTGATCGGCGTGGAATGGGCATCGATGCTGGCGGATTTCGGTTCGAAAGTGACCATTTTGGAGTATAGTGACCGCATCATCCCAAGCGAGGATCGAACGTTATCGCTATCGCTTGCGCGCAGTTTTAAAAAACGCGGCATTCAAATGGTCACCTCGGCAAAGCTGCTTCCGGAAACCTTGCAAAAAGAAAACCAGCTTTCGATCAGTGCAGAAGTTGATGGTCGAACAGAAACTTTTTCTGCAGAGAAAATACTTGTATCGGTTGGGCGGATGCCGAATACCGAGGACATTGGCCTTGCCAATACATCAATCGAAACAGATCACGGTTATATCAAAACAAATGCTTTCGGTCAAACCAAGGAAACGCATATTTATGCAATTGGCGATATAACCGGTGGATTGCAGCTGGCACATGTTGCCTCACATGAGGGAATCCATGCGGTGGAACATATTGCAGGTTTGCCTGTTGAACCGCTGCAGCCGGAACGGGTTCCCCGCTGCATCTACACGCATCCGGAAATCGCATCCATTGGTTTAACAGAAGCGCAGGCTAAAAAAGATCATCTCGTGAAAGTAGGAAAGGTTCCGTTTGGGGCAATCGGCAAGGCACTCGTGTATGGCGACTCTGAAGGCTTTGCAAAAGTGATTGCAGATAAATCAACCAATGACGTGCTTGGTATCCACCTATATGGACCGCATGCAACCGATTTGATCGGCGAGGCAGCAGCTGCAAAGCTGCTCGACGCGACGCCGTGGGAACTGTCAGAAGTCATTCATCCGCATCCAACACTATCTGAAATTATCGGTGAAGCTGCATTGGCGGCCGATGGGAGGGCGATTCATCTATGATTCAAAAAATTAATCAGACTGTTCAAGTGGCTAACCGTCACAAAGCGCTGGGTTTGACTGATCAAGATGTTCTGTCAATGTATGAGAATATGCTGAAGGCGAGAAGGGTTGATGAGCGACTTTGGTTGCTCAATCGCGCGGGTAAAATCCCCTTTGTTGTGTCATGTCAAGGTCAGGAAGCAGCACAAGTCGGCGCTGCATTTGGCTTAAATCGCGATAAAGATTATGTTGCGCCCTATTACCGCGACTATGGTTTTGTTTTTGCATGGGGCATGACGATAAGGGAAATGATGCTGAATAATTTTGCAAAAGCAGAAGATCCGAATTCAGGCGGAAGACAGATGCCGGGCCACTTCGGTTATCGAAAGCTGCGCATGCTTAGTCATTCATCACCGGTTACGACGCAAAATCCACATGCTGTCGGAATCGCACTTGCAGCAAAAATCAAAGGTGACGATATTGTCAGCTTTGTTACTTTTGGCGAAGGCTCGTCAAACCAGGGCGATTTTCATGAAGCAGCAAATTTTGCAGCTGTTCACAAACTTCCTGTTATCTTCATGTGTGAAAACAACCATTATGCGATTTCGGTTTCTTTAAAAAATCAAGTAGCCTGTGCACATATATCAGATCGTGCAATTGGCTACGGGATGTATGGGGAGTCTTTCGACGGCAACGATCCTCTTGCTGCTTATGCTGCGGTTAAGAAAGCAGCTGATCGAGCACATCGCGGCGAAGGCCCAACACTTCTTGAAGCGAATGGTTACCGGTTAATGCCGCACACGAGTGACGATAATGATATGACCTATCGAACCAAAGAGGAAGTCAATGAAGCGAAAAAACATGACGGTGTCCTGACGTTTGCCGAATACCTGCGCGCTGTTCATGTTTTGACCGAGGATGGCGAAAGAGCAATGGAAGAACGGATTCGCAAAGAAATTGATGCGGCGACTAATGATGCAGAAAAAGCACCATTCGCTGAGCCCGATTCTGTTCTTCATTATGTTTATGAGGAAAAGAATTAAGGGGGATGAACGAATGTCAGTACGCTCATATATTGAAGCAATCACCATGGCTTTAGATGAAGAAATGGCTCGGGACGAAAACGTCTTTGTATTAGGCGAAGATGTCGGCAAACGCGGGGGCGTCTTTCAAGCGACAAAGGGATTATATGAAAAATACGGCGAGCTTCGCGTGATGGATACACCACTTGCTGAGTCTGCAATCGCAGGTGTCGGCATTGGCGCTTCTCTATATGGGTTGCGTCCGGTAGCTGAAATGCAATTCTCAGACTTTATGCTTCCAGCGGCTAATCAGATTATCTCTGAAGCGGCGAAAATGCGCTACCGCTCGAATAATGACTGGTCGGTTCCATTAACGATTCGCGCTCCGTTTGGCGGAGGCGTTCATGGGGGACTCTACCATTCTCAATCGATGGAAGCGATCTTTGCTAATGTCCCTGGATTGAAAATTGTTATTCCTTCAACGCCATATGACGCAAAAGGACTGTTAAAAGCTTCGATACGTGACAATGATCCGGTTCTCTTCTTTGAACATAAGCGTGCGTATCGACTATTGAAAGGCGAAGTTCCGGAAACCGACTATGTTGTTCCGCTTGGAAAAGCCGACGTTAAACGCGAGGGTACCGATGTAACCGTAATTACCTATGGACTAATGGTTCACCATGTCCTCAATGCGGCGGAACAGCTTGCGGAGCAGGGCATTTCAACTCATGTGCTTGACTTGAGAACGATTTATCCACTTGATAAAGAATCGATAATCAGCGCAGCACAAAAAACGGGAAAAATTTTGCTAGTTACAGAAGACACGAAAGAAGGCAGCGTGATGAGCGAAGTCGCAGCGATTATTGCCGAGAACTGTCTTTTTGATCTGGATGCGCCGATCAAACGTGTTGCGGCACCGGATGCGCCGGCAATGCCTTATGCCGGCCCGCTGGAAAAGGCATTTATGGTGAAACCAGAACAAATTGAACACGCAATCCAAGACCTAGCCGAATTTTAAAGGAAGGGGGCAGTATGATGAGTGAAAAGCAAATGACGATGCCGCAATTAGGAGAAAGTGTGACTGAAGGAACGATCAGTCAATGGCTGGTTTCAGCAGGCGACACCGTGAAAAAATACGATCCGATTGCTGAAGTAACAACCGATAAAGTGAACGCAGAAATACCTTCGAGTTTCGAAGGGAAGATTATAAAAATGCATGTGAACGAAGGCGATACCTTGCCTGTTGGCGAGCCGATATGTACGATTGAAGTTGCCGATAACGAAGCGACAGGTGAGACCGAGCCAACTCCAGCGGCAGCTGAGTCGAGTCAAAAAACGAAGCAGTCAATGAAAAAACGCTATTCGCCGGCCGTATTACGTCTTGCTCAAGAACATGACCTTGAACTTGAGCAGATTCCCGGCAGTGGAAGAGACGGGCGGATTACAAGGAAGGATGTCGTGCGTTTTCTGGCGGCTGAACCTGCACAAGCTTCTGGAAATTCAAAGCCGGCTGCAAGCATGCAACCAGCTGCGTCCGCCGGTGCCGTGTGTTACTCAGGCGCTGTCGCCGGACAAGCGGCGGCACCTGAAGCAAAACATGCTGCCATAAAGAGTGAAGCGGGTGATCGTGTTATCCCGTTGACTGGAGTACGTCGCGCGATCGCTGCTAACATGCTGCGCAGCAAACATGAAATTCCTCATGCATGGACAATGATTGAAGTTGACGTGACCAATTTAGTGAACTATCGGAACCAAGTAAAAAATGCATTTTTGAAAAAAGAAGGTCATAAATTAACCTATCTTCCCTTTTTTATGAAAGCGATTGTCGCCGCCTTGAAAGAATTTCCGCGCATGAACAGTACTTGGGCCGGCGATAAAATCATTGAAAAGCGAGCAGTTAATCTATCACTCGCCGTTGCTTCAGAAGATGCGCTCTATGTTCCGGTCATTAAGAATGCGGATGAACGGAGCATCAAAGGACTTGCCTTTGCCGTCGACGACCTTGCCGCTCGTGTTCGCGAAAATCGGATGTCGCCCGATGATATGCAAGGAGGAACGTTTACAGTAAACAACACCGGCTCATTTGGTTCAATTCAATCACAGCCGATTATCAACCATCCTCAAGCTGCTATTCTGTCAATCGAATCGATTGTCAAACGGCCTGTAGTGGTTAATAACATGATTGCAATTCGGGATATGGTCAATCTCTGTATCTCCATCGATCATCGTGTACTCGATGGATTGATTACGGGGCGTTTTCTTGCGCGAATCAAAGAACTGCTTGAAAATGTTAATCCTGAGAACACACCGATATATTAATGATTCAAGCGAATCTGAGAAGATAAAAGCAACCTCCGTCTCGACTCATCGAAATGGAGGTTGCTTTTCATTTGCTCTTATTAATCAGCAGTTTCTGATAATCCCGGCTGAGGGCTACGAGATGTTTGAAAAGGGATTCTTGATAAGGCTTAAGTTCTGCACGTGCGCTTTGGTCACGTGCTTTTCTAATGATGTCTTGCTCGCGCTTTCCATCTAGAATTTTATGATCGTTTTTCAATTTGAATAATGCGATCGAACGAGCGATGTCCATTCGCTTGTTGAACAGGCGGATGAGCTGTTCATCAATGGCATCGATTTCTTTTCTGTATGCTTGTAATTGGGTCATGAGCAGTACTCCGATCCTTTCGATTTCGTGTTGCTGTTCTTTCCTTAGGAAAGCTTAGTGATTAATTCCTTGGTTATCTCAGCAAAACATTTAGCAGCCGGTGAAGGAGGAATTCGCGTTGCAAGACCGATCGTACGAAAGCTTTCTTCAGAGAATGGAATGGCTTTAAGCGGTGCAATGTGATCAGGAAGCACCAATTCAGGTAATATACTAATTCCGAGATGATTGCGGACCATGGCGAGGATCGCATTTTCTTCCATAAGTTCAAAGCGGATCTCGGGCTTACAGTGGTGTGCCGCCAAAAGCTGTTTTACTTCATGGTTTCCTCCAAAGGCGGGCATAATAAATGGCTGTTTTCTCAATTGGTCAAAAGAAACGGTTTTTTGATGATAAAGTTTACTCTGCGGTGAGACGATACAAAGGATACGGTCTTTCTTCAACGAAGTAATCTGGAATGATTTTATTTCAAGTTTATTAACAAAACCGCAATCCAATTCACCGCGTGTCAACCGCTGCTCGATTGTTTCATAATTACCTTCGTACAGACGAACTTGGACAAGTGGATAACGTTGATCCATTTCGTGAATGATTTTCGGAAGCAGATGGCGGGAGATGCTGTTAAAGACGCCAACCGTCACAACTCCCTTTTTTATGCCTAAAATCGCTGAAGCTTCTTGATGGACATTTTTATCCATTTGCAGTACAGCATTGATTGAGGGCAGAAGAATGCGACCTTCCCGAGTTACGGTTATTCCTGATCGATCTCTGTTGATGAGTGCAAAGCCTAGGTCATGTTCCAAACTGGATACAGCATGACTTACCGCCGATTGAGTCAACCCAAGCTGACCTGCAGCTTTCGTAAAACTTTTTAACATCATGACCGTAGAAAAGATTTGATATTTAATCAGACTCATCGCAACCCCAACCTAATGAAATAAATTAATGATGAATATTATAAACATTCATTTTATCCTGAATTATTCACCGCTTGCCGTTTTTTCGGGATTTTGCTCACCAGGATGCAGCCAACCTGATTTCACTTGATTTTTTGAAT
>NZ_JFZC01000063.1 GCF_000648615.1 Sporolactobacillus terrae DSM 11697 | reverse complement strand
TGGCAAGAACTCGGTATCCCGCGCGCCGGCTTCTGACATAGATGTTACAGTCATCCGCATAACGCACGAATTCGTGACCTCTTGCGGTGAGTAGCTTATCCAGTTCGTTGAGATAAATGTTGGCCAACAGAGGCGACAGATTCCCACCTTGCGGTGTTCCTTTGTCCGTTATCTCAAAGAGTCGGCCGTTCATCACTCCACTCGTCAGGAATCTACGGATCAGATGCAAGAGCCACGGATCATCAATGTATTGGCCAATAAATTTCATGAGAAGATCGTGATTGACCGTGTCAAAGTAGGCTTTCAGGTCTAAATCCACAACATGGTGATAGCCCCGATTGTAGAGCGACACCACTCGGTGGATCGCGTCATGAGCACTGCGATGCAGCCTGAACCCATAGCTATGATCTGAGAACCCTCTTTCGAACCTTGGCATCATCACTTGAGCCACCGCCTGTTGGATCATCCGATCAACAACGGTCGGTATGCCGAGTTTGCGCTTGGAACCATCCGGTTTAGGGATTTCTACCCGTTTTACCGGAGCTGGTTTATAGGTTCCATTGCGCAATGATGCTAATAATTCTTGCCGATGTTCTTTAAGATAGGGCAGTGCTTCTTCTAGAGTCATTCCGTCAATTCCTGCCGCCCCCTTATTACGCTTCACCCGAAGGTAAGCTTGATTCAGGTTCTTTCGCGACAGGACAAGTTCCATCATTGAAGTGCCATTCTCAGCTGTATTTTCACCAGAAGTCGTACTACGCGCCCCGGAGTGCTCTTGGCCTTCCATGCCTACCCTCTTCCGGCGGTCAGCTTTATGTTCTGTTTTCTGCGATTGTCGCACGGCCTCCACCTCCAATATCAATGAGAATTATTATTGTTCGGTCCTTCGCTGCCAAGGTAGCTACTATGACCTCGGCTGACTTCTGCATCATTCAGCCGCACATCACTGCGCAGTTTGTCGCTGTAGGACTTTTTGTCCTTCTTGTTGGCAACCCCTATGATGCAGATCTCCCCGGGTAAGAGCGATAACCTTCGTGCCATGTAACTGCCAACTCTACTGCTCGTCATTTTGGGCGGTATCGGACTTTGGTTTGTTTAGCAACCTTATCCATGACGCACAGCCTTATAGCTGGTTCTTGTGCATCAGTTCAGCACTTTGCCTTAGACTTCCTTCAGATTCCACCTCACGATGGACACCCTTGCCCTTGGCTAACAGTTCCTACTGCCAAGCCTGTAGCGGACTTTCACCGCCTAGCTGTCGTCCATGCCGGGCGCACAGAAAAGAAGCTGATTCATTGTGCAATCAGCTTCTTTTCGCTTCAAATTCTTCCTTCACAGTTGTTATTCCTCAGTTATGTCAACCTTTTTCCCCATACCGAAGGAGCCTTCAACCAGACACTGTTGCGCTGAGAAATCAGCGGCCAATTCCAGGGCTTTTTTTATTGCTTTTGTCTTGTCGGCAGCATTGCCAAGCGCCTTATAATAGTGAACGAGGAAGCAAGTGAGGAAAGCGTCTCCGGCTCCCATGGTGTCTCGAGCTTTGATGTAATGGGCTGGCTGGCGATAACATTGCCCTTCTGTAAAAAGGAAAGCGCCTTGTTCGCCTTGAGTACAGAGCACACCGCCGCAGCCGTATCCAGCAACGTGTGAAGCTAGGTCTTTCAGTTCGTCCTCGGTCAAATGACTGCATGAAAAACAAGCGATGTCAATGTACTTAGCGACGCGCTTAATATCTTCTTCCGTAAATTCACTGGAAAAGTCATAAGAAATCGGAATACCTAATTGGTGAATCAATGGGAGCGCATCATCAGAAAAGCCATTGATATTGCAATGAATCAAATCAAAGGTTTTTAAATAGTCCACATCTTTGTTAGAAAGCGTTAAGCCATATTGGCTTAGGACGCCGCCGCGATTGCTTCCCAAGAAAACGCGATCACCGTCTTTGAGCGTGACTCGGGCATAGCCGTTCTCGCCTTCATAAATGCGACAGTGAGAGAGGTCCACTTCGTAAGCCTTAGCGGATGACTGGACATGTTCAGCAATCTGATCCGTCCCAAAAGCGCCGAGAAAAGCGGATTCAAACCCAAGCTTTCTCGCGAATACTGCGAAATTCAAGGCATTGCCGCCAGGATACATCGTCTGTCTCGATTCATAGATATCAACGACATTATCGCCAAGTCCTAAAAAACGCACATCTGAAACCTTCCTCCATTTGCGATTTAATGTGGTTCTTTGCAGAATCACTCGTCTTTCTGATCTTCGATAACGAAGCTAACCCGATTCACATCATAGTACATCAGTGAATGATAGATCGCTGTGTTGTATTGGTTAAAAGCCGTCTTGTCCAGCTGGTAGACGGGCGTGCTGACGTTACAATTCAAGTAATTTGCGTTTTTTTCATTTGCAAGCAAAACATTCAACACCTTATAAGTGCTTTTTAAGGTTACGCCATATTTTTCTTGCAAGACTTCATGGGTTGAAACATGGTCATCGATATACGCTTCCAAACCATGAAAACGACTGATTGGATAGCTATTCACCTCGTAGCCAAGCGGAACATCTTTAATATAGAGAATGCGGCAAAGTTCCAAGATTTCACTTTCAGGCGGGATCGCTAATCGTTTCGCAATAAACGGAGAACACGGTTTGATCATTTTCTCAACGATCTTACGTTCCGGCTTCTGGCCCGTCTCTTTCATATACTCTGTATAGCCATCCGGCGAAATTAAGCTTCGCTTGATCTTTCCCCTTTTTACAAAGGTGCCTTTCCCCTGTTTGCGAACGAGGTAACCACTTTCCACCATATCCTGTAGAGATCGTCTGATCGTAATGCGACTGACCGCGTATTTTTCACACAACTCGGTTTCAGAGGGTAACCGTGAGCCTTCCGTATACGTATCATTGTGAATATCCTCAATGATCTTTCTTTTAACTTGGATATAGAGTGGATATAGGTTATCTTTGTTTAGCATCGTCCGACTTCCAATCATTAATAGTTTGAAATGAACTCTATTTTATAATGATAGCATAGCTCATCACATCACACTCTTTTTGTGTCAGGTAGTCAAACTCCGTTTTTTAATAGAAAAGATCATCGGTCCGATCAGGAACGCGATGATCCTTATACAGTTTATCGGCACTCAGCACGGTTGCCGTGAAATTGCGCCAACTTCCGTTTTTGCAGAAAAGTTAGTACGACAGTTTCCACATATATCTACGCTTTGACAACGGGTGATTCCGAGCAATTGCTAATTGTTCTGCAAAAACGCGAAGCACACCCTCGATCAGGATCGGATTAAAATAATCAACGACATCTTCGGCAATATAATTGAGCAACCCGAAATCCTTCGCGTCTACAACCGTGGTTTGCGCATCGAAACGATTTAAGAATTCCAATGCTCGTGAATCCATCGGACGCGTGCTGCCCTCGTTCATCAGCAGCAGGAACGGTTTATCCTTTTCAACGATTTCAAAGGGGCCATGGAAGAACTCGCCATTATTGAATGAACTTGAATTGATCCATTGCATCTCAAGCAGTAGACAAATTGAGAAGGAATAGGCGACCTCTGCTGTCGCTCCGCTGCCCATGACATAAATGACCGGAGCATCCTTGTATGCTTCACCAAATTGTTTTGCTTGAGGGAGCAGTAATTCGGTTGCGTCATCGATCACATCATAAATTTTCTCTACACCTTCGATAAAATGATCGTAGGCGTCATACCCTTCGAAAGCATTCAAGATTTCTACAGCCAGCGTCAATACTTTGGTTGGTTTTGATACCTTAGCCGCATAGCTCTCATGAAATCCGTGCGTGACCACATAGTCTGCATCTTTCGTCAAAGGCGATTGCGGTGCATGGGTCACAGCAATTGTATGCGCACCGAGTGATTTAGCAAGACTGGTTGCCTCAACGGTTTCCGGAGTTGTTCCGCCCAGCGAGCACGTAATCACGATGCTATGTTCGCCAACTGCAGCAGGCGTATCATAGTTAAATTCATTCGCTGTAAAGTGGCCGGCAATCAGCTTCTTTGCATTCTTTCGCAGAAAGTAGAAGGCTGGATAGAGATCCGCTTTCGATCCTCCGCATCCGACAAAATAAACACTGCTAATTTCACTTTGCTTGCTCTGAATCGATTGAATGATTTGATTAAGTTCCAATGATGATTCCTCCCAAAAATTACAATTAGTTAATGAAGAATTTTAGACAGAAAGTTTTGCGTGCGTGCATGCTGTGGATGGTGAAACAATTCCTCTGGCGTATTTTCTTCAACGATTTGGCCGCCATCCATGAAGAGAATGCGATCACCAACTTCTTTGGCAAACCCCATCTCGTGGGTGACGATAACCATCGTCATGCCCTCTTTAGCCAAGTCTTTAATGACAGCCAGAACTTCGCTTACCATTTCGGGATCCAATGCCGATGTCGGTTCATCAAACAGCATCGCAGTCGGCTGCATCGCCAGTGCCCGCGCAATCGCGATTCTCTGCTGCTGGCCGCCGGAGAGGGTAATTGGATAAACATCCTTTTTGTCTCTCAATCCAACTTTACTCAGTAAGTCCATGCCCAGCTGTTCTGCATCACCCCTTTTCATTTTCTTGACACGGATGGGGGCATGACAGATATTCTTAATCACCGTTTTATGAGGAAAGAGGTTAAATTGCTGGAAAACCATGCCCATCTTTTCCCTGACTTGATCAATGTTGACTTTCTGATTCGTAATATCCTGCTCATCAATGATGATCGATCCCCGAGTCGGTGTTTCTAATAAATTGAGACAGCGTAATAGCGTGCTTTTTCCAGAGCCAGAAGGACCGATAATGACAATCACTTCACCGTCATGAATCGTACAGTTTATATCATTCAGCACTTCATGACTCTTAAAGGACTTGTACAAATGTTTAACGGTGATCACTGCTTTTTAACCTCCTTTCAATGAAAGTGAGCAATCTTGTCAACGTTAAGGTCAGCACAAGATAGATCAAGGAACACACGATAATCGGTTCAAGTCCAAGCGCGGTTGTCCCGCGTACCGTGGTTGTCTCATACATGAGCTCGGCGATCCCGATCACGGACACCAAGGATGAATCTTTAATGTTGCCAATGAACTGGTTGCCAAGCGCCGGAAGAATGTTTTTAAAAGCTTGCGGAAGAATAATGTCAAGCATTGTCCTTCTGCTGTTCATGCCAAGACTTCTTGCGGCTTCTGACTGACCATAAGGCACCGCTTCAATCCCTGAGCGCATCGTTTCCGAGATATAGGCCGAGGCATGGATCGTCAGCGCAATAGCCCCCGTTGTAAAGTCGGGAATATTAAGTTGAGTAAGCATCGGCAAGCCAACATAGACGAGATACACTTGCGCAAGTAATGGAGTCCCTCTGATAAATTCAACGTAAGCAATACTGATCCAGCGAACCACTTTAATTTTGGAACGTCTCATTAAGGTTAATAGGACTCCTAAAATCGTACCGGCAATTACTGAAATAATTGCCAGCAATACAGTGACATACGCCCCTTGTAAGAAGAAGCTGTAGTATGATCCCAAAAAAGAGAAATTCAAGAATTCCAACCCCAATCACAATTATTGGAATTATATAAATATTGAAAAGACAATGTCGTACGGCTCATGATTTGACGCGTGCAGCTTCTTGTTTATTCCTTAACATACTTCACTTGTTCGATAATCCATTTTTCATACTGCCCTTTGTATTTCGTGATCGCGGTGTTTACCGCATCCTTCAAATCTTTGCTTGAGTGATTCGGCATCGCGATCGCTGCGCCGGCAGTATCGTCATTGTATTTTAGATTTGTTTGCGCAAGCGACGGATTCGCTCGAATGAGCAGCTCAGCGGTTGGTACGTCAACGAGCATAGTGTCGGCCTTATTATGGGCAACGGCAAGCGCCAAGTCATTCGATTTCCCGAGGAGTTTTAAATGTGCTTTTGGAAAATACTTTTCAGTAACCGCCTGCTGAGTCGAGGAATTAATCGTAGCCACTGTCGCATTTTTCAACGCAGAAGGCTTCGCGTATTTACTCAATTCACTTTTCCGTACAACAAACACATTTGTGCTTTTATAGTAGACCTTTGAAAAATCCGCCGCTTTCTCACGTTCCGGTGTCGGACTCATTGCAGAAACGATCATATCTATTTTTCCGCTCTGCAAAGCTGGCAGCAATCCATCAAAATCCATATCCTTAATCTCGTATTTGACATCCATCTGCTTGGCAATGCGTTTCACCAGTTCAAGATCAGCACCTTTAATCTCATTTTTGCCGTTGTTGCTGTAATGAAATTCATATGGAGGGGTTGCTGCACTGAGGCCGACAACGAGTGTTCCCTTCGCCTTGATCTTTTCCAAACCCGTCTTCTTGTCCCCATTGCTTCCGCAAGCAGCCAGCGAGAACATCAGAATGAAAATGAACGACAATGATGAAATAATTTTAAATACCCTTTTCCCCAACTCAATACATCTCCTTTAACGATAGATTTATATCAACCCATTTTGAATAATGAGATAATATTAATACGTATTATGACGTTATGTTTTTCAATGACTTAATATTATATTCTAAATATTTAAATGTCAATATAATATTTTAATATGTCTTAACATTTTGTTATATTATCTTACATAAAAATCTTGTAAAGGATTGATAGATCAATCCTTTGCGGGGCTGCATTATTTTATTAAGAAAACGTGAACATCACTGAACGGAACACACGCTGGTGTAACAACGATTCAGACGCGCTCGTGCTCATATCCACGCCCCATCAAGCATCCCTTTTCGCTAAATACAACATCCTCCCTTCCATCTTTGTTCGCCCATCCTAAGGTATTGAATTAAGAAACACATTAATATATAATGTTTTCAATTGAATATAGGAATCACATACTTCTTATCAAGAGAAGCTGAGGGACTGGCCCGATGAAGCTTCAGCAACCGTCGCCGTATCGGCGACAAGGTGCTAAGTCCAGCAGGGAAATCTGAAAGATAAGGAAACCTACCAAGTGTTTTCTTATCCGGTTAAGAGAACGCTTTTTTCATTTCTTTAACTTGGTGTAGATGGGTTTGCTGAAGACAAAGGGGGGATGCCTCATCGTTGAGACAGTTATGTTGGTGTTTTTCCGAGTAAGCCTATAAAATTACCAAATAATTTTACATAGGTTTCAAGACTTTAGCTGTACGTCTTAATTTCACGCTGCATTTTGGAATGAATTGCATGTCAATTCATAGTAAAAAGGTAAATTTAATATTTTTAATGGAGGTATTTTGCTGTGAACCATCTTCGAATGAATCGTTTTATTTGTTTAATGATTGGATTAACTCTGGTGTTTACTCTCGTCGGCTGCGGATCGCAAGCTTCCGATCAAACAGATTCTGCCCCTACAAAAGGGGGGACTTTGAAAGTAGCCTATGCTTCAGAACCTGATACATTAGATTGGTCGTTTACTTCGGCCACCGCGACACGGGATATCGGTTGGAATATTTTCGAAACACTTTTTGCTTTGGATAAAAATTACACGATTAAGCCGTTACTGGCAACCGATTATAAAGTAAGCAGCGACAAGAAACACTACACCATCACGCTTCGCAAACATGTCCCGTTTCAAGACGGATCGGTGATGTCGGCCGATGATGTCATTGCGTCACTGGACCGATGGAGAAAAGTATCTTCTGTAGGCCAAATCACGAACAGCTATATTAAAAAAGTAAGCAAATTAAATGATCAGACCCTTCGTGTTGATTTGAAAACGCCTTACTCCTCCTTTATCGAAAGTATGAGCGCACCGAAATCTGCATTGGCGATCATTCCTGAAAAAATAGCGAAACAAGCGCTTGATCAACCTTTAAATACAAAGCAGCTCATCGGAACCGGTCCCTATCAATTCGCAAAATGGGACAAAGGGCAAAAGATTGAATTAAAACGGTTTAAAAAGTACGCATCGCGCAAAGAAACAAATTGGGGCGGCCTGACCGGGAAGAAAACGGCCTATTTCGATAAAGTCGACTACTTGATCGTCAAAGATACGACCGTCAGGCAAAATGGTTTGAAAACCGGCTTATATGACTATGCGCAAGGCATTCCTTCAGATCTCTACGACACGTTAAAGCGTTCCAAACAAGTCGCACCGGTGACTTATATTAATGGTTATTCGACGCTGACACCCGATAAAAGTGAACCGCCGTTCAATGACCTAAAAACGCGGCAAGCATTGAATGCAGCGTTAGATAAAAAGGCAATTGCGCAAGCAACTTATGGAAATCAAAAGTTTTATCAGCTGGACGGCGCCCTTTTCGATCCTTCACAAAAACAGCTCTATACCAAGGAAGGCACTGAGGGTTACCTTGCCTATGATAAAGCCAAAGCAAAACGGCTTTTGAAAGAATCAAGTTATGACGGCAAACCACTGACGATCATTTACTCGAATGACAACGATAACTACAAACGGATTGCAGAAATCGTCAAGCAGCAAATGGAAGAAGTCGGATTTAAAGTCAATTTGGTTCCTTATGAATGGACAACCTTCCTCGCGAAATGGAAAGATCCAAAGAACTGGGATCTGGAAGTCGTCGGTTGGTCGACACGCTTCTCACCAAGTGAATTGGGCATGTTAGTGCTGAATTCGAATAATAGCGGCTGGTATAAAAGCCAAAAATGGTCTTCCCTTTTAACGCAATGGGGCAAGGCGGACACAGATGTTCAAAGAAAAGCCGTTTTGAAACAAATGAACGAAACGGTATACAGCGAACTGCCTTTCTATAAGATCGCAAACGAATCATCGTTTGATCTGCGAAGCACCAAGCTGCACTATGACAGTTGGTTAGGTGAACGATTCTGGAACACTTGGAAGACAAGTGAATGAGACCGTGCATCGTCTGAGTCGTTCCAGCAGATGAAGGAGGAAAAGTCTTGCTTAGATATATCGCAACGCGTGTCGTATCGTTAATCCCTATATTATTTATTGTCAGCTTGATTGTCTTTTTGATCATACACTTGACCCCAGGCAATCCCGCTGCACTGATTTTGGGACAAGACGCCAGCCGCGCAAGTATTCATCAATTAGAGAATAAATTGGGGCTTAATGAACCTTTGTTTATTCAATATTTGGATTGGATGAAGAAACTCTTAACCGGAGACTTGGGCCAATCGGTGTATTCATCTGAATCTGTAAAAGGAATCATCATTTCCCATATCGGACCAACCATTAATTTGACGGTCTTTGCACTTGTCTTAACATTACTTGTTGCAATCCCTACAGCTGTCATCGCTGTTTGGAAGCGTAATACATTACTAGATCCTATTTTCATTTCGCTTTCTTTACTCGGCGTTTCCATCCCTGCGTTTTGGCTGGCCATACTGCTTGTTTTGATTTTTGCGGTCACGTTTCCTATTTTCCCGGTTGCAGGATACGTTCCGCTTTCCAGAAATTTCTTCAACGGGCTCTACCACCTCTTCCTGCCGGCCGTTATTTTAGCTTGCGTGGAGACGGGGTTGATCGCAAGAATGCTGCGCGACGGCATGCTGGAAGCAATTGGCCAGAACTATACGAAAACGGCTCGAGCAAAAGGGCTTAGTGAAAGCGCCGTGCTTTTAAAACATGTATTTGTCAATGCCTTGATTCCTACAACAACCGTTGTCGGTACGATGGTTGCCGGACTATTAGGCGGGACGGTTATCGTGGAGACAATTTTCACGATTCCAGGTATCGGTCAATTGTTAATTGATTCCATCTATCGACGCGATTATCCCGTCATACAAGGCGTCATTCTGTTTATTGCTGTGATCTATGTCTTGGTCAATCTGCTCGTTGATCTTATTTATACTTTATTGGATCCTCGGATTCGATATAACTAAGGGGCTTAAAGCATGCTGAAAAAAAGAATTTGGATTGCTGCCGGCATTTTGATTGTCTTGCTGTTGGCGTCGGTGACTTCTTCTTGGTGGCTGCCGCATTCACCGACACATATCGAAGCCACTCAGCGCCTACATGGCATTTCAGCCCACAATTGGTTTGGTACCGATCACTTTGGGCGCGATGTTTTTGCACGAACGATTGCTGCAGCCAAGGTTTCCTTTTTCATCGGGATGGCCGTTGCATTCATTGCGACCGTCTTAGGCACTCTTGTGGGGCTCGTTTCCGGCTACTATAGAAAAGTTGATTTTATCATCATGCGCATTATTGATGGGATGATGGCTTTTCCTGCTTTACTGTTGGCGCTCGCTCTTGTTGCTGCACTCGGCGGATCAATGACCAATATCATCATTGCCCTGACCTTTGCCAATTTCCCGCAAATGACGCGCGTGATTCGCTCAGCGGTACTGAAAGTCAAACAGCTTCAGTTTATTGAGGCGGCTGTGACCACCGGAACAGGTCCATTCACGATCTTGTTTCGCTACGTGTTGCCAAACGTGAGTTCTCCGATCATTGTGCAGGCAACCTTTACGTTTGCAAAAGCAATATTAGCAGAAGCAGCCCTAAGCTTTTTGGGTCTGGGCATTAGTCCATCCATTCCAACATGGGGAAACATGCTGCAGGAAGCACAGGAATATATCACAATCGCGCCTTGGCTGAGTATCTTCCCCGGCATTGCGATCGTCATCACCGTGCTTTCGTTAAATATTCTCGGAGACGGATTAAGAGATCTCCTTGATCCGCACAGGACTAAAACCATGCAGCCTCTCAAGCGCAAAACGCAGCTGAAACGCGCAAAAACAGAGTCGACAAAGCAGGAGGTGATCTAATGCTCGAGGTTAACCATTTAAAAGCCTATATTGATTCATCCAACGGTCTCGTAAAAGCCGTTGATGATGTGAGCTTCTCAATCAAGCGCGGTGAAACAATCGGCATTGTTGGTGAATCCGGCAGCGGAAAAAGCGTTTTAGCCCAATCCTTAATGCAATTAAATCCTTCACCCCCTGTGTTTTATCCTCAAGGTGAAATTTTATTTGAGGGCAAGGATCTGTTAAAAAAATCGACTAAAGAATTATGCGCGCTTCGCGGTAATGAACTCGCGATGATCTTTCAAGATCCTCTATCAAGCTTAAATCCTATTTTTAAAGTGGGCAGACAGCTGATCGAAGCGATTCAAAGCCACAAAAAGATCGCTCATAAACAAGCAGAAGCTCAAGCATTGCAGTTGCTCAGCGATGTTGGGATTCATCAACCCCAACAATGTATGAAAAGTTATCCGCACGAATTATCAGGAGGAATGCGCCAGCGCATTGTGATCGCAATGGCATTATCCGGCGAGCCGAAACTGTTGATCGCTGATGAACCGACAACGGCTCTGGACGTAACGATTCAAGCACAGATCTTAGGGCTGTTAAAACAAATCCAATTGAAATACAAGACGGCGATCATCATCATTACCCATGACTTGGGCATTGTTGCAAAACTCGCTGATCGCATTTTAGTTATGTACTCGGGAAAAATCGTTGAAGAAGGAACGGCGGAAGACATCTTCTATCAGACCGCGATGCCCTATACATGGTCACTGTTGCGCGCGATTCCCAGCTTGAAATTGACGCGCCATGATCGTCTGATGTCCATTCCCGGGCAGCCGCCCAATCTGGTTTCGCCTCCCGCCGGGTGCAATTTCAGTCCAAGATGTCCCTTTGCAACACCGCAATGCATGGATACGGAGCCTGAACTGACCACTGCTGGGGATCATCACAAGAAAGCATGCCTGTTAACCGCGCAAGCGTTTGAAGAAAGCAAGCATCGCTTTGAACAGAAGCAGCCTGAGGAGGTGTAACGCGGTGAGCAGTGAACTCGTACAAGTCAAAGATTTGAACGTCACGTTTACGAAAAAACACGGTTTTCTAAAGCATCATAGCGATGAGACGAAAGCCGTAAACAACGTGAACCTATCCGTTAAAGAAGGCGAAACGCTCGGCATTGTCGGCGAATCCGGCTGCGGGAAAAGTACGCTGGCACGAACACTCTTGACCCTGCAGAAACCAACCTCCGGAACCGTTTTATTTAAGGGAAAAGACATTTTTCAATACACGCATGCTGAAAAGCATAAATTCCGAAAAGATGTTCAGATGATTTTTCAAGACCCATTCTCAAGCCTTAATCCAAGAATGAGCGTCGGTGAAATCATTGCCGCACCATTAAAAGCTTTTGGCTATCCAAAAGAAGCCATAAAAAAGAACGTCCGGACATTAATGGATCTGGTTGGCATTGATCCGAAATATGCCAACCGCCTGCCCCATGAGTTCTCCGGAGGACAATGTCAACGCATTGGCATTGCCCGAGCCATCGCGCTAAAGCCAAAACTGATTGTCTGTGACGAACCGGTCAGCGCCTTGGATGTATCGATTCAAGCACAAATCATCAACCTGCTGAAAGATTTGCAGAAAGAATTTAATCTCACGTACCTGTTTATCTCTCATGATTTATCGGTCGTCAAAAATATTGCGGACCGAATTGCCGTTATTTATTTGGGACAAGTGAAGGAACTAGCAAGCAACGAATCCTTTTTTACACATCCTTCACACCCTTATACCAACAAGCTGCTTTCAGTGATCCCGATTCCTGATCCTAAAACAGCAAAAACAAGAACATGGACCTTTGTGAAAGAAGACCAACCGAGTCTGATCACTCATTCATCAGGCTGCGCGTTCTATCCTAGATGCCCGATTGCACAAGATTACTGCAAAACGCATGATCCTGAATTGACCCAGCTTGCCGAACACCATGACGTTTCCTGTTTCTATCCGATGAATCAAGAAACGTGATAACCAGCGCTTACAAATCATTATCTGCCCAACACATCCCCCTGAATTGGTATCCAAGAATTCAGGGGGTTTTTAATGGTTCATCCACAAAATTCCCCAAACGGCACATCGCCATTTGGGGAATTCGTTTTTATCATTCGGGATTGGACTGTCTTTCTAGTTTTCGAGCACTGGTTAGTCCTTCAATCCTTCGTTTTCCAGTTGAACTCTTCGGCACTCTTTGTCGTGCCATGCCGTAACACATAAGGAGCATCACTTTGCTTGAGCTTGTTTTACAATGTCCATTGGACCCAGAAAATTCATGTACGAATAGCCCCAATTATCTCTTGCATTATTCAAACGACCTTCGTAATTATTATTATAGCAAGCAAATACTATTTTTGGCTCTTTATAATATTTGGTCAGATAACGATGTACATGATCAAGATACTTTATCTTATTCTGATGCTCTTTTTTTATTTTTCCAAACGGTAAATTCCCAGGAATCACACTTGCAATGTTTGCCTTGCATTCTATAAATTCCATGGTTTTATTATCACATTTATGGAAAACAGAGTCGCACAAGTTCTCACTTTCTCCCACTAAATAGTTTCCATCATAAATAGTAGGTTCTAAATAGCATGTCTGATCTTCCCATAGTACAAAAAACGGACCAAGGAGAGATATTGTTTGTTCTAAAATTTCGCCCCGAAGATCTGAGAAACGCTTCTGGTGATAGATCTCAATCATGATTCTTATTAAATATTCTTTTGTGGCTAAAGTAGCCTTAAATCTTGGACTATGTATTGTCAATCGAATTGTCTGTTCTATTTGGGGAAAACGATGATGCAGATTGTTTTTATACAGATCAAAAATTCTTCCTATATAAATAAACGTATCAATGTTTTTGTGTATCTCATCTACAATGCACGTAACTAAAGAATTATTCTTGGAGTTTTTACAACCAATGAAACTTAAAGTCATACAGCAGCCTCTAATATTTTGGTAATTTTTTAAAAACCGGAATAACAAGTGAGGATAGCCCCATTCTTGTCGACAGACTGCTGAAAAGTTCTCTCGCATAGGGCCATACATTGACAGGTACATTATTTTCAGCAAATGTCTGGAATTCAGTCTCAAAATCTGTCATATCCTGTTTTTCTGGATTCTCATCCATTGCAATCATATACTTTAATTCTAAAGTACACTCTATCGAAAACAAGATACTTTCTTTATTTACTTTATTAAATGGTGTTTCACCCTTTTCTCCTGCGTAATATGGAGCCACTCTAAAAAAAACCGGAATAATAATTTCAATTCCAGTTTGTTCAATACTTTTAACATCGTATTCCAAGTGAACCTTAAGTGAGTGATTCTGTTCTTGAAATTTCTTATTTCTACTACATTTTAACTTCGAAACATAGATATCATTAAGTTGGATGATTGAAATTAATGTATCATATTTACTAGGCATTAATTTTACCTCGTCTTATCCAGCAAGTTTGTATTTTATATCCGATTGAATCTCTTGCTTTATATTAACTTTAATCGTTCTTCTAATCTCACTTCTATTAGGAAGTTCATCAAGATTAAGATCAAATTCCAAATAAGATGGCAATTCCGCCAAATAACTTAACATGGTTTCTACTTGATCCCTCTCAAAATTACGATCTGAGGTAAAGAGATTAAGGTAGATAGCCTTTTGATTATCAAATACACTATTTAATAGTTCAAAATCATTTGATCCAATAATTTTATTATGGATGTTCTTCTCTAAATCCTTTAATTTTTGAAAACCCTTATTGTCAAACCACTTCTGTACTAGAAGTGTTTCTTTCATCAAATGATCCCATTCTTCCTGATTAATGCCAGCCTTCAACGTAGATTCAAGTAAACAGCCTTTTATTTTCATAAATCCATAACCTATTCTTTCCCGAACCTCATCCAATTTTGACTGTAAGACGGAATGATAAGAAAAGGGCTGATCCTTAATCAGACGATCATTTATACTGTATTGGACATTCGTTGAAATGGTCGTTCTACTCATATTAACAGTGTTCATTGTCATAGCCCCCCTACAAAGAGACATATAAATACACCCCGATGAGATAAAAGATTCGCTTGATTGCGATTGTTTTATTATTATGGTGTATTTATATGCAACGCATACTCAAAAATGTTGGAAATAGCAACGGGTCATTACAAGACAGAGTTTGGAATTATTTTCTTAGGAACAGTATAATTTACATCGAAAAATACTTCAACCAAATGACGCTTTTTAATTTTCAATTGAGCAACACAGCTTTAACCAGCTTTGGCCTTAGGGAAACTCTGGGCGTCGATTTTATATATTTTTGTTTTAAATAAAGTATCCTGTATTTCTTGACTGTTCAGATAATGTTTATGAAATATGCAAAAGAAAAAGAGGTCGATTAACCTCTCCCGACTCTATGAATAAATATGCCTTATTGACAACCAACACGTATTTCTCACTCCATTTTAGTTTCTAAAAGCGGGGTCTAAACCCACCGTCTTTAGACGGTATTCGCTTTTAGCCTTATCTTTTCGTGTCCATACTTTTTACAGAGGTGAAAAGTATGGACGGTTATCAAAAAAGTGGTCATGCGATCTATGATATCAAGTATCACGTGATCTGGGTAACAAAATATCGCTATAAAGTGTTGCGAGGCCAAATTGCTGTCCGGTTACGGGAACTGATCCGGCAAGGGTGTGAGGCTAGAGGGATCACAATACTGCAAGGAAGCGTAGGTAAAGAGCATATTCATCTGCTGATCTCCTGTCCACCAAGTCTGGCTCCAAGTAAAGTCATGCAGTATCTGAAAGGACGTTCATCTAGATTATTACAGGATGAATTTCCAGAGTTGAAAAAGCGATACTGGGGCCAGCATTTATGGTCCAGAGGTTATTTCTGTGCAACGGTGGGCACGGTGACAGAGGAAATTATCCGTACTTATATTGCCAACCAATCAAATAAAATCAAGGATGACATTTTCAGGATTGATGACTGAGTTCAGTCAGAATTCAGTGTGCATTGAGCACAAGGCCTTCAGAAGACTTCAGTCTTGAATGGCGACTTTAAGTCGCAGACATTTATGTCTGAACCCACCTGCTTTAGCAGGTGGTCGTTTAGAGAACATGTCGTTCGTTTTGGCTTTAGTACCTGTTTGCAAAATATTTTGGTATCCGAACGGTTTAATTTTTTAAAACCATGCGCTCAGAGGTTACGACAAAACCCAATGATTCAACAACCCTTTTGATTTCGTCGCTGCTCCGGTAGTCGCCAAGCTGCGGCTCGGTTTGGGTGGCGTACCAGATGGCCCGCATGACAATGCCTCCCAAAGGATAGAATTTGCCGTTCATCATGAGATGGTGCTTTTCAAATTGATCCGGATCTTCATGAAGCCGGACCAGCTGCGCGTTGTCCATTTCTTCGACAGCAAGCAAGATATGATTCGTGTTTAGGCCTTTTGGAATCATTGGCACAGCCCCCCTTATTATCATTATTTTCTGACTTCATTAAGTATAGCAATTCGTTTCTCCATCAATCAATACCGTTCACTGTTTGTTCGTAATTCAGCGACTAATCCTTCCTTTTTTGCTATTTATTGTAAAAAAGCAATCAATATTCCGTAAAATGAAAGCATTACTCGCACTGCTTCTTGTATGTCCACCATGTACAGCTCAATTCACCAACACTCCCTTTTAACAAAATGCAGGGCCACTCCATATTTTTTCTGATTTTTCCCACCATTTCCTGTTCAATCTCCCTATATAAAAAACATAGCGCATGATTCATCATGAACCACATCAGTCACCTGCCACTTGCCGCGTTCAAATCCTTTACAAAAAACTTAATCCCCGAAAGGAGCTCCATATTATGCCATTTACTGACTATTTTGCTGCCCCGTTCGAATCTGCCTCTGACGCTTTTGAAAGACTGATGTGGAAGTACGAACCGAAAATCAAAAAAACAGCACGCCAGAACACCGATCGCTACACGAACTATTTGTTCTGTGATGCAGATTACGACGAAGCCCTGCAGATCGCGCGTAACGCATTTTGGGAAGCCAACTTCAAATTCGATATCGCCAAGGTCACACCCGAAAAGAATCCGGAAAATGTGTTCATTGCTTTTGCAACCTCATTGATGAACGGCCGTCTCTCCGACCATCTGCGCAAGCATTACAGAAACACGACCCGCGAATCCTATTGCATGGACAGCGATCGCAGCTACGACATTCCTGATGAAGCCACCGAACCGCTCAACATGCAAATGCTCCGGCTTCTCGAAGAGCATTTACCCAACCTCACCCCACGGGAGGCGCTGTATCTCAAGCTCAGCTTATTTCACGATTGGAGCACCAAACAAATCGCCGAAGCCGCTCACGTCTCCGAACACACCGTCCGCTCATGGAAAAAGTGCCTGCGCAAAAAACTGCAGCCTTTAAAAGAAGAGTTAAGAAAACGCAAATGATACTTAAAAAATCATCGACCGGATCAGCACACGCTACCGGTCGATTTTTTTGTGCTTAAGGAAAAAACAAAAAATAGTCGGAAGGACACTCCTGCCTGAAAATAGATGCATATTTTAGTTAAAAGGGGGTCAGAATTCACTATTAATCTCCTTTTTTATTGTTTTAAATTACTTCTCACAGTCCTATTTAAGCGATATTGAAAAGGGACGTACAATGCCCTCAATTGATAAACTCAGTTCTATATGCACAGCTCTAGAAATATCTTTAGGCGATTTTTTTGGACAAGAATATCATCTTTATTCAGACATAATTCAGCTGATGGATAATGTAAAAAAACTAACGGATAAAGAACGTCAATATCTCAATACGTTTATCGAAGAAATACTGAAAAGAAATTAAACACGCGGAATGCACCACAAAACAAATCCAACCGATACAAAAAGATCGATCCAAAACACAAGCGATAGGTGATGGATCGGCTTTTTATACTTTCGGCTTTCATTTTCATTCTCTATTGCTGATTATGGCGCAATAGTCATAACAGCAGGGGATTTAATGTCGAATAGTGTCGATTGCCTGCTTTCCCGCAAAATCTCAATGCCCTTTTAGGCATTTCGCCCGTGTTCATCAATTGGTCACATTTTGTATACTAGAGACAAATTAAAACAATGAACCTTCATCGCTTGTTCCTTCCAGAGACACATCGCGTTGCATTCCTTATTCATCAAACCCATTGAACAGTTCCTATTCTGAAGGTGATAAAATGAGAGTAAACATAGGCGGCTCTAGCTCAGCCGGCGATACCCAAACCTACGATGCCGAATCACTAATCACAGCCGCCAAAGCACATGCCAAACATTACCAAACGTTACGTGATCAATTTCATAACTTGCGCACCGCATTCCAGCAGATCGCAGGACTCGGCCCCGAATTTCAAGGCAAGGGTGCGGACGCGATTAAACACTTTTATTCAGGACAAATCAATGTCGTTGATGCCTGGCTGCGGCTGATTGACAAGAAGATTGCCTATTTCCAAGGTGTTTCCGGTTCAATCGAAGATAAAAATCTTGGCGGAGGCACCGAAATTCACGTCCCCTTCTTGAATGAAGAACTGTCGATGAGCTACGCGCGATCCAAAGAAATGGTGCGCGAGCAGCGGGATGACATCGCCAAAATTTTGAGCAACATTTCTGATCTTGTACCGATCAACGTCTTTTCCAACTACGACGTCGATCACGCTTTAGATGCCGCTGACAAAAAGCGCGCACAAACAACACGCGATGTTCAAGATCTGGATCAGTCCTTAACGAATGAATACCGGCAAATCAGTGAAGATCTGCCGCACATCCAAGCACTCTATGAAGCACTGATCCATGTGACCCGCCAAGGCGCCGATGTGCAGCCGATGCATTTCAACGCGACCGCCTATCACGACAGCAAAATCTATCAAGTTCAGGATGAAATGCAAAAGGAAACGCAAAAGTACTTGGAGATTAAAACGCAGCAGGAACAGGCACGTCACGTGTCGAAAAAAGACACACAGCCCGTCAATCCCCTGCTGGCAAACGCAACCAAAGCGGCGATCATGGATCAGGAAATTCAGTATGGCTTGCGCGACGGCGCAAAAGATGCAGTCAAGGACACCGTCCTCGGTCTATGGGAGTCAGCAACTCATCCGGTCGAGACACTCAAAGGCACTTGGCACGCAGCGACCCATCCGATTCAAACGGCTAACCTCATCAAAAACGCATTGGTTCAGTCGTTTGATAAAGAGATGGTGCACGGCAACGCCTATACACGCACAAGATGGGTCACCTATGCCATCACCACGCTGGCAACCTCTGTTGTCGGTACCAAAGGCATTGACAAAATCAGCAAAGTGGCCAAAGCCGGAAAAATGGGCGAAGCTGCAAGCAAAGTGCGCAACACCATAAAAACAACACGAACCAAGAGTACAGCATGGGTCAATCAAAAACTGGATCAATGGAGCAGCCCTCCCCTGCCCCGCACGCAGTTTGCGGACGGTCCGGTGCCCTACAATGTGATTGACTCCAAAAGATTAAGAAATAAACTTGATCAGCTGCCAGATCGTACCGCCCCACTCCCCAATCAAAACGATCAGGTGCGGGATCTGATTCAGCAGGCGTCGGCTAAAAAAGTTGATGGTTTAAAAAGTAGTGAAAAAACGAGTCAATCCAGTATTGTTCCTAAATTATCAAACTTATCATTGGACGAACAAATAAAACTTGCAGATCAGTATAAACAAAAAGCTCCAATTGAAATCCCTGATGATGCGAAAATAAAAGCACAAAGTAAATCTACTGGTTATGAACAAATCTCCTATAAATGGAGTGAGGACCATTATAAATATGAAGCAAGATGGCATACAAGGACTCCTGGCGCTCCAAAGAATCAAGGAAATACTTGGGTTATTCAGAGAACGGTACCCGGAAATGGCAGCAATAAGCCTAGAACATTTTTTAAAATAGATGTTGATGAATGGATTGCGGCGACCGAATGGTATGCTGCAATAAGTGCTAGAAAAGCCAATAAAGCCACAAAAGACCAGATCAATCTTTTGAATAAAGGGCATTGGAAGGGGTAAAAAAATGATCAATACAAAGTTCTATGACGGCTTTGAAGGAGAAAGCGAACTTTCTTTGGTGAGTGGAATAAATAAGCTAGTTATTTGGAATGGATATTTTGAAATGATATTGGACAGTCTGATCGAATTAGGCATTGAGAAAAAAGGAATTGTTAAAGAGTATTTCTACCATGAAGGTTGGTATGATAATTCTCCATGGCTAATCAGCGATCTTCCGTTAACCATTCGTCAATTAAAATTAGTAAATGCAGATCATTTCAATAGTGACCGTACATCAAAAGAAGCAATAAAAAATGTTCTTAAAGAACTCATATCTTTTTTGGAATTAAATAGCGATCAAAAAGTATATATAGAATATGATTGATATTAGGCTAATTAATCATTAATTAAAATCCAAATAAAAGTTGGACGTGTACTTGCCTTCTTTTATCATTCATAATGTCTTATTATACTTGAACTTTCCCCTTCCGATTTAGAACTTATGAAGCTTGGGAGACCTCCTGTCTGGAAAGATGGAAGTAGCTTTATCACCCCAATCTCATAAAATTGAAAACATTAATAGACAAAGTTGAAAAATAAGAAATAAAATCATATGAAAAAAAGATTAGAACGAATGATTCGTAAAAATAAGAATTCCTTTTTTACATGAGTATTCATATAAGTAAAAAAGATCTATGTAACCAATAAGTTGGACATAGTTTTAAGCTTTGTTCGGTGGTTGAAGTCTGGTATTCAATCGGATTTTGACTACCGAGCTTTCCTAACCTCTAGATGCAATGCACGCCGGGCACGTGTCGAAAAAAGACACGCAGCCCGTCAATCCCCTGCTGGAAAACGCAACCAAAGCGGCGATCATGGATCAGGAAATTCAGTATGGCTTGCGCGACGGCGCAAAAGATGCAGTCAAGGACACCGTCCTCGGTCTATGGGAGTCAGCAACCCATCTGTTCGAAACGCTCAAAGGTACTTGGCACGCAGCGACCCACCCGATTCAAACGGCCAACCTCATCAAAAACGCATTGGTTCAGTCGTTTGATAAAGAGATGGTGCACGGCAATGCCTATACACGCACAAGATGGGTCACCTATGCCATCACCACGCTGGCAACCTCTGTTGTCGGTACCAAAGGCATTGACAAAATCAGCAAAGTTGCCAAGGCCGGAAAAATAGGCGAAGCCGCCAGCAAAGCGCGCAACACCATAAAAACAACACTGGCAAAGCACGCTGAATCAGTGAGTGATAAACTTAATGAGTGGAGTACTCCCCTATATCCCCGCACACAATTTGCAAACAGTCCGATCCCTTACAATGTGATCGATACCAAGGGATTAAGAGATAAACTGCAGCAGCTGCCAGATCGTACCGCCCCACTCCCCAATCAAATCGATCAGGTGCGGGATCTGATTCAGCAGGCGTCTGTAAAGAATGTTGACGCTGTGTCACAAGATCCACAATACACTTTAGAAACGATGAAGCACATTTATCATGGAATAGTGAATAAACATGGAAAGGCTGTTGGATATCACCACGAAAGCATGATGGGAGGAGAAATAGTCCCAGGCACTGAAAAAGTTCCTGACAAAAACAGAGTTTATATGGCAAAAGTTAAGATTGATAATGTAAGAAAAATAGCAGATTCAAGTTTCTTTCCAAAAGACTGGAACCGTGCTGAAGTAATAAGGGCTATTGATGAAGCCTACCAATCTAGGAAACCTATTCGGTTAAATAAATATCGAGGAATCACTTCATCGGGTATTAAAATCGAAATGTACTTAAATAAAGATGGTTCCATTGCAACTGCGTATCCATTATATAAAAAATAATTGAGAGGGTGAATTAAAACTTATGAAGTATTCATATGAATTTAAAAAAGATCCTTTTGGTGATTTAGGAATAACTTTGCCGGAAGAAATTAGTCTTTTCACAGATTTCATTGAAAATATCGCTTCAGAGGAACAAGTAGATGAATATATAGGATACATCGATAAAGTCTTAAACGGAACATATGAAAACTTTGAAATTGAATTGAATGCAAACAATGTACTCATAAAAAAAGAAGTAACGAGTGTTGAAAATCCTTTTCAAATTGAAGCTCCTTGCAAGAACACGATTGAAACTGGAGAGTTTAAAGAATTATTAAAAGTTTGGCGAAGTAAAATTCCAGAAATATTCAAAGATTAAATGCTACATTCGAAGAATTATTCGAAAGTGGTATGTCTTTGGAAGAAGAACATATCCTTATTTTGAAGGCGGCCATCAGAATAGGTCACTCGTGCCAAAAAATAGGCCAGGAGGGTAAACTAACAATCGGATTGTCCCTCCTGGCCTTCATTTATACAATTAGGCGTTGATCGAGATAGTCGTCAATCATTTTAATACCGATTTTAACGAGCTCATCGTTACTGATCGTTTCGTTGCTATTAAAAATAGCTTCGATCAACGTGTCTGAAAGGCGGTTAAAGCAGCATTAGGATATTGGGTAAGAGCTATCCACAAAGCTATAACTCGTTTCCTAATCCACCCAGCGGAACGCTATCCTATTTGACATAAATATCGTTTTAAATATACCCCACTTCGTCATTCAAAAATCCAACACCTAATTTAGTCGGCTTTGGGGAACGGACGAGCGGTTAACTCAACTGTTGCTACTCCACCCAGGCTTTGGTTTCCTTCAATCGATAAGAGTTGCCATTCATATAACTGACTGTGATGAATATTATTATTGCTTGGACACAGGAAAATTGAGGAATTGACAGCATTGAAGCAGATAATTTTTAGGAATTCTTCTATAACCGATTAATGGACTCAAAAGAGGCATGGGAAGAAAATGAGTGAAAAAAACTCATAAAATCTGCATTCGCGTGTTTTTATACCAAGGCGGTCGATCTATTTGTAATTATGTTGAAAGAGTATTACCAAAAATGACACACGGTTCTGAACACGCCTAATGTGGATGTGATGTACGGACTATACAAACCAATCTCCTATTGATCCTCATCGGGCAAGTACCGGGAACCAGAAGCTACTAATCAGATAAATTGAGAGAATGTAAAAAATTCTACGAAAAAAACGATCGGACTAGCCTATATCTGCTACCGGTCGTTTCTTCTGTGCTCCAGCATCCGCCTGCGGTTAAAGAGGTATACCCGCCCATTCTACGTCTCTTTAATCACTTTCCTCCTCGAAGTAAATAGGATTTGAAAGAACCTCTAATTTCTTCTCTGTTCCGCCGTAGATTCCAT
Organism: Sporolactobacillus terrae DSM 11697; assembly: GCF_000648615.1. Lineage (GTDB taxonomy): Bacteria > Bacillota > Bacilli > Bacillales > Sporolactobacillaceae > Sporolactobacillus > Sporolactobacillus terrae. The sequence continues at coordinate 90,341 of NZ_JFZC01000063.1, read as the reverse complement.
AAACCTCGACACGCAGAAATTTGGCGTTAGGAAGCCGCTTCACACGTTCAAGCTCTGTACAATTCTTTTGTACGGTTTCCACTTCTCGAGCTTTGTCGGTAATAAAGTGAATTTCTTCGCCGCCCTTGAGCTGACTTAACGATACCATGATGTCACGATTCACGTCTGTAGTATCGCCGAATGAAGCTTCTCCGCACGTCAGATCCAGTTTCGGTGCGGTAATTGTATACGTGATATAGCCGCTTCCATGGCGTATTGCCAAAAGAATATCCTCTGGATCTTTTGACCAGGCATAGACGCAGTACGTCGGTACGCCCAAACTGTTGAATAAACCTGGGCGATGAAAGTCACTTCCGCCAATCGCCGGAATCTTCTTCCCATCACAAAGTTGGCTGTGCCACCACTCAATGGCCCGTTCATTTCGCTCAGCGATTACGCCATTCCAAACTTCGATCGCATCATAAGGGACATCAAATCCCCATTCCCAAGGACAATCCGGGCAAAATGGATGGTTGAGTACCGTTAATGCCTGGTGATTCTTTGCCTCTGTCATTTTCCTTCGCGTTTCGTTAAGCGAATGGGTGACAAAATTTCCGTCGAATGGTTTGACGGTACCGAGAAATCCCGCATGGCCCTTGTATTGGGTCCACTCCATTCCAGGGATAACCGTTAATGCTTCTGAATTAAAATAATTGGTATCCATGGCAAAGTTATTATGATCGGTGATAAAAAGAAAATCCAGATTTAGCTCTCTTGCTTGCCGTACAACGGTCTCAATTGAGAGTGTTCCGTCAGAACGGTTGGTATGCACATGCGTGTCCCCTTTAAACAATCTTCGGCGCTTCGGCGTTAATAAAATTGTATAGGTGACTTCAATTCCTTCTTCCGGAATCTTATAAGCGCCTAGAGTAATCGTCCACACTCCAGATTTAATTGGATACTTCAGAAAGCCCACAGAGCTTTCCGTACTGGAGAAAAACAAGTGCGCACGATTTGAGCCTGATGACCCAAGATAGCATTGATCCGCAGCAGTTATTGAAAAATCAAGCGTTGCCTGCTCCTTAGCGAACGTGGCGTCTTCTCTTTTCGTTTGCTTTACTCTCTCATAACTGTATTCGATATCCAGACGTTCAATCCCTTCCCCAACCTCGAAATGGAGGGGCAGATAGGACCCTTCATCTTTTTTCTCAATATATTTTTTAATGACGCGTTTATTTTCTGACATTTGAATCATTCTCCTTCTTTTAGATGTGTTTCGTTAGCCACATGCTGCGTGTTCTCATTGTCATTACTGATGAAAAAAGTCATCAGTAAACTGAGTATTGCGGTAGCAAGTGGGAAAACAACAAAGAGAAATTTTGCCGCTTGATCCGGTGCATCACCTGGGGATGTCCCACTCGAAAAATGATAGAACTGTTCGACAAGAAAAAAAGCGAAGCCAATAAAGATTCCATTGACGCGGTACATGAGATTGAAAAAACTGCTGTACACACCTTCTAATCTTTTTTTATGCTTCTCATAGCCACGGTCAATTAATAGAGCGCCAACAAGATCTGAAGAAATCATAACGCCCGCAATGCCAAATCCGATTAAACTGCTAAATAACGTCAGCGTTAGAAAATCATTGGAAAACAGCAGTAAAAAAAAGCCAAAAAGAATGATGCCCGTACCCACTCTTAGAACATTCAGAGCAGAAAAGAAACACGAAATGCGTCCCCATACCCCCATGCCAACGACCGTTACCAGAAGTACAACAAAGAAGATCAATGATGTCCTGGTTGCATCGAGATGCAGCGCATATTTGATAAAAAAGGGCATACTTTGCATAAACAGAGCAAACGAAATGCTATAAAATGCCGTTGCGAAGCCATAGGTCCAAAGATTTTTTTCCCGCATCACCATCGAGAAGCTCTCGGTAAAGCTGACTTTGACTTTTGGTTGGTGATGAAAGCGTTCATGACAGCCAAAAGCACTGAACCAGATAATGAACCAAGCAAGCACGCCATAAATAATCGCCACACTCAAATAACCAAAACGTTCCGTTATAACCGGTGTTAACGCAATACTGATCACCATCGCGGCAACTTGAAAGGCCTGTCTGAGAAGATTCGTTTTAATGCGCGTCTTGATCTCAGGAAAGAGCTCCGGAAAAAGTGATCCATAGTTCAAATTAATGATCAAATCCAACGCGGTGGTCAGAATATAAAAGATCCCGAGATAAACACCAATCCAAACATTGCCTTCACTAAATGGCAGGCTGAAAAAACCAATTAAAGAAAAAACGAGTAATGGTGTGGACACGACAAGCCACGGTTTCCTTCGTCCCCAACGCGTCTGCGTACGATCCGATAAATAGCCAAACCAGAAGATATTCAACACATCAACAATTGTGTAAACAAACAGAATGATAGAAAACTGCTTTGATGTGATGCCCACTTGATCAATACAATAAATCGCGGCATAGGTACGGAGCAGATTAATCGGAATCGACGTACCAAACATACCCACGGCGTATCTTAATGGATGTGTCGTTCTCCCTCCTAACCGCTCCGCACTCGAGTGATCACGTCGTTCCTGCACAACAACTCACCCTTTTACCGAGCCGAGATTCATGCCACCCACTAGGAATCTTTGCGCAATAATATAGGCGACAATTAAAGGAATAACCGAAATGACTATACCAGCCATAATCGCGTTCGGTGCAATAAACGCCGTCCCTGAATTTGCCGTACTATTAAAAATCAAGGAGCGGAGAACGACCGGCAAGGTATATTTATTTTGATCGGTAATAATAGTCGCAGGTATCAGCAGGCTGTTCCATTTTGAAACAAAAGAAATGAATCCAACCGTAACCAAGCCCGGAATGGACATTGGCAGATAAATTTTCATAAATATAGTAAATTCACTCGCATGATCAATTTGTGCCGCTTCAAATAATGACGAGGGAATAGATTCAAAATAATTTTTCATCAGAATGATGCTGAAGCCGGACATCAATCCATTAACAATCAATCCCGAATACGTATTGAGTAAGCCCAAATCGCGATTGAGACTATAGAGAGAAACCAGAGTCAATTCACTTGGAATCATCATTGTAAGTAAGACAAAGCCTAAGATTACTTTGCGCAAAGGCAAATCCTTTTTTGTCAAAATGTAGCCAACAAGGGCCGAGAGTAGCACCTGAAGAAATGTGCCAAGGGTAGCGACGAGTAAGGAATTCAAAAAGGGGAGCCACAAGTTCTGCGTCTTCCATATCGTGAGAAAACCCTCGATCGAGAATTCTTTTGGAAAAAGTGTAATCCCCGGCATCATTGAATTTTTATTCGTTGAAAAGGCGATGGCCAATACATTAAGAAACGGAACAATCATTGAAATAAAGAGAACGAGCAACAGTAAACTGCTTAAAAAGCGTACGGGACGCGACAGTTGATTTTTTTGCTTTTTAAAGCGCAAACGAATTCACTTCCATTCTTTGTTGAACACCAGTTTTTGAAAGACGTAGGTAACCAAAAGAGTAAGGATAAGCAAAATCACAGAAGCTGATGTTGCCACACCAATATCAAATTTGGTAATTCCTCGTTCAAAGATATAAACCAAAGGCGTTTTCACGGAATCGATGATCGCTGGATTCCCCATCACATAGACCTGATCGAAATTGGTGAATAGACCAATGACGCCAAGTAAGCAAATCGTCTTCATCGTTGGGACCAGTTCAGGAAGAATAATTTTGATGATTTGTTTCCCCCGTGAAGCGGCATCAATTTGAGCAGCCTCAAACAAATTTTGATTGATCACAAGGATACTGGCCAAGAACAGGACTGCTGTGTAGCCAATGTCTTTCCACGCTCCGGTCAGAATCATAATGAGCTGGGCATATTGGGGTTCCGTTAAAAAATGAAAAGGATCGCGATCCAAAGCGATCAATAGACTGTTCACTAATCCGTGTGAACTTAACAGATACACCCAAATACCGCCAACAATCGTCCATGAGAATAGGTAAGGTAAAAAAGTAGTTGTTTGGATCAGTGAACGAAACGATTTCGTTCTTATTTCATTAAGAAGTATGGCAAGCATTAAGCCGCCAACGAATACAAGAACAAAAGTACCTAAACCGATTGAAAAGCCATTCCAGAGCGAGGAGAGAAACTCCTTATCCGCAAATAGCTCAAAATAATTCTCAAATCCAATCCATTCGACATTTCCTAATAACTTACTCTTTTGGAAGCTCTGCACAAATCCCATAATCAGCGGTATATAGGCAAAGACACTAAAATAGACGAGCAGAGGAATGAGCATGAGATAAACAAAACGATATTTTTTCATTTTTCGTAAGGTCTGAGACGTTGATGCAACGAATGGCCGCAATTGAATCATTCCTCCTTTCATTGAATTGAATCAGGCGCCCGAGCGCTTGTCGTGAATGGCTGTGCTCAAGACAAAATCTGATCTTTTCTATAAGAAAGGTGTATTTCTATGAATCCATTTTGAGATCCATAAAAATCCACCTTCCTCCTTTCTATTTGGCTCACATTGATACGCTCTGGATTGGCATGCTTTCTCGGCCTTTAATCAACCACTTGTTTTGCTTTCAAGCTTTCACGCATTTCTTTCAATCCTTGATCAACCGAAACCTCACCCTTAACCATTTTGATCGCCTCTTTAGACACAATAGTGGTGTAATCGGTCGTTTCTGGAAGATAGCTTTCTGTGGACGCGTACTTCAAGAATCCTAAAGCTTCGTCAACGCCTGGATTGTACGGAAGCGGGGACTTATATTGTTCTGAAATTGGGAATGGTGCGCCATGATCTTTGCCCGCAGCTTCTCCCTTTTCGGTTAGCTCAACCTTTCCATCTTTATCCGTATAATCGTAGCCTTTGGCTCCGATTGACAAAAGGTCTCCGCCTTTTTGCGTTGCAAATGTTTCCAAGACCTTCATCGCGCCGTCAACATTTTTACTGGTTGCTGGAATGCCCCACAAGGAAGCAGCCCCGCGTGTTAACATGTAGGCACCCTCTTTATTTTTGGTTCCGCCATGAGCAACGGCCTTAAAGGCATTCGGGTAACTGGTTCCCGCATTAACGTTATAGAGGCCTGTCCATGCAGCCCAATCGGTAACCACAGCGGTTTGCGATGATTGAAACTTATTTCGCAATTCTTTTGTCGTATCCGTCAATGCGTCCGGATCCATCAATCCTTCTTTATAAAGCTTTCTCAGCCAAGACCATACAGGTGCTGCTTCATCGGTGCTCCACGGAACCGTTTTTTTGCCGTCTTGATCGACAACGATTCCGCCTTTAAGCCCTTCACTGGCAAACCACGGTTGAAGATCAAAAAGCAGACTGAGCGAGACGTTAAAAGGATAAAAACCTTGTGTCTTGTTTTTTTCTTTCAACTGCTGAAACAAGTGATAGTAGTCATCCAGCGTGTCTTCCTGCGAAAAATCGATGTTGTACTTCTTGATCATGCCTTCATTAACGTTAACAACGCGTTCAATCTCTTTTTTATTGAAACTTGCATAAATTTTTCCATCGATTTTAATGTTATTCCATTCTTTTTCTGGTATTATTGAATTGTTTGATAGTATTTTGGAGTCCTTCACTTTTCCGGTCAGGTCTTGAAGGGCTCCTTGTTTCACTAAATCAGGCAGCTGGCTCTGATCGAAGTAAATCAGGTCCAAGTTCTCTCCACCTGCTTTTAACTTTTGCATCAGTACCGTATTGTAATCGTCTGCGGGCTTAATCATGTTAATCTTATAACCAGTTAGCTGACTCAGTTCTTTTGCAAAAGCTTTCATGCCTTCTTCATCTTTGCCACCGGTCACAGAGGTCAAAATGTTTACGGTTTGTTTCTCTTTTGCTTCGTTTGCATTTCCACATCCTGCAAGCACACCGACAAGCAAAGCGGTACAAAGAAAAATTAAGACCATTTTTTTCATTTTCATGTAAGGCTCCTTCTTTTTAAATGTTCTCCTGATTGTGGATCGAAAAAATGCATGTTTTCTCCATTAATGATGAGCCGATAACTCATGTCCGGGGACATTTTTAATGAAAGATTCTTTTTTACGATTAATTCCCCTTCTCTCAATTTAAAATAGATCAGATTTTCCGAGCCGAGAAATTCGGTAAGATAAGGCTTCATCCCTTCTTCAGCTGTGGAAGACTCCTCGAGCTGGATGTCTTCAGGTCGAACGCCAAGGATCACCTCCTTTCCAATAAATGCTTGAAGCGATTCCTTATAGTTGCGAGGAATGGAAAAGCGGAATGTCCCTACAGCAAGACTTTGGTCGTCCTTAATACGGACATGCAATAGATTCATCGGTGGTGATCCAATAAAGCCTGCCACGAATAGATTATTGGGATGCAGATAAATGCGTTCCGGCGTGTCAATTTGCTGAATGATTCCTCGATTCATGACGACAATTCGATCTGCCAGAGTCATGGCTTCTGTTTGATCATGCGTAACATAGATCATCGTCGCTTGAAGCTGATTATGTAATTGCGCAATCATTTTTCGCGTCTGCACGCGAAGTTTGGCGTCAAGATTGGACAAAGGTTCGTCAAGCAGGAACGCTTTAGGTTCTTTGACGATTGCTCGTCCCAATGCTACCCGCTGACGCTGCCCCCCTGAAAGCTGCTTGGGCAGACGCTGCCTTAACTCCGACAGATTCAAGATCGCGCACGCTTCATCGATTTTTTGCTTTATTTTTTGCTTAGGTATCTTTTGGTTCTTCAAACCAAACGCTAGATTTTCTTCAACACTCATATGCGGATATAGGGCATAATCTTGAAAGACCATGGCAATATCTCTCATTTTTACGTCCACATCGTTTAACCGTTGATCTTCTAGAATAATTTCTCCAGATGTAATCTCCTCTAGTCCAGCAACCATGCGTAGAAACGTTGACTTTCCGCATCCTGAAGGTCCGACAAATACGATGAGCTCTCCGCGTTGAATGGAAAAATGTGCATCATGCACAGCAGAAGCGGTCTCTTTTTTCCCATCCCGATACTGTTTTGAGACATGATGAAACGTTAAAAAGTCCATTGATTGACTCCTTATTTCTTTGTTTTTTGAGGAAATGATCGTGTTGATTTCATGACTTTGATAAACGATTCGATTTGTTGATTGTTCGACGTTTGCTCGCTTTTATCTTCAATAAGATCGATTAACAATTGTGCGGCTCTTTGCCCCAGTCGCAATTCATTCAGCTCAACCACAGTTAAAGAAGGCTGAAAGACATCACTTGTATTGAGACCGGAACAGATTGCAATGACCGATACATCTTCTGGTATGCGTCTGCCGCATTCATAAGCCGCCCGGTAAACCCCTTTTGCCATGATATCTGAATCCGTGATAAAGCCTTGAGATGTGCCCTGGATCAGTTCTTCTTTTGCGATTTGATAAGCAAAATCCTGCGGGTCATCTTCTTCTAGGAAATCGTGGCGATACCTCTTGACCAAGTGACCCTGTTCATGGATTGCTTGGTCAAATCCATTCTTTCTTTCCTTAGCATAGGTTCTCGTTTCCTGTGAGTTTAAAAAACAAAGCGTTGTAACCCCGGTTTTGATCAAAAAATCAGTAACCATATACCCTATATGGACATTATCGTTATCGACATGAAACGCGCCCTCTTTTTCATTGAGCGGAGGCGCGCCGACCCATACACGTTTGATCGCATCATTCGAATCAGATTCATAGGTTTCCGGATTCAAAATGATCTCTCCATCAACCGGAAAAAAATGTTTTCTCTTTTTTCCTGAGGGATTAATGAGCAGATAGTAGTTGCGTTCATCACAAACCGATAGAATCCCCCGAATCATGTTTTGATGAAAATCGGTTGAAGATGTTGTATCAGTATTAAACGATACACCAATCACTCGTGACCTCTTCGTTGCTAGAGTAGAAGCAAAATAATTGGGTCGATAGTTGAGTTCCCGAGCTGCTTTCAAGATTTTATCCGTTAATTCCTTACTGATTTCTTTCTTCTTACTAAACACATTAGATACTGTACTTTTTGCTACGTTCGCTCTCTTCGCAACATCTCTAATCGTGGCCATAGGGCACCTCCATCAGAAAACCGGTTCGCTGCACAATTTATATATTACGTCCGGTTCATTAATCTACTATTTGCGCAACGTAAAGTTTAAGTTAATTCACGTGTATTGCCCATTGCTACTAAGAAATCACTGTAGAAAATAAGCGTAATAGAATGAGAACAAAACGATGAGGTATCATTGTGTAAAAAGGGGGATCTAAATCAGAGAAAATGAGCCGGTGCCTATCATCTCAGTTAGAGTAGCATTGTTTTTAACTACATACGGTTCTGGCGGATTATTTGGTATTGATAGTCTCGGAGTGGGCTAAATCAAATAAAGCACCCGCTGTAGCTAACACAAAGAGATACAGAGATCTAGGGGACAAAAACAATCCGGAATTCACGCTTTTTCAGATAGAAACTCCGGCAGGGTTTGCACTCCAAGAGGTTATAATGTTCATCATAAATTACCTTTAGATGAGTGACTTACCAAGTTGCAAACCATTGAAAAATCTGTTGGATATACGCTTATAGAACCCGCTCAGGCTGAAAATATTGAGAGACTAAGCAACAACCTGCTACAGCAGAGTTCAGAGCAATGATTTTCTTATTTTTTGATACATCCTTGTTCTTAAATACTTTGGTGCATTTGTATGGCAAAAATAAAAATATGATAATAGATATAAGAAACAGCCTTTTTTAAACAAAATTCCCCTTTGGCGAAACAGACGACCTACATCTGTCTACGCAAAGGGGAAGGTTTACCTGTTCATCGATTGATCACGCACGCGTCATTTTCCTAATTCATGAAATGCCAGTGCAAAGTTGCCTAGTGTTGCCGATCCGTTGTCTTTGGCTCTTGGCATGCGGATATAGGTCGTTAAGTCAGGGACCTGAACATACTGATTGTTTAATTGCGCAAAGTCGCGCCGTACTTTTTCCAGGAACGGTTCGCTGACTACTCCACCGCCGAATACAAGGTTGTCCGGGCGAAGAATCATTGTTTGCTGAATGGCAGCTTGCGCAACATAGTACGAGACGATGTCCCAAATCGGGTGATCCTTTGGGACATCCTGTCCTTTAATGCCCAGTCTCGCTTCAAAGGTTGGCCCTGAGGCAAGTCCTTCAAGACAATCGTGATGAAACGGACAGAGCCCTTCAAAATCTAAATCATCCGGATGGCGTTTGACTCGCACATGCCCCATTTCGGTATGGCCTTGGGATCCGACAATCTTTCCGTCGATGATCGCCCCGCCACCAATACCGGTACCAATGGTTAAATAGACCAACGATCGTATCTTTTCATTAAATAATTGCGCAAGAACATATTCGCCGTATGCCGATCCATTTACGTCCGTGGTGAAAAATACGGGAATGTTCAACGCTTTTTTTATCGGATCGACAAAGTCGGTATTGCTCCATCCTTTTTTTGGTGTTTCGGTAATGTATCCGTATCTTGTGTTGTTTTTTTGGATCTCGATCGGACCGAAAGAAGCGATCGACAGCGCGGCCAGATCGTTAAATTTTTTAAAAAAGTCGATGACCTGTGCAAACGTGGTCTTTGGATCGGTCGTCGGAAACGTTGCTTTTTCGAGTACTCGATAATCTTCATTTCCAACCGCACAGACAAACTTCGTACCGCCTGCTTCAATACTGCCTAATAACATGTCCTCCATCTCCTCATCGTTCATTTATCAATCATCGCATTGTTGCGATGATTTCCCAGTTCATAGACATGCATTGTGCACCAAACACGTTCTTGTGCACTTATTTTAAAGGAAAGCGCGCCTTCCGCGTAAAACCGTTCTGAAAAGGTGGCTTCTCCATGGTTAATAAACAATTCAAAAGATGACGTATCGACATAGACCTTCATTGTTAAGTCATCGGATTGCTGAATAACGGTTTGTCTCTCTGCATCAGGACCGACCCTGTGAAGGACAACTTTACCATCATCAGCGTTAAAAGTCACAGAAATAAGCGCACTTCCGTTATGATCATTCATCACTAAAGCGATCGTTGAATGACTCCTCCAATCCATTTTAGCATCAATTTCCAGTTGATGTGCCTTGCTGCAAAAATTGATCGTGTTGGTGGATTCATTTTTTGATAGAAGAAGCTTTGATCGAAGCGCTTTTAATTCCTGGATCGGGTATGCATATAATTTATCTCCAACCCGCTTTAATTCTCTCGGAAGCGTCATGGTTCCCGCCCATCCGTCCGCTTGCTCAGGCATCTTGTTCTCCCACATCGCCATCCAAGCGAGCAAAATACGCCTGCCATCATCGGTCTCGATGGTTTGTGCTGCATAGAAGTCATGCCCAGCATCCATTTCTCGAAAGCAGCCTCTCGTATAAACACCGTCTTTATAATCGCCGATAAAATACCCGCTTTGGAAAATGTTTTTGCACCTGTCATGATGTGAAACAATCCCCTGCGGCGAGGTTAATAGGATATACTGTCCATCCAGCTGAAAAAAATCAGGGCATTCCCACATATACCCTTCCTTTTCCGGATGATTTGATTGGCTGATCACACCGAAATAGTCCCAGTTCAATAAGTCATGAGAGGCATATAACAGGACTCTTCCCAATCCGGATTGATCGCGGCTACCCAAAACCATGAACCATTTACCATTCTCCAGCCAAACTTTTGGATCTCTAAAGTCAATGTCATTATCTTCAGGCGGGTGACTGATTATTGGGTTTTTCTCGTATTTTTTAAAATGAATTCCGTCTTCACTGTAGGCAAGGTTTTGATTTTGCCAGTACTGTTTCTGGTCTGTATTTTCTTTGTCGTGATGGCCTGTGTAGATCAAGTAGAGCCGACCATCTTTGACCACAGCACTGCCGGAAAAGCAACCGTCTTTGTCTTCGTTATCCCCTGGCGTTAGCGCGATTGGGCACTCTTGCCAATGGACCAGATCCATACTCCGCATGTGGCCCCAGTGCATTGGTCCCCATTCTGCACTATAGGGATGATACTGAAAAAAGACATGGTAATAGCCTTTAAAAAAACATAATCCATTGGGATCATTCATCCATCCTTTTGGGGGCATGATATGATAGTTTTGCCTATATCGGTCATTCGTTATCTGATTCATTCATGACAAACTCCTTTCGAACGGTTAAGGCTTTGTTTTCGACTGATTCTCGCCTCTTGTATCCAGGATAACAAGGAGTTTCCCGCTTCGCCACACTTCATCTGGGCAATCTTAATAATCTTCCCTGCGAAAGGCATAGTCGCAATAAGAAAAACCGGGAATATCATTATGTAAGCGGTATCAATTATTGTCAAGCTATTCTTTAAAAAAATTAAAGGAAAGACTCAGGGATGGCTCAAGTACGTATTCCTCTAAAAGAACAGCTTGAATCAATGGGGGAAAGCCACCGTTCTTTGAAAAGTAGCTGGTTGTACATCAAAGGTACAAAGCAACGAATGTGGCCGGGGATTGATCGGCTTATTCCCCAGAAATCACGCACTCGGAAGTCGCCAAGCATTCCAAATGATTCAACAGTTTTCGGTTATTTTTGGTGTTGTACCCTCTATCTGTATCTTGACCTTAGGTTATCTGTTGCATAGTCATAATGGCAGGGCATTTAATGTCGAATCATGTCGATCACTTGTGTTTTCGTAAAATCTCAATGCCCTTTTAGGCATTTCGCCCGTGTTCATCAATTGGTCACCTTTTGTATACTAGAGACAAATTAAAACAATGAACCTTCATCGCTTGTTCCTTCCAGAAACACATCACGTTTTGCATTTCCATCCCATTGAACAGTTCCTATTCTGAAGGTGATAAATTGAGAGTAACCATAGGCGGCTCTGGCTCAGCCGGCGATACACAAACCTACGATGCCGAATCACTAATCACAGCCGCCAAAGCACACGCCAAACACTACCAAACGTTACGCGATCAATTCCATAACTTACGCACCGCATTCCAGCAGATCGCTGGACTCGGCTCTGATCTTCAAGGCAAAGGTGCGGCCGCGATTAAACACTTTTATTCAGGACAAATCAATGTCGTCGATGCCTGGCTGCGGCTGATTGATAAAGAAATCTTGGTGAAGCCAAGCCTTTAGGCCCGGCTGAGCCTTAGTTGCACTTATACTATTTTCCTTGAAATTTACATTTCTTCTTAATAGTACAAGAAGATTGCCTATTTTCAAGGCATTTCTGGTACGCTTGATGACAAGAACCTCGACGGAGATACACAGGTTCACGTCCCTTTTTTGAATGAGGACCTTTCCATGAGCTACGCGCGTTCCAAGGAAATGGTACGCGAGCAGCGTGATGACATCGCCAAGATTCTGAGCAGTATATCGGATCTGGAACCTATCAACGTCTTTTCGAACCACGACGTCGATCAGGAACTTGATGCTGCAGATAAGAAGCGCGCAAAGATGGTGCTCGATGTTCAGGATCTCGATCAGTCCTTAACGAATGAATACCGTCAAATTACTGAAGACCTGCCGCACATCCAAGCACTGTACGAAGAGCTGATTCACGCGACTCTCCAAGGCGCCGATGTGCAACCGATGCATTTCAACGCGACCGCCTATCACGACAGCAAAATCTATCAAGTTCAGGATGAAATGCGGAAGCAAACACAGCAGTATCTGGAGATCAAAAAGCAGCAGGAACAGGCACGAATAATGAATGCTGAAGCCAGCCTGCCTCCCGATGTTCGTATGTACCTTTTAAAGGAAAAAATCAACCGTGGGATCACGCAAGGTTTAATTGATACAGGTAAAGATATAGTCTATGGATTTATCGATATGGTCCGGGATCCCCTAAAAACCGCAACAAACACGGTTATGGCACTATGGAATTGGAAGCAAACGTCGGCACTCATTGCCCAAGCGATAACTGAATCCTATGACAAAGATATGGTTCATGGGGATGCGTATACACGATCACGATGGGTTACTTACACATTAACAACGCTGGTTACCTCAGTTGTCGGAACCAAAGGCATTGGTCAAGTCAGCAAAGTGGCTAACCTGGAAAAATTGGGCACATCGGCAAAGAAAATAAGTACACTAGCAAAAGCAAGCGTAGTTAAACACGCAAACAAAGCAGCAGATAAAATTAACGGATGGAATAACCCATTTGCGCCAAAAGTTCAAATTGCAGGAGATGTCCCGTATAATTCAATTAACTCCTCTGGCTTAAGAGATAAGCTTTCAAGGATTGGCGAAAGCGCTGGAAAGAGTACCTTTATTGATCCTATTAATAACGTCAGAAGCATCATTCAGCAAGCGTCAATTAAAAAGACAATTCAAAATAAACATAATTACGCTTTTGATGATCATAGTTTCTCAGGTACTTTAAAAGGGGAAACTATTATTTTAGATAATGTGGATATGAAAGAGATAACTTATACGAAGCGGAACAGAAATGAATTCAATCAATTAAGAAGAAAATTTGACAGTTCTGTTCGTAAGAACTTCGCGAAGTATCTAGTCAAAGATCAAAATTCAATCAATAGACTAATAGATGCAGGATTAAGTGATGTAGACATTGAAGATTTGAAGGATGGATGTATCCCAGATAATTATCAGGTTCATCATAAATTGCCATTGGATGATGGAGGTACAAATGTTTATAGCAATCTTGTTTTAATTAGAAATGATCCATACCATAAGGCTTTAACTAATGCCCAGAAAAATTTAACAGGGCATTTGAATGAAGGAGATTCTGTTCACATTCAATGGCCAATCCCTAGAAATCACATTTATCCCGAAAAGGAGTAAAAACATGTTGGATCAATTATTATCTCAAATTGAGAACAAAAAAAAATCACGCGGCCGTTCAATGAGATTATCAGCAAAAAAAGAAAATATAGATCGCCTAAAAAAATGGGTGTCGGACCATGTACGACATAATCTATGGTTTTCAGAGTATGAACATTTTTTAAATAAAATGGATGGGTTAAACTATAATGGATTAGTCATTTATAACTCTGATCCAGGCGATGAAAATAACAATCTAATTTCTGCAAATGAAATTTGGTGGGACATTGAAAGCAACACCCATTATCTTTTTTTGGGAGATGGAAATATCTCCTGGTATGCCTATGATATTGAAAAAAACAAATTTGTTGAACTCGATAAACCAAGTGGAGATTTAATTTGTGAATTTGATCACTTTAATCAAATGTTTGAACAGGCACTTAAAAATCTTTTATAACTAATGCATGCGACTATTAATCATCTATAATAAAATCAACCGATAACTGAAACATTGTGAAATCGATCGACTTTTGCGTGATCATAAGGTTAATCCCATGTCTCCCAAAAAACTGATTTCAGGATAATATATCATGCTTTCAATAGTGAAAAAATCAATCTCAAAGGTAATATTGTGTACAATTATTTCCGTCATCACCAAGGGATGTAGTGCCATCGAAATAGTCCATATGAAACCAGTTCAGTACTATTTAGAAATATATTATAGAATTGTCAAACACTTGATTTGCCCTGTAAGCGTCAAATAGCCCACACCTAGTCAAAGATGTGGGCTTGATTTATGATTGTTGGGAAGATAGTTTACAGTTTTCCGGAAGACTTGAGGACCAAGGCAGTAGTTTATCGAGTGTCTCGTTGGTCTGGTCTTCAAGGTTGGGCAGTTGTTCGAATAAATAGCTAAGGTATTGAAACGGAATCAAGCCGTTTTCTTTTGCGGTTTCGATGAGACTGTATATGGTGCTGCTAGCTACTGCACCTCTTGGCGTATTACTGAACAGCCAGTTTTTTCGTCCCATCACAAAGGGCTTGATCGAGCGCTCAGCTCGATTGTTATCCATCTCCAACCGTCCATCCTGTAAAAAGACAATCAGTTTCTCCCATTGTGTACGACAATAATGGATGGCTTTACCTAATGCACTTTTAGGAAGGACTCGAGGCGTCTGCTTTTTCAGCCATGCTGAAAAAGCCTCAACGATAACCTTGCTCTGCTTGAGTCGCGTTTGGTAGCGTTCTTCATCGGAAGCATTGGATTTCTTGAGGTTCTGTTCAATTTTAAATAGATTGTTGCAGTAAGCAAGGCCTTCTTTAGCGAGTACAACCGAATCTTTTGCCGAATCCGGTAAAGCCTTGATTGCCTCGCTGAACTTTCTCCGCGCATGTGCCCAACACCCGACCAGGGTGATGCTTTGAAGCGCAGGATAGCCAGCGTAGCCATCCACGTGAAGGTAGCCCTTAAAATCAGCTAAGAATCGAGCCTGATGCTTACTCGCTCGCGTTGTTTGATAATCATACAATACGATTGGAGGGCCAAGGTGTCCCGTTCGATAAAGCCATAGGTAGGATTTTGATGTAGCTGGCCGCTCAGGTTCCTTCAAAACTTGAAGTATCGTTTCATCTTATGTAGAGTGATATATTATGTAAAGTTGAGGGTTACCATGCCGCACGGACACGAGGTATATGGCGTAACCACTCAACATAATAATTTAGATATTTTTCCGAAGCCAGTCAATCAATGCTTTTTTTTCACCATCACTATATTCTTCTACAGCCTCGGTAATTAGAGTACCAGCCTGCTCAATATATTTTCTCTTCGATTACATCTTGCATAAATTTCCGTTGTGGTAACTGATGAATGTCCAAGAAAATCCCTAATATATATGAGGTTCACTCCATTTTCAAGAAGATGCATTGCTTTGGAATGTCTCAATATATGCGGATGTAGCTTAGACGGAAATAAATCTGATCTTGCTTTGCTTGCTATTTGTCCATATTTATCCAGTACATAGGAAACTCCTGACCTTGACAAGGTTTTATTATATCTGTTAACAAATACTGGGTGAACCGTGTCATCAATACCAGCGGAATTCAAATAAGCTTTTAGAATGTTCGCGGCGTTGATACTTATAGGAACCACTCTTGATTTATTTCCTTTTCCTGTTAGGGTAAGCGTGTTTGGACTTCGAAAGGCAATGTCACCAACTCTTAAATCTATGAGTTCCTGAACTCTGCAACCCGATTCGTACATTAAAGCAATCATTGCAAGCTCGCGAATACCTTGCATAGAATGACTGTTAGGTATTTTGAGGAGATATTCAACGGCTGCTCCACTTAAATATTCGACAGATTTCTGTGGTGCTTTCTTTATACGTATTTTTAAGACTCCCTGACACAAGGCACTCTCCTCCGGGCTTCGGCGTATGACATAGCTACAGAAAGCTTTTAACGCCGCAAGGCGTTGGTTTCTTGAACCAATACTGCAACATCTCGATTGTTCCAGCCAATCCAAAAATCCAGTTATATTATCTGCATTCAACATATCCATTTTAAGTTTACTGATCTTGCAGATACCAGCTTCTTCAAGGTACTTATAGAAAAGTATGAACGCATCCCGGTATGATTTAATGGTATTGATTGACAGGCCTGCCTCTCCACTAAGATATTCAGTAAAGAAGCTGGTAACATAATAAGATAATTCCTTTTTGCGCATAATCACACCTCCGGAAAGATCTTTTCTGCATTTTCGTGGCTAAACTGAAGGATATCAATAAAGTACTGTTTAGTTAAACGCAGATATTTTTCTGTCGATTCCACACCTTTGTGCCCAAGATAAGTGCTGAGGATTGGAAGTGAGCAATAAGGGTCCATACCTTTACGAATCATTTGTTCTAGGGCATGGACACTGAAGGTATGTCTTAGATCATGGACTCGCGGGTACCTTCCGGTACTTAACTGGAATATGCCAGCTTTCTCCTCCAGCCTTCTAAACTGATTCCTGATCGTTGTTGGAGAATATCTTTCCTTGTGAAGTGCTGGGAAAAAGTGTGGATTTCCCATTCTCACAACCTTTGAATTATAGATAGGATAAATACTGTCTTAGTGATCCAGATACTGGAACTAACCGGGAAACATTATTTTTTCCCTTCATAACGACAAGAATTCCGTTATCTAGATCAACGTGTTCACATTTGAGAGCAAGGGCTTCACTCACACGTAAACCACATCCATATAACACACGGATTACCGCAGGATATATATAAGGGGTATTTACAAATTTATTCTTGTTTGGTTTGATTGCATCAGCTTCCCGAAAGATTCGGTTCATTTCATCTTTGGTAAAAATATATGGGACAAAATTTTTTGAAACTTTAACGAGCTCCTTCGGGTAGACAAAGGCGGATATACCTCTCAAGTTTAAGAATAAGGCAAACTGTCTTATATGAGATTGCCTTGTATGAAGGGTTCTGGCACTTTCATTGTCATTTTTTGTTGCATATGCTTTAACCAGTTCTGGTTGTAAAGCCAGTATAGGATCTGATTTCGAATGAGCATATATAAAACGAAGCATCCTGTTTACTTTTGACTGTTCAGCGTACGAATACTTGAATCCTAGGGACTGTTTATAATTTACATACTCCAAAGCAATGTAACGGTAGACCTTAGGAAAATTGAAGGTATCATATTGTTTCACAAGGCACCTTCAAAGCAAATTGTCTTAAAGCATCAATATCAATATTAAGATACATTCTCGTGGTGTTGATGTTCGAGTGCCCTAAGGCTTCCTTAATTACGTGCATCGGAGTGTTGTTATGGAGCATGTTGCTTGCCAAAGAATGTCGCATAGCATGTGGACCATGTTTTCGCTCCGAAATATCAATGTTAGCTTTTATGAAATACTTAGAGACCACATGATGTATGCAAGAATTAGTCAAAGGTTTCCCACCATTTTTAATGCCAATAAAAATGTAATCTGAGTTGGTTTTTGGACGTTCATTTTTAATGTAATCAATTAATGCATATTTGATATTTTCCAACAATGGTAACTGATTGAAAGTCTTAGTCTTATACTGAACAAACTCAATTGTATTGCGTTCCCAATGGATATCTGACATTTTTAATCGGATGATGTCACTGGAGCGGATACCAAGTTCCGCAGCGAGTAGCAAAACGACAAAGTCCCTTTTTCCATAAGATGTGCCTCTGTCTACGGAAGAAATGGTTCGTCTGATTTCCTCAATGGAATAAAATGAAAGTATACGTTCACGTTTGTTGGTAAATATGACTGGAAATAGTTCATTGCCTGAGAACAAGGTAGTTTCTGGTGTGTAAAAAATTAAAGAAGTGACGCAAAATAAATGTGCGTCCACTTATGGTGGAAGAAGATAATTTGGAAAGGGAAGATAAATAACCGGTAACATTACTTTGATTACAGTTCTGGAAATTTCTTACGTTACTATCGCCAAGATAATTCATAAAAGAAATAATCGTGATTCTTTTGGATGAAATAGTCAGTGGGGATAGTTTCCTGAATTCCTCTAGGTTCAGGTAATCTTCTAAGGTATCTGAGTAGACCTCATACCTTAGGAGAATTTTCGTCGTTTTTGCATGCATTTTGATGCACCTCCCATTCTAAAGATAGCATCAAAATATTATGTTAAGTTATATTTCCATAAAATGTACCCAAATACCAGGCGTCCAGCGACCTTTTTAAATTAAATAAGAGTGACTCAACATAATAAATGACTCTTCATAAGATGAATTATGTTGAGCTCAACATAATTCATCGGCATGAAGAAGATCCTGCTTAACCAGCTTGGCTTTCATCCGATCATAGATCAACTGAAGCCAATGACTTGCTCCGTAAATCATCCAATTGGCCATGGTTTGCCGAGACAGGGCTACACCGAGTCGCTTCAACTGTTGTTCCTGTCGATAGAGCGGCTGAGCATCTAGATACTTCTGGCACATGATGGAGGCCATCGCTGATGGTGAAGCCAGGCTTTTTGGAAAAACAGCTTTCGGTGCCGGTGCCGTGATGATGGGTGTTTGCGTGGCTTGTCGTTCACAATGCCGGCAGGCATAGGTGTGACGAACATGTCGGATCACTTTAACCTGAGGAGGAATGATTTTAAGTTCCTCACGAATTTCCGTTGACATGTCATGCAAATCACCACCGCAACACGTACAGGTCTGTTCGTGTGCAGACAATGTATAGTTGATCACTTCAACCGGTAGGTTTTCCAACTTTTCTTGACGCTGTCCCTGCTTTTTCTTCCTTTTGTAAGTGATTGTTTCAACGGTAGGCTCTGGAGCTTGAGGATCGGCATCACTTTCTGCTTCGTTGAAGAGCGACAGTGTGAGCTGTACCGAATTGGTTTTTTCACTGGAAACACCAAATTGCCGTTCTTTGCCCAGGCGCAATTGTTCTTCGAACCATTTTAGCTTGAGTATCAGTTCGGCATTCTCTCTTTTGAGCGCATCACGTTCCTCACGCAATGCTTCGATTGTGGGGGGGTTAGAATCCGTTCGCTTTTCCATTTTTTCATTATAATAGAAAACACGCCTCCTGTTGTATATTGCCATCGTAAAGATCAACTTGTGCCATATTTCTGAGCCGCTTCGGACAGATTTGAGAGCCACTCTTACCAACGGAAGAGCCACCATCGAGCGATGGTGGCTCAGCTTAATTTATTGCTTTATCCCATGGCGTTCTCTCATGGATACTTCACCGTCAATTAAAAGGCTATAAGAGTCATGAATGATCCGATCCAAGATCGCATCGGCTAAGGTCGCTTCACCAATGCTTTCATACCAGCCTTGTGTATCGAACTGTGAGCAGAATATCGTGGAGGCTGTTTGATGTCTAGATTCTACAATCTCAAGTAATTCCCTTGCTTCATTTCCCTTTAGTGAAGTAAGAAGCCATTCATCGAGAATAAGCAAATTTACCTTTCGGTACATTTTCATTACTTTTTGAAATATCCCTTCTCCTCTGGCAACAGCGAGCTCATCCAATAGATCGGGCAAACGAATATACTTTACGGTATAAAATTGCCGACATGCAGCGATTCCGAACGCACAGGATAGATAAGATTTACCGTTTCCAGAGGCTCCTTTGATAATCAGATTATGTTTTTCTTGAATGTATTTGCCAGAGGCTAATCGGAGAATTTGAGCTTTATCCAGTTTACGATCCGGATGATATTCAATATCTTCAATGCAAGCTTGAGGATATCGGAGTCCGGCATTTTTGATGAGACGGTCAAGCTTGTTGTTTTTTCTGCGATCCCATTCTCGATCTACGAGCAGGCTGAATCGTTCTTCAAAGGATAGGTCATTAAACTGAGGATTATGAAGCTGTTCATGATAATACTCAGCCATTGCACTTAGGCGCATATCATTTAACTTTGAAAGTGTACTGTCATTGGTCATTTTTCTGTCCTCCCGTAATAAGCTGCTCCTCTAATAAATCCATGGGATTTTTGCTGTTCATTGGTATTTCTCTGCTCTAGTGACTCTTGCCGCTGTTTATCTTGTCCAGTCTTTAAGATCGTTGTGATGCTTTTGATATTAGGTCTTGGAGAATAACTGAGAGCCCTCATGCATGCAGATTCTAATCGCTCTATTGAATATTTGTCCGCAAGTTTCGAAAGGGCTAAACAGGATTTCAAAGCTTGTTTCTCCACTTTATAGGAAGCGAGAAATCCTTGAACCGTTGTCTGTGTATGAGTGCCTATGGTTTTTGACCATGTTAAAAAATGCTCTGGAGTAAAAGTTAAATAGTCTTTATGTTGATCAGGCATATGATCGGGGTTTGTGGATAATTGACCTGATTTTCCATAGAGACGAACATGCGAGGCAATGCGCATGCCGTGATAGAAGACTTCGATAATAT
Organism: Sporolactobacillus terrae DSM 11697; assembly: GCF_000648615.1. GTDB lineage: Bacteria > Bacillota > Bacilli > Bacillales > Sporolactobacillaceae > Sporolactobacillus > Sporolactobacillus terrae. Next base: position 69,663 of record NZ_JFZC01000063.1, on the reverse strand, counting down.
GCTGAGTCATGCGAATATCTACTTGATATTTTAAGTATTCATAGGGAACGGAGTAATACATTTTTTCTACAGATATGTGATAATCATAGGGTACGGTAGCTGTTCTCCAAGTGGCTAATTCGTATGGGGAAGCAGGCAAAGGGAGCAGTGCAAAGCTCTCTTCCTCCGCAAAAGCGGATTGTCTGCTTCCATTTTTCTTTTGAAATGGTTTTTGATTGTATTCAATTAACTTTTCTTTAATGGCTTCATTAAGTTCTTGAATGGAAAAGTACTGACCATTTCTTAGTGCGGCAATAATCCAAGTTGATATGATTTTTACGGTTCCTTCGACATTTGGCTTATCTTTGGGATGACGAACTCTTGCGGGGATAATTGCTGTCTGATAATGTTCCGCTAATTCTTGGTAAGTCCGGTTGATAATCGGATCTGTACTTGAGGAATGAACAACCCCTGTTTTTAGATTATCAGGGACAACGGTTCGAGGAACGCCGTTAAAAAACTGAAAAGCATGGATATGTGCCTGGATCCAACTCGATGTGTCCATGGACAAAAAACCTTCAACATACGCGTATTGGGTGCAGGGAAGGACTGCGACAAAAACATAGGCTGGCTGCACTTGTCCAGTGATCGAATCGTTAACTGACGCTGTTTGTCCCGCCCAATCGACTTCCATTGCTTCTCCTGGCTTTCGCTTAATCCGCATCGTTGCCTTTGTCTTTGTGACGTAACGCGTATAAAAGCGACAAAATTGCCGATAGCTATAAGGGATCTCTCTGCGCTCACGGCATAATTGAACATATTCGTGCCAAAGCAGAGACAGAGTCACACCGCTCCGAGCCATTTCCTTATGAATGTAGTCACAGTCCGGTTTCTGTCTCACCTCTGATTGATTCTTTTCTGGAAACAGAAGTGCCTGCAGTTCTGCGTCATCAACATCTTTTTCAAGCGGCCATAAAACGTCTTTTTCCTTAGCACGTTTCAAGACGTCACTGACTGTATTCCTAGAACTACCCACGCCTGAAGCAATGCTTCGAATACTTAGGTCCTGTGCATGAAGACGTAAGATTTCACGGTATTTGATCACACGAAAACCTCCTATTTAATGAATTTGCACCGATGGTGCAAACCTAGTATACAGGAGGTGGCTCTGGTTATGGCACAAGTGGCTCTATATTTTGTCCTAACACGCCCTAAAATATGGCACAGCTGGCACTATTCAATGGCAATATACACCGCACGAATGATCTCGTTTGGCGACCCATCGTTGTTGGTTACCGGCCTGTTGCCGTCGGACTCTAAATAAAATGCGAATTTTTCCATTTTTTCAAATCCTCCGAATATCAATGTCCGTTGATACGTCTGCACGATTCATGGATGATTGATCCTACAACGGCGCATTTCTTTTTTTCATTCATTACTAATAGATTTTCTTGCTATTGCGATTGGAGAGTTGCCCTTAATTTCTAAATTGATCAACGCAGAGGGCATTGAATCTAGAAACCAGCATTGTTGAATGGTAACGGTTGAGGTTGCATCTTTGATGGAAACATCTAAATAACGTTTGTGATTGTGATTAGCATACCGTTCAATACTACCCGATTCAAGTGTACAAAGTTGCGTTTCTCATCACACCTATACACCTACCACGGCTATACGCATGTGTATAATGTAGGGGGGCCTGTTATTTTTTTCATCATTCTTATCAGGGGGATACTATGAAGACGATTTCCATCTTCAGGTTTGCGGTTTACCCATTACAGGCAGCCTTTCTTGATTTCACTAATCGGTAAAAGTCTTTGCTTTCTGCGCTTCATACAATTGATTTCAGACATTGCTAGCCTCCTTTCATTTCCTCCCACTGTTAAGATCGCTCAATCCAAACACCAAATGGTAGAGGTTATGTTAAGGGCTAGCAAGCCTATTTTTTATGCGACTTAGTTCTGCACAAATTCCTTGCAGAACTCTGTACTTTTATTCTGTCATAAACAGCCATCCTCGATCGATTCACACATGATGCTTATCGATGAAGAGGTGCCAAGGCGAGAAAGACACGTACTCAAAAAAATGGCAAACAGAAGCATCATTTCTAGATGATGCTTCTGCTTTTTAGTACTGTCCCCCCTTGCACGGCGCGCGTGTCTCTCGTTTATGTCCTAAGTGCGCGATGCAGTCGGATTTCGGTTGGACTAGCCATCACTAGACATCGAATGCGGTTACTCATGATGCACCCGGACAACTCGGCTCTCAATCCTTGATTCACTGTTCTCTGTAGCCCGGCTTCCATGAGGTGGCATGATTTCCCTTCTCTAATTGGATGCGCCGCCATTCAACCGAACCATTGCGAAACAGATAAGGCCCCACTTTTATGAATCGTCCCTCAGTTGGCGCAAAAGTAAACGTACACCTCGTCCACTCACTGTCCTTAATGGGAAACTGATGCATGGTTAAGTAGTAATGAGCCACCGAATCTTTTTGAAAGATAGACTTAGGTTTGTTGTACAGTCGAATACCAAAAATCGCTTGTTTACTATCAACGCGTCGTCTGTTTTCAATACGCACATCAAAGGACAACGTATAGGCTGATTTACCGTCGGCATTGATCTCAACTGCGTTTGACCAAAGTTGCCGATTGGTATCCTCCTTCAGATGCGCTTGTTTGAACGCTACGCTATTTGCTTTTGTCCCATTTTCGTGAATGACAAATGCGTCCTGCCAGCAGGTCCAGTATTTCTTGCCCAAATTGAACGTAGCATTTTTGATCAGATTAACCGAGCAGGAATTGATTCTTTTTCGTGCTTTTTGATTTTCGAGCAAATCATCGAAAACGATCTTCAAGAACCGATCGCGAAAATCCAGATAATGTGTCTTTTCAAAATGCAGGTAGAACAATCCCCATTGATTATTCGGATCTGCAAGATATTTTTTATCCCCGAAGTCTATCGATTTTACCTTGTACTTCTCAATGAAATAGGCGTCCATCTCCGACCAGATACGATTTAATCGTTCAAGGTCGTATTGGTGGTTTAATTTATCGGTGATTCGGGCAATCTCACCTTTTTCCTCATCAAACTACGCGTTCGTGAATCGCGATTGATTAATGACGATTTTGCAGTTAGGCAAGTAGTCGCGCATAAACGAAACAAATTGATCGACACTATCTTTCCAAAGCGTCATGAAGCGCTGTTCTTTCTTTTTGCATGTCCAAGCCTTAAGCAGAGATGGCTTATTTTTTGGAAAGGAAATCGCTTCACCTATTTCAAAATGCTTGTATATATTGATCTTCTTAAACTGCCAAACCTTATTGGTGATAAACGATTGATTGATTTTCCGCGCCCCATAGAATACATCCGCGTAGAAATCCAAAATCACATAGTCCGGATCGTTGATTAAAAGGTTATAGAAGACCGATTTCTCTAACTCCGATATAAAATGTTGTTTAGCATAATCTGAAACATCACCCGTTACATGATCCGCATCAAACGGAAGCGGATCTGCCATGAGTGAAATCATCGACATCTGATTCTGTGAAACGACACATTGGAAGAACTCTTTATAGTTCGGAACAAAATGATGATTAAAATTATCTCTTGAGGCACAGCTTCCGATTACAGCAACTTTAATTCTGCCCATTGGTTTCCCACATATCCTTTTATATCATTACAAATGTAATGCGAAAATGATGCAGCGGTGTTCCAAGTTTCTATCACTTACTGATTCACTTTATCGATTCTTATACATTATTCACTAATTTTTTGATAAAATTCATGAATGGCTTGTTCATTGTACCTCTCATAGTCGAATGGCTTGAAGCTCATTGACGGATGATCATAAATTTCTTTCAACGCCTCATAGATACTCAAGTCATCCGTACCCTTCGTTAACAGCCCATAGATGCCGTTCTTCAGCACATACCTATTCGCAACAATATTTGATGCGACAATTTTCATTCCGAGCGTCATTGCTTCGAGAAGCACCATCGGCTGTCCCTCATAGATGGATGATAGGACAAAACAGTCGCATTGCCGCATGATGCGGAACGGTTGCTCGACTTGCCCCAGTAGAAAGACCTTATCTTCTACCTCCAGCTCGGAAATGAGCGTCAAGAGTTCATTTTTCAACGGTCCACTTCCAAGAAGATAAAGACGGACATTCGCATACGCTTTGGCCAGTTTCGCAATGGCTTTAATCAATTCTTTTTGATTTTTCTCTGGTGACAGGCGCCCCATCGAAATAAAGTTGAAACAATTTGGATCAATTTCTCCGATAAACTCGCCATTAATCGTTCTTAAGTCTTTCTCATTGAGCATTGCCATATCGTCTGCAATGTAGCCGATGCATTCTGATCCGTCATCAGTGAACAATTTCAAACTTCTTGCTTCACATGTCTGAATTTCCTTCTTAACCAGGTAGTTGACCTCATCATTTAGCAAAGCAATCTGTTCATTTTCGCTGAAGCCGATCGGCGCTTTCCAAATGGAACGATCAGCACCTCGCTTGAGTCTCACAGAATAGTGGACGTCTTTCTCTTCAATGATCACATTAGTCCGTTCGGATTCATCGAATGTCCGCACAGCCTGTACATCCAGCCAGCCGAGCGTCTTTCGATCGCAGTTGCACAAGTAAAAAGCGCCTACTCTTGTGGTGCTTTTTTTTCGGATCGTTACGATTCTGCCGGCGAATTCAGCTGCGTTGCACACTTGTTTACAACCATAATTCGGATAGGGCTTGTTCCAAATCGTGTAGCGATCCGAATCCTCCGTAATCGTTCCAAAAAGAGACAAACGCTCTTCCTCAAGCGTACGGTTCGGCAGTGCGGCAATGACGTGACGATGTTTGACATGGTTCATGAATTCCTTAACTGTTCGTCTCAAGCGCTGTGAAACACTTTTTTCTTCACCAAGGTACTTCATCGCGTTCGCATCCAGCCAGCCCAATTCTTGATTTTTAACAGCAATTCGCGCATAGGTTGCTGTTGTCGTCACAGCTTCTTCTTTTATACGCACCAGCACATTCTTTAAAAAGTGAACGTCAGAGATGCGCAGGCAACCCGCGACATCATATGGCTTGGTCCATAAACCATTGTGTCCCGGCCATTGAATCGATCCATAGGCTTGGCTCGCATGCTGCTCGAGAATTTCGTCTTGAAGGTACTCGATTTGATGCTTCATCACCCAGCCAACATAAATTGAATTAATCAAGATTTTGCAGTACTTCGTTTCATTCTGTTCCCTCGCTTCCGCAAGAACAAAGACTGAGGCATGCTTCGGAACACGGTGTGCAACCGGCGAGGAAGCCGCCGGATCAGTCAGCTCCGGCCAAATGTTAACTTGTGAATACGTTTCCGTGAATTTAGCATTGAATTTGACGGGTTTAATCGACAAGGTCTCTGAAACGGACGCATCTTCTTCCTCGTTCAGACTGAGTATTTTCTGTGGATCAATCGTATTCACCGCGTAATCGAATTTATCCTCATTGGCATACTGCTTTAATTTTGCTTTATTCAGCTCCATTGTCGCCTTGGAAACACTGAGCAGCTTATCAAACTTATCATAGAGCGAAAAAATACCGCGCAAATTAATCAAGTGAGGATGTTTGTTCCCAATCGTTCGTTCACTGTCTGCTTTCACATCGTTATGCATAAAGCAGATCTTTTTCGCAGAATTCGCTTCAATAATATATTTCGCCCAAAAATAGCTGTAGCCACTGAAATCAATGCTGACATCAAAGCTCTGATTCCCCATTAAGCGATTAACTTCCCGCTTATACGCTTTCTTCGGATAAAACATCTTCAAATAACCTTTTAATGAGCGATTCTGAATCAGTTTATCTCGATAGATTTCGTTCAATTTATAAATCGGTATCCCCGGTTTGAACAACATGCGCACATTCGGATTAACCTTGTTCAGATTATTTAACACTTCGGCACGATGCGGCGTGTTTGTAAAGAGCGTCACATCATATTTATCGTAATCAATACTGTTCGTCAAATTAATAAAACTCGATGTGATCCCATTGTTCTTCAAACCACCGGGATAGATCAGTATTTTCTTCTTCTTGCTGTTTAAGCGAACACGATTGATCCGTTCCTCGTGCTTATGATTAAAAATATAGTCCACATAGCGCTCCGTTGCATGCCCATCATCATAATTGACGAAACGATCTTTCATTTTTTGATAGGCATGCTTATAGTCTTGCTCAACTTCTTTGACGCGCTTGACCAGATCAACCAACTGCCATACATTGAATGCAGTCGGTCCAGGCAACGCTTTCGCTTTAATATACATCCCACGCTCGGTATCGTAGAGATCCTTGTCCCAGCAATAGAAAATGATCGGTCGATCAGTAACGAGGTAATCAAAGAAAATGCTTGAGTAATCGGTGACGAGCAAGTCGACAACGCTGAGCAGTTCGTTTGTATCGGTCACATCCGGAATCAGCTTGCCTTGTAATTCTTCTTGCCCTCGGACATGTGGGTACAAGAAAGGATGTACCTTGATCAGCACATTGTACTGATCGCCCAGTTCCTGCTCTAAGAAATTTCGCTCCGCAATAATCTGTTTGATATTTCCTTGCGCATGATTGACATTCGTTCCCTTCCACGTTGGCGTGTAAAGGAAGATTTTCTTAGCCGGGTCGATGCTCACCTGTTTCTTTCTCAGTTTCGCCAAGATTTCCGCTTTAGACGTCGTCAAGGTTAAATCGATGCGCGGGTAACCGCTTTCCAATATTTCCCCTGAATACAGTCCATCCATTTTGTAGCTTTTCGCATACATTTTCGTCGTATGTGCGTTCGGGCTCAATAGATAATGCGCCGAAAGAAAATTGCGAAGCACATTTTGCGAATGCGACGGATTACCAGGAATATCGAAGCCCATCGTTTTCAAAGGCGTCCCATGCCATGTATTAATGTATTTCTGTCCCTCTTTTGGGACAAAAAACGTTTGAAATGTCGAATTAGTAATTAAATACTCTGCTTCTGCGAGCGTCTTCACATACGCCCGCGAATTACGCCGTACAAAATGAACATTTGGCCGTTCTGCATAGTCTTTCGTAACCTCAGCAAGTTCAGGATCTCCCTCGGTAATACTCCAAATATGCGTGTACTTCTGTTTCGGATCATGCCCCAGCAAATACTTGAAAATGGCATAAGGAGAATCCGTGATACTATGACCATCTCTACTCTCATAAAGGATGACATTCTTCTTTATGACGCTCCGATCATAATAGCGTGCATAAATCCTTCTCACGCGATGGTTTTTTTTCAAGCCATTTAACAGCGGTCCAAAAATGAATCGCAGCCTTCTTTTTATAACCTTCTTTAGCCTACTCACGCTGTCCATTTCTCCTTTAACATGCATCATACATTCGATGAAAACTCATGAAGCAATCTTCATTTCTACATGCATTGTTCCTGTTAACATCTATTAACCATGCCTTTACATAATCTTCGAAAAATCTCAATGCTTTTTCGGGATCAACTGTCAAAATACCGCAATGGCATGCAGGTGTCAAGAGATAAAAAATTTGGGCCGTTTAATTAGTATAAACAATCAAAAAGAATGAGGCGATCGCCCCATTCTTTTTATCAATTGCTTTGTGTTCAATTCGCGATGCTCAGAAAGTCCTCTAAAGCATTACCCCAATCTCTCATATCCGCAAACCCATTCAACCTCAGTGCCATATGTTCAAACTCTGAATTCTTCGGGCGTTTGGCTGGACGCAGAAATTCTTCTGTCGTGCATGGATTAACTGTAACATCCAACCCTTTCATTTCAAAAATTGCCTTCGCAAATTCATACCAGGTGCAGCTTCCTGAATTAGAGAGATGGTATACACCGTACTTATCCGTTTGAAACAGTTCGATAATTTTTTCTGCAAGGTCCTTGGTATAGGTTGGACAGCCACGTTGGTCATTAACCACTTTGAGCTGATCATGGGTTTCGGCGAGCTTTAACCCTGCATTCCCAAACATTTATACCAATGATCATGCCTGAACCCTTTAATATCAAGGGATTCAGGCATTTTTAATGTTGCTTTTTCTGACTAAGCATGGTATAATTATACCATTCTTAGGAGGGATGAACATGTCGCTGGTCTATTTAAAGAATAAGAAAAACGGAGTTACCTACGTCTATGAATCTGTAGGGTACTGGGATAAAGAAAAGAAACAGACACGTAATCATCGAAAATGTATTGGGAAGCTCGATCCGCAAACCGGCGAACTGATTCCTTCTAAAAAATATGCTGAAACGATACAGAAGCTTTTAACCCATAAGAAACGTGGCCCTGTTCCCTCCGTTATCTACCAGCGTCAATTCTATGGAGCCACCTACTTGTTTGATGCCATCGGCACGAAACTCGGGATCACTGAAGATCTGGAACGTTGTTTCCCAGAATCCTACAAACAGCTGCTTTCACTGGCTTATTACCTCGTGTTAGAAGACCGAAATCCAATGAGCCGCTTTCCTCGTTGGGCAAAAACTCACGTTCATCCCTATGGACGGAATCTCCCTTCCCAACGAAGCAGCGATCTATTCAGTTCAATCACCGAAAATGCCAAACATCATTTCTTTCTGCTCCAAAATAAGCGACGGATTCGTGAAGAATTTCTTGCCTATGATACCACCTCCATTTCGTCCTATTCCAAGACACTGAAACAGGTCAAATATGGAAAAAACAAGGATCACGAACCGCTTCCGCAGATTAATCTGGCTCTTCTTTATGGTGAGACCTCCGGTCTGCCCGTGGCTTATCGGAAACTGCCGGGCAACATTGCCGACGTAAAGACGATTCGTCATTTACTGGCAGACATGGATTTTCTGAAACAAAAGAAAATCAAACTGGTTATGGATCGGGGCTTTTATAGTGAGAAAAATATCAACGCTTTCTTTCAAGATCATGTCAAATTTTTAATTGGTGTCCGAACCTCACTGAAATTTGTTCGGAAGCATTTAGATGATGTGCGGCAGAGCCTGATCACAAGGAGCCATTATCATTCCGGATGCGGCCTTTATTATGAGTCGTTTTTAACCGACTGGGACTATACGGAAGTAAAAAAGAGATCTGGCGAAACGGTCAAAGACAAAAAGCGGCTTTATCTGCATCTCTATTATAACGATCAAAAAGCGACCGATGACAAAACAGCCTTTAATAAACTGCTGGATTCTCTTGAAGAAGAATTACAATCCGGGCGAAGAAATCCTGATCATGAAAAGCTTTATACTCGCTACTACGAATGGAAGGAAACGCCGGTCAGAGGTTTGTCCCTCACGCCGAAAACGGAGGCCATTGCCAAAGCAGAAAAGGATTTCGGTTATTTCGCCCTGATCTCGAACGGCATCAAGGATCCGATCGAAGCGGTCGAAATCTACCGGACAAAAGACATGATTGAAAAAGCATTTGGCAACTTGAAAGAGCGGCTGAATATGCGGCGAACCTCGGTTTCCTCCGAAGAAAACCTCGAAGGAAAACTCTTCGTTCAATTTCTGGCTCTGTTCTATCTCTCTTACATAAAAAAAGCCATGAGTGACCATGGGCTGTTTAAAAAATACACGTTACAAGAACTGTTAGATGAAATGGATATCATTGAGCAATACCGTCAGCCTGGAGGCCATACTCATATTGGCGAGTTGACCAAGAAACAGATTGATTTATACCGTCTTCTGGGTGTTGAACCACCAACCATGGTATAATTTCACGGGAATCTAGGTTTAACATCGTCTTCACGAAATTGCCGCCGTATTGACCGTATACCCAAGAGGTACGGGCAATGAAGAATTTAGAATGAAAGTCGTGAACGAATTGTTCTCCGGCATACTTGGACTGGCCATAAACACCAAGCGGTGACGGAAAATCGAATTCGCTATAGGCGCCTTCTTTTTCTCCGTCTACTTCCAATGACTTTAACGAGTCCTCCGCAACAGGGACAAGGAACCTTCTCCGTACTCTTGACTGAAAACACCTGTTAAATGCTTATCAACAAGCTCATAGTCTGATATAATAATCATATAGTAGATATTTGGGGGACGTCTCTCGTGTAAGTGGTATTACACGATCAAAGAGATGTCCTTTTTCCTTTCCTAAAATAAGTGCCAGCTATAAGTCCTACGGACATTATAGCTGGCACTTATTGGACAGGCAATTCCGTCAACTTTCGGCTATATTCGGCGAGCAATAACACTAATATAAGACAGATAGATAACTTGAATATGTTCCTATTCAACAAGAATTATTCTCTAAACAGTACCCCCTGGATGATTTAATAAAAATTAAACATCAAGGGGGTACTTACATATCCAAACTTAGAAATATAATGTGTTGTTAAATTCTCAACTTTTTAGAAAATATCACTGTAACTAATATTGATATCAACCTCGCCATCAATTCCAAATATTGATCCATCCTTTCGATATTGCCAGATATCTGATGGCACTTCAGCACCTTTGTAAGTTGAATCCCATCCTTCCTCTCTTTTGTAGCGATATCTTGAAATCCATGTCACTGCATTATTAGGCAAGTTTGAGATTATTAGACGATCGTAATAAAAGCTGCGGTTGGTGTATAATCCAAAATTTCGATATCCACTATCATACAACCGGTTAAAAAATGCATTTACATAAGTTGTCAGCTTATTAGGATCTTTTTCCAATGATAGTTGAGGTGGTGGTGGATCCTCGACATCAAGAAATATATATCCATTGACATGACTCTTTTTTAAAACTTCGATAAAGTGATCTGCTTCTGCAATTGCATCATTTATCGAATTTGCTTCAAAAAAGTGATAAGCATTGGTGGTTAATCCCGCTTCATTTGCTCTTTGTATATTGGAAGCAAACGATGAATCCACATAATCCTGTCCCTGTGTTGCTTTTGCAATGACAAATTGATACCCTTGGTTTTTGACGGCAGTATAATCGATCGTTGTGTTACCTTGAGCGTCAACACCTTGATGATGTGAAACATCAATTCCTTTTTTAGCGTTTTGATTGGATGGCGGAGTTGACGGATTGGCCGAATTACCGCCATTCACAGGAGAATTTCCTTTTAGGATATAGGTTGCTGAAACATAACCCGTTTCACTACCAGTCTTTATTTGTAACCAATATTGATTTTCTCCATTTACTGTAACTACTTTTTCTCCTATTACGGTAACAACATCATTCGAGTGTAAAGTTTTTATAATACTATAATTTGTACTTGGTCCTTTTCTTACATTAAGTGCAGCATCGGTAGCTAAGAATACAGTCCCTTGATATTCAATAAAATTTTGCTTGCGGGATTGGAAGAATGTAAATGCATTTTCATCCATCCAACCTATTATTTGACCATTTACCTTAAACTGATAATAAACCCTGCCTTCAATTTTTGCTTCCCTTACAATTTTCACATTTTTGCCATTGAACTGGGAACCTGGTGCAATCCAGCGAACACCTGATACAGCATATGGATCACTCCACACCGAATTATCATTTCCAGTTTGCACATATCCGGTCTTATAAACGGATTTATCATAGTCAATTCCATCCCCAAGATTACTAAAAGCTGACGTATTCATCCAGCCTATCAAATTTCCATTCACTTTAAACTGATAATACGTTTCATGGTTCGTTTCTGCTTCACGGATGATCTCCGCTCGCTTTCCGTTATATTGACCTCCATAACCAAGAAATTGTGTTGCATTCTCTGCAAACGGCTTCGTCCAGATACCATTTTGATCCCCAGCCGTAATCTGGGCAGTCATTTTTACTTCTTTATCATAATGCGGTGTGTCATTGAACACCCAAAATGCATGCTGATCCATCCAGCCTATTAATTTGCCATTTACTTTAAATTGATAATAGATTCTTCCTTCAACTTTCGCTTCTCTAACAATTTCTACATAACTCCAATTATATTGACCTCCAGAGGCCAACCATTGTGCCCCCGATACTGCATAGGGTTCACTCCACACCGAATTATCATTTCCAGTTTGCACATATCCGGTCTTATAAACGGATTTATCATTGTCAATTCCGTCCCCAAAATTACTAAAAGCTGACGTATTCATCCAGCCTATCAAATTTCCATTCACTTTAAACTGATAATACGTTTCATGGTTCGTTTCTGCTTCACGGATGATCTCCGCTCGCTTTCCGTTATATTGACCTCCATAACCAAGAAATTGTGTTCCGTTCTCTGCAAACGGCTTCGTCCAGATACCATTTTGATCCCCAGCCGTAATCTGGGCAGTCATTTTAACTTCTTTATCATAATGCGGTGTGTCATTAAATACCCAAAATGCATGCTGATCCATCCAGCCTATCAATTTGCCATTTACTTTAAATTGATAATAGATTCTTCCTTCAACTTTTGCTTCTTTAACAATTTCTACATAACTCCAATTGTACTGGCCACCGGAAGCCAACCATTGCGTCCCTGATACAGCATACGGATCGCTCCACACCGAATTTTCATTGCCTGTTTGGACATATGCAGTTTTATAGAAATCTTTTTCATAATCGGTTATATCGCCAAATTTGCTAAAGGCTTTTGTGTTCATCCACCCAATTAATTTGCCATCTATTTTAAATTGATAGTAACTACCATGGTTTGTCTCTGCTTCTCGTACAATCTCTACCCGCTTCCCGTTATATTGACCTCCATAACCAAGAAATTGTGTTCCGTTCTCTGCAAACGGCTTCGTCCAGATACCATTTTGATTCCCAGCCGTAATCTGGGCAGTCATTTTAACTTCTTTATCATAATGCGGTGTGTCATTAAATACCCAAAATGCATGCTGATCCATCCAGCCTATCAATTTGCCATTTACTTTAAATTGGCAATAGATCCGTCCCTCGACTTTAGCTTCACGAACAATTTCTACATAACTCCAATTGTACTGGCCACCGGAAGCCAACCATTGCGTCCCTGATACAGCATATGGATCGCTCCACACCGAATTTTCATCTCCGGATTGAACATATCCAGTCTTGAATACGGATTTATCGTAATCAAAACCATCTCCAAAGTTCTGAAAGGCCCGCTTATCCATCCAACCGACTAGTTTGTCATCTACTTTAAATTGATAGTAGACACGGTCATCAATGTGAGCTTCACGAATTAATTGCGCAAGATTGCCATTATACTTTGAACCTGACGAAATCCAGGAGGCACCCTCCGTTCCATAAGGAGCATCCCATACTGCATTATCATCACCCGTCTGAATATGTGCTGTTTTATTGATTTCACTGTCGTATGTATTAGCGGAAACATTATGTGGATAAACTAAGATGATTACCAAGGTTAAAAAGAGTCCAAAAACAATTGAAGTGATAAGATTGTATTGTTTTTTCCTTTTAAACATTAAATTACTCCCCCCAGTTTCCAATTTTGACCGGATTTCTCCCACCTGTTGCCCTAATATAATCTTAAACTTTTATCTTTGTTTGATTTTTATAACTATTTGACAGGCTTTTATAAAAATATTTTTATTGATCTCCGATTTCAAACCAAATAAAAGAATAATATAAATGGTCATCCCAGAAAATATTTGTATAAATGTGGTCATTGCGGAAATTCCTAATCGTATTCCGATGATTCGTGTAAGTACATACATAATAAATCCCGCAATAAGAAATTTCCATGTGGAACAAAATAGTCTTCTTATTTCCAAACTTTTATGAATATAAATTAATTGTACGCCTGTAACAATGAATTCTGCAACTAGGGTAGCTATTGCCGCACCGATTGAATGGAAGCGGCCAATTAAAGATAAATTTAGAATAAAGTTAACCAGCGCCCCGGAAATGACTGAGACTGTATAACCAGTCGTTCGACCCACTGAAATTAGATATTGTTGTCCTAAAACATTACTCCACGCAATAAATACAATAATGGGACTGATTATCCAAATTAGTGTACCGGTCTTCTCAAATTCCATACCAAAGAACCAAGGAGTGAACTCATGAGCAATACCAGCGATACCAAACATCATAGGTATGGATAGGTAGGAGGCAAACTCAAAAGATTTATAAATATATTGATGAACCTTATTTTTTTCACCTTTCGCAAAAGTACTCGAAATTCTTGGAAGCATTACAATACCCATTGAGGTAACGATAGCGAGAACTAATTTCACAATTTTATCTGCATTATCAAAATAACCTACTTCATTCACATTAGAGAGAAAGCCAAGCATTGTTTTATTTAATACCAAATATATTTGAATAGCAATTTGAGGAATAAATAGAGATAAGGAGGGTAAAAAATGAATCTTTATATCCTCCCATTTCAATTTTATTTTGTTCACAGTTTTTGGAAGATACATCCACATCGTTAATTGGCCAAAGAGTTCCGATGATCCCAGGATTAGCACATATTTCCACAGATCAGTTCCCGTTTTAACGAAAATAAAGATTGAAAGAACACCAATTAATTTAACTATTATATTTCTTACAACAGTTTTCTTAAAATCCTCAAGCCCCATATACAACCATGAGATATCAATAGCTGCAGAAAGAATGTAAATGGATTGAAGAACGAAGATTGTTTTATATTCACTGACCATTAATAAAAAGATGATAAATACACCGTAACTGCAAAGTGTTGTTATCAACTTCATTAGAAATATGCCCCAAAATGTGCGGCTCAAATCTTCTTTATTTTCTCGATCATATGCGATTGCTCTGTTGCCATAAATTGCGACACCTATCGTCCCAAGTAAAACAAAATATTGGATAACTGAATTCGTGTATGCATAGGTGCCAACTCCATTACTTCCCAGAATCCTCGAAATATAAGGTACAGTAATTAACGGAACTAATATAATAAATATTTGGTAAATGACATTATAGATATAGTTTTTTGCAACGCTCATCTTTTATCCTACTTTATTCGAATTCTTGTTTTACTGTTGCCAAAGCCGCTCCAATGACTTGATGCATGTCAAAGTATTTATACATCCCAAGACGTCCGCCAAAAATCACATTAGGAAATTTAGATGCTAAGTCCTTGTATTGCTGATATAACTCATTATTTCTTTTATCATTTAAAGGATAATAGGGTTCATCACCTTTATTCCAAGTACTTGGATATTCTTTAGTAACTACTGTTTTTTTCTGATTGCCAAATTCAAAATGTTTATGCTCAATGATACGCGTGTATGGTGTCTCAGCATCCGTATAGTTGACTACAGCGTTACCTTGATAATTTTGAAGATCCAAAGTCTTATTCTCAAACTTTAGGCTTCTGTATTCTAAAGTGCCTAGGCTATAGTCAAAGAATTGATCAATCATTCCGGAATAAATTATTTTTGGGAATTCATTCATATATTCTTCTTTTTGATTAAAAAAGTCTGTATTAACTTCAACATCAATTAGCTCATTATTTAGCATTTTTTCAATAATTTGTGTATAGCCACCAATAGGAATTCCTTGATATTTATCATTAAAGTAATTGTTATCGTAAGTAAAACGGACAGGTAAACGTTTAATAATAAATGGCGGTAATTCAGTCGCTTTTCTTCCCCACTGCTTTTCTGTATATCCTTTTATTAATTTCTGATAAATATCTGTTCCGATCAACGCGATTGCTTGTTCCTCGAGATTAACTGGGGTTTTCCCTGCTAATACATTCTTTTGTTCCTCAATTTTCTTCTTAGCTGCTTCGGGAGTCACGACCCCCCACAGTTTATTAAATGTGTTCATGTTAAAAGGAAGATTATAAATCTCACCTTTATAATTCGCAATGGGACTATTGGTATAGCGATTAAATTCTGCAAATTGGTTTACATAATCCCAAATTTCTTTATTGTTGGTATGAAAAATATGTGCGCCATATTTATGTACATTGATATCTTGAACTTTTTCTGTAAAGATATTGCCACCAATATGTGATCTTTTTTCAATCACTTTTATCCTTTTTCCTCTTTTTGCTGCTTCATAGGCAAAAGTACTGCCGAAAAGGCCTGAACCCACCACTAAATAGTCATACATAATTATTGCCCCTCCATTAAAATATTTTCAGCTTTTTTCATTGCTTTTTTTACAAAATAACCGGATCTCAACTTCTCAGACATTGATTTAACAGCTACCATAAATTCTTTATATTCATCGTCACTCACACTCTCCATCACTCGATCAACATCCGCTAATGAATCAATTGCTAATCCAAGGTGATTATTCACAATAAAATCTGCTATAGCGGCTTCCTTCCAGATAATCACCGGCATTTCACTGCTTATATACAAAGATGCTTTATGAGGATTATTAAAGCGAAGATAATTGCCATATTTTCCTTTGCATGAGCTAAGCGTATCCCCATCCCAAACTAGTCCGTACTTGCCTGTTAAATATACCGGTAACTCATCTGGGGAAAATGAACCTATGTACCTTATGCGATCATTAAGAACTTTTTTCTGTGGATTCGGTCCATAAAGGTTGAGCCTTGTTTTTCGTGTGCTCATTCTAGTCAGAAATAATGACTTATTTAAATTTCCTGCGAAAACAATCTGATTTTCCTGAGTAATGCTGCGATCAATTCTATTTGATGTTTGATAATCAAAGATTTCCAACTCAATAATTTCACTTGTTATTCCATACCTGCGCAACCACTCTGTCATTTTATCATTGTGAGAGATAATGATGTTAAACTTATTTAAACTATCAATTTCTTCCTTAATCAACTTCTCATCATAGAAATGCTCTCTAAGCGTTTCAACATCGTGAATAAGCAACACAGTTCTTACATTTCTTTTCTTTAATTTGTTTAAAAGTATCTTCATATACATTTTGCCTATATAAGTCGGATACTGAATTAACAATAGATCACCTGCATCTAATACCGATAGTTTTCTATTCAATGTTTCATTAGCAAATAAATATTTTTCAAGTCGTCCCATGTCTTTATCTAAATATATACTTAGGTATCCTAAGCTATGTAAAAAGAAGGAACAATCATTTTTGGCTTTTGAACCTGCGTGTTCTTTCTCGGTTTCTGTGATGGTTAGGATATATTTTTTCATGATCTTCTCCCTAAATAGTTAAGTTCTATTCTATTTTAGCCCCTGTTATCCCATTTACTTATTACACAAGAAAATGCATTATATAAATTTTGATTATAATTTTTAATGTAATATTTATTAATTGAATTTTTTATAGTCATTTGATCTGGTAGATTTTGAGTATCAATCACATTTTGCAAAACTTCTGTCAATGCATTAAGGTTCCCAGTATCGAAAAGTTCACCATTTACTTTTTTAATAATGATATCATTCGGCCCTGTTGGACAATCCGAACTAACACAATAAATACCACGTGCAATTGCCTCTGTTAATACCATCGGGAATCCCTCGTACTCTGAAGTTAACACTAAAGCTGTAGCTTCATTCACAACAGACCAGGGATCATCTTGCCAACCAAACCATTTGACATGACTATCAATGCCTTTTTCTAGTGAATACGTCTGGCATTTATTATAATCTTTTCCGTCTCCAATAATATACAATAGCCATTCTCCAGAAATGTTTGATAAGGCATCGAACAGATCTTTAAGTCTTTTCTGCTCTTCAAAAAGTACTCTACCCATATATACAAAGATCGCTTTATTTTTTGGTCGCTCAACCATTTGATCTACATTGATAACTGGATTATAGACCATAAAAATCGAATCTTCATCTATCCCTAATTCCTTATATTGTTTTTTGATGCCACTGCTTATTGCCAGATGGTAATCAGCATTCTTTAGTAGATTTTTATTCATATTATTTGCATTAAGTGAAAAGTGTATCCAAGAAATAATCGGATATTTTTTCTTTAATATTGCTCTCAATGAGTATAATAACTGGCAAATCATTGGACTAAGCCCTACAACAATGTCAGGCTTTTCTTTATGAAGATACTTAAACAGAGAAATTAAATAGGGGATAATTCTAATATATTTGTTTTTTATATAAGGGCAAGCATCATATGTTATCCCCTTTAACCAAGTTGTGTCCTCTGTATCGCCTAAAATAAATATTTGGGGTTTAAACTCAGATCCCGTTAACATATGCGTTACTGTTTTAAGTACCGTTTCAGTACCGCCTCTTCCAGATACATGCCATATCACAAAAACAATTTTCTTCAAAGGTCTCCCTCTTCTCAATTACCACTTATATTTATTCCAATCAGCTATATCTTAGTTCGTTTTGATATTTTTGCTTAAGGATTTGACGGGCAACAACAAAATAGAAAATCATGATCAGATAAATACTCTCATACCAGTTGAAGCTTACTAATGAACACACAAAATAATAAATAAAGAAGAAGAAGGCCGCATCTTTAATCGCATTCACCATACTTCTTTCATCTTGATTCTCCTCAACAGATTTTGCTAATCGGCGTAAATCATTTAATAATTTCACACTATATGTAACGATAAAAATAATAAATAGTGTCCCGAATTCTGCTAACCACCCAAAAAAGATACTTAAAATTGGATAATAATTCTGTGGTTTAAATACTGTGTTATATTCAAAATTTGACATAGCCCATTCTGGTACATATTTAAACATATAAAAATTATGGAAGTTATACCCAACACCAAATACTGGATGATGGAGCCAAGTAGTGATCAACCCAATGGTACTTCCCGCTCTATTTGTAAACGAATCTCCGCCTAATTTATCGATAAAAGTTGTACTTATAACTCCCATAAATACAGGATTGCTTTTCGCAACAATAAATACGATTGCCCCAGCAATCGGCAATAAAAGAATAGTGATCAGTTTTTGTTTATTAGGTAGTAAAAACCATAATGAAATGAGAATTACCAAGATTGCTGCAATTCCTGTAGTCGTCTTTGCAAAAAATAACAGGATAATAATACTGAATAGGAGCAAGAAGAATGGCAAATGGTAGTATTTCGAATGAAAAGAGAATACATTCACTTTATTTTTTATTGATGCCATAACAAATGGAACAAAGACAACTAATAACTGAGCGGCTAAATATCCTGGCTCAGGATTTAATCCATTAATTCTTCTTAACGTTTGAACATAACTCCCAGCCGTGTACCAATCTCTGTTATATCGATATTCAAATATACCGATCACACGAACAATACTTGAAAAAGCATTTGGAAATAAGAGAAACAAGAATTGTAAGTAACAAATGCATAATAGGATTACCAAGGCAACCCCATTTCCTTTAATAAAGTTTACCAAGGATTGTTTTGTCACTATCGTTTTTTTAACAACTAAATAATGAATAAACACACAGCCACCAACAACAAGCAGCTTAATAAACTCACTTAGCGGGGACTTATTAAATACACTGTGACCTATTGTCATCGAGCTGATTTTCATTGCAATTAATTGAAATATCATTATGCTTACAAAGCATAACATCACACGCTTGTTAAACGCACTCCATATCTCTATACGTCTCTTATTACGCAAATCGTTATAATATGCTAGCCCAATTAAAATGGAATAGACATAAAGTGAAAGTTCTGGGACATAATATATGTATATATTTGGGATTATTTGCTTGTAGAATAAACTTATCGGAATTAGTAAATAAGCCATAATTTTACCTCATTACTAAATTATTTGTAAAACAACCTATCAACTACTTTGTCCACACATTACCTATTAATCATCTATCTCTTTCATTTTTCAATCTGTAATAGTCCTTTAAGAATTGATATCTTTTTTGACCTCGATAACTGCTTATCTTTCCAAATAGATAGTGCCCAAGTAATTTTTGAATCATCATTTTTATTCTGTCTACTCGCTGACTTTGTTTCTCAAATGCCCAGCTTTTCATGAATAAATGTTCACAATAATTTATTGACTTCTTCATGGATGGATACTCAAAATACTCCTTTGGATAAATTACTGTTCCATCGTTTAATGTTTGAATTTTGTTTTTCAATTGAAATTCAGGATAATTGTCGATAAGAAAGCGAGTAAAAGTGCCATTATTATTCGTATCAAACTTTCCATTGAACATGTCATCATATGATCGATCTTCATAAAGTTTAAGTAAACCTTTAATAAGATTTTTCCCGGGTTCAGCACCGATTACCGCAGTGCTCAGCGCATCGCTATACATCATGCCTAGAAAGATCGGATTATTCAGTAAGCTATCAAAGTTTTTATGTACAAGAACATCACTATCCAAATATATGCCGCCATACTTAGCTAGCACATCCAATCTAATCACATCCGATACAAATGCGTACTTTCCTTTTAAAAAGCTTTCATGTGCGAACCGATTACTATCAATTGGCCAATTATGTTCGTTCCATTCTTTGATCTCATATCCTGACAAGATCTGCTTCCAAGATTCAATACAGTCTAAGACTTTTTTAGGTTTCTCTTTCCCACCAATCCAAATATAGTGTATTATCTTGGGTATCATTAATTTCACTCCTAAATCTTATCTCACCAGTATACATTAGATAAGAAAGCTAATGTATACACACTATATACCTTTTTTTCTCAGGTAAAATTTTTCATAAAGTGGCCAATTAATTTTCAATGCTAATAGTGCAATTTTGTAATTTCTTGGCAAATATTTAAATGATTTTAAATTAATCTCAGATACTAAACGATTTATATTTTTATTTTTATCCACTTGATTGAACTTCATATTGTGGTGAATAACGTGAATTATGTTCCTTGTGAATAGTGTGTCTAAATAATCTTGATAATTATTTAGCTGCATTTTATTTAGATAAGAACTTATTTTCTTGACAAGTAGACACGAAAAGTATTCAATCTCTGGAGTATAATTTGTAGTTGTTGAGTTTTCTCTCTTCATTAAATTATATAATGGTTTTTCAATGAAAACAATTTCACTTCTCACATGGCATAAATATTTAAAGACAAAGAGTGTGTCTTCAAAAAAATTGCCATTTTCTAAAAGAATATTATTTTCATCAATAATATTCTTTTTGAAAATTTTATTCCACAGTCCAACATCCATTTCTTTATGATGAGTCAAGTAGTCAGCAAGATAATCGTTACTGCTTTTTAGACAGCTTTCCGTTTCAAACTCAATTCTATTATTAAAGATTTTCTTAATGCCGCAAATGCATAAATCATTTTTTTCTTTTTCGACTGCTTGGTACATTGATGAGAGCATATTGTCTTCAAGAAAATCATCGCTGTCTATAAACATGATATATTTACCGTTTGCATGTTTTAGACCATTATTTCTTGCTGCTGATTGTTTTTGATTCCTCTGTCGGTAAACAGTAATATACTTATACTGCTTTGCGTACCTATTTAATATAGATAAGGTGGAATCCGTAGAGCCATCATCTATAATAATAATTTCAATATCAGGACGATTCGTTTGAAAAATAATGCTGTCTAAACACTTTGAAATTTGTTCAGCAGCATTGTAAGCAGGGATTATGATACTTATTGATACCAAAGGAAAAACCTCTCACTCTTGATTTGATAAGAATTTTCTTTGTAAAAATCCATAAATTTTTTTGCCCCAATTTTGCTTTTCCATAAACATAACAGGCAATTCCACGTAATTAATTGAATTCTTACTGATCCAAACATCGAGCAAACGTTCACTGATATATCCAAAAACCCGAGCTTCCTTTGGAGAATAATTTGAGATATCGATATCTTTTTCAAGTTGAAATAATATATCAAACATCCACTCACAGTAATTATGAAACAAATGTTCTTTCATAATAAACATGTTAAAGCGATGGGATGCTGTTTTATTCATTTCTTCATCAAAGTACTTAATATACTCAGGATATTTTTTCTCAATAATTTTTCTTGTTTGGAGAAGATCTTCCCCATTATGTGCATGTTCATAATGGGATTGGCTCGTTTCAATCCAATAGTGACGCTTCTTAGGCAAGATGACATCATATCTATCAAGCAATTCACGAACTTTTTCTTCAGATAAAATATGACTCCACTTAGATTTAGTAGACCCTGTAAAAAAAGATTGGTCACAGAAGTGTCTTCTATAGTGGACCAATCCAATGAAATCTGCATTTAAATTTTTCCATGCCCAATATACTGCGGTCAATTCGCAGTAATTAGGGTTTTTCATTGAAATATGATCGCCAGTATTATCCCCAATGTACCCCAAATCGTCTTTTCCTTCGCGTCCTACGTGAATTGGAATATACATTGAATCTTTTGGCATCCTATATTTCTTATGTGTTGCAACAATAATTTTAATACTCACTTGTCCAAGCTCCTCAAATATCACAAGTAGTATTTGCCCTTACAAATGATATTATTAGTATGCACCTTTTTTTGCTAAAACAGTCATGACTGTTTTAAATAGTATCTTAAGGTCAAAGGCAAATGACTTATGACGCACATAATATAACTCTACATTACAACGCTCAGGGTACTCAATTTCACTTCGTCCGCAAACCTGCCAATTACCTGTTAGACCCGGCTTTGCGGAGAGAAAGAGATCTTTGTCTTCACCATATTCATTCAATTCTTCGGATACAACAGGTCGCGGACCAACGAGACTCATCTCACCTTTAATAACATTAATTAATTGTGGAAGCTCATCAAGGCTCGTTTTCCGCAGAAATCTTCCAATCTTTGTAATACGGGGATCTTCTTCCGGTTCCAACTTATAACTATTCTCCAAGTACTTATGGTACAAATTTCGGTTGGCCTTGAGCACATTCTCTGCATCAACGACCATCGATCGAAATTTATATATATGAAAAGGTATCCCATTCTGTCCGATTCTTTTTTGCCTAAAAAATACCGGACCTTTCTGGCTTCCTCTCAAATAAAGTAACGAAATAACGAGAAAAATTGGTGAAGTGAGTACGAGACCAATGACTGCGCCAAACAAATCAAGGGCTCTTTTGAAAAACATATATGAAGCACTGTCATGTTCATAAGCGTTTGTCATGACAGTACGTTGTGTCTCTTCAATGTAGCGTGCATTGATTTCCGATTTAGGCATCGCCATTGTCTTATCCTCCATCATTCGAGTGGTAGTTTGTTGTCGTGAAGGATTTGCTCAATGCCTTTAAGAACATCCTTCTGAATCGTTTTATCTTGAAGCGCCATTTCGATGTTGGTTAGCACAAAGCCTAGCGTTTCGCCGACATCGAATCGTTTGCCCTCGAATTGATACGCGAAAACGCCTTGCAGTTCATTTAATTTCTGAATCGCATCGGTCAATTGGATCTCGCCGCCGGCACCGATTTCCTTCTTATCAAGGAAGTCAAAGATTTCCGGGGTGAGCACGTAGCGTCCGATGATCGCCATGTTCGACGGTGGGTTGCTTTCCGGTTTCTCAACGAACTTGCGCACATCAAATAAGCGTCCGTCTTGCGCTTTCGGATCAATGATGCCATAGCGATGCGTCTGGTTTTCCGGCACTTCTTTAACCCCGATGCAGGAGCATCCGGTTTTTTCGTATTGGTTGATTAATTGTTTAATGCATGGTGTTTCTGCCTGAACAATATCGTCGCCAAGCAGAACGGCGAATGGTTCGTCACCGATGAACTTGCGGGCACACCAAACCGCGTGACCCAGCCCTTGCGGCGACTTTTGACGGATATAGTGAATATCAATCTTAGATGGTTCACGTACTTTTTCAAGCAGATCGAGTTTATTTTTTTTGATCAAATTTTGTTCGAGTTCGTATGCCGTATCGAAGTGATCTTCGATGGCCCGTTTTCCTTTACCGGTCACAATGATGATGTCTTCAATGCCGGCTTCCACAGCTTCCTCAACAATATACTGAATAGTCGGATTGTTGACAATGGGAAGCATTTCCTTAGGCAATGCCTTCGTTGCCGGTAAGAAGCGTGTTCCTAAACCTGCAGCCGGAATGACTGCTTTTCTGACTTTCTTCATGAAAAGACCCCCTGAGTCGTGGAGACGCACATTATCTCGGTTGCTTATTCTCTGCTGCAGTCTCGCGTAATTTTGAGGAAATAGTGTACTATATCTTTGTAATCGAATAGGAGTTAATGAACGGATAAAGCAAACGATTCTTCCATTATACCCCATTCACCTGCTTCTTTGCTCTAAATCTCGACATTTTTTACACGCCAAGCTACAAGCATTATAGCATATTTTTTTCTTGTGCAAAGTGGAAGTTATGGGCAGATGGTCATGGGTCGTTGCTGCATCGGCTTTTGTTACAATTGATTGCGGTTCATTTACGTTTTTTTTACAGAAAGATTTCAAAGTCAAGTGCTGAATGTGTCATTTTTTGTCGTTGGTCGTGATTGACTATACAATTCTTATTGATTTTGCTTCGTATTAATCTTGGTTCATTGAACGTTGCTCCCTCGTTTTGGTCTATGCATCTCAAGCTGTCCTCTTGCAAGTTGTTATTGCCCGAAATCGATTTGACACGCTCCGTGCTTTCCCATACAGTTATATGGAAATCATTTGGTATTGTTTTTTTGCATTTCGTGCATTCTGTATATAAAGGAACGATTTCGATGAATAAACAATTTGCAGTAATAGGGCTGGGGCAGCTTGGCTCCAGCATCAGCATTGAGCTGACGAATATGGGCTGCGAGGTTCTGGCGATTGATATTGATCTGGATAAAGTGAATGATTACGCGGATGTGGTCACGCAGGCGGTGCAGGCGGATTCGACCGATGAGAAGGTGCTGCAGGCGCTTGGCGTTCGCAATTTCGATCATGTGATTGTCGCAATCGGCCGCAACATTCAGGCGAGCATTTTGACAACGCTGCTGCTCAAGGAAGCCGGAGTTAAGGAAATTTGGGCGAAGGCTCAGAATGATTACCACGAGAAGATTCTGAAGAAGCTCGGGGCTGATAAGATTATCCGTCCGGAAGTGGAAATCGGCTTCCGCATTGCTCATCTGGCGACGGCCAATAAGATTCTGGATTACATCGAGCTTTCTAAAGATTACAGCATCATTGAAATTGAAGTGACCGACCGGCTGATCGGCAAGTCGATCATGGAAATTGATGTGCGCGCCAACTATGGCTGCAATGTGATCGCGATCCGTCGCGATCGTTCGGTCGTCGTACGCAACATTGGCGAACTGAAATTGAAGCACGGCGATGTGTTGCTGATTATCGGTAAGAGTGAAGATTTGGAACGTTTTGAGAAGCAAGGGGTCTGATTGGGATGAACCGTTTCGTGATGAGGCGGTTGATTTTTTATTTATAAGGAGATTGGCTATGGTGCTGTTTGAGCGTTTGATGAAAAAATTGGATGTGCGGGCGATCTCGACGAACCCGCCGCTGCTCTTGTCGATGCTGCTGGTCGTGCTGATTCTGGTCGGGACGCTGCTGCTGAAGCTGCCGATTGCGGCGCGCGGGCACTTATCCTGGCTCGATGCGCTGTTCTTTTCCACATCGGCATCAACCGTGACCGGATTGACGCCGTTTGAGCCTTCGGAGACGTTTACGCTGTTCGGACAGGTCGTGCTGATGGTGCTGATTCAGATCGGTGGGATCGGTGTGATGGCCTTTGCCGTCTTCTTCGTCATTTTGCTTGGCAAGAAAGTCTCGATTCGTCAGCGTCAGCTGATGCAGGAGGCGTTGAACGCGCCGTCGCTCGGCGGCGTGATTCGGCTCGTTAGCTGGATTCTGATCGTTTCGTTTGCGATTGAGCTGGTCGGGATGTTCTTCCTTGCCTTCCGCTTCGTGCCGGATTTCGGCTGGGGTATAGGGCTGTATTACAGCCTTTTTCATTCGATTAGCGGGTTCAACCAAGCCGGGTTCTCGCTATTTCCCGGCAGCATGAATCGCTACCTCGGTGATCCGATTGTCAATCTGACGATGATTACAATGATTACGATTGGCGGCATCGGCTTTACGGTACTGGCCGAGTTGCTGTCCACCCACCGGTTCCGCAAGCTGTCCATTCACGCACAGGTGATGCTTTCCGGTACGCTGGTGATCAACGTCATCATGGTACTGGCCATTTTTGTGATTGAATATGGCAACCCGCATTCGCTCGGCCCGCTCAGCTTCGTGGACAAGCTGTGGGCGGCCTTCTTTCAAGGCGTCTCGCCGCGAACCGCCGGGATTACAACGCTTGATCCCGCCGGCCTTAGCCAAGCATCGCTGCTGCTGACGATGCTGATGATGTTCATCGGTGCCGGCAGCACGTCGACCAGCGGCGGGATTAAGCTGACCACGTTCATGATCGTGCTTGCGCAGATGCTGACGTTTCTGAAAGGGCGGCGCGAGGTGGTGATTAATAAGCGGACAATCCGTCACCAAGTGATCATTCGCGCCGTATCAATCATCTCGATTTCGCTGATCGTCATCCTGGTCGGATTGTTTCTGCTCTGCTTATCGGAGGATCAGCCGTTTCTCGTGATCTTGTTTGAGGTGATTTCCGCGTTTGGAACCGCCGGCGAAACGATCGGCGCAACCGCACAACTGTCGCCGTTCGGCAAAGTCGTGATTATGTGCCTGATGTTCTTCGGCAAGGTCGGGCCGCTGACGCTGGCCTTCTCGGTGACCAAACGTTCACATGTTGACATCCGCTATCCGGATGGGGAGATTTATACGGGGTGAGCATTCCTGTGGATCCGTCGCCCGCAAGCGTTGCACCTGTTACTATAAAGATAAAAGCCACGATTCTGAGTGATCCGATCGTGGCTTTGTTGTTGGGTAAATCGTTTAGTTATATCATGATCATGCAAATTATACTTCAATTCCATGTACCCTATCTTCCACAAAAAGGAAAACAATACGTTTAATGCGCATTTGCATTTTCGTTTTCCCCTAAATTTGTTTGTTTGCGTGCCAGTCTGATCAATGAAGAGATCTTTCGTCTAGCTTGTTTTCGCACGCATCGTAACATCGTCCTATAAAACTACATCTTTACTCAACTTTTTTCATATGAAGGCTATGGCTGCCTTCCTGCAGTGCTGCTTCTTTTGGTTTTACGGTGTAGTGAAGGTCATAATAAACTTTGTTGTCTTTTAATTGAATCTTGGCGACGCCGCCTTTGTTGTGAAAGCTGTCGGTGAACGTGAATGATCCTTTGCCGTCGAGATCAATCGGGACGATGTGTTTCATTGTTCCCGGCATCTGCCTGTTGCCCAGGATATGCTCGATTGAGATTTTGATAAGGTTATAGGACGGCATATCAATCGTGACCTTTTGGATCGGTTCTGTAGGGCCATGATCGGTAAATTGGTCTTTGTAGTACGCGGTAAAGTTCTGGGTTGTATTCGACCAAACGCCCGTATATCGGCTTGTTTGAGGCGTCGACGTGCTGCTCGCATCAGCAGACGGCGTATGTATTGGCGTTTTTCCTTTAGTGTTCGTTGGTTCTACCTTTTTAAACGTGCCGCTGTAATGCGTGTTGAATGCTTTGTCGAACTGAGCTGCATCGGCGTTCTTGTTGCCGCGTGCGCTATTTTTAGATATGCGGAGCGTCTTTTTATCGTGCGATAGTGTCAGAGTTTGCGTGACGTAGCCGGTGACCTGACCGTCGTTTGCAATCAGTGCCGCATTATTTAGGCTGATTTGATTCGCTTTTACTGTCCATTTATCGTTCCGCTTAATTTGTCCATAGCTGCCGATCCCGTCATTGTACAGGATCCGGTTCGCCCTGACCGTTATGGAATAACGTGCATTTTTCGTCGATATCCAATAGCCGCTGTAAGGGGTCTGCTTTGTATCTTTTTCCGGCGTTTGTGCGGATGAAGACGAGTCTGCATCGCTTGGTTGATTTTTGGGTTGTTCTGGTGCTGCTTTTTTTATGGGCTCGCTTTCGGAGTGCGGGCTGTTTGGTTCTGAATCTGCTCCGCCGCAAGCGGTCAGTGACAGAGCCAGAACTGCGGCTACGCATACACGGATTACTTTTTTCAAAAGGTCTCCCCTCGATTTTTGTGTGATACATGCATTATAAACGGACAGACACTGCCGCGTACACTCAGAAGGCGCGCCGTGGTTCTTTTTAATCGCTCTACTCTTTTTTGCGGGGGCGCTTGGTCAACGCTCTCTTTTTGGCTGCTACATTTGCGGATGAGCTGTTGCGGAATGCGGAATCTTTGCTTCAATGATTAGAAAACTTGGCTTTGCCAAGCCTCTGGCGAAGGCAAAGGCTTAGTTGCACTTACACTCGTTTCCTTAAATCTTTTTATTTTCTATACTTTCTTACCAGTGTAAAAAAAGGCAAAAGCGTCTTGTGTTGCGCGCGCTTGCCTTCGTTTTTCTCTTATTTGCTTGGTTTTACAACGTGTCCGATTGGGCCGTGGACGATTTCGCCATTTTTCATGACTGTTACGCCGCGGACGATGGTTTGCACCGGAACGCCTTTGATGTGCCAGCCGTCATAGGCGGTGACTTTGCTTTTGCTGTGCAGGTTCGTCGCTTTGATCGTTGTTTCCTTGTTTAGATCGACAATCGTGATGTCGGCGTCGGTGCCGACTTCGAGCGAACCTTTCTGCGGGTAGATGCCGAAGCGTTTGGCCGGGTTTTCCGACATCAGTGCCGTCAGTTTTTGCAGGCTAAGCTTGCCTTCGTTAACGGCATTCAGCATCAGTGGCGCCATCGTTTCGGTGCCCGGCATGCCGGCCGGTATTTTCCAGAGGCTGCCGGATTTTTCTTCGGCTGTATGCGGCGCGTGGTCGGATGAAATGATCGTGATCGTGCCATCATTGATTGCCTGCCACAGCGCTTGTTGATCCTTTTTGTACTTAACCGGCGGGTAGATTTTCATTACTGCGCCGACGGTTGGGTAGTCCTCGTTGCTGAGGAACAGGTAATGCGGGCAGGTTTCAGCGCTGACCGGCGCGCCTTGGGCTTGTGCGCGGCGAATCGCGTCTGCTGCCTCGGCAGTGGTCACATGGAGCACATGCAGTTTGGCGCCGGATGCGCGTGAGAAGGCCGTGCCCATTTGTACGGTAACTTCTTCGGCCAGATTCGGGCGTCCGTCGAGCAGCGCCTCGTAATCGTCACGTCCGCTCTTTTTCACCTGCTCGGTCAAGGTTTGGATCAAGCTGCTGTCTTCGCCGTGGATGGCGAGAACATTGCCGGTCTTGGCGACGTCTTGGAAAATTTGGTAGACCTCGCCGTCAGACAGCGGCGGCAGCACGTCGGTCATGCCCGGTTCGTAGTTGTAGGTGAGCTGGAATGTGTTCTTGTTGACCGCGTAGCCCCAGAAATACTTGATGCCGATCACGCCGGCGTCATGGAGTTCGGGCAAGCCGGCGTTGTTCATCGGTCCGAGCGCGATGCCCCAAAGTCCGAAGTCGACATGGGCTTTCGGCGTCAGGTTGGCCACCTGTGCTTGGTAGCTGGCGGCATCGCGTGTCGGCGGTGTCGTGTTCGGCATGTCGAAGATCGTGGTGATCCCTCCGGCAGCCGCCGCTTGGGTTGAGGTGAAGAAATCCTCTTTGTAGGTTGGCCCCGGATCACGCGAATGAACATGGACGTCGATCAGCCCGGGCAGTATGTATTGGCCGCGCGCGTCGGTTTCCTGTTCGGCCGTTCCTTCAAGCGCCGTTTTGGAGATCGCGGAAATTTTTCCTTCTTTTATATAGAGATTGGCTTGATACGTTTCGCTTGGTGTGGCGATGGTTCCGTTTTTGATGAGATGATCCCAGTGCATGATTTCGCCTCCGTCTATATGTCTGCTTAAATTATACGGGATTTTACGGTACGATGGCAAAAGTGTTTGTTGTTGATTCACAGAAATTGAGCGACCACCGTTTTGGCACGGCGCATTGTGCGTGTTTGGCTTGCTCGCATCAACAGCGGGCAATTCGCTGCAATTTGAGCCCGTTTCAGTGCGGCTTGACTGCGTGCCATGTTTCGCCTATGCGATTGCGGGCTGCCTTTTTTAGGTGCGACGGTCGTTAACTGAGATCTACCTGCCCGATGAGATCGGTCAGATGCTCAATCTGATGACGGTTCAAATAATCGTCGATGTCGTCGATGATTGTGGTCATGGCGTTCGGTTGGAGAAACGTTGCGGTGCCGACCTGCACGGCGGATGCGCCGGCGAGGATCATCTCGATCGCGTCTTGTCCGTTCATGACGCCGCCGCTGCCAATAATCGGCAGACGGGTCGCTTGATGGACTTGATAAATCAGGCGGACGACAAGCGGTTTGACCGCTGCCCCGGATAGGCCGCCCATAATGTTGCCGATGCGTGGTTTGCGCGTTTCGCTATCGATCGCCATGGCCAGAAAGGTATTGGCCACGGTCAGCGCATCGGCTCCGGCATGTTCTGCGGCTTGGGCGATGTCTTGGATCCGGGTCACATTGGGCGTTAATTTTACGATCACCGTTTTATCGGTTATTGCGCGAACGGTGCGCACAAGCTGAGCGGTTGCTTCAGCACTCATGCCGAACGCTTGTCCATTCGCACGCAAGTTCGGACAAGAGATGTTGAGCTCAAGTGCTGCAACGTCCGGCTGCGCGTCAAGCCGTGCTGCTAAGGTTTCAAATTCATCAATCGTTTCACCGGAGATGCTGGCGATCAGCGGCGGGCTGAATTTGCGGTATGCCGGCAACTGATGCGTCACGTAGTCGTCAATCCCTTTGCTTTGAATGCCGATCGAGTTGATCATGCTTCCGCTTGTTTCACAAACTCGCGGCACCGGATTCCCGTCGCGGGCAGAGACGGTGACACTTTTGGGTACAAGCGCACCGAGCCGATTGATGTCAAGCAGCGGCGTGAGCTCTGCACCGAACGTGCCGGAAGCGGGCATGATCGGATTTTTCAAAATCAGCTTTCCAATGTGCACAGACAGATCGCTCATTGGATCACCACCTGTTCGATTGGAAAGACCGGTCCGTCGCTGCAGACGCGGGCTGTTTTCAACTGGCCATGGCTGCGGATCGTGCATGCGCAGGCGTAGCAGTCACCGATGCCGCAAGCCATGTGCGCTTCGGTTGCCAGCTCTCCTTTCAAGTGATACTTTTCCGCTAAGTCTTGAGCCAGCTTGCTCAACCGGCGCGAGCCGCAGCTGTACAGCGCACCGATTTTCTCGGCATGGATTAACTGCTCCAAACGCGGCCGCACCTGTTCCAAGTTGCTCGTGCCCTCCTGATCGGTCACCGTGTAGACGTTGGCACCGATTTCCGCCAAGGCGGTGGCTGTCAGTAGATCGTTTGCTGTTCGCGCGCTGAGCAAAACATGAACCGCTTTGTTTTGCGCGCGTGCCTCGCGTGCCAGCGCATGCAAGGTGGCGACACCGACACCGCGGGCGATCAGCAGCAGCGCACCTTGTTCCGGAAGCGTGAACCCGCGTCCGAGCGGGCCAATCAAGTTCATGTAGTCGCCGGGGCGGCGCTGGGTCATCTGCTGCGTCCCGCTTCCTTTTACAAGATAGAGAAATTCCAAAGTCGCCGATGCTTGATGATAATGGAAGACGCTGAGCGGACGGCGCAGCGGATTCTGCTGCGCATCGCCGCATTGAAGATGAAAGAATTGACCGGGTGCGACGTGTTCATCCAGCATCGACGCATCGAGGATCATATGCCAGTAGCGGGCATTGATCGGATGGTTGGCAATAATTTTCGCATTAAAGAGTTTCATTGGTCTTTTACTGCACCTGCTTTCTGCTCAGCGGCATTGCCGGCGCATTCGAGCACGGCCGATTCGAGCACGTCAATGCCGGTGATAATGTCGCTTAAGTTGGTGTGTTCGTCGGGATGATGGCTGATGCCGCCGGTTGAGGGAACGAAAATCATGCCGACCGGGCAGAGCGCAGCCATGTTCATCGTGTCGTGCCCGGCCCCGCTTGGCATCCGCATCGACGCAATGTTCTTGCTGCGGCAGACCGACTCAACCGTTTCGATTAAGGCTTCATCCATCTGCACCGGCGTTTCATCACTCAGCATCCTGCAGGTAATGTCCAGCCGGCGCGTTTGGCGCAGATGCTCCATGAGCTCATACAGGAATTGCACGACACGGGCTTTCGACGCGCGTGAAATGCTGCGAATGTCGACCTTGATATGGGTCTCGCCCGGCACGACGTTCATCGCCCCCGGTGCAATTTCAATATCGCCGACGGTGGCCACCGTACCATGCGCCATCTCACGGCGTGCCTCTTTTTCCAGCTCCAAGGTGATTTCAGCGGCACCGATCAACGCATCATGGCGTTGATTCATCGGTGTTGAACCGGAATGAGCCGCATGGCCTTTGACGCAGATGCTGAAACGCGTCGGTGCCGCGATGCCGCTTACCACGCCAATTGACAGATTTTTCGCCTCGAGTATTGGTCCTTGCTCAATATGCATTTCCAGAAAGGCTGCCAATCTATGCTTTGGCAGACGTGCCTCCCCGAGCTTGCTGAAGTCAAGGCCGCGCTTGGCAAAAACCGTTTGAATCGGCGTCCCCTCTTTATCAGTGAGCGCGGCAATGTCCTTTTGCTCAATGAGGCCGGCAATCGCTTTGCTGCCGATTTGCGAGAAGCCGAATCGCGCCGACTCCTCGCATGCGAAGGAAAACAGCTCGATCGGGCGTATCGTTTCGATCCTGCGCGCATTCAAGTCGCGCAGGACTTCCAGTGCGGCCAATACGCCGAGGGTGCCGTCGTAAGTCCCGCCTTCATAGACGGTATCCAGATGTGAGCCGATCCCAATTGCCGGAAGTTCCGGACAACGACCTTGCCTGCGGGCGGTCACATTGCCGACCGAATCGACGTGTACCGCTAATCCTGCCGCTTGGCACTGTTCAATCAAAACATTTGTCGCCTGCTCTTCTGCTTTGCTGTAAGCAAGCCGCATCATCCCGCGGTCTGTTCGTCCGATCTGTGCAAGTTCGCGCATTGTTTGTTTCACGCGCTGCGTGTCAACCATTAACCATCGCCATCCTTATTTGTTGCTTCAGAATCTTTCTCTATCTTGTGAAGGAAAAAGTACCGGTGTCCTGCGAGACGAATCGCTTAAACATCCGGCACTTTTTTCATTTTGTTGTTTTAAGAAAAAACGGGCAAAAAGCGTCCGGTCCTTAATCTCCAGCCATATGTAATGGGCTCGTGTCTTTTCGGTGCTGAATCGTCGCTTCGGTTGCTCGCTTGCCGCGGGCGTCAGAGCATCTGCGCGTTTGACGCACTGGCTTTTTGCGCGACCAAAAATCACATTCTGTCTTAACCTATTAAAAAAGTGAGCTTAGCGCCTGCATCGCGCTCAGATGATCACTGGCTTGGTCTGCGGCTTGATGCAAGACTTTGCCTATTTGATCTTTATTTTCGTCAAAATAATGCTGCTTGCCGACAAGGCTCAAGCTGAGCAGCGCTTGATTTTTGCTATGAAAAATCGGTACGGATAGTGCTGACGTGCCAAGCTCTAGTTCTTGCTTGCAGTAGGCTTCGCCCGTTTGCCGCGCTTGGTCAATCTTGCGGCGCAGCTGGTCCGGATCCGTCAATGTATACGGCGTGTACGGATGGAGCACTTCTTTCTCCAGCATCCCGTCAATGACCGAATCGGGCTGATAAGCGAGAATAATCTGCGCGGCAGCCGCCGCATTCAGCGGCATGCGTTGACCGACATGGACAAAGAAGTTCGCGCCGGTGCTTAGCGGTTGATGCGTATGCGTGCAGAACACTTCATTGGCCTGATAGCGGCAAATGAAGGCATAGAGGCCGGTTTCATCGCCAACCTGCTTGCAATACTGCGCCAACAGTCCAACCGGATCGCGGTTTTGCAAAAACGTACTGCCCCAACTCATTGCTTTAGGTCCCAGCATATATTTCTTTGTTTCCGCGCTCTGAACCACCAAGTGATAGCCGCACATGTTCTGCAGCATGCGGTGTAAGCTCCCTTTGCTGAGCAGCGTTTGTTTGGAAAGCTCGGTAATGCCGATACCGCCGGCCGGACAGTCGCTGATTACATCCATCAATTTAACAAAGCGGTCCATCCATTCGATGGTCATCACGTCCTTTATTAAGCAAGATCCTTACCCTTTGTTTCCGGGACAAGCAGGAACATCGATACGGCGGCCAGGATATAAACAACGGAGATCGTACCGAGCGCCGCACTAAGTGAGTGATTGAGGGCCATGAATCCGATGATCAGCGGCCCGAAGCTGCCGAAAAAGCGCCCGGTGTTGAAAATAATATTTTCCGCTGTGGAGCGAGCGCTTGTCGCATAATGCTCGGCAAGCAGCGCGCCGTAGCCGCCCATCATGCCGTTAACGAAGAACCCGAGTACCGATCCAAGTGCAACCAGTAACGTTGGGGTGCCGATCTGGAAATAAATCCAGACGATCAGCGCGGCGCAGATTTGGAACGTCATGTAGGCCGGTTTGCGTCCCCATGTATCGGCAAGCCAAGCGAAAACAATGATGCCCAGCACCATGCCGATAACGGTGGAAATGGTCCAAACCACGGTTCCGTTAATCGTGTAGTGGTGCTGTTGAGCAAGCATGGTCGGCATCCAGTTCATGATGCCGAAATAGCCGAAGTTCTGCACGCTGCAAATGATAATCAAGCCGAGCGTTGTTCCGGTAATGCGCCAGCCCTTGAACAGTTCAACAATCGAAATGGATGATTTCTTTTCACCCTTTGACTTCAGCCAGATTTCCGGTTCTTTCAAATTGCGACGCGACCACCAAGCAAGCAGTGCGGGAACGACGCCGACAAGGAATACGCCTTTCCAGCCGAAATGCGGCGCAATGAATGCGGCCATCAATGTGGCGAGAATCGTCCCGCCCTGATAGCCAAGCGCGACATAGGAGGTTGCGCGTGTCCGCAGTTTCTTCGGCCATGTCTCTGTAACCAGGGTCATCCCGATTCCGAATTCTCCGCCGAGCCCAAGTCCGGAGAGAAAGCGGAAGATGTTAAACGTTTCAAAATTCGGTGCAAACGCGCAAAGACCGGTAAACACGGAGAAAATGAGGATCGTCCATGTAAACACGCGCACACGTCCGTAGCTGTCGGCGAGGATCCCGAACAAATAACCGCCGACCACAACCCCTAGCATTGTAATGGTTGAAATACTTCCCGCCTGCGCGGGGTTCAAACTGTAATACGCAATAATTAATGGCAGAACAAAGGAAAGAATCATCATATCCAGACCGTCCATCGCATAGCCGACGATCGATGCCCAAAGCGTCTGGTGTTGATAAGGGCCCACCTTTTCCTCTTCTTGCAACTTGCTGGTTGTCTCTGTCATTCGTTTCTCACCCTTCACCCCAAAATGTGTTTGTCTAAACTGTGCGCTCTTTTGTTCCACTGAGTGGAACTGTGTTTCTTTTTTTAACAAAGAAAAATAAAAAGTACGTTCTTATTCTATCTGGAATTTAGGATTTGGGAAATAGATTTGTCAGATATTCTGACAACGTTTTTTGTTTTTCTGCATAAAGTGTCCTTGTTCGATGTTTCCTTAGGGTCAGCTGTTGCTCGCTCCGGAATGCATCAGTTGAATCTGCGGATGGACCGAGAGATGAATGTTCGGATATACGGTCGCCCAATGCGCTCGGGCGCGTTGGCATTCATGCGGATAGCTGCGCTCGAACACTTCGTACGTCATGTAGACATCGCTGCCAACGCATTGGCTTTGTTTAAAGCCCTTGGTAATCAGTGATGCGAGATATGCTTCGGTTTGCTGCTCAATCCGGCGCCGGTCGCGCGCGTTCAGCGGATTGAGTGCAGTTGTGTTTTCCTGCAGTATGCCCTTGCCGCTCAGATGGATGGAGAGATGCCAGCGCCCGTGATTGATGGTTGGAACGGCTCGCAGTTGAATGTCTTGGATATTCATAGAAAGTCTGCCTCGGTTCCCTTTCGGTTTGAATGTGAACGTGTTGTCTCTGTATTCGCCGGTATGGCCGTTTTCAAGTTTGATACAAATTTTGGATGGTTTGATACGAAATTCGGTCCGTTTGATACGACTTTCCGGGTTTGAAGTTTCTTCAGTGGACAGAACCAATAAAGGCTGAGCATCGTAGCTCAGCCTTTATCTTGCTTCTTTATTTAGTTTGCGGGAACAGATTCAAGGGTCTCTTTCAATTCGTCTTGATTGATTTTTTTTGGTGCTTCTCCATTGATGCTGATCAACGCGGTTGGTACCGAGGTTGCGTTGAAGTCGATCGCTTCTTTGGCAATCGTCAAGCTATAATCTGTATTTTCGGGATGGACATCCAGTCCATATTTTTCTTTGAGCGTGGTTTTCAATGCGTCATCGCTCAGCTTTTTCCACTCGGATTGATCCTTGAACAGTTGTAAAATAATTGGGTTGATTTTTTCCTGTTGATTGTAGTCCAAGAACAGATGAACGAGGTTGCCTTTGAGCAGGCCGATTTTTGGCTTGTCGAAGAATTTCAGTACGAGTTCAAGCTGTTTGTTCTCAAAGTACGGAGTCAGGTCGTTGTTCGTGAAAAATGCGGCGCAATGTGGGCAAGCCAAGTTGGTGAACACGGTCAATTTGATCGGTGCTGCCGGATCGCCGAAATGAAATCCGGTGTCGGAGAGTTGTGTCATGGATGATTCCCCCTTATTGTTTCTTATTCTTTATCATAATTCCTCGATTTTTGGCTGTCTAATTTCATGCTTGTCGTGTTGCGATGCGTTTTGCTTTAACTTCGGGTTTTCGCTCTACCGATTCTTCCTTGATTAAAAAGATCGCAGATGTGTGCTCTGCGATCTTTTTTATTCTGCTGCTTTGAGTGCGAACATCATTTCTGCTTCGCAGGCGATTTCGCCGTCGACGCTGGCGGTGCCTTTGGCTTTGGCGAATCCGCCGCGGAATCGGAGGATTTCTGCTTCTAGTTTAAGTTGATCTCCGGGGCGTACTTGGCGCTTAAAACGGCACTTGTCGATTCCGGCGTACAGGGTCAGCATGTTTTCTTGTTGGCCTTTGCTGAGGACGGCGATGCCGCTGATTTGTGCGAGTGCTTCAACGATGAGGACGCCGGGCATGACCGGATAATCAGGAAAATGGCCTTGGAAAAACGGTTCGTTTACGGTTACGTTTTTAATGCCGACCGCTTTCTTCCCGTCTTCGACTTCGAGCACTTTGTCAACGAGCAGGAATGGATAACGGTGTGGCAAAATCTTTTTTATCTCGTCAATGGTTAGCATAGGATGGCGCAGCTGCGCCTCTCCCCCTTTCACTCAATGGGTTCGGAAAAAATCAAAAATGTGCTGCCACGTATCCGGAGCGAAAACGGCGAATGGGTTGCGGTGTCCGAACCCGCCGTAACCGAGCATTGCTCCGGCAGCCAGGGCAATGCAGCAAAGTGCGATTAAGGCAATCAAACGCTGCCAAATTGGAAAACGGCGCTTTTTATAAGCGAAAAACGGATTATAAAGCGGCTTTTGTTCTTGAGTTGGACGTTTTTTCCCCGTTTTGCGTTCTGCTTTTTGCGCAGCTTTGCGCTGATCGCGGGCAGCTTTTCTCGTTCCCGGTGGATTGGTTTTATTATGTATCTTTTCGTTCGGTTCCATGCTTTGTTCCTCGCTTAGCGCAGCAGACCGTTGACCAATCCGGCCATCTGGTCGCCGATGGTCACGGATCGCGCGTTCAGCTGGTAGTTGTGCTGCAAATTAATAAGATCGGCCATTTCTTTGGTCAGATCAACATTGGAATTTTCCAGACTGCCTTGGGTGACACTGCCTGCGGCCGGCTGAACAACTTGGTTGAGGCCAATGCCAAGCGAAGCCAAATTCGGCAAGGTGTACTGGTTATTGCCGCTGCTCTCGAGAAGCTGCGGGCGATTAATCGTTACGATGCCTAGCTGACCGGCATTAACGGTTGTGCCGTTGTTCAAGATCACATTGATCTGTCCGGTTTGATCGATCTGGATGTCCCGATAATGTGCGGGGATTGTTATTGGCTGCCCGCCTGCGTCAAGCACAGCCGCTCCGCTTTTCGTCAGAAGCCGCAACTGGTTCGCATTTCCCGGATCGGGCTGAGTGTTAAAGGCGCCGTCACGCGTATAGGCGGTTGCACCGCCTCCGTCAACGGTAAAAAATTGGTGCGCATCCGTTAAAGCAAGGTCAAGCGGATTGTCGGTTTCTTTAATCGCGCCTGCAGACAAATCCAGCGATGTGTCGCCGACCTTAACGCCCGAACCGCTGCGAATGCCGTTCGGCGTCAGCCGATTTTCCGTATCGGTTTGATCCTGATCGGCCGGATTCAAATTGTCAATTTGCTGAAATAGAAGATCAACAAATTTGGCATCGCGGCTTTTGTAGCCGTTCGTTCCGACATTTGCTATATTGTTGGCCACGGTATCCAGTTGCTGCTGTATCTGCCCCAGTGTGACCCCTGAAGCCATCATTTGCTGCTGCACGCGACTCACCCGCCTTTTCCGATTAGTTCACGCGGCCGACTTGATTGACCGCTTTATCCAGTGTACCATCAATGATTTGCAGCACTTTCTGGTTTGCTTCAAAGGATCGGTAGGCTTCCATCATGTCCGTTACGGTCTGATCAGCCTGTACATTCGATCCTTCAACGAATCCTTGATTCACATTATAGTTGATTTGAGCGTTCGCTGCGCCTTGTGGCAAGTCGCCGGTCGTGCTGCGGAACAGCCCAGTCCCTTCCTTGACCAGCTGATTCGTATCGGCCGCGTAGCTGACACCAATTTGTCCATAGTTGTTGCCATCGGCCTGAATCGTGCCGTCTGCCGCAACTTGAAAATCATCGGACGGCAGCTGGATCGGCTGTCCGGCGGAACTGAGCACTTGATTGCCGGAGCTGTCGGTCAGATAACCTTCCGGACTCAAGGTAAAGTGCCCGTTACGCGTGTAGCGCAGATCGCCGCCGGTTGTGCGGACATTGAATAGCAGAGCGCCTTCCTGCACGCCGGTCTGCGGATTGACGGGCAGGCTTGATGTGATCAGTGCCACATCAGTCGCTTTTCCGGTTTCCGTCACCGTTCCTTGTGTAAAGTCCGGGTTCATCTCGTCCTGATAGACGCCGGTTGCCAGTGAACCTACTTCACGATTGGCTTCATTGTCCCCGCCGAGCCGTTCGATCAGCTGCTCCGGAAAAGTCCTCAAGCTGCTTCGATCACTTTTATAACCCGGGGTGTCAAGATTGTTCAAGTTGTTCGATAATGTTTGCTGCCGTCTTTGCTGCGCAATCATTCCGGCTGCTGAAGTATAGATGCCTCGAATCACGATCATTCACCTGCCCAGTTTTATTTGTGTGCTTTTCGAATCTGATTTTTCGCTGCCCGGTGCAGCGGGTGCGCACTTTTTCGATGGACTTGTCCGCATCCTGGGCTACACGAAAGCGCAGAGCAGTTAATTTGCTTTGCGCTTCGGCAGTTTATCCAGATGTTCCAGCATTTTGCCGGCGCCTTCAACAACGCAGGTCATCGGATTGTCTGCGACAACAACCGGCACTTTCAATTGGCTTGCAAGCAATTGGTCGATTCCGTGCAGCTGCGCACCGCCGCCGGTCATGATCACGCCGCGGTCAATGATGTCTGCGGAAAGTTCCGGCGGTGTTTGTTCGAGTACGGCTTTTGCCGAACTAACGATTACATTGACCGAATCCGACAGTGCTTCTTCAATTTCGTTGGAATGCACCGTCATTGTTTTCGGCAGTCCTGTGACCATATCGCGTCCGCGGATGTCCATGCTTTCATCGCGCGAATTCTTGTAAACTGTGCCGACGGTAATCTTGATTTGTTCGGCCGTGCGTTCACCAATCAACAATTTGTACTTCTTTTTAATAAAGTTTAAAATTTCGCGATCAAAGGTATCCCCTGCCAATTTGATCGACTGAGAGGTGACAATATTGCCCATTGAAAGTACGGCGATGTCGGTTGTTCCGCCGCCAATGTCGATGACCATGTTGCCGCTTGGCTGAAAAATATCCATACCGGCGCCAACTGCAGCTACCTTAGGCTCTTCTTCCAGATAAACTTGCTTTCCACCGCTTCGTTCGGCTGCCTGGCGAATCGCTTTTTGTTCCACCGATGTAATATGTGTCGGCGTACAGATTAGGATTCTTGGCTTTTTTAAGAAACCTTTTACATTTATTTTATCAATAAAGTGCGTGAGCATGAGTTCGGTTACTTCAAAGTCTGCAATAACTCCATCACGTAGCGGCCGTGTGGCGATGATATTTCCCGGTGTACGACCAACCATCCGTCTTGCTTCCTCACCGACTGCAAGCACTTGCTTTGTGTCTGTATCCATTGCGATGACTGAAGGTTCATTCAGTACGACGCCCTGTCCTTTTACGTAGATCAGTACATTGGCTGTTCCGAGATCAATTCCGATATCTCTTGAAAACACGCTTAATCCTCCCTGTCGCATAAATATTCGCAGTTCTGCCAGAATATTTATCAATCATTATTCCATTTTATCATAAATTCAAACAAAACAGGGAGTATGTCGAAAAATAAACGAATACGTCGATTATGTTCGCGCGCTTCTGACGGCCTCAGTGCTGAACTGCTTTTTCTTCCGTATCTTTTTGATACTTCAGACGCGTCGCTTCCCCTCCTCGAAGATGGCGGATTGACTTGTGATAGTCGAGTACATTTTTGACTGCGTTAGCAAGTTCCGGATTAATACTGGGCAGCCGCTCCGTCAGGTCTTTGTGAACGGTACTTTTCGAAACGCCAAATTCTTTGGCGATGACTCGAACCGTCTTCTTTGTCTCCACGATATGCTTTCCAATCTTGATCGTACGCTCTTTGATGTAATCGTGCACACCACTCGCCTCCTGTATTTATGAAGATGCGAAATGAGACAATCTTTGGAGAAACGGAACTCAAGTAACGTATCATACTCGTTCCAAGCCCGCCGCGCTCACCTCGAAACCCCGTATGTGAGTTTGTAACATCTTATTAAACGACCTACGGTTATATGCCAAAAAGTCAATGGGGACAAGGGTTTACAGGGAAAACTAAGCGGAGTGCATCGCAGGGAACACACGCATGAGCGCGTTCTTTTTCTGCTGAGGACAAATCAATCTAAAAGAGAAAAAATTGGCTGAATCGAGATGATTGTCTAGATCCATGATTGAGCAGGCAGCGGTTTGTGAAAAAAGTATCAAGAATAGTGAGCGCGTCCCCGGTTTTACTTTGGGGCGCGCATTTGATCATGGGTTCGTGGGCAGACTTGAATTTGCCGTTGCAGCTTGGGCAATGCCAGCCGGCGTAGATGCGCTGCATGGTGAATCGGTGGCAGCTCGGGCATTGGACGCCGCGCAACAGTTCGGAAGGATAAATGGAAATTTTTTTCAGGACGTCGGTGAAGGGAGCGATGTGGTCTTGGAGCAATTTTTCTTCAATTTTTTGTAGGATCAGGCTGTAATCGCGGTCGCGGCTGTGCTTTTCCATCATTGCTCGGAGCTTATGCGGCGCTTGTTCGGCGTGAAAGACGTGGTTCTGGACGCGGCGTGATCGTGCCTGATTTTCGATGATCGTGCTCGGGCTGGCGATGACTACGTCAGTTTCGATTGGCAGCGGTGGATTGCCGCAGGCGGCGAGCCATCGCTTGAGCAGCTTGCGATGACGTCCGACTTGAAGCAGCGGATTTGCGAATCCGTCGCGCCGGCCACCGATGCAGCGGATTATCTGTCCGTTCTCACTGATAAAAATAAGGGTACCGGAATAATTTTTGCATTCGATAATTGAAATGAATGTGGGGGCGAGGATCAGCGTGTCCATCTGGAATCCTTCGGGATGAAGATCGTAAAAAATGCGTGCTTTTTTGCCGAGATCACTTAGGTCGAGGAAATACGCGAGGTTCTGCTGGCCGATGAATCCGCTGCGATAGCTGCCAAGGGCATCCTCAATTCTGGGACGTGCCGGATGACTGATCGGCAGATGGTTGAGCAGCGCTTGGTCCACGAACAGGCGCAGTGGTGGGGTTAACTTTTTGCTAATCACAAGGCACCTTCCTTTTCATCGAATGGTTACTATTTCCGACGCCGTCCGGCAAATTTCCTGCTGATCCAGTAAAGCAGATGAAATTCGATCAGCATCGCGAGCTCTGCCCAGAGCAGATACCACGGCCATGGTCCGAATAAGTTCAGCACGGACAGTTTCGGTTTGTACGTCAGGTACATGTAATTCGCGTTAAGCAGCCGATTGACAATGAACATGAGCACGGCGTATCCATTCAGCCAAGCGGCAGCAAACCAAAGCGCTCGATAAGTTGGACGGATACCGGCGACGGCAATCAGGTAGGTGCAGCCAAGGATGGTCGCGCCGTGTGTGGCGAAAAACTGAATGTAGCGCAGATCCGGGAAGGACGCATTCAAGTCCGGCGTGAGCAAGGCTTGAAGTGCGCTCGCGATGCCGACAAAATACAGGATCGCGGCGAGTGGGCGTTTTCGAGTCAGCAGCGCGATTGCGGTGAGCAAGGCCGACAGATCGCTGACTTCGAGCGGCAGTGAATTGCGCAGCGTCCATTTCCCGACAAGCGCGATCCCAATCTGATAGCCGACCTCGCCAAGGATTAAGATGGCGGCGAGCCAAAAACGAAGCTTGGTGCGCGCAAAAGAGGCCTGTCTGAATAGAATCAGACCGACCTCAAGTAGGAGAATGATGTATAGCGTGCTGAGATGTTCAATCGAAAATGCAGTCATTTAAGTCACCTCTTTGAAGTCAAAGATGAGCTTAGTATGCGCAAGTGTTGTTCGATTAAACGATTGGATTTCCAAATGTAACGATGCGCGTAAAAATCGGAACAAGGACCGCTAAACTTATAACGAATCCGCCCAAAACATTAACGTTGCGCCTAAGCTTGGCACATGCCTCAATCAAGCATCACCCGTGCGGCTGCTGTTCGGGGGCGATTGATCGTCTCAGGAAAAAGGCGAGCACGAGCGAGACAATCCCGATCAGCAGGGCGACAAAGAAAGCGCGGCTCATGCCGGCAACCATGGCATGCAGCAGTTCGGCCGGTGCTTTCGGATCGGAAGCAGTCGCAAGATAGGCCCTCTGTCCGGCGGCCATGATGCCGACGAACAGCGCGGTGCCGATCCCGCCTGCGACTTGCTGCAGCGTGTTCATGATCGCTGTGCCGTGTGGGTACATCGCTTTCGGCAGCTGGTTAAGGCCGGTCGTCGACACCGGCATCATCACCATCGACATGCCGATCAAGAGCGCAGCATACAAAATAATGACATAGAGCATGCTTTCAGAAACGGTTAATCGCGTCATGAGCCAGACGACGATGCACATGATCAGCAGCCCGGGAATAACGAGTCGGCGCGGACCGAATTTATCGAACAGTTTGCCCATCACCGGCGACAGCAACCCGTTGATCAGCCCGCCGGGAAGCAAAACCAATCCTGCGGCGAACGAGGACAGAAGCAACGCCCGCTGCAAATAGAGCGGCAGCAGAATCATCGTTGCGAACAACGTCATCATCACCATAATCATGATCAGCGTTGACAGTGTATACATCGGGTATTTGAAGGCGCGAAAATCAAGAATTGGATTGTTGATTACGAGCTGGCGCCAGACAAACAGAACGATGCTGACAAGCCCGAGCGCCACGACTGTGATGCCGAGCGCACCGCCTTCAGCACCGGTTCCGGCACCGAAGACAATCCCGCCAAAACCAACCGTAGACAAAATCACCGACAAAACGTCTACTTTAGGCTTAGTCACTTCCGAAACGTTTGTCAGATAACGGGCAGCAAACAGAATTGAGAACAGCGCCAGCGGCAACACGAGGTAAAACAGCCAGCGCCAGGACAGTGACGCGATGATCAAGCCTGAGACGGTTGGTCCGAGTGCCGGGGCAAACATGATGACCAGTCCGATCAATCCCATCGCACCGCCACGCTTTTCCGGCGGATAGATAAACAGAATCGTGTTCATCATGACCGGTAAAATAAGTCCGGATCCGGCAGCTTGAATCATGCGGCCGACGAGCAGCAGTGAGAACGTTGGGGCAAAGCCGCAGATCGCGGTGCCGATCAGGAACAAGGTCATCGCCCCGAGAAACATCTGGCGCGTGGTGAACCAGCCGGTTAAGAGTGCGGTCACCGGCATCAAGATGCCGATCACGAGCAGATAAGCTGTGGTCAGCCACTGAACGGTGGTTTCGTTTACGTGAAAGTAGGTAATCAAATCGGAAAGTGCGATGTTCAGCAGCGTCTCATTTAAAATTGCGACAAACGCGCCGATGATGAGTGCCACAGTAATCGGGCCGCGTTTGATTTCTTGTGTGGTCATTAAAAAACTCCCTGTCTGGTTCATTTATTTTTTCAGTCAGAAAAAGAGTCTGACGAAATCCTTGATTCCGTCAGGCTCTTCATGCATGCAGCAAGCCCTATCGATTAGAAATTGAAGTTGTCCGGATCGGCGCCGAAACGCTTGTCTTCATTTAATGTATCGATCTGATCAATGTCTTCCGGAGAAAGTTCAAAATCGAAAATATCGGCATTGCTGATGATATGCGCCTCTTTCGTTGAGCGTGGAATCGTGATGATCTCGCTGTCAACATCCCAGCGCAGCATGACTTGTGCAGCGGTTTTACCGTACTTCTTGCCGATCTCGCTTAGGAGCGGATGATTGATCAGTCCGCCGCTGCCGAGCGGCGAGTAAGCTTCGACCGCAATCCCTTCCTTGTAGCAGTAGTTGCGCAACGGTACTTGAG
This sequence comes from Sporolactobacillus terrae DSM 11697, assembly GCF_000648615.1. Lineage (GTDB taxonomy): Bacteria > Bacillota > Bacilli > Bacillales > Sporolactobacillaceae > Sporolactobacillus > Sporolactobacillus terrae. Next base: position 25,188 of record NZ_JFZC01000063.1, on the reverse strand, counting down.
AAAGCAGCGGGTGCAGTTCGATCTGATTCACGGCCGGTTTGATTTCGGCGCCCTCCATCAGATCTTTAAGATGATGAATATGGAAGTTGCAAACACCGATCGCACGCACGCGGCCGTCTTTGTACAACTTTTCCATCGCCCGCCATGTTTCCTTGTACTTGCCGGCGGTCGGCCAGTGAATCAGGTACAGATCAACCGTATTGATCCCGAGCTTTTTCGTGCTGGTCTCGAATGCCTTCAGCGTCGTGTCGTAGCCTTGGTCGGCATTCCATACCTTGGTGGTGATAAATACATCCTCGCGCTGAACCGCCGATTGGCGCAGCGCCTCGCCGACACCTGCCTCGTTGCGATAGATGGCCGCTGTATCGATCATCGTGTAACCCGCATTCAGCGCAGAACGAACCGAGTGAATGACTTCTTCACCATCCTTGACTTTCCAGACGCCAAGTCCGAAACCCGGCATCTCCAAGCCATTATTCAATTGAACCGTATCCTTCAATGAATGAATCAAAACGTCCGCCCCCTTTGTTTCTATCATTTTCTCACATCTTTCCAGCCAAGAAAAGAAATTTACTCTGCCAAAAGCATTGACGAAAAAAACGCTTTGTATAAGGGAAAGGATCGCCCTGTTTTCGTGCTATTCTTTAAAAAATGAATTGACAGCGAAGCATTCATGATTTATTATTACGCTATACGTTATATCACAAAACGTAACAACCGAATGGAGATGACGAACAGCCGTGAATTCCTTTGAACGATTTTCTGAACCCGTTTTATTTATCTTAATTAGTTTAGCCGAGGGGAACAAACATGGTTATGCAATCATGGAAGATATTGAGAAATGCTATGCCGTCAAAATCGGACCCGGTACCTTATATGGCGCCATTAGCCGCATGGAGAAACTAAAATTCATTGAGGCAATTCCCTCAAAGGACAGGAGAAAACCTTATCAAATCACTTCTGCAGGTCGCGCCTATCTACAAGAAAAGTTACGCGAAATCGATACGGTTACCCAATTAGGATTTAAAAGGTTGGGTCTACAATGAAATGGCTCATCCATCTGTATCCTAAAAAGTGGAGAGAACGCTATGGCGATGAATGCTTATATATTCTGGAAAACAAGAAGCTTTCTTTTAAAGAGGTCGTCGATCTATGTATCAATGCCATGGATGCTCGATTTTTAATTTTTGTAGAGGCGATGATTCATTTGGATAAAAAAATGCGTGATGTTATGCTTGCTTCTCTTTTAAATCGTTTCTTGATCATTGGTTCGGCACTCTTTTTAGGTACGTTCGGCGGTTATTGGCTAGGAACGGTTACGCCCTCAATTTTGGAGCTATCACCTAAATTATTACTGCTCATTGGTGTCGGCTTGGGCCTTTTCATTGGCTATGTTATCGGTGTTGTAAGAGGGATCATGCGCGTCGTTCACGTGACGCAAAAAAAGGATGTCCTCCTTCCCACCGGCAAATTAAAGTTCGATAAATCAAGGCACTAAGTACATTAATGAATGACAACACCTTAGACGTATAAAAGTCGTGGCGGGATAGGATTGTCCGTTCGTGCACGAATACGCTTGGGTGTTTTTTGTCGTGACGACAACGGGAATGCTTGCGTATGAATGAACGGTCAAAACAGAAAAAAGGCACCCGAAGGCACCTTTGCTTACTTTTTTATGCGATTGGATTAACGCTGCGCCGACCAGTACCATGAGCTGTTTTGTTTCTGGGCGTCACCGGTGGTTTTGCCGGCACGGTCCGAAAGTTGTTCAGTCAGATCCATGAACCAGTCGCGGTCTGATGTGATCAGTGCGAGATCGGTCATGCTGCGCAGTTCCTGACCGCCAAGCGGCGACACCGGGAACGGTTTGATTAGGTAGCTGAGTGTTTCGATGACTTTACCCACCGTTGATTCGCGGTCACACGCAACAACATTAATTTTGACGGTGCCGTCTTCGTGGTTGTAGTCGACGACAAAACCGTGCATGAGTTCGCCATTGACCGTTCTGCCTTTGACCCATTCGCCTTTTTTCCAAATCGTTTCATGTTGCATTAACCTTCACCACCGATCCTGTTTAGTTTATGTGTTATGCATGTCTTCTGAGATTGGTGCAACAGAGCCAGTCGTTCGCTTCATCAGTGAGGCGATCGACCATTGTTCCAGATATTCTTCGAGTCCGCGTTCGGCTCCGGTAAAGGCAAAGTCTACCGCTGAGCGAATGCGATCGAATTCCGGATCGTCCTCGCAGCCTGCCGAGCACCAGCTGAGCTTCAGCGCCTCGCAGGCTATAGATTGATAGATTCGTGCCAGTGTGCATGTGCCGGGATCACAGCAGATCCGATAGCCGCCGCCCAGACCTTCCTTCGTTTCGACAAAGCCGCTCTTACGCAGCACACTCATAATCTTGCGAATTCGGGCCGGATGCGTGTGCACTTTCCGTGACAGTGACTCACTATTCCAGACTTGTTCGGGATTTCTTGCGAGTACAATCAGACAATGAACCGCAATGGTAAACTGACTATTCATCTTTGATTCCCCTTTTCGGAGATTAGTGTAATTATAATAGATACAGTTTATAAAATCAATTCATTTTCCTGCAGAAATGGTCGATTCCAGTATTTTACTCACGAAATTTGCTGGCGATTATTGGCATCGAAAAACGCGTCATAACCCCTGTTTTTCCTCGAATATCTTTTTTGCACGGGTAAGAAAGTATAGAAAATAAAAGATTTAAGGAAACGAGTGTAAGTGGTTCGGTAGAACGCCGCGTCCTGCGGCTCACCGAACACTAGGCCGTCCATGGCCGTCGCGGGCGGCGACTTTGCCTTCGCCAGAGGCTTGGCAAAGCCAAGTTTTCTAAAAACATCACTTAAACGCTCATGCTTGTGCCATGTGCTCGCGGATCATCCGTCATACTATTTTTCTAGGAGTCTGCTATGAATTTGCTTATCCCTCCGCTTGAGCCAAATAGGCAATCTCGTAAGTTGTATGTACCCGTTTCGATAAAATTCTGGATCAGCCATGGTTTTGCTTTTGCCTGGCTGCTCTTTTCTATTTATATATCGCTGCCGTGGTTGCTTGATTTCTCCGCGGTGGTTTCCTTTCCGCTTGCCTTGATTCTGATCAGTGCCATTGCCTATATCCCGGGCTATTTGAATGCCTTCTTGATTATTAGTCTGTTCTTTGACCGGCAGCCGCGCTGGAAACAGGCACATCCGTCGGTTCCGGTGACCCTGTTGATCGCCGCCTACAACGAAGAGGCGTCGATTGAGCAGACCCTTCGCTATGTGTCCCGGCAAGATTATCGGGCGCATCTGCATGTGATTGTGATCGACAATCATTCGCATGACGATACGGAGGGCGCGGTTACTCGTGCAGCCAAAGCGCTGGATTTGGACGTTACGTTGCTCCATGAGAAACGTCCGGGCAAATTTCACGCGTTGAACAAGGGGCTGCAACATGTCACCACCCCTTATGTGATTACACTCGATGCCGACACGCTGCTTCATCCTTCGGCGGTGCGTGCGCTTGTTGCGCGTATGGTCAGCAGTCCAGATGATGTAGGTGCGGTTGCCGGATCGATGCTGGTGCGCAATAGCCGCGCTTCGCTTTGCACGCGCATGCAGGAATGGGATTATTTCCTCGGCATTGCTTCGGTCAAACGGCTGCAAGGGCTTTATCAAGGTACGCTGGTTGCCCAAGGCGCGTTCAGTCTCTATAAAACCGAATGCGTCCAAGCGGTTGGCGGCTGGCCGAATGCGATTGGCGAGGACATTGTCCTGACCTGGCGGTTGCTTCATAAAAAATGGCGCGTCTATTTTGAACCGCTGGCTGTCGCTTTCACCGATGCACCGGAAACGCTGGCCCATTTTGCCAAACAGCGTTCACGCTGGGCGCGCGGTATGATTGAAGGTCTGACGGAAATTAAGCCGTGGCAGCATCGCCTCGTCTATACGAAATATCTAACCGGAATTAATCTGATGATGCCGTACTTGGACATCGTTTACACTGTGTGCTGGATTCCTGGGCTGATTTTGGCATTCTTCGGCATTTACTGGATCGTTGGCCTGACCACGCTGCTCGTTTTGCCGCTGACCATTCTAAGTTTCGGATCACTCTACCTCTATCAAAAGAATCGTGTTTTTAAAAGACTCGGCTTGAGGGTGCGCCGCAATCGGCTTGGCTTGGTGCTGTTTCTGCTCTGCTACCAGCTGATCATGTCACCGGTTTCTGTCTGGGGATACGCGCAGGCGCTGTTTCGTTTAAAGCGCGTTTGGGACTAGTTTTTCAAAAACATGCATGGCCTCCTGTTCATTCGTGATGGGGTGATAATCGGTTTTGTTAAGCGGGCTTTTTTCATAACCGGTGCGTAAGTTGGAACGGGTCAGCTTCGGATACCAGGCGCCATAGCGATGGTCGATCAGATGATTCCAGCAGTAGTTAAACAGCCATTGATAATTATCCAGGTATGCGCGCTGCTGCACCGGATCGGCTGCTGCCAGCCGTGCCGATGCGCCGAGCCCTTCTGCCATAACCCAATAATATTTATAGGTGTCAAGCGGTTGGCCATCCGGCGTAATTGAAAAAATCAAACCACCGTAGCGGTCGTCTTTGGCACGTTGCCATGCTTGATGATAGAGCGCTTTTGCCCGAGCGAGCAGCCAGGATTCGCGCGTATACGCGTAAATTTTTGTGAGCAGCTTGCTCCATTCAATCGAGTGGCCAAGCACATACCCGTAGAGGCGGAACTCATTACCTGCATACTCGGCGCGGCGCACCCAGTCCGGTCGCCAGTTCTGATCGTACTGTTCCCAGATCAAACCACCCGTTTGCTGCGCGAGCGTGATCGTCACGGTGCGTGCGAGTGTGCGCGCGGTTTCGAGATAAGCACGGTCGCCAATCGCTTCGTAGGCGGTGATCATCGCTTCGCAAAGGTGCATATTCGGATTCTGTCCCCGGTACGGATCCGTCCAGTGCCAATTGCGGCTCTTTTTCGCCACACAGAGTTGCTGCGCGTCGTCCCACAAATGGGCAGTGATCGTTTGCGCCAACTCCTTGATTTGCGGTCCTGCCTCGGCAACACCCGCTTTGGTCGCCGTTGTCAAAGCGAGCAGAACAAACGCCTGCCCATAGGTATCTTTTCCATCGTCGCTGACTTGGCGTTCCTCCGCCTGCCAATAGTAACCGCCATTGATTCGGTCACGCATAACTTCATCGAGAAAGCGCAATCCATGTTTTGCGATCGTCTTCCAATGCGCCGGACCGCCAAGCATCGTGCCGACGCTGAATAGGTAGATGAAGCGCGCCGTACCGACCAGCGATTTCGTCGTCCGGTCGCAAACGGTCCCATCATCTAGATAGCAATGAAAAAAGCCGCCGTTTTTCTGATCGACACACTGCGGATCGTAAAAATCAATCGTCTCAAAAATCTGCCTCCGCAGCCAGCGCGGATCAAAAAACGGCTGCATCTGATCAAATAAATCCGGCATCAGCGAACGCCCCCACTGCCTACTTTTTTATCAGCGTATGCTGCGGAGGCGCTCTGCATTCGTGCGCCGCTCGCCGGCGCACTCCTATTTAATGAAGCAAATCATCGCGTTCAATGAGATGCACAACAATCGAATGGAATTGTGCAAGAATGAAAGCAGATTTTCGAGGTTAAAGGAAGCTCACGAAAGTTAAAGCGAATCCCGCAAAAGTTAAAGCGCAACGCTCAATAATTAAAGCAAAAAACCTCCTTCTGCACTTCAGAGTGTGCTAAAAGGAGGTTTTGGGGTTATTTTTAGTGTGATACGTTTGGTTTTTTTACGAAAAAGGTTAAGATCAGTGCAACGCCGCATAAGAGTGTAGCCATGGTGAATGCGATATCGATGCCGTGAATTAGTCCGTTGACGCCGAATTTTTTCGGATCGAGCGCGGTTGAGGCCATGACGGTGAACAGGATCGCGGTACCAATCGAACCGGCGACCTGGCGCATCGTGTTGTTCATCGCCGTGCCGTGCGGAATCAAATGGTGCGGCAGCTGATTGAGGCCGGCCGTGGTGGTCGGCATCAGTACCATCGAAAGTCCCATCATGCGCACGGCATTGACGATTGCCAAATAGGCAAACGACGTCTCAGCATCCACGCGAGCAAGCAGCAGCGTCATCAGCAACAAAATCGATACACCGGTGATCGAGAGTCCGCGCGCGCCGATTCGATCAAAGATGCGTCCGGTGATCGGTGACATGACGCCCATCACGATTGCACCCGGAAGCAGCATCAGCCCCGATTTGAGCGGTGAGAACCCGAGCATCGTCTGCATATAGATTGGCAGCATCGTCGCTCCGGCAATGAACACCGAGAAGCACAGCATACCGATTACCGTTGTCAGCGTAAAAATCGGATAGCGGAAGACGCGGAACTCAAGAATCGGCTGGTCGAGATGAAGCTGTCTGTAGATGAAGACCGCCAGCGCCGCAGCCCCAATCGCCAACGTGGCTAGAACTTCAAGATCGCCCCAGCCGCGACTTCCAGCGATACTCGAGCCATACAGGATACCGCCAAATCCGATCGTTGACAGGACAATCGATAACACATCCAGTTTCGGGTAAGTCAGTTTGGTGACATTCTTCAGGATAAAATAAGCAAGAATGAAATCAAGCAGCGCCACCGGCAGCACGACGTAGAACAAAATCCGCCATGAATAGTGGTTGATCAGCCAGCCGGACAAGGTCGGGCCGATCGCCGGCGCAAACCCGATCACGAGTCCAAAGATCCCCATCACCGATCCACGTTTTTCAATTGGAAAAATGATAAACATAACCGTCATCATCAGCGGCATCATGATGCCGGCGCCCATCGCTTGGACAATGCGCCCGATAATTAATAGGAGAAAGTTGTCCCCAAGCAGACAGATCAGCGTACCAAGAGTAAATGATCCCATTGCGAACAAAAACAATTTTCGCGTGGTAAACCTTCCCTCAAGAAAGGCTGTAATGGGAATCATAATCCCGTTGACAAGCAAAAATACTGTCTGAAGCCACTGTACACTAACCGATGTAAGATTCAGGTCATGCATGATACTCGGCAGCGCTGTGACTAGCAGCGTCTGGTTCAATATTGTGACAAACCCGCCTGAAAGCAAAATGAGCACAATTGGGATCACGTTGAGATTTTCATGCGTTTGAATCTTTTTTTCTTCTAATGTTTCCATTCCACCACTTCTTTCTCAAACCTTCATGAATAACCTTGCTGATGCTTGGCGTTCGATCATCAGCATCGGGCAACTCTACTATAATATCATGAATCAAACCGACAAGGTAGAAATATGATACAATCCCAACATTCCACGTCGCGCATCTTCGCGCTTGATGCTTGGCCAAGACATGGGTCTATGGGTTTGAAGACGGGGCAAAATCATAAGCTTTCTTCCTTAATGGAAAAAAGGCCCGGCACGATCGCCGAACCCCTATTCCAATTTACTCAATTAATATGCAGCAAGCCGCTGTTGACCGTAGCATCAAACGTGTACGTGCCCGAGCCATGCACGCCTTCGATCGTGTTCTCCCCTTTGCCCTTCTCCTTCAGCGCAAGCGTGCATTGAATCAAGCCGCTGTTTGCGTTGCCTTTCAGGCGGAAGCTGGCGTCGCGTGGCAAATGGATCCTTGCGCGTCCGGAGCGTACGGTTGTTTTGACCGATCCGGTAAGCTTTGCGACATCCATTGTCAGGTTTCCGGAGTTTACTTGTGCGTTAAATCCACCGCGATAGCCGGTTGCCTTGAGGTTCCCCGACCGCACAACCAGATCGGCCGATGCAGTCTTCCAGTGATTTAAACGGGCATTTCCGGAATGCACGGTAATCGTGCTTTTCTCTGCAGTCACATTTTTAGCCGTCATCGATCCTGAGGCGACATCTGCTGTCAGTGCGGTATAGGTTGTTTCGGGTTCAGCGGTGAAATCCAGTTTTGCGGAACCAATGGCAAAGTCAAGCGCTCGCTCGTAGTCGCGCGGGATGCTGACGGTCAGGCGCGTACGGTTCCACCAGTTAAAAAAAGTGAACGGCCGACGTGTTTTCACCTGAACCGTGTTTCCGGAACGTACCACGTTCACGCTTCCGCTTCCCTTCAACTCCGCGTGCACCTGGTCGTCATCGCTCAATTTGACCTCGGTGTGCATGCTGCCAACTTCAAGCTTGATCTGATCGACCTGCTTCGTGACCGGGGCTGATGCTTGCTGCTTGCTGAACGGCAGCAACGGACTCGGCTTAAAAATAATGAAATAGGCAAGCGCAACAATGACCAGTACAATCGCAAATCGTTTCATCGAAAAACTCCTTTTTCATGTATTCGATCGGCCGATTTGCCTCAAGTCAGCGAAACCGGCCGTTTGTTTTTACCTGCTCCTCTAGTGTAAAAGAACGCCGGAGGTTCCGAAACCCTCCGACGCTCTATTCTGCACTAAGCCTTTCGTTTTAGCCGCTTAAGCTTCCGCTTCGTCCTGCCAGCCCTTGCAGACGTCAACCCACGCCTTGCCGTTTCCAAATTGATACAAATCGTCAATCGTTAGCTCGATTGCTGAGTTGCTGCTGCCGCATGCCGGGAAAACAGTCTCAAATCGTTTCAGAGATTCATCCAGATAAACCGGCCAGTCATGCTTCAAGGCAAACGGGCAAACACCGCCCACCGCGTGACCAACCCGTTCAAGCGTCTCTTCCGGCGAAAGCATATGTGCCTTGAATCCAAACTCATGGCGGAATTTCTTGTTGTCAATCTTGGCATCGCCAGCCATGACGACAACTATGGCCCCTTGCTTGTTTTCGCCTCGAAACGCGAGCGTTTTCGCAATTCGTTCCGGTGCAACATGCAGATGTTCCGCAGCCAGCTGCACCGTCGCGCTGGAAAGTTCGAGCTCAATGACATCCTTTTCACGACCGACCGACCTGAAATAATCCTTCACTGCTTCTACCGACATACGCGCGCCTCCGCTTCAGGTTATATTAACGTTAAGTTTAGCAAAAAGTTACCATCTGTCAAATCGCGCCAGAATCGTCTTTACTTTGCAGGATGAGGCATTTTATAATGAGTAAAAGGATTGCCGCATCCATCATTTTGCGGCTTGGAAACCGTTTAGAAGGGGTTGCATATGGGAGAGGTTTTAACAGGAAAAGCGATTTGCAGCCAATACAGTGATCTGCAAAACGACGCGTTTGGCACGGACGACCACCAATTTGTGCTTACGACAATCGCAAAGGAAGCGCTGTACGACGTCCCTTGCACGTTCAGCAATAATGGTAAAAACTTGATCACGTACAAAGAATGGGCCAATGATCCGGAAAACTACGACGATTATCACACCGATAACGTCAAACAAATGGTTGACCACCTGCACGAAGGCGGCAAGCTTCCGCCGATGATCGTAGGCAAAGATCTCAGTTTGTACGACGGCCAGCATCGGCTCACTGCCTACAGCCTGCTGCCGGAAATTAAAGAAGTCACTGTTTATAAGGAAGTCTAATCGACAACGAGCGCCACGGCGCTCGTTTTTTTCTAAAACATCGATGCACTTCGCGGCATGATCATCGCTTCAACGCGTCGGTCCATGCCGCAAATGGATATTGCCAATCGTTTCCCGAAAGCGGAGTTTCAGCAGCTTTTTCTTGATCCATCTGCTTGATCAAGCGTCGCCACAACGTTTGCCGCTGACGGTCTGTGAAGCGCTTTCTGCAGGCCACGCGGTGCGTTTGAGATTGATCGCGGCAACGATTAAAAACAGGATCATCGCGCCCACCGTCATCCATGGATGGTCAAGACTGAAGGATAAGCTTATGAGGCCGACCCAAAACAAAAAAGCGATCGCCATCTCGATGTATAAGCGATGCCGCTTCTTCCCATGCAGATGCCTCCAGTGAAGCTTCTTTGCATGCTGCCGCTCGCTGGCATCAAGATGCAAGCCGCTCAGCATAGACCAAAAATACAGCGAACTCAAAACTATAACTAGTAAAGACATCGCTACTCCCCCTTGTTTAATCGTTTATCAAACAACGAAAGAGATGGCGCCGCGCATGGGCCATCTCTTTCTGTTAAGCTTTCTTTTTTTATCTGCACGCAGGATGCCATGGGAATTGCGGGCACCACCATGGGCGCGGCGGACGCGGCGGCTGCGTGGGTCTTGGAAATGGAACGCCCGGCGGAGGCGTCGGGCCGACATACGTGAGTCCGGACATATCGGAAAAATGTTCCTGGTGCTGAACCCAGCGTCGCTGCCAGGGTAAGTAAACGTTCATGCTCACCATGCCCGTGTTCTGATTGATCCCCAAGAGCTGAATGAGCATCATCTGATTGTAACTTGCTAGACGCGTGCGGTAAAAATGGCCGCGACGGCCGCGGTTCAACTCTTGTTGAATCGCATTCGGCGGAATGAAAAACGGCTGCGGCTGTTCACGCTCATCAACATAAATATCGTCATAATCGTTTACATAACGGTACGGTTCAAATTCGTACGATGCATCGCCGTACGGATATGCATCCCCATTTTGGTCCTCATACATTTTCGAAACACCTGCCTATCGTATTTGTTACTACTGTATGCCCAGCGCGCAAATCCGGATGGGCGGGCGCCTAGGCCGCAGGCAGAAAAATGGGGTAATGACTTAGAATATGTTCGAACCCGTTAATCGCCAAATTTGATTTTTACGTCTGAATCAGCTTTTTCACTGCTTTTATCGGCAAGAAAACTGGCTGGAGATTCATTTTGATCGCGGGATTCAACGGTTCAGCATGTTCCGGGTTTGGCCTTGTTCCCCGCACCTTCTTCCCAAATTCGGTCCATCCTTTGAATTCGACCGGCTGCCGTCGCCGGCAAGTGGTGCGGTGGCTCACTTGTTTTGCTGCGGTTTTCGCTTTTTAAGTGAAACGCACGTTGATCGGCGCGCGTAAATCAAACAAGGAGGGTTCCGATGAACGATTATGAGTTGAAGGCTTATGATGAAATCATGGTTTGGAAGCGAAAAATGCGCAAGCCGTCGAACCTGCTGAACCGGATGTCCAAAAAAGTTCAAGCAAAGATTAATGGCTACATTCCTGACAAGGTCATGAATGCGATTACGGTTGCGATTAAAAATATGGTTCAGGCCTGCTTGAATGGTTCACAGTGGATCACGAAAAAAGATCAGGCTGCCGGTCTATCTCTTGAGGAAAAAGATCAATTACTCACACAGAAGTTGTCCAACTACCGGAAAACAGCTGTTGTTGAAGGCGCCGGCACCGGTGCCGGTGGCATTCTGCTTGGGCTCGCTGATTTTCCGCTGCTGCTTTCAATCAAAATGAAATTTCTATTTGACGCGGCGTCGGTTTACGGCTTTGACACGAAAGAATATGCGGAACGCGTCTTTATTTTGCAAGTGTTCAAGCTCGCTTTTTCAAGCGATGAAGTACGGGATGAGACGCTCGCAGTAATTGAACATTGGGAAACGCGCAAACAAGAATTTCTGGACTTAGACTGGGAAGAGTTCCAGCAGGAATACCGCGACTATCTTGATTTTGCCAAAATGCTGCAGCTGATGCCGGGTATTGGTGCGGCGGTTGGCGCTGTGGTTAATTATAATCTGCTTGACCGGCTGGGTGAAACGGCGAAAAATTGCTACCGGCTGCGGCTGCTCAGTGCGCCCCCTAAATGGATCGACTAAGTTCCACCCGCGTCCTTAATTAGCAAAACCCCCAGGCAATTGTGCTCGGTTGCCTGGGGGTTGTTTCGTTTTCATAACACTTTACTTAAAAAGGCTTTGGTTCGTTCTTCTTGCGGCTGTTCGAACAGCTTTTTCGGTTCATTTTCTTCGACAATGTAGCCGCCGTCCATAAAAACGACGCGGTCGCCGACTTCGCGGGCGAAACCCATTTCGTGGGTGACGACAACCATTGTCATGCCGTCTTCAGCAAGCTGTTTCATGACGTCGAGCACTTCGCCGACCATTTCCGGATCAAGCGCCGAAGTAGGCTCGTCAAACAGCATCATTTTCGGTTCCATGGCAAGCGCTCGCGCAATGGCGATGCGCTGCTTCTGCCCGCCGGACAATGAATCCGGATAGGCATCTGCCTTCTCTGCCAGTCCCACTTTGCCGAGTAAGTCCATTGCCTTCATCTTCGCTTTATCTTTGTTCACTTTTTTCACTTTGGTTGGTGCCAGCATAATATTGTCGAGCACGGTCATATGCGGGAACAGGTTGAATTGTTGAAACACCATTCCTACGTCTTCGCGAATCTTGTTAATGTTGGCATTCTTGTCTGAAATGTCGGTGCCTTCAATAAAGACATGCCCTGAGGTTATCGTCTCCAGCTGATTAATACAACGAAGCAGCGTTGATTTTCCAGAACCGGATGGGCCGATGACAACGACGACTTCCTGTTTCTCAACGTCAAGGTTGATGTCCTTCAGTACTTCATTTTCACCAAAGGTTTTCTTTAGTTTTTCTACTTTAATCATCATTTTGTCGCCATCCTTCTTTCTAGGCGATTTACGAGATAACTCATGGTCAGCGTCAGGATTAGATAGATAAAGGAGATCGTCAGATATGGTGTCCAAACAATCGCGTACTGCGCGCCCATCGCTTGTGCCCAATAGGTCAATTCCGGCGCTGCAATGGCTGCGATCAGCGAGCTGTCTTTGATCAAACTGATGAATTCATTGCCCATTGGCGGCAGAACGCGGCGGACGGCTTGCGGCAGGATAACGTAACGCATCGCCTGAAAACGGTCCATGCCGAGCGATCGTGCTGCTTCGGTCTGCCCTTCGTCAATCGATTGAATGCCGGCACGGAACACCTCGGCAATGTAGGCAGCCTCGTTCAGCGACAGAGCAATAACGCCGGCAAGGATTCCATTCGATTGATGGAAGATGAGCGGTACCAGACCGAAGTGAATGATCAGAATCTGCACATACAGCGGCGTGCCGCGAAAAAATGTGATGTAACAGACAAACGGAGCACGAAGCAGCTTGTTACGAATCCTTTTCCCAAAGCAGATGAACAAGCCGAGAATCGTTCCAAAAATAATGCCTCCAAGTGAAAATCCGATCGTGAACAGCGTACCGCTTGCTAAAAAGGGCAAATATTCTCTGATGATATCTAAAGGGTTTACGCCCAACTGAATCCTCCCCTAACCTAAAAGGTTGCTTAACAAAATGTTAAGCAACCTGTGAATGTTACTTGTTATTATGATTCATTAATTGTTTGCTTGCAGCTTGTCCAGATCCGGTTCTTTATCAAACCATTTCTTGTAAATCTTTGTGTAGGTGCCGTCGTCAATAATTTTTTTGATTGCTTTATCAAACGTTGCTTTCAGCTTGCTGTCCTTCGGATACATCATGCCGTAGAACTCGCCGTCAAATGTCTTTTCATCGCCAACGGTTTTCAAGTTCTTGCCCGGGTTATTCTTTACATAATAGTCCATCACGCCATTATCGGCAACCACTGCATCTGCACCATGGTTGAGCATTTCCATAATCGCAAGGTTGACGGTTTTGAATTTTTTAATCTTCGGATTGTTTTTTCCAAGTACTTTTTCTACCGCATATTGACCGGTTGTTCCTTGCTGAACGGCAACCGTTTTGCCCTTCAGATCCTGTGCGGATTTTATTTTGCTTGATTTTGGAACCATGATTTCGTTGATCGAACGGTAATATGGATTCGAGAAGTCATACGTTTTCTCGCGATCCTCTGTTATTGAAATGGCTGAGATACTCATGTCTGCTGTTTTTGATTTCAGCTCGGCAAAGACCGGATCCCAGCCGACATTTTCCAGTTTGTATTTGTAGCCGGCTGCTTTGGCAAGTGCCTTGATCACATCAACATCGAACCCAACCATCTTGCCTTTTTCAAGCGTTTCAAACGGCGGATAGGTTGCATCATTGACGATACGCAAGGTTTTCTTCGCATTCGATGTCTTTTCAGAAGAAGAACCGCTGCTGCCTGAAGAACAGGCTGTGAAGACGAGAATAAATGCGAGTAAAAGTGAGACTATGGATAATTTCTTTATCATTTTTCGAGTTCCCCCTGATGTTAGATCTCTTTACAATTTTTAATAAATTTATTATACGCTTTTCGCAAAATAAATAGCAAGTAAATGTTGAATTTTGAAAAAATTGAAGCGTTCCTGGTGTTTGCTGACAGATTGAGGAAATGTGACTCGCTTCCCCCCCCCTTGTATGCGGTGATCGCAGTGCCAGAAGTCAAATCGTATACCGTCTTTACCTGTGAAAAACCCGGCTAAGCCTAGTCCTTACTTTCACAGGATGTGATGACTTTCGCGTTGCATACAGGACGTACTTTCACAGGATGTGATGACTTTCGCGTTGCATACAGGACGTATGCGCACTTAGCGAAAGTTCCTTTACAATCAGGAAAGTTCCTTTAAGAAAGTTCCTTTAAATTAGCGAAAGTTCCTTTTGCTGCGCCTTTGATTCATCACTTTGTGCACGGGCACTACAGCTGCTCGCTTGCCGCGGGCGCACCGCGAACCTACTCGGACACGCATTTTTCCTGCGGGGTCTCGTTGGCACGCATCACCAATGCGCGATCCCGCAGGCGCCAGAGCACCTCCGCTTTGATTATCGGTCAAGACACGGGTCTATTGGTTTGAAGTCGGGGCCAAATCTTATGTATTTCTTTACCTAGAAAAAAAAGACCCGAAGAGGGGGCTCTTCGGATCTTGAGCGATCGAAATGAATCAGCCGATCACTTTGACACGTTCATCGATTGGTGCAAAGTCTTTTTCCGCTGCTGGTGCGGCGATGTTGCCGAATGGCATTTGTGCGCGCAGTTTCCAGCTTGCCGGGATGTCGAATTCCTTTTGTACGGCTTCATCAATCAGTGGGTTGTAATGCTGCAGGGAAGCGCCCACACCGAGCTCGGAAAGTGCGGTCCAAACAGAGAACTGCGCGATTCCTGTGCTGTGTTCCGACCAGATCGGGAAATTGTCTGCGTACAGCGCGAATTTTTCCTGTAGGCCTTTGACCACATCCTGATCTTCGTAGAACAGCACCGTGCCGACACCGGCATTGAAGGAGGCTAGTTTTTGCGCGGTTGATTCGAAGGACTGTCCTTCAGGAATAACCTTGCGCAGTGCGGCTTCAGCAAAACCGCCTTCGCCCCAGATCTTTGCGCTTTCATCGCCGAACAGGACAACGGCATGTGCCGATTGAGAGTTAAATGCGGATGGTGCGTATTTTACCGCTTCTTGGATCGCCTTAACGATTTCTTCCTTGCTTGCTTTTACATTTTTATCAAGTGCATAAATACTTCTGCGGTTCTTAATTGCATCAATAAAGGTTTCAGACATTAAAAAACACTCCTTAACTAATTAATTTTTCTTTACTTACATTAGTATAGCTTATGATTAAAAAAAAGCCAGTAATATGCACTCACTTTTTTTCAGGTACTTCATCGGCATACCATTTATTCGCCCAGCGGTGTACTTCGTCTAAGATTGGTTTGATGCCTTTGCCCATTTCCGTTAGCCGGTAGCTCACCTGGACTGGGTATCCGGTATCCACGAGCCGTTCGACAATGCCCATCTCCTCCAGCTCCCTGAGCCTTGCCGACAGCATGCGGTCACTGAGTTCCGGGATTGCCGAGGAGATCGTACTGAAATGAGTTTCCCCAATGAGCAGTACTTCTATAATCAAACCGTTCCACTTTTTCCCTAAAATTTTAAATGCCTTTTCTAATTTGGGACACACTGAGATTTCTCGTTCCATGGTCATCCCTCCTCATCTATTGTCCTATACATACAATAGATCACCTACTAACTTTTATTTATTATAAATGATTTTCGTTATTCTAGCCATGCTGAGGCGCTTTTCCACTCCGATAAACGGCCATGATCGCCGCAATCTGCGTGATTTCCATAAAATTTTTCACAATTTTGCCGCAATCAGTGTGCCAATCGCGATCGATACATACAGAACCATCATCGATACAATCAGCAGCCCGGTTTCAATGGATTCGACGCCCATGGCATAAAGGACAAGCAGAGCCGCGCCGCTGCCAAACAAGACGACGTACAGAACACCAAGAAAATAGCGTTTCAAAATTAATGCCGTGCGTTCATCCGCTTCCGGAATATTCCCCATCTTTTTCTTATGTCGGGCGGCTAAGAAAAATCTTGGCAGAAGCCCGAGCAGCGGTGCACAAATGATTGCTGCTGCAAGGCTAAAATCAATGGTCACATCGGCAATGGTCAGCCCGATAAATCCTCCAATTATTGTGCAAAGCAAGACTATCGCAATCATGAGCCGCTCCCACTGTTTCTTTTTCATTCCTTGTCTCCTTCCAGATAAAACAATTCTTCGATGGGTACGTTAAAATACTTGATTAATTTCAGAGCAAGTTCCAAACTCGGATTGTATTTGTTTTTCTCAATTGCGTTTACCGTTTGGCGCGTGATTTTCAAATCCTGAGCCATTCTTATCTGTGTGATCCCATTCTTCAGGCGAAGTTCACGAATATGATTGACAACACGCATAGGAATTTCCTTTCAGTGAGTAAAGATATCTTTACACCCAATATATCAGTTTCCTCGCCTCATGTAAATATACCTTTACACGACACGACCACGAACTCCTTTCCGCCATCATGCCCATCCGGACGACCGCTGCACCGCTGAGAGAGATCCAGAATATAGAAACAGGGCCTTTTCTACAGGAATTCACAAGCACCTGCCTCGATTAGAAATCTTTTTTTGGGGCGGTTGATCCGAATCGACTGATCTTTGGTACACTTAACTTATTCTGATCGAAACGGGGCTTTATCTATGGAAAAAACTGCGGTACTGCTCGTCAATTTGGGGACTCCGGAGGCTGCCGATACTCAATCGGTACGTCGCTATCTGGCACAATTCCTCAGTGACCCGCGTGTCATTGATCTACCGCGCTGGGAGTGGCTGCCGATTCTGCACGGGATTATTCTGCGTGTGCGGCCGAGACGATCGGCCAAGCTTTACAAATTGATATGGACGGAAGAGGGTTCGCCGCTGATCCTTCATGCCCGCAGGCAACAAGCGGCGCTGCAAGAACGGCTATCGGAAACCGGGATCGATGTCGTCCTGGCGATGAGCTATGGGCGCCCCGGTTTAGGCGACATTTTGGATCAGCTGCATCGGCAAAAGGTCCGTCGCCTGCTTGTGCTGCCGCTCTATCCGCAGTATTCGTCGACAACGGTTGGTTCTGTTTGGGATGGTGTGCAGCGGTCACTTACCAGATGGCGCGATGTACCGGAGCTGCTATTTATTCGCGACTACCCGGTACATCCCGATTACATCGCCGCCTTGGTAGCGCGTGTTCGGCACTATGTTGCCAACCACGGCAAGCCTGACCGTCTGCTCCTCTCCTATCATGGCATTCCGGTGCGCTATGCCGAAGCTGGCGACGACTACCCGGAGCGCTGCCGTTTGACAACGGAACAGTTGAAGCGCCGGCTGCCGGATTTGGCGATCACGCAAGCGTTTCAGTCCAAGTTTGGTCGCGAGGAATGGCTGACGCCGGCAACGATTGATACCGTGCGTCAGCTGGGGCGACAAGGCGTGCGCCACGTTGCCGTCATTGCTCCGGGTTTTAGTGCGGACTGTTTGGAAACCTTGCAAGAACTCAAGCAGGAAAACGCCCGCGCTTTCTATGAAGCCGGCGGACAGCAGTTCGACTATATTCCGGCCGTCAATGACCATCCGTTTTTTATCGATTGTCTGGAAGATCTGGTGAGGCAAAGGCTGCGAATGCCTGTCAAAATAAAGAGCAACTGTTAGTTAGCTTCGCTAAACTTTCGGAGAAGGCGAGACCTTAGTCGCGCTTACACTAAATTGCACTAAACCTTTTATCCTTATTTATGTTAAAAAAGATCAAGAAGTCGACGGTCCATCCGCCCAAGGGTGATCCAACCGCAATGCCGAATTGGCGATAAAGAGTATAATTGAAACCTTGAGATAGGTATAAAAATGGCCGGAACCTTTGCGCGGCACCGGCATTTTTGACTTTATTTGACTTTGGAGTTGAGTCACCGCTGCCGGTGGATGTGTTTTGAGGAATTCTTTGACGCGGTTGATCTTTACCTATTGCTGCAGCAGCTTACGATGATCTTGCTTTCTTTTTCAGCGCGCGAATGGAGACATCATGTTCGCCGAGCATTTCAAAAATTGCTGCTTGATTTTCGATCATTTTGTCTATGGATTGCTGATTGTGATCGACTTTCTCATCGATATTTTTCACGTCGCCATGCAGCTTATCGACATCACTGCTCAGCGCCGTCAGTTTCGCATCCGACACCTCTTGTCGATCATAAACCGCTTTAAGAATACGGCTGGTTTCATCGAGCTGTGTCTGCATCAGATCCTGCTTTTCTTCCATATGATCCATGCGCATCTCCATGTTACCCATGCGCATCTCCATGTTACCCATGCGGTCGTCCATACTTGTCAGTTTATCGAGAATTAACTCGAGTACTTTTTCACTCATGTATTCACCTCCTTTCATCTCGTTTGATCAGGTCATGATGCCTGTTCATTTTTGTAAGTCTAGTATAACAAAGGATTTCTCGATTCTTTTAAAATGTGTGAAAAAAATTTGTCAATTTGCCTCAGACCCACTGCTTCAACTTGACCACATGCGTCCAATGTGATTGGTACTGATTTATCGAGTACTTTGATTCTTTATCTATAAAAAACGCGGGAGGAAAAGAATCCTCTCGCGTTTTTCGTTGTTTCTGTCTCATTCATTAGAAATCAAAATTATCCGGGTCAGCGCCGGTGCGGTGGTCTTGGTTCAGGGCGTTGATTGCTGCCATGTCTGCCTCGGTCAGTTCGAAGTCGAAGATCGCAAAGTTTTCTTTGATGCGGCCTTCGTTGACGGACTTCGGAATGGCGATGACCCCGCCTTGGACATGCCATCTGAGGATGACTTGTGCGGCGGATTTTCCGTATTTCTCTGCGATCGCACCGATCGTTTTATCTTGAAGCAGCTCGCCGACCATCAACGGTGCCCAAGCTTCAAGACGGATGCCATGCGCCTCGCTGAAGTCTTTGAGCGGTTGCTGAGTCAGGCGTGGATGGCGTTCAACTTGATTGACAACCGGCACGACCTCGGCGCCGTCTAGCAAATCTTCGAGATGATGGATCTGGAAGTTGCTGACGCCGATCGCACGGACTTTTCCTTCCTTATAGAGATGTTCCATGGCGCGCCATGTTTCCTTGTACCTTCCTTCAACCGGCCAGTGAATCAGATACAGATCCAGGTAGTCAAGACCGAGCCGGTCGAGGCTGTCCTGGTATGCCTTTAGGGTTGATGCGTAGCCTTGATCCGCGTTCCATACTTTTGAGGTGATGAACAGGTCTTTGCGTTTTAAGCCGGTTTCTTTGCATGCGGCTTTAATCCCTTCGCCAACGCCTTGTTCATTTTGATAAATCGCAGCCGTGTCGATCAATCGATAGCCTGCGCGTATTGCGGCTTGTACCGATTGAGCCGCAACCGCTTGGTCTTCCACCCGGAATACGCCGAGTCCTTCAAGCGGCATCTCGACATCATTATTTAATGTAACCGTGGTCTGTGTCATCGATCATCCTCCTCTGATACATGCTTTACTCAGTGTAACGGATGTCGCCTTTGACGAACAGTACGCACCTTATTGTGCGGTAGTTACCAAAAAGTTCCCTTGCTTATGTTTTCATGATTCGCGCTCGATTAGTGCTCATTCCCTCGGCCGATCCATTTTTTTGGCAAACGCAACAGACGTGCGGATCATTTCCTGCAGGACATCGCAGTTGATGTCGGCGAGCTTGTTCACATAGATGCAGGCTTTGCCACGTGTATGTTTTCCAAAATCAGCAGCGAATTTTTCGTATGCTTCATCGGTCATCATAAGGTACAAGCTGATCTTCGCTTTGCGCGGCGAAAATCCGGTCAGTGGTGCGTCTCCTTCGTGTCCGGAAGCATATTTGTAGTGATACGATCCAAAGCCGATGATGCTTGGTCCCCACATTTTCGCTTGAACACCGACGGTTTCTGTAAACAACTCAAGCAGCTTGTAGGCATCCGCCTTTTTACGCGGATGTTCCACGTGTTCAATAAATGCAATGACGCTGTTTTCATTTTCTTTCATTTTTGCCTCATCAGCCAATTCGGCTCACCTCAACTCGTTTGTCGTATGAAAATGTGTCTTTCTGTACATTTTAAACAAAGATGCTCGCCTGCAAAAGCTTCAGTTTGTCACAGGCATTTTTTTCTAGTTCGTATTGTATAATAAAACTATTGTCTTTTTGCGCTCAGCATAATGAGCTTGGGGACGAAACAGGTTAAAACGGGAGGTTATTTAATGGAAGCACTCACTCAAAACAAGGTTGTCCATGGTTTTCGTCTGCTCCACAAGGACAGCATTCAGGACATTCACTCTGATGCGTATGTGTTCGAGCACGAGAAAAGCGGCGCACGGTTATTGTTTTTGAAAAATGACGATGACAATAAGGTTTTCTCGATCAGTTTCCGTACGCCTCCGGAAAATAACACCGGTGTTTTTCACATTCTTGAGCACTCGGTTCTGTGCGGATCGGATAAATATCCGGTAAAAGAACCGTTCGTTGAGCTGCTCAAAGGTTCGCTCAATACCTTTTTGAATGCATTCACGTTCAGCGATAAAACGATGTATCCGGTCGCTAGTAAAAATGACAAAGATTTTAAAAATCTGATGGACGTCTATCTCGATGCCGTTTTTCATCCGAACATTTATAAATACAAGGAAATCCTGCAGCAGGAAGGCTGGCATTACGAGCTGGAAAATGCCGACGATCCGCTCCATTACAAAGGCGTTGTCTACAACGAAATGAAGGGCGCCTTCTCTTCGCCGGAGGGGTTGCTGATGCGCGCCAACCAGAGTTCACTGTTCCCGGATACAGCCTATGGATTCGAATCGGGCGGTGATCCGCTCTACATTCCCGAGTTGACCTACGCGTACTTTGTCGACTGCCATAAAAAGTATTACAGCCCGGCCAACAGCTACATCTTTTTATACGGTAATCTTGATCTTGAAGAAAAGCTTGCCTTTCTCGATAAGGAATACCTCAGTACGTATGAGCGAATTGACGTGGATTCATCGATTGCTGTTCAGCAACCGATCGGCAAAATCAATGAAACGATCAAGGAGTATCCGGTTCTGCCTGACTCCGACTTGAAGGACAAAACCTACCTGAGCATGAACTTCGCGGTTTCTGAATCGACGAACCCGGAAACCTATCTGGCCTTCGACATTCTCGACTATATTCTGCTTGATAGTCCGGCAGCGCCGCTCAAAAAAGCGATTCTCGATGCCGGCATCGGTCAGGATGTGTTCGGTGCCTACGACAACAGCATCCGCCAGCCGTTTTTCTCCATTAATGTAAAAAATGCGAATGAAGATCAAAAAGAAGCCTTTAAAAAAGTCGTCTTCGACACGCTGCACCAATACGTAAAAGATGGTCTCGATAAAAAACAGATCGAAGCGGCGATCAACGTCAAAGAGTTCCAGCTACGTGAGGCCGATTATGGCTCGATGCCGAAAGGGCTCATCTACAGCATCATGGCTATGGACAGCTGGCTCTACGATGAAGACCCATTCATGCACCTAAAATTCGAAGACACCTTGACAAAAATCAAGCAGGCATTAACAAGCAACTATTTCGAAACGTTGATCGATCAGTACTTGCTGCGCAGCAATCACCAGACCTTTGTCACCATCGCCCCATCGAAAACGATCGCGGACAAAGAAGCGAAGCTGGTGGAGAAGAAGCTTGCCGATGTCAAAGAAAATCTGAGCGCGGACGGCGTCAAACAGATTATTGAAGAAACGACTAAACTAAAGGAACGCCAGTCTAGCGCCGACAAGCCGGAAGACTTGCGCAAAATTCCGATGCTGTCGCTTTCGGATATTGACCGCAAAGCAGAAGAACTGCCGATTGAGGAAGTGGAGATTGATGGCGTCAAAACGCTCAAACACGAACTGGAGACCAATAAAATTGCCTACGTGAACCTGTACTTTGATGCATCGGACGTACCTGCCGATCAGATCTCAACCTTGACGCTGCTTCAGGAAATTCTGGGCAAGGTCGATACGGAAAACTACAAATACGCAGACCTAGTCAGCGAGATCAACATTCAGAGCGGCGGCATCGACTTCGACAACCAAACGTTTGGCGACAAGGCCGATGATGATGCCTATGCGCCGAAATTCTCGGTGAAGACCAAAGTACTGACGGAAAAACTGGCACAAGCATTTGGTTTGATTCACGAGATCATCTACCATACCAAGTTTGACAATGGTGCGCGTATTCGTGAAATTGTCAAAGAAATCAAGTCGCGAATTGAAATGTCGTTCAACCAAAATGGTCAGTCGGTGGTTGTTCGCCGGCTCGGCTCCTATTTCTCGCAGGCAGCCGCTTATGGCGAGAGGCTGCGCGGACTTGATTTTTACCGTTTCATTACCGATCTGGACAAGAACTGGGACGCCCGCTTCAGTGAGTTCTCGCAAAGCTTGGCATCACTCGCCCAGCTGCTGTTCAATAAAGCGGGGCTGGTTATAAGCGTCACCGGCGACAGCTCCATTTTCAGTGCCGTTGAAAAAGCGTTCCCAGTGCTCGACTTGCAGGAACAAGCGGCGGCTCCGGAACGCAGCGCGCAGAAGCTACCGGAACCCGAAGCCAAAAACGAAGGCTTGATGACCTCAAGCAAAGTCCAATATGCTGCCAAAGGTGCAAACTTCAAAGCGCTCGGCTATGACTACAGCGGCAAACTGCAAGTGCTGAAAAAAATCTTGTCACTGGACTATCTGTGGAATCAGGTGCGCGTCATGGGTGGTGCCTACGGCTGCGGGCTTGCGCTTGAGTCGGCCGGGAACATGGTATTCTGGTCCTACCGCGATCCGAACTTGCAGGAAACACTAGCCGTTTACGATCAAGCAGCAGCCTTTGCTGAGTCCTTCGATGCCGATGATTTCGAAATGACCAAATACATCATCGGTACACTTTCGGATTTGGAGACACCGCAGACGCCGCGAGCCAAAGGCAGCCTTGCAGACGCGCAGTACTTCAAAAAGATTACACAAGCCGATATTCAAGAAACACGCGACAACGTGCTTGATACGAACCAAAGCGACATCCAAGCCTTTGGCAAACTGCTTAAAGCAGTCACCGATCAAGGACTCGTCTGCGTACTCGGCAGTGAAACAAAGATCAAAGAAAACCAAGCCTTGTTCAAAGAATGCGTCAATGTCTTTGACTGAATAAAAAAGAGGTGAAAAGAGCAGTCCCATTTCAACGGGCTGCTCTTTTTTCGCGTCGATTCGCATTTTGCTTTAACTTCTCGGCGTTTCGCTTTAACTCGCGGCGGTCCTTGCTGCATTTTTTCATTGGATCGGTCTGAATTGTTCGATCTTGAAATGGCTGAAGACGGCGGTTCCTCCTTCTGCGTACAGGCTGATGCCTTGATCAGTGAGCGGTGGAAATGCTTCGTTGGTCAGGACGGTGCGCCCGTCGCCGGTGAAGACTTCAATGCTCGTTTTGTCGACGAGTATTTTTAGATGGATTTTCTTTGCTTTCGGCGAAATGGGCGCGCGGCTTTCGACGCTCTGTTTTTTGTCATCCGGATGGTTTGTGAGGCGGCGATTGACGTAGAGGGCATGGTCTTCTGTGAGAATGCCGACGTCGATATGCCGTTTCTTATTGCTTGATTCGCGCAGTCGTAAGCCAATGTTGCGTGCATCCGTCCAAGAGATATCGGTCTCAATCTGATAGGCGGTACCGCTTGCGCCCAGCGATTTGTTTCCGTTCACGCGGATGGTTCTCGGTTGCTGCGTCGCTGTTGTCCGTTCATTGAGCGCGCCAATCGGTTTCGAGATGAGGCTATGCTGTTGCCCATGTTTCGCTAAGTGAATCGTGCGCACAATGGAGTTAACGCCATTGAAATCCTCGTCCATGGTTGGCGTGGCGTTCGGATAATCCCAGTTGTTCATCCAGGCAATTGCATAGCGAGAATCTAGACGGTGCGTCGGATTCTCGTTTTCGAAGGTAACAGCGGCATACCAATCGAAGCCATAATCGAGCCATTGCGGCGCTGCCTGATCGGCCGTAAATTGTTCACCATCAAAATTGCCGACCCAGTAAGCATAGGTGTTCGGTTGGCCCGACACTCGTCCATTGGCGCTCGCACCGAGTACCCATTTAACTGTACCATCGGCGGCGCGCAGCTGAAACAGATCCGGGCATTCAATCAGACCGATGTTCTCTGACGTAAACCCGCTCGTATAGCGCCAATCCTTCAAATTTTCCGATTCATAGAAACCGATTTTCGCTCCTTCGGCAAGCAGCAACACCCATTTTTTGCGGGCGGTATCCCAAATGACCTTTGGATCACGGAAGTCCTTGACCCCAGGATTGGGCAGAACCGGCTGTTCGTGATCCTGTTTAAAAGTCTTGCCGCCATCGGTGCTGTACCAGAGAAATTGTTCCTGGCTGCGGCCATCGGGCGGTTGCGTCACGATCGCGACAAGTGCATTTTTCCCAAATCCTGCCGTATTCTGCGAATCACGCACAACCGAGCCAGTCCAAATGTCGCCATTTTTGTTCGTGTATTTCGGTATTGCAACGCCCTTGTCCGTCCAGTGAACCAGATCTTTTGACGTTGCTTGGCGCCACTCTGTTCCGTTCCCTTTCGGGTAATCACGGTTGTACAAATAATAATAATGAAAAGTTCCATCAAAATAGAGCGGCCGCTGTGGATCATTCATCCATTTGTCCGGTACGGAAAAGTGATACACGGGACGATAGGAATGCTCCTCTGTCTCAACGGTCGGCTTCTTTTCCGGTTGCAGCGGCGCGAGGACTTGTAGGAGCAGCAAACCGATCATGACCAGCGCGCCTGCAATGATGAGCCGTCGGGTTCTTAAATTTTTCATATATAATGCTCCTTATGGCTTTCTATTCTCGTCTATTTTTCCCGAAAATGAGAAAAACCGGGCAAAAAGCGCCCGGTCCTTACTTCCGCAGGATGCGGTGGCTTTCGCGTTGCATACAGGACGTATGCGCACTTAGCGAAAGTTCCTTTAGGAAAGTTTCTTCATACATGTATGATGGTCTCCTGTCTTTTCGGTGCTGAATCGCCGCTTCGGTTACTCGCTTGCCGCGGGCGCACCGCGAGCCTCCTCAGACA
>NZ_JFZC01000062.1 GCF_000648615.1 Sporolactobacillus terrae DSM 11697 | reverse complement strand
ACCAAAAACTTGTCCAAGTCGACCAAAGGTTCGACGCAATGGATCACAAGTTTGATGCAATGGACCAAAAACTTGTCCAAGTCGACCACAAGTTCGATAGAATGGATGATCGTTTGGATCGCATTGATGAACATCTGTCTGGCGTTGACAAACGTTTGGATCATATTGATGGCCGCTTAATTCACATCAATGAACATCTGTCTGGTGTTGACAAGCGTTTGGATCGCATTGAACGAAAAGTCGATGGCGTCCAAGAACAGGTGGTTAAGAACTCCGAAGGCATCACCACACTTAGTGGGAAAATGGATGAACATGCGGAAATTCTAGCCACTTTATCGTTACGCTCAATTGCTCAGGAAGGCGAAATCAGAAGCTTGAAGCAAGTTCACTAGCGTGCACGTTTAACAAAAGTGAAACCGTCCGGATCGTGATGAAACATCGGATCCGGCATCCGCAGCCTCCACGTCACGCATATCCACAAACCATTCAGTACCTTCTTCTACGATTGCGATCACACATAGAAATTTTCGCGAACATCTCAGTCACAAATGGTAAACCAAATGAATTGAGCAGCCATCCCCGTGAAGAGATGACTGCTCAATTTTTTGCCCATTCGTATTGCCTTCATGATCGCCCGCAGCACTTTTTATATTTTTTGCCGCTGCCGCAAGGACAAGGATCATTGCGACCAACTTTGTGATGAGTCGTCGTATTGCTCGTTGACGGCTTGCCGAAGATCGGCGTTTGGGAACGAATTGGCGCAAGCGGTTGATCAGGCACTGGTTTCAAATGCCGCTTCTCTTTTTGAAACACTTCATGCGGCGTATGCCCCTTTAACACGCCTTGACGGGTGTGATTGTATACATCGGTGACTTTAGCCAATAACGCCTGTACGAACGCGAAAGAAGGAAAATCCATTCGTGTCTGCAGAAATTGAATCACCTTCGACGGGTTCGCATCCGTTTGAATGATGGCGATAATTTGTTTGATGAGCTCTGTTCGTTCCTGATCAGAAATGTGATATTCGCTGACCAAAAAGTTCATGAGCGCGTTGATCTGAGGGGTTTCGTCCACGTCATTCGGATCAGCGGCTCGCATCAGTTGACTTTTCGTAAACGGATAGTCGTCCACATCCGGACGTGCGTGCTGTTCATCTAAAATCTTCTCTGCATCAAAAACGCGGCTGTCTCGAAAGCCAAACGAGGTCGGGCAGATCGCTTTGTAGAAATCACAGGAAGCATGCAGCACATGCAAAAAATCGACGCGATCAACTGGCTTCTCTGTGAGCTCTTCAATCTTCTGCATCAGATGCCATATATCCATCACACCAAAGTAATGCAGCAGTCCATGCGCTAGTTGAATCCACTCCGTATTTCGCCGAACCTTTGCTCTTAATTCGCCGTCGTCATGTGACTCAAACACGCCGATTAACTCAGTCGGCATAAACAGCACCCGCTTGCGCCCTGTAATACCAGGGAACAGGAGACTATAGCTCATATACGTTTCTACTGTAGCAAGCGACAGACCATTGTCAGCAATCACCCCGGAATGCTTGACAATCTTTTTAATCCGGTCATACCTGTCTTGATCAAGCAGGTCTACGATCATCTTGAAAGTTATCGGTATTGATTTGGAAAGTTCTGAAGCCAATTCCGCTTTCTTAAGCGCACTTAGCCCTTTGAACTGATAATTCCGCCGTATTTGATCCAGCTCATTCTTTGTCAATCGGCTCAAGGCGTCATAAAGGCTGCACGGAAACTCAACTTTTTTCCAAAGCTGTTTCTCTTTTCGTTCCTGTAATTTTTGTGTAAAACGCTTTGCGTTTCCTAGCGCATCGAGCAGCGCCACTTTTGTCTTCGCATCCACGTTGTCCGTCATTAATCGTTCCTCCTTTCAAAAAGGCAGATCCTCGTCGTCACTTTTATCTGCATCATTTTGTTCACAAGCATTGACAAAACGTTCAAAATTAACCGTATCAATGTCCCACGAAGGCGGCGGCATTGAAGCGAGTAATGATTTGAGATCGGCTGATAATCTATCCTTTTCATTTTTATCGTTTTTCTTCTTTTTTCTACGTGAACAGTCTTTACAAATATGATTTCGATGGCCTTTCCCTGAAAATTTCTCATTAGGCCGTGTTCTTCCGCAAATTCTGCAATAGTGCCCCACGTCTCAATAACCTCTCCGCAATAAAAGCCTTTTCGCTTTTCTTTCAAGATCTACGTCCATTATCATTAGCATTGCATAAATATAGTCCGAATTTTCAATTTATAACCGTTCGTGAATTTATGCCAAAAAGTTAAAACTCGAAGAAAGGTG
>NZ_JFZC01000061.1 GCF_000648615.1 Sporolactobacillus terrae DSM 11697 | reverse complement strand
TGTATATTGCCATCGCAAAAGCCCAGTTATGCCATGTTTTTGGGACACTTAGGACATAAACGAGGGACATGTGTGCCATGCGAGGGACAGGCAGAGCTAAAAATGCAGAGGGATCATCCGTAGATGATGCCTCTGCGACCCATTTTTCTTATTCTTTTAATCCGTGTCTTTCTCTCATGGACACTTCTCCATCAATTAAGATGGTGTATGAATCGTGAATGATACGATCGAGAATGGCATCGGCGAGGGTTGCCTGGCCAATATTTTCATACCATCCTTGTGCATCAAATTGAGAACAGAAAATCGTTGAGGACACTTGATGTCGAGTCTCGATAATTTCCAGTAAATCACGTGCTTCGTTTTCTCTCAATGGGGTGAGTAGCCATTCATCCAGGATAAGAAGATCGACTTTGCGATATAACTTCATGACTTTTTGGAAAATCCCTTCTCCTCTGGCAACGGCTAGCTCATCGAGTAAATCAGGCAGACGAGTATATTTCACTGTATAAAACTGTCGACAGGCCGCCATGCCAAAAGCACAAGAGAGATAGGATTTTCCGTTCCCAGAAGCCCCTTGAATGATCAAGTTATGCTTGTCCTGAATGTATTGTCCGGAGGCTAATCGTAGAATCTGAGTTTTGTCCAGTTTGCGATCAGGATGATATTCAATGTCTTCAATACAGGCTTGATTATATCGAAATCCTGCCTTCTTAATCAGGCGATCCAGTTTGTTGTTCTTTCTTCGATCCCACTCACGATCCACTAAGAGACTGAATCGATCTTCGAATGATAAATCATTGTATTGGCTATCGCGTAATTGCTCGCTATATTGTTCAGCCATAGCGGTCAATCTCATATCATATAATTTTGATAAGGTATTTTCGCTCGTCATTTTTCTTTCCTCCCATAGTAGGCTGCACCTCTAACGAAACCGTGAGTATCGCTTTGATTTGTATTTGATTTTGGTGGATTGATAGAGTCTAGTTGTTGTTTATCCTGACCTGTTTTTAAAATGGTCTTAATACTGTTCAGATTGGGTCTTGGCGAATAGTCTAAGGCACGTCCACATGCCCGTTCGAGGCGTTCTACAGAGTATTTATCTGCTAGTTTTGTGAGTGATGAACATGATTTAAGTGCCTGTTTTTCTACTTTGTATGAAGCGAGAATCGCTTTTACAGTAATGAGTGTATGAACCCCGACTTCCTTAGCCCAGGACATAAAATAATCTCGGTTCATCGATAAATAATCCTTATGTTTATCGGGCATATGCTCGGGATTGGTAGATAGCTGACCTTTCTTCCCATAAAGTCTGATATGCGAAGCAACGCGGAAGTGATTAAAATAGATTTCGATCATGTTTCGGGTCACTCGAACATCCACCTGGTGTTTCATGTATTCATAGGGAACGGAATAGTACATTTTTTCTACAGATATGTGATAATCAAAGGGTACGGTAGCTTTTTTCCATGTCGCTAATTCGTATGAGGAAGCAGGTAAAGGGAGAAGGGCAAACTTCTCCTCCTCCGCAAAAGCGGATTGCCTGCTTCCATCTTTTTTCTGAAAGGGCTTCTCATTATATTCCGTTAATTTCTCTCTTATCGCTTGATTCAGCTCGGAAATCGAAAAGTATTGACCGTTTCTCAGGGAGGCAATAATCCAAGTTGATATGATTCGAACACCCCCTTCTACATTGGGTTTGTCCTTCGGGTGGCGAACCCTGGCAGGAACAATCGCTGTTTGATAATGCTCAGCCATTTCCTGATACGAGCGATTGATCACCGGGTCTGTTGAGGATGATCGTTCAACACCAGTCTTTAAATTGTCAGGAATAATCATTCGGGGAACCCCACCGAAAAACTGCAGGGCATGGATATGAGCGGTTATCCAGCTTGGTGTATCCATGGATAGAAATGCCTCGACGTAAGCATATTGACTACAAGGTAACACAGATATGAAGACGTAAGCAGGAATGGTCTGTCCGGTGATAGAATCCTGAATTGAAGCAGTTTGACCTGCCCAATCCACTTCCATTGCTTCACCAGGCTTTCTTTTAATTCTCATGGTTGCTTTGGTCTTTATCACATAGCTGTTGTAAAAACGACAGAATTGCCGATAACTGTAAGGGATCTCCTTGTTTTGTCTACACGTTTCTACATATTCATGCCAAAGCAATGACAGGGTCACTCCGCTTCGAGCCATTTCCTGGTGGAGATAGCTACAATCCGGTGGACGTCTCATCTCAGATCGATGCTTTTCAGGAAAAAGAATATTCTGGAGTTCAGGATTATCCATGTCCTTATCCAGTGGCCATGAGACTCCTTTCTCTCCAGCCCGCCTCAGGACATTGCCAATGGTATTCTTCGAACATCCGCAGCTCGAAGCAATATGCCGATGGCTAAATCCCTGAGCATGAAGCCGCAAAATTTCACGGTATTTGATCATTAAAAAAACCTCCTGTAATGGATTTACACCACTAGGTGCAAGCTCATTATACAGGAGGTGTCCCTCACATGTCCTAACTGTCCCAATTTGATGTCTTTACTGTCCCAAAAACTTGGCACAGCTGTCCCTATTCAATGGCAATATACA
>NZ_JFZC01000060.1 GCF_000648615.1 Sporolactobacillus terrae DSM 11697 | reverse complement strand
AAGTGGTTGATAAAATAATTGATGAGATAAGAAGTACCGTAACAACGCTGGCCGCGATAATCGGTGCCTATTATCTCATCAAAGATCATCGGAAGCCTCGAAAAAAGAAGCGACGAAGATGATTTTTACCGGGGGAGCAATCCCCCACTCATTTATTATATCATAACCACTTTTTATCATGAAAAAACTTAAAACTGTAGATGTTTTGTTCCTTATTTTATTTCTGTCCTGGCTATCTGATGTTGATTTCTCACACTTGACCATTCTTAAAATAATTGGCTTGATTGCTGTTTGTGTATGGCTTATTCTGTTTCTGCTCAAATTATTTAAAAAGGACTGGTGATACTATGGAAAAGAAAACCAGTGATGCTCAAATAAAAGCGTCTCGAAATTGGGAAGCCAAGAATCGGGAACGTAAACGGTACATGTCTAAAAAGTCAACAGCAAAATCCTTTATTCGTCTCGACGCCGCTCCTGACGATCTCGACGAACTCGAAAAATTGATTGCTGAAAGACGCAGGCAGTTAAAGGAGGAAGCTCAATCATAACTCCTACTCGAGACAAACGAGGATGACGGATAAATAACAAAAACACTGGCCA
>NZ_JFZC01000059.1 GCF_000648615.1 Sporolactobacillus terrae DSM 11697 | reverse complement strand
TTTAAGAATATTAGGTTTCATAAATAAAAGGTATCACAGTCATATTCACTGCGATACCCCCAAAATCATATACTTTCTTTACCTGTAAAAAAATCCCAAACCCGGAATCCTTACTCCTGATTTGAGGACTTGCGCAACCTTTTTACTTTTTTCGGCGTAATATCTTTCCCTGTTGGGTCGACAACCGTGATCTGAGCCAATTGTTTTTTAAAACGACTACGGAAGTTTTTCAAATACTTTTGGCGTAATTCCGCCTGACGCTTTTTTTCTTGTATTGTTAGCGAACGTTCCCGCGAAAGCCGCGCCAACCTGTTAATTTCATCAATTAATGAACGCATTTTAGTTTCTATCACTCCTGTTTCGTTCTCCTTGTTGCATTATCGCACAGGATTCCATCCGATTTCAATCATTGCTGGACGAATTTACTACAATTAGCAATTCCATTAATAATACGATTTTGGCTGAACATTGCTTTAAAAAGATCATTGATCATGATTTTTAGGTTTATTTATCAAAGCTTCCGCTCTCAACATCTTTGATAAAATCAGCCAGATGTTTGAAATAAACCGGTGCATTATCAATCATGTGGTGATGACCGCCTTCAGGCGTTGTTGTCAAGCGAGCATGCGGAATTGTTTCAGCCATGCGGTGCGCAGCAGCAAGCGGCATCGTTTCGTGTTCACCGAAGGTAATCAAGGTTGGAGCCTTGATGTCCTTAATCTGATCACGTACATCCCACTCTTTCAGCTTTCCGGTCACAACAAACTCATTATCTCCTTGGAATGCGTTATATACGGGGGTTGCCATTGTTCCAATCAGATGAGAGATAGCTTTAGGTTGCTTACGATCAACATATCCTTTATTTAAGAGATCGACATAGTCTTGATAGCGATCATTAGCATAATCATTTTCTACTTCACATTGTTTCATAAAAGAAACCGCATCGGCGGGCAGCACGAGCTCACGAATTTTATTAATGTTCGCCACGTATTCATCGATGTTGTCGGTCATCGATGAAATAATCGCTCCTTTTAAATGATGGCCGTACTTTAGTGCATACAGTTGCACCAGTGCACCACCCCAGCTCTGACCGATCAGATAGAATTGATCCAAACCTAACTTTTTCCGTACCTCTTCCACTTCTTCAAGAAAGTATTCATAAGTCAAATAACGGTTTGCAGTTTCAGGATCCGAGTAATCCGGCTGATCCGAATAAAAAGACCCGAGTTGATCATACATATGGACCTGAATGCTCAACCCTTGTTCAGCCAACTTTTGCGCGAAGTTTTCATAGTATTCATGGGTTCCTCCCGGACCGCCGTGCAAGCATAGTAAATGAAGGTCGCCTGTTCCTTGTGTGTTCGTCCAAAGATGATACCCATTATCTAACGTGATGATCGTTGTCCCTTGCTTCATCAAATCACCTGTTCTTCAATTTCCTATTTAAAAACCTAACCACAGCATGAACTCGATCACGCAAAAAGTCAAACCGTGCATTCACTTTATCTTCAAGAATGTAATTACTGCTTTCGCATCGGGGAATGTTTCCGATCCAGTCGTTAAGGGAATCATTAGTGATAAGCGATCATGAACAAACAGCAGAAAGCAGGTGTATTTATGAAATTACGTGCCGTTATTTGCCTTGCACTAAGCACCTTACTGTTGATTGCCGGTTGCAGTCAAAGCAGCAATGGCCCTAACACCGCTGAAAACCATGACTCGGTACAGACAGACCGCTCAAACGCTGAATCAAGAAATGACAAAAGTGCAGCGGATCAGAATGATGTCAAGGATCACTCATCGACGGCAAGCACACCAAAGCTTGGCTCACTTAATCAAACGCTTCAAGCGATTCAAAAACAATTAAACGATCAAAAACAACTCTTTCTCCCAGACTATGTGCCCATTGAAGATGGAAAATATCGTTCAGCTGTTGTGACGGAGCAAGCTTCAGATTACTCCGTCACCTTTAAACAAACGAACACTCCGGCTGCTGTTAATGACCCATCATTAGCTCATGCAAAAACGATCGCAGCAATTCGCGCACGTACGTTCCAAAACAAAAATGATGCAGCCAAGCAGATCAATCACAACACATTCAGTGCTTCCGATGGGAAAGCGGTAGAGCTTGGACACGGTATCACCGGCTATGCAGATGCCGGGGCAGGTACGGCCGGCATTTCATGGAACGAAGGCCGGTGGACACTGGCTTCATTATCACCGACCTCCGATGCTGCAGACGGTACAGATTTAGCGCGTGAAATCGTTGCTTATCTTGAGCAGCATCGCTTACCCATTCCTCACCAGTACGGAACGGTTCAAGTCTATACGGACAAACGGCAAAGCATCGTTCGCTGGCAAGCAGGCGCAGCAATGCTTGAGCTCACGGGTACCATCCCGCCGCTTACACTAATCAAAATCGCTTGTTCAATCCAAAAATTCGATTAACAAAAAGCAGGATGACTTTTATGTTACAGTCACCCTGCTTTTTTACTCAGGAAATTAATTCGGATCCCGTTCCACTCCGCCCGTCCATTCCATCATCCCGCCGCTCATGTTTTTCACGGTATAACCATGTTCAGCCATAAATTCAGAAGCAGCGACACTTCTTACTCCGGCATGACATACGACAATATATGTTTTGGACGGATCGATTGCTTTGCAACACGAAGGAAGCTCATTGAGGGGAATATTCACTGCTCCGGCAATGTGTTCTTCTTTGAATTCAAAGGGTTCTCGCACATCGATAATATTTATCGGTTTTTCTTTCATTATCAGTGCTTCAACGTCTTCAGGAAAGATTTCTTCGTACATGTGCGTGCTCCTTTATTTCGATGTATTCTTTGTATTTAGTAGATAATGACCGGTTCGTTCTGTTCAAGGTGATCATAGACTGTTTTCATGACGTTCGGCGGCGTATTGACACAGCCGCCCGATCCTTGAGTGAGGTAGGCATCCTTCTTCCAATTACGTCTCCAGCTCGCATCATGAAAACCACAACCGCTCATGGTAAACGGTGCCCAATAATCGACTTTTACAGAGTAGTGCGGGTTCCCTGCCTCGCTGCCTTCAAGTACAGATGGAGATTCTTTGTACATGATATACCATAAACCTTTTGGCGTATCTTCTTGAGTATCATGCCTACCGGTGACGACATCAGTCGAAAGTATGAGTTTGCCATTTTGATAGATCCATATTTTTTGCTCAGAAATCGATACTTCTGCATACGTATTGCCAATTCCGTTATTCGCTGTATTATGGTAGCCGATTCCATAAGTGCTGTACCCGACTCCGTAAACATTATAAGCCTTCAATGCAGGGTCACTGTCTTCGAATGCTTTGGTAATGCGCTTGGTTTCATCGTTTACCTCCAGCGCCCAGCCATACGATTCACCCTGTACAGAAATGATCTTTCCTGAGTGTGTTTTGAAAGAGAATGTCTTGTTCAATGTTGACTGGTTTTTATTAATCTCGGCAACTTTATGCTTCAAATCTGCAGAATCAATCTTCAGTTTTAAATCAGGGGAAACCGAAGCATTTTTAATGTAGGTGTCAGCTTTCAATACATAATCCTTATTTTGGACGGTATAGGTTACCTGCCGTTTCCGCAATGCTTGCAGTGTACTTTTTTCTTTTTTTACCGTTTCGCTGTCTGCAGTAACCGGTTGAAGAAACTGCTGCTTCAGATGGATCACACGCTTATAACTTTGATGCTCATAATCTTTTATGATTTTTGCACGATCAAACTGGTTGCCATTTTCGCTCTTTACGACATGAACCACACCATCGCTCAGATAGGCATAAGCATCTTTCGGTGCCTTTCGCTGCTTGTTCAATTGATTCAGCTTATCTTCTAATTGTTTTTTTAATGTTACAGAACGGTACGTGTCTTGTTGGTTCGGCATTAATGAAAAATTTTTGGTTTTATAGGATGGCCACCATGTCTTCTGTTTCTCAAAGATCTGTTTAATCTTCGAAAGATCTTGCCTAGAGAATGTTGCAACAGAATTTTTTCCGTTAATCACCCGCTCCTTATCTATGTAAATATCATTTTTCAACCTCAATTCAGATAAATGCTTCAACGCTTGCTCCGGTTTCATATGACCGACGGCCACGCCATTGATGGTCACATGTGCGTTAAACCGGGTTGCCTGAACATAACGGATTCCCCCGAGTATAACAACTGCGATGAAAAAGATACTGCTACTTATAATGATTAAATTACGTCTATTTATGATCGCTCACCTCAAGAAAGAATTATATGCATTAACGATCCATATCATCAATCGGTTTCATGGTACTCGTTATCTATAAGATAAATGAGTACGCACAATTTAACAAGAATTTATTAATCGTGACTATTCGCACAAAACAAATTCTTTGATCCAAATCAAAAATGTTGATCAACCCTGCCCCTCAAACTATAATTAATATACTTAATTACAATTTGTTAGTTTCTAGGTTCATGACAAATAGGAAATGAGGTTTAAATGATGCCCTTACAAGCGAACGAGCAAACCATGATTAAACAGGTTTCATTAAAAGTGAATAATCTGGTAAAAATGATTGAATTTTATTCGAAAACGATCGGTTTAAGGCTCATCAAACAGAGTCAGACTCAGGCACTTTTTTCTGCTCAAGGCTCCGATCAAGTGATTCTTCAATTAAAGAAAATTAATGACGGAGCAAGCTCACTCGCAAAAACCGGTCTCTATCATACCGCTTTTTTGCTGCCTACTCGAAAGGATCTTGGCACGATGCTGCTGTGGTTTTTAAACAATAAAGTGACGCTCATTGGAGCCGCTGATCACGGTTATAGCGAGGCAATATATCTTAATGATCCTGAACAAAACGGTATCGAAATTTATCGGGACAAACCGATTTCTGAATGGGATATTCTTTCTAATGGGCACATCAAAGGTGTGACGGAACCGATGGATGCACAAGCGGTACTCGCAAGCGCTGATGGTCAGTGGCAAGGGATTGTACCCGGTTCGAAAATCGGTCACATTCATCTAAAAGTGAATGATTTAACTGAAACTGAATCCTTTTATAACGGCATTCTTGGGTTTGATGTGAAGGATCATTTCGGAAGACAGGCGAAATTCTTTGCTGCCGGTTTGTATCATCACCATATCGGAACAAATAATTGGTCCGGAAATCAGCTCGCACCTATGGCAAGCAACGATTTGGGATTGGATTACTTCTCGATTCAACTGCCGGATGGAGTAACCAGCAAGCACGTTCAAAAACGGTTAGGCGCTCGGAAAGAGCCTTTTGAAATCGGTAAACAAGGAGAACTGATTGTGACTGATCCTAGTGGAATTACCCTCCATCTTGATTAAAAATTAAATACAGTCCCCCGCATCAGTCAATGCGCGATCAAAAGAATTTCCAGTGTGCTGGTGCACATGATTAGACGAGGGCTGAAGGGTTTGCTACACTTTAAGTATTGAGGAGGAGGAAAAATATGACTACTATTCCACAAGTAACACTCAATGATGGATTGCTGCTTCCCGCTGTTGGTTTCGGTACATACAAGCTCAATGGCGCCGCAGGCATTAACTCAATCTTAAGCGCAATTGATACCGGTTACCGTTTGCTTGATTCAGCCTTTAATTACGAAAATGAAGGTGCGCTCGGTGAAGCGGTTCGAAGAAGCTCCGTTCCGCGCGAAGCATTGATCATTACCTCCAAGCTGCCCGGACGTCATCATAAATATGATGAAGCCATCACAACCATTCAAGAGTCATTGTTTCGAGCAGGTCTTGATTATTACGACCTTTATTTAATCCACTGGCCCAATCCAAGCAAAGATCTATACGTTGAGGCTTGGCAAGCGTTAATTGATGCCCAGAAGTGGGGATTAATCCGTTCAATCGGCGTTTGCAACTTTCTGCCGGAACACTTGGATCGTCTCATAAAGGAGACTGGAGTAACGCCAAGCGTAAATCAGGTTGAACTTCATCCTTACTTCTCTCAAGAAAAGCAGCGTGCCTATGACAAAGAACACGGCATCGTTACGGAATCATGGAGTCCACTTGGTCGTGCGAACAAACTGCTTCAGGATCCGGATATCAAACAGATTGCCGATGCCCATCAGAAAACGATCCCGCAGATTATTCTGCGTTGGCATGTTCAGTTAGGCGCTGTTCCAATTCCAAAGTCTTCAAAACCATCACGACAGCTTGACAACCTGTCTCTATTTGACTTTAAATTAAATGACGAAGAAATGCAGAAAATCGGACGGCTCAGTCATGCGGATGGCCGAACCTATAATCAGGATCCGGCAATATATGAAGAGTTTTAATGATATCCGATCAAACGACTTTCCGGGATATTCCAGCGGAGAGTCGTTTTTTTGTGGACTGCAAAAAAGCAGTGTTTTGAATTTTGTCACACTGATGTGTCTTTAAAAAAGGAAATCATTCGTTACATGACGAAATAAGAATATGTGTTCTTAAATAATCTCAATACCAATAAGGAGGTGGAGAATGCTTATGGTCAAATAAGTAACCCGCTTACAACTCCCAGCTCAATTTATTCATTTCGTCGACGCGTTTCTCGTTACTCACATTTCCTGCTTTACCCCCACTACATTTCACCCATCATAAAGGAGTCCTTCGCATGATTAAAACCTTTCATAAACTGATTCTCGCCTCTGAAAAAGCTTTCACCCTAATCGAAATGATGATCGTACTTTTTATTATTTCCATCCTGCTGCTTATCGCTGTACCGAACATGACCAAATCCAATGATGTCGTACAGGAAAAAAGTACGGAGGCAACGGTTCAATTGGTTCAAGGTCAAGTGGCTGCTTATCAAACCAATCACAATGGCGAACTTCCCGATAATTTAGAGGAACTTGTTCCTGAGTATGTCAGCAGCATCACCGCATCAAATGGCAAACCTCTTGTGTATAATGCAACGACCGGTGAAGTCCGGGCACCTGCGGATGAATGAGCCGCCACCGATGCATCAAGCATCATTATTGCAAAACACGAAAGGTTTCACCTTGATTGAGGTGCTGATCGCATTGTCTATCATCTGCATCATTGTTCCTTTGTCCTTTTTCTGTTTTTCTCGGCTCACTGATGAGCTCACAATCAGACATTTCGTTGAAGCGGTCAATGAAACCATTTACGACACGCAAATGGAGGCGATCGCTCGTGCCGATTTTGCTCAAATTGTTTTTTATGATGATTTTTACTATGTCTCAATTAATGGGCGGACCAAACGGATTCTGATGAATCCACGTATCGAGGTTCTGAGTGCAAACAAATCAATCAAGATTAATCAGCTCGGCCATTTTAGCAAAATTGATTCATTCTTTGTTAAACTTGGGCGCATCAGTTACAAATTCACCTTTCTACTTGGTCAGGGGAGGTTTTACTATCAGAAGGTTTCAGGATGAGCACGGTTTTATTTTCGCTGAAGCCATGATGGCTTTAAGTATACTTTCAATTCTCTTGATCGTTTCTATGCCCATTTTGGCGCATGTATACGACGAACGGCAGATCATCAAACAAAAGCATGAAGCCATCCGTATGCTTCAACACCAATTATTATTATGGCGCAGAAACGACAATGCTTCACTGAATGCAGAACAGGACACTGACTTTCAGTTCGAATGGATTGAAAGAAAGGAACATTCCGCTTATCTTTCGGTTCACTGGACTTATCGCGGACGCACCTATCGGCTAACCGGAGAAGCGTTACGATGAAAAAGCAAGCGGGGTTTACACTGCTCTCAACAATGCTTGCACTTACTGTGTTATTCGTCGTTCTCAGTCTAACGACTGCCCTTGTACAATTAATGAACCACCACTTTCAGCCTCGTCTTGACAGCCAAAAAGAAGTGCAACTTTTCTTCGCCCAAACAGCAAATGAACTCCATCAATCCACTTCTGTCCTAAACACATCGGATCATCAACGGTTAACGTTAATTCACAGTGAAGGGGTAATCAGTTATTCGTTTCTGTCACCAGGACGCATTGTCCGGCGTGTTAATGAACAAGGCTATGAAATTGTGCTTCAGCGTGTTGCAGGCGTCTCCTTCCAAACAACAGATGATGAACAGGTTTCCATTCATGTAACCGATCAGCAAGGACGGGACTTCTACTGGACGGATCGACTCTATTTAAGGAGTGATGCTGATGAAAAGCAAAGTGCTGAATAATCAACAAGGATTCATTCTTCCGTTGACAATGATTTTGTCGCTGGTTTTCATTGCCTTTATTTTTCACGCGCTTTTTCTGCTGCAAAGCGACCGTACCTTTTTTCAACATACACAGACGCACTTTTTTCTTCAACAGTTGCGTGAATGCGCGCTCAACGACTTCCAACAGAAATTAGAACAGGACGCTTTGCCGGATGAAGGAACATTTAACTATCATAACGGTACCGTTCAATACATTGTTACTGAAGATTCGGCATTTGTGACCATAAACTTCACCGTTCACTATGGTGATGAGCGGGAAATTGATCGAATCGTCTACGATAGGGAAAGCGGGAATCCGGTACGATGGCTGGAGCGGATCAGTTAATGCAATGCTTCATGAATCGTGTTTGACGGCATGCTTGAACCTCGGTTTGCGTTTATTCTGTCCACCATGTATCCAATTTCATTTTTATGGGCATACTGATCATAAAAAGCAAGAAGGTGCACGTACGCGATGAAGTCGGAAGAATACGTTCGCTTCTTAACCGAACAGTTTGTTCGCTACATGGAGACGCCGCGCGATCAAAGGAAGAAGGTGCGTCAGGAACAGAAAGCGAATCGCCCTCCGCTTCGCAATCTTCTCTTTGGTCAGATCCCCGATGCCATTGAAGACTATACGTCAAAAATGAGTAAACGCATAAAAAAGCATAAAAAATAACTCGGTGATTCGATGCCGAGTTATTTTTTATGACTGCTCTTGTTTTTCCATTGTAAAAGCGCGATAAGTCAGTTTCCCTTGGAACATCTGCAGGATTTGAATATGCTGAAGCCATACATCGAGCGCTTCTTCATCAAGCTTACTCGTGAAATGGTAAGAAGGCTGAGCATCCTGCTCATCTTGTCGCAGCTGATTTGTACGGTATGCTTGAATCTTAGTGAAACCGGCTTGTTTCCAAAGGGTGAGCCACTCTTTTTCAGTACGTACATCTTTTACACCATAAACCGTTTCAATGAGCTGCTTCTGTTGCTCATCCAACGCTTCTTCAATGGTCATCTCGACGGCAGCCATTCGTCCACCATTTTTCAGTACGCGAAAATATTCAGGGACAGAATGCGCTACATTGGTAAATGCAGTTACTGATTCAGAGAATACAGCATTGAAGCGCTCCGATTGAAACGGCAAGGCTTCTGCCGAGGCTTGAATGATCTTGGCTGTTCGTTGCCTATTCTTAAGCCTTGTTTTCGCATGTTCAACCATTAATGGATGCAGATCAATACCGGTTACCTCTGCCTTTAATTGATCCGAGAGGTACATGAGCGTTGCCCCTGTTCCGCAACCTACATCAAGCACCTTGTCTCCTGCTTTAATTTGTAATTGATGGACAAGCTGCTCCGTGAGCACATGTCCGCCTGGATGCGCATGATCAACTGCCAACTTTGCAAGAAAATCAAGATACCGATGATTACTCACTTCTTGCACGTCCCTTCGCTTTTGCTTCTCATGCTATCGTATGATCAGCAGTTGGGAACGTGCTCAGGTCAATCCCATCAAGAATGGATTCGCGATTCGTTCATGCCCGATTGTGGTCGAAGGTCCATGCCCGGGACAAACCACGGTTTCATCGGGCAAAAACAGCAGCTGTTCGCGAATACTCTCCAGCAATTGCACTTGATTGCCGCCATATTGATCGGTCCGTCCGATACTTTCGCGAAAAAGCGCGTCACCGCAAAACACGGTATGTTCTTGAGGAAAATAAAAGGAAACCCCTCCGGGTGAATGTCCCGGCGTCGGAAGAACCTTGAAAGAAAAAGATCCAATCGATAAATGTTCATTTCCTTCCAGTAAATGCTCAGCTGCGCCGGCAGTAACCGGCTGAGCCATCGCAAAATGGGCAGATCCGTTCTTTTCCGGATGATCCGGCCAGTCCGCTTCGTTCGTTTGGCCATAAGCCGGGACAGCCCATTCATCGCGAACAGCGTCTAATGCACCAATATGGTCAAAATGAGCGTGAGTCAATAGAACCGCTTGGGGAACTGCGCCGCTTTGTGCAATGATTTTTTTAATTTTATTAAACTCCTCACCCGGATCAATAATTAAACACATGTCGGAGCTATTATCGATCAAAATATAGCAATTTGCTTGTATCGGTCCAAATGGACAAACCGTCCATTTCAAGTCATACACCTCCCCATTCACTCAATCACTATACTGTTCTTATTTAACGGTTGCACGATTTATTTTCTTAATACAGAGCCATGCGGAACCAATCACGCCAGCGTCGTTACTGAGCTTCGCAATATCAATCGTACATGCATCAAAAACCCGAGGCAACGCAAACTGTTTAAAGGACTTGGTCAGCGGCTGAAGCAATGAATCCCCGGCATGGGAAACGCCTCCACCAATCACGATTTTCTCGGGGTTAAGGGTTACAGCGAGCGCGCCAAGCGCGAATCCAAGATAATAGGCCGCTTTTTCAGCAACGGTTACTGCCAACGGATCCTTCTTGGCTGCACAAGTAAAGACATCTTCAGAAGTGATATCGCCCTTGCCCTCAAAGATATCGCGTAAAATGCTTTCCGAGTCGTTATAGTCCAGTGCAGCTAAGGCAAGCCGTCGAATACCCGTAGCCGATGAAACCGTTTCAAGGCAGCCGGTCTTGCCGCAATTGCAGGATACACCTTCATCAGGGATTACCGTAATATGACCAATTTCTCCAGCCATTCCGCACGTACCATGAAGGATCTCTCCGTCACAAATGATGCCTCCGCCAACTCCGGTTCCTAGGGTGACACAAATCAGATTCTTTGCACCCTTGCCGGCGCCCAGCCACATTTCGCCGAGTGCAGCCATATTCGCATCATTATCAATAACAACCGGAAGACCAATCGCCTTTTCAAGCGCTTCTTTGAACGGATAGTTTTTCCAGCCTATATTCACCGCCTGGTAGATAAAACCGCTATCGACATCGATAAATCCCGGAGCTCCGACTCCAATCCCTCGAACCGTCGAACGCTCCAAATTGAATTGGGTCATTTTTTTCAAAACGCTTTCACTAATGTCCGCGGCTATATGTTTTCCATTATCAATCGTATTTGTGCCAATGGCCCACTTATCAATCATTTTGCCGTCATCATCAATCAACGCCATTTTTATCGTTGTGCCGCCTAAATCTACACCAATATTAATCATTCAATCACACCGCCTATTTATTAGGATCATCTTTTTTATTTTCACAAAAAAAAATCCTTTTGCCAATCACCCAATTAAGGAATTTTTCTTTGAGAGCTGAATTCTTCATCACTTTGACATATCTTTGTGAAAACCTGATCATCTTTGCGCAGAACCGTGAATAGGATAAAACATTGAGACTTGTCCGGAGGTTTTTAAAGATGCACAAAAAAAAAGCTCTCGTACTCCCACTGCTCATCACAATAACAACAATTTTCACCTTACTTGTCTTCCCATTCTTATTATCGGATCGTCCTACGATCACTTATTTCCCCGGTCATGAACGTATCCGCTTTCTAAAAACGGAAACACAATTACGAAGCGACCTAGATGCAGAAACCCTGCAACTTGATACCTTCGCTCGTACACAGGAAAAGAACAATTTAATGCAGAATTTTTCTTTATTGTATCGCAATAATCAGCTCGTTTCCACCCTAAATCATTGGGAAAAAAATACGGCGGCGTTGTCTTCAATAAAAAAAACCGGTCTGGAATCCGGTTTCTACGAAGGTCTTACGGTTCACCAAGCAGAACTTCACCTGGATGAATCGATCTATGGAAGGGAACGCTATTCTCAAGATCAACTTATGGTTCTAAAACAGAATGATTCTTATAGCGCGTTTCGCCAACCGAGAAATCGTCAAGAAGCACTCGCACTTGCCGACT
Organism: Sporolactobacillus terrae DSM 11697; assembly: GCF_000648615.1. Classification (GTDB taxonomy): domain Bacteria; phylum Bacillota; class Bacilli; order Bacillales; family Sporolactobacillaceae; genus Sporolactobacillus; species Sporolactobacillus terrae. Next base: position 18,044 of record NZ_JFZC01000059.1, on the reverse strand, counting down.
ATAATCGTCGAGTGGAACAGCAAAGGACCCAGCTTTTGCAGCAAGCAGCGCAAAACGATCACATTCGGATTGCCGATTATCGTGTTATCCCTTTAAATGAACTGACAGATGAAACCTTAACGAAGGTCTTTCCCTTTAACGAAGCAAAGGCAGAGCGCATTGCCGGCCAGCTTTGGGAAGGACTTTACAAAAACTATGTACGCGGCATTCAGCTCACTCAGGAGCAAGGGGTACAAGCAATTGGGAGTACCCTGCCGCTGCTGCTGATTGCGCCTGACCACATGCTGATCGTGATTCGCGCACAGTCTGGCCAAATCGTCCTGCTTCGTCAAAATTTTTCTTAATCAACTTTAAAATTGATCGTCTTTGATACGGCGAAACATGATGACATGCCCTACAATTAAGACGGCAAGTTCAAAGAGCACACGTCTTCGCTTCATTAGAAAAAAAGTGGTGAGTATCAAAAGCAGCGTTTCAATAATCGTGTTTCTCTTTGTCAAAACAAGCACCCCATCCTCTCATTGATCTGCGTTTAGTGTGGCTTTCGCGCAGAATTTTCATTCGTCAAGGATGGATAGCCTGCTGGGAACATGAAATAGCGATGATCGTTATTACTTGACTTGATAACAGCCGCGTTCTGTAATGAGCCATCCGACCTGCTGATCATGAGGTTCAACCGGAAGTTGTTCATTGAACTGCTGCTCAAGCAATAATGAAGCCGTTATTCCTTTGAATCCCGCTAGAAAACGGTCATAATAACCGCCGCCATAGCCGATCCGGTACCCCTTATGATTGAATACGACACCGGGCACAATAAGCAAATCAATCGTATCAGTGGCTTGTTTCTGTGTTTTTTTCGGATCTGGTTCCATTAATCCGTAGAAGCTAGACTCAAGCTGGCTAAATGTATCCAATCCATAAAAGGTCATACTGTGCGCTTTGGGATTGCATTTTGGCACAACAATTCGTTTATTCTCTGTCCAGGCCCTTGTGATGATCGCCATCGTTTCCACTTCTCGGCCAACGGATAGGGTAATTCCGATCACCTGAGCATCCTGCCAAATTGCGGTATCAAAAAGATGTTCTCTAATCTGCTTGCACTTCTCTGTAAACACATCGTCATCTAATGTTTCCATAGCCATAGCATGGAGTATTTGATTGCGCAAATTCTTTTTTTGACTCTTCATAATTTCCTCCATATCTTGATGTCTATTCTGTGATGTTTCGTAACGATTGTTCTGTTTCTGTCGGTAACCTTACAGGGGCTGTTTTCGTCCAACTTTATAGCTATACAAAAAACCGCAAAAAACCCATAAAAGGTCTTTCGCGGTTTTTTTAAAGCAAAACTTACTTTGTTTCGCGATAAAGCACGTATTTCCTCAGTTTTGGGCTGTATTTCTTCAGCTCAAGACGTTCCGGATTTTTTTGCTTATTTTTCGTTGTGATATAATCGCGATCACCGGTTTCGGTATTTTCCAAAATAACCTTTACACGCATATTTATCCCTCCATTACTTGACTACTCATCGTGTTCATAAAAACATACACCTAATCTTAACAAAAATACTATGGTGCTTCAACCTTTAATTCGATTCAATCGCAATATCTATTTTTTGCCAATAGAAATCCCCAATTTTTTCTATTTATTTTACAAACTTCTTTCTTTTTCGTCGAAATTCTTCCGTAACAATAGGAGATATGATATAAATAAAAATGAAGTCATGTGGCTGTTTCACCACATGCGCCTCAGACAATGGTGAGGGGGGTAATGAATTGGGGTTAATCATCTTGATACTCATGATTGTGGGGTTGGTCGCTTTAGCTGTGTCTTACTTTAAACAAGACAGCATCAAGCAAGTTGAAGGGCAGCTAGAGGAAAATTCAATAACCATGATGCAAGAACTGTACAAGGTCAAGAAAAAAATTCGTGTACTCGAAGAAGAAATTATGCTCGGGGACCAAGATCATTCTAAAGGGTGAATGCAGTGACAAATAATGGAATCCGCGGTTTTGCCGCCGGCATTTTGCTTTCTTGTGCCGTCTTTGCTTTCTTTTATTATTTGATTTTCAATCATGGAGAGCAGGCAGCAACCAAGCAGGTTGTGAAGCAAACGCCATTGACGGAAGCAACCGTTAATCAATACCTTGCCAGCAACCACCGTAAAGCGATCGATCTTGATGCGTATAACCAGTGGCAGAACGATACTCAAAAAGCTACGGAAAAAGCCGGCAGCGAGCAGAAATCAGACAGTGACAACAGCAAGAAAGAAAGTTCTTCCGACTCGGACAAGAACAAAAAGACAACCTACAAACTACATATCAAAAGCGGTATGACTCCTGGCGATATTTCTCAAGAACTTGTTGCGGCGAAAATTCTAAAAGCAGACAAACGAAGCGATTTTGACGCATATCTCAAGAAAAACAAGTTAGAGAAATATGTGCAGCTTGGAAGCTTCAACGTTTCTAGTGATATGTCGATCGCAAAACTCGCTCAAGTCATTACAAAAAATCATACAAACTAATTTTATCGTATCAAAAACCCAAGCAGTGGTTGCTGCTTGGGTTTTCTCATGTATTAACAGAAAGCCTCGTCACCGCTCGTAAATCCAAGGCCGGGATGGTGATCAAATCGGACCACCCCGACAGCAGCCTTCCCTCTTACTGCTGCAGAGATTTTCCCTACGCCTTCATTTCCGAATCCGCCGCATAATTCAATGCATTTAATGCCTTCATCAGCCAGCGCCACAGCTGCATTCACCGCTTCTTCATAATTTTGTACGCCAACCACTTTAAGATTGATTACCGGTGTTTTAATCTGAGCCTGCGCTTGTGCTGTATTGATTTCCGGTCCGATAAAAAGAAATGCTGCTTTTACTTCTGCCATCTCTCCCACCCTCTCCTTCTTTTAACGGATTACACAATTCAGCATAACATAAATGTATGCGATTACAATGCGGTTAAATCGTTTCGATTTATAACTCTTATCAATAAAAAAAAGCCTTTGCGGCTGTATACAGCAAAGGCTTTTTTGATGTGAGCTTCGTTTCGGCACTGATGGTATTTACTTGCTCGTGTAGTGGTAAAACTTATCATATTCCTTATACATTTCAAGCGCAATTTCTTGGTTTTGATGACCGTTGCGCACGCGCGGAACAACGACCGCAATAGCAACCTGCGGATCGTCATACGGCGCGTAGGAGACAAGCGTTTCATTATACAGGCTGTGGTCTTTGCGATCAATCTGCGCGGTACCGGTTTTTGCTGCGACTTTATATTTCTCGCCTTGAGTTCTGAACACACTGCCTGTGCCGTTCGCCCCATGGGTCACGAGATAGAGCCCATGCTGAACACGTGCTAAATCGCGCTTATTATTGCCAATTGTATTCAGCACTTTCGGTGTAAACTGATCGATTGTTTTTCCCAACTGGTCGCCATCTTTCCCAGGTTCATGAACCGACTCAAGTAGATGCGGCTGCATCCGGTAGCCGCCGTTGGCAATGGTCGAGATGTATTGCACCATTTCAAGCGGCGTATAGGTATCATACTGGCCAATGGAAAACTGATGGATCAGCCCTGGATTATCCGGCATGCCGCCATTGAATCCAGTACCTTCTTTAGGCAAATCAATGCCCGTTTTCACACCCATGCCAAACTGACTGTAGCCGTTTCTCAGATCATTAAACGCTTTTTGAAACCTCGGCGTATCTACCGACGGAAAGCGTGCGTTATAGTAGCTGCCGGCTGAACTTAAATGGATACCGGCCATGTTTGAAACAATTGCCCCCATAAATACGTTCGAGGAAAACTGCAAGGCTGTTTCAGGCGTTTGCGCGCCTAACCCACCCGGTTCCCATGAGGAGAAACTTCCCTTGCCTCCGGGATATTTAATCGTTTTATCATAAAAATGTTCGGGAACCGCGTTGTGTTGAAAGCCAATTAGTTCCGTTGCGCCCTTAACCGCGGATCCCATTTCAAACTGGGAAGTAATGACATCACTGGATACATCTTTGAATTTGCCATTGACATATTTTTTACCGCCAATGGCTAAAACCGCGCCTGTTTTCGGATTCATCATCACGGCATAGGCGCTGTCATTTTGCCCGTTTCCCCCGATTGACCGTGCAGATATTATTTTTTGTTCCAGAACTTGATCAAGTTTCTTTTGCAAGCGAATGTCAATGGTAAGCCGCAGATCATCCCCACGTGTCCCATCTTTAATCTGCGGATTGCCAACCGGAAGTCCTTTTTCGGTCTTATAGGTCAAGGTCATTGGTACACCACGTAAATAATTTTCATACTGTTGCTCTAAATAACTGGTTCCTACTTCGGTATTGCGGCTGTATCCTTGTGCCAAATAAGCATTAAGCTTATCTTCCGGTATATCGCCTGTTTTACCAACATAAAAGGGTTTGTTTTTAATATATTCTCTTGAAGAGACATCGGCAGTCTGGATTGATCCGTCAAACTCATTCAAGTGATCGACAACATTGATGTATTCTTTGTCGTCAACGTTCAATCCTCGTTTAATAATGTAGGGATTTAAATTGGATGCTTGATTAAAGGCATGCTGAATCGCCATGATCTGAACATCCTTTGCAGAGTAACCGGTTAATTCCGACTTTGGAATCTTCGAGAGCAACAGCTTGTACGCCTGAATTGGTTTCTTTTCATACTTTTTCTGCTCTGCTGCAGTCAGGTATTTAGCATACGCATCCTTCGGATCGTTGAACTTTGTCAACACATAATATTCCCTTTTATCACGATCGGAAATTTTTTTAATTGCCGTATTATCCATGGTTAAGTACTGAGACAGCTTCTTTGCATAGTTTAAAGCTTCCTGCGCACTGATCCCCGCATTGCGAATAAAAACGATCGCAAGTTCTGCTTTATTGTCGGCAAGCGTCACACCATTCCTATCGAGAATTCTGCCCCGTGCAGAATCGACGTGCGCAGCCTGTGTCTTATTTTTATTTACAGCATTACGATAATCTTCACCTTTGACGATCTGAACGTAGCCGAGCCTCAAGATTAAGCCGGCAAAAGCGACAAAGACAACCAAAAATAATAGATTCAATCTCATCGGCAAATTATTTTTTGTTCCCTTATTTTTCACTGTTTGTTGCGCCACTTTTTCCCCTCCTAGGACAATGCTTTCATCACCCAAACATATCTATTCGTTAGCCGTTTTTCATTTAAGCGCAGCGGTATTGATGATCATTGACTCAAAGCCAACACGAACGCATTGTGATACAACTTGAACTCTTTATCATTTTAAGTTCGTACCATCTTTCTGTCAAAACGCAACGTGTGCAGAACTTGCGCAAAATGATTTGATTTTCTTTGCTTTTCATTGACGATCGGAACATAATAAAACACCCGGAAGTGCCTTTAAATGGCTACTTCCGAGTGTTTGCAAAATGGTAAATATTATGTACCAACGGAGGAAGAGTCCGCCTAACCTAGTTCAGGATGCCTTACTGTATAGGCCAAAATAGGGCAATGCAGATATGAATGCAAAATTAATGCAAAATATATAGCATAATCGGGCTGCATAGTTTTTCATCCACCATGGATGAGCCTTTTTCTGTATTGGATATGTATCCCGGCATGGCCGGGTGTCCTGCATTATGTCAAAACAAAGTGTTCCACGTCTGAGCGCCAACGATCCCATCTACGCTCAAATCATGGCGTTTCTGATAGGCACTAACTGCAGCTTCTGTTTGTTTGCCGAAAATGCCGTCCGCATTGATCCCAAGTGCACGCTGGATTCGCTCGACATCCTTTCCTGTGCTTCCGTTCCTGATAAGATGTCCTGGATAAGGGACAACGGCAGATCCGGTTTTTTTCGCCTTTGCAGGTTTCTTTTTTAGAGCGGCTAACGTGTATTTGCCAACAATACCATCGACAGAGATTTTGTAAGCCCTCTGCAGCTTCTTGACCGCTGTCTCAGTAGCTTCTCCAAAGATGCCGTCTGCTCCTGCTTTACCGCACGAATAACCAGCTTTGATCAAATCTTTCTGCAGCTGTTTCACTGCAGCTCCTCTGTCTCCTTTGCGAATCAAACCAGACGATTGGGCTTTAGGCTTGACCGAATTTTTGATGGCTGTAACTCCCCATTCGCCCACATCTCCTTTCACCTCGTTATAATCGACTGTTACGTCGGCAATTGTTTGGCCATTTTTATACTGGTACAGATCGGCATGCTTGCTGACTTTTCCATTGCTCCAGGCATAGGTCTGAAAATAAAAATCGGTGTAGCTTGTCTCGCTGAGTGCTCCAACTACACTATACGATCCATACACACCAATCTTATAATCATTAAGCATATCGGACACGCCTTTGAAAAACTGCTTCACCGCCTCAAGCGCAGCACCCCTGGCGTCAAAGTCCACAGCAAAATAAATTGCTGTTCCGGATGGCTGGCCAATACTCTCGGCCCATTTCTCTGCTTCCTGTGCTTCGGACACGCCTCTGGCATAATTAAAAAAGGATGTCGTATTATTGGTCGTCTGTCGAATTGAATAAATAGTGATACCAGCTTCTTTTAACGCACTGACTTCGGCTTTTTCAAGCGTCTTCCAGCTGTCCGGGCTGCCAATGTATCGTCCAACCAATCGGATACCCGAAGCATGCAGTTGCTTCGCCTTTTCCTTATTCAACTTTGTTGCTGTGTCAATAGCTTGTACACCCATCATTTTTTACCCCCTTTAAGAATCTCAACCATTTTTGTAATCTGCTCCGGAACAGGAAGCCCGGTCTTGCCGGCGTTTTCCAAAATCGAAAGCAGCTCATTAGCTAAGTAGAAAAAGATTACCGCATCCCGTGCAACATGTTCCGTTCCCAGTCCCTGATCAGCCAAATGTGCTGCAGCCACGATGATAATGATCATGACCTTTTTGGCAATACCATGGAATCCGACACTCGACGACAGCTTGCCAAGATAAGCCGCTGCCACAACCCCGGATAAATAATCAATGGCGATGAAAGCAAACAAAATACTGATCAGCATGGACCAACCCCCAAACAGATAACCGACGACTGCCCCAAGCAGAATAGCAGCTGAGCGATAAACAAATTCAAATGTATTCACAATGACGCCTCCTTTAAATTTGAGCATAAAAAATAGACCCGATATGGGTCTGAAATAAAAGGATCAACTCCTTTATTGAGGTATGAAAAAAGAGCCCTGAAGGGCTCAAATTCAACATTTGATTTATTGTAAAGTAGAGAACTAAATTTTATTTAATTTTAGCTATTTCTTTTAAGCGATTGATGGTATCTTTAAAACCTAACTCATCATTTGTATATATTGACTTTAGTACATTTAATGTGGAAAAATAATCTTTTTCTAATAACTTTATCTGCTTTTGATCTTTACTATCCCAATACTTTTTCCAAGCATTTTCTAAGAGAAAGATATTTTTATAATAGACTTTAATGTTCTTAAAACTATCCTCTGATACAATGCCTCTAATAGACAACAAATAGTCATAAATTTTATTTTTGTCAATAAAGGTAAATTGATTTTTAAAAACTCCCTTTACATTTTCAGCTGTCAGCATTTCTATTGAATCATTCATATCGTAATATAATATTGCAGCATATTTTCTTTTTGTTGTAGTATCTTTAATGTAATCTTTGACGTTTGTAGCCATAATTGTAATTATTGTTGTTATAAAAGCAACTGGTATAGTTGTTAATAAGTTAATCATCTTGCCCATAATAAAGACTCCTTGCCATTTTGATGTGGATATACTATTTGCAATTGCATGTAACTTATTAATGAGATTGATTTCAATTCCACCACATCTTTTATCGGACTTCATACAAAAATCTTGAATCATCCATAGATCTTTAAATTTAAAATCCATACCTGCAAAGATATGGATAAAAAAATCAATAATAGTCGTTCACAATGTAATTATAATTATTTAGTTGTTGCGCAGTAGCGTCCTTAAACGCTCAATTCATTTTGTTGATTCCAATATTCTTTAAGCGTCAAATTAACTCGTTCCCCGTTTAATTTGATGATGCGGGCAGGTATACCAGCAACCACACAATTATCAGGAACATCTCTGTTCACAACAGCATTAGCTCCTACAGTAACATTATTTCCAATCTTAATGGGACCTATTATTTTTGCTCCAGCACCTATGCTGACAAAATTCCCCAGTGAAGGTATCCCTTGAGATGTCCTTCCAATAGTTACTCCATGTCTAATTGTGCAATGATGACCAATTTTAGCTTTATTATGGACAACAATGCATCCAAAGTGAGGAATATTTAGATAATCGCCTATAGGACTAGATGGATAAATTTGAATACCGTATTTATACTGATAATGATTCAATCTTAATCTAGCTAAGATATATAACGGTTTTAAAAATTTTTTATGATATAATTTTTGACAAATTCTTAGATGGACCGTATATTTAAAACCTGGTTCTAATAAATATTTAACTATCATATTTTTCATTGTTGCGTTCTTCGCATAATTTTTTAAATCGTTTTTGAGAGTCTCCATATAATCATCCCCCACAAGTATATATTAAGATTATATGGTTTTCCCCACAAGTTATCTATATCACTCTATTAATTTTATTTCACACACGCATCATAAAATTGCTTATGAGTCATTACGTCAATCGATCCTTCATCTCTCTTTTGAACAATATAGTCGATCATTCCTTCCCAAATATCTAAATGCATATAATCAGGTTCGGTTGCTCCATCAAAGACACCATGCGTAAACATGTCAATACAGTAGTTATATTGTATAGCATTATCTATCATTCCTTGTATGATAGATAATGCTTTATCATAACCTAGCCCCCATTGTGAAATACTACCAGAATACTTATCTAAATATCCTGTGTATACAGTTACTCCACCTCTTGCTAATACAAACCCTGCATCTCTAATCGCTGGCTTGTTTACAGGTGTGAGAATACCTTGCGCGGCAGCATAAGAAAACGGTTCGTGACAAAATATTTCAGTAAACTTATTGTAAGATAAGTCTAAATTATCCTTAGCGGTCCTGTAGTCTGTTGCATTAGCCACTACTAGATTGTTAGCACCATCGCCAGTGTATCCACCATAGCAACCCAATTCACATCCATTTTCATATTCGATTTTTTTGCACCAATCAATCCAACTCTGCTGGACATTCTGCCAATCTCCACAAAATAAACTAAATGGAACGTTATTATCTAAAGCATATTGATATGCTCCATTATCAAATGATTCTTGATGCAGCTGATCTAATGACAGGAGCACTACCGGACGCATCTTTTGATCAACAATGACACTGTCTAGTGTTAAAATTCCGAATTTATCACCGACATTCAATGTATTTCTTGCAGATATAGTAATATAAAGAGCCTTTATAGTGGCAGGAGCTACACCACTAAACATTGGGCGAGTCAATTTTAAATAGTTTATACCTTGCTCGTATCTGCCATTTAAATGCGTCCCAATAGCATCTGAATAGTTGCCATCTGCTGACAGATCAACTCTTATTTTTGCATCAGAATTAGTTTGGTCATAAGCAAAAAATACAAGAGTTAGCGAATTAAAAGATACTGGTTTATCAAAGGATAGTTTGACACGCCCGAAACCATCTGAAGTATATACAGATACAACTCTTTTTGCTTTATTGGCATATTTTTTGGTACCCCCGTCATCAATAACAGAACAATTTACAACTGGTTCCAATGAATCTAAGTTATAAATGGTTCCCGCATCTTCAATCAATTTACAAGCATTTTTAATTTTGAATTGCACTCGATCCGTTTCCAAATAAGATAAACGATCTTCCCACTTATTGATATTGATTTCACCATATTGATAAAATCGTGTCGGAATAAAGTCAGAATCAACCATCATCAAACGCTGGTAATAACCTGAATTTGTATCAACATTGTTTAAAGCCAAATTAATATAAGCAGTATCAACTTCGGTTGTCAGTTCGGGACTATAATTATTTCCTGCTATTGGTGTATATACTGTGCTCACGCCATTACTCTTAAATTGTAATATAGACAGCTGTGTCTTATTGTATTGAGTGAATTTTGTCAAAAAGTCCGAATAGATTTTGTAGGTGGTATTCGGCTTAACGGGAATTTTATAAAACAAAACATTATTGGGGTTTTCTATCACTGCTTCGTCTAACGTAATACCTATGCCCATACCAGTTGAGTATCCTATTCGTGCACTTCCAGCGTCTAATATATTTATCCTTTTTGCAAAATTAGTTGTTTTTGGCGTGACCACTCCATCCCCAATTGTTGGGATTCCACCGCCGCTTGTCCATCCAGCGCCATCAATCCAAAAATAATAGTTATTCTCAGATGTAACAATGTGATTTTTACCATCGCTAATTGGATGTGCTATGTTTAACTCGTCAAGAGTTTCATAAGATTGACCGAATGGAGATGATATTGCAGCAATTTGACTGTTAGTGAATGCACGGTCAGCATCGTAATTGATCTGCATGACTCTTTTGTTGTCTTCATCCTGGCGTTGCTTCGCTTCATCCGCCAACTGCGCAGCAGTGTCCTGGTTAATTTGTGCTTGTGCGGCTTCCGTTTTGCCGATTTCACCTAGCACCATATCCCTTGCAACTGGATAGGTTTGTCCATCCCGCCCCAGGTGCATGTCAATAACTTCAGATTGTTGCTCCGTACCATTAATTAAGTTGTCAACTCGGTCCTTCTGTTCCTGCATGTCTGCGCCGATGTCACCGAAGATTTTGTTTAATAGATTACGAAATGCGCGTGTCGTCAATACTCCAATATTTTCGTATGGCCATTTCATGATTCGCCAGCTCCTTCCACATATGCCTCTGTGCTCAAATTACCTTCATCGTCCACAACCAAAGTGAATTTATTGCCACTTGGTGAAACCAGGACTGCATCCATTTTCCCCGCAATTTTTTCGACTTCATCCTTATCTGAATCCGTGTAGTCGTTTGTTGATAAGCCCTTGCCAGGCTGCTTGTCCACTTTGTTTGCGATCTTCGCAACTTCTGTCTGGTCTGCATCTGTATAATCGTTGGTTGATAACCCTTTTCCGGTTACCTTACTAACTTTACCAGCAAGTTTGTTATCAATTTCGTCATCGGTGTAAGTCCCTATGTTGGCAGCGCCAATCTGTACATCTCCGACTTTTCCATTGACGGATTTTACCGGATAATTGATTGCACCACCGATCTCATCAGACAGTCCCTCAATCGCTTGTGCGTGCGTTTTGGGATAGAAGGGATCGCCGCTTGGATAGCTCATTTGAACAATGTCAGTCATTAATTTCACCTACCTTGGTGCTGATGATTCGATCGCCATAAGCAGTATTGGCAACCTTGAAAGTGTCGTCAAGTCGCACGCTAAGCGTTGAAATGTTCCGTGATGCTCTTGTGATGCCGCTGATCACCTGTGTGGCCGTGCGCCTGAGCTCGCCAAGTGTGAACTTGGGAGATTCTTTTTCGTTTGAGTAATCCTCGATCGCCATCACACGTATGGCTGTTTTAATGCCGAATGGCTCGATAATGCACCAGACATAGTCGCCAAAATCAATATTTTGAATACCAGCATCACGCAGTTCAACATAGGTGAGGTCGATTGAAATATTGATCGAATCCGTCAGTTGCGCGATGCAATAAGCAAGCAGCGTGTCGTTGTTCGTGAAACGGTCATCGCGTACCGGCTTCGCATGCCGAATACCTATGCCGGGAACGCTGGCCAGCGGGCTCGTGTATTCGACCTGGGCAACGTAGGAACCATCCTCATTCTGCTTTCCATAGCCGCGAATGTAGGTTTTCAGCGAAGATGTGTCAATCGACTTTTCCGGATCGCTGATGTTGAACCGGAACCGCAGCTGATAGTCGGTCACTTTGCCAAGTTCTTTGGCCACAATGATTTTATCTTTGGCCGGCAAGTATTCGGCGCCGAATTTATCAAGCGCGCTTTTCAACAAGGAAAAAGAGTCATCATCGCCGAAATTTTCCACGGTCACAGAATTCGGCAATCCGTCAGTAGTCAACTGTATCGAGATACCTGTCCCCTGCAGTAAAAACTGCAGAAGCGCCTGCAGCGTGAATGTGCCGGTGATCGTGTCATAAATATAATTGTTGGCCAGCTGATCATAGATCTTGTGCGTGGCTGTGAGCGTCGCCGCGACTGTCTTGCCAATCGTCCGCTCTTTCAGCTGCTTGATGATGTACGGATCGCCTTCATAGTCCAGCTCGCTTTCGTTGGCGATCATCGGGTAGGCATGCGCGTTACGCGCTGTCCGATAGATGGTCACATCAATCGACTTTTCCGCATTGACCGTCCTTTTCCTTGTGACCGAATAATCGGTCAGCCGTTCTATTTTTCCTTCCAAGTTCTTAATCAATAAATCTCGCATCGCGATCACACCTCACAGGAACAAAAACCGAAAATCAAAAGAAATTGTAAAAGCGCCGGTTGCTCCGATGATTTCAAAATCGTTCCATCCTTTAGCTAGACTGATCAGTCCTAAATTTGTTTGGCCAAGGATGCTCAAACCATTTTTCAGATTCTTCACTCCGTCCAGGACAATCTGATCAGAACCCGATGTGGTGCCGCTGTACTGCCACACCTCGCCGGTTGTCTTGTTCCGGATCAACAGGCCATCAGATGCACCGCTATACGTAATCACGAGCATATTCTCTGTCGGATCAATCGGCCGATCGCCACCATTCCAGATGCGAAATGAAGCCGCGTGCTGCTCATACTCCATATCCTCTTCCAAGGTCATGCCAGCACCAATCGCCTGCCAGTTTTCACTGTCCGTATCAATCGGCTCGGCACAAGTGCTGACCACCGACTCCGCATAGGGATAAAACGAGACCAGATCAATTTCAAACAGGCCAACCAGATGAGATTGATCAATGGTATAATCCCCATCAACCTTGACCTTCCAGCGCTTGCCCGGTTGCCTGTTCTCCGTAATAAAAAAAGGCTCTTTACTGTCAAAGAGTTGAAAAATTTCATCTCGGAGTAACGAAAACTCAGCACGATCAATTGAACGAAACGATAACGGACAATGAATCTTTCTTGGACCGTACATTGTCCCCAGATCCTGCAACCCATCACGTCCGCTAACCTCGGCTGTTTGGTGCTGTGGCGTTGGTGCGCTGACTATGAAGTCACGCAGCTTAATTCCCGCCTCAGACAGCACAATCTGCGTGCCGTCCATCTTCGTAATCATGGCATCCAGCTTTATTTTGTCGCCATAACCTTCTTGCATTGCATACGTCATCCCGGCAGACCTCCTGACATAATCGCATCAATCGTGATCTTATCCGCATTGGCTATATCCAGCATCGGCTGCAGGATCCGTGCCAGTTCCCGACCGTCCAGGTTCAGAACATTCTCCATGCGCAAGATCTGCGGCCCGTTCGATGTGTCCTCATCATTCCCGGATCCGATCATCGAAGCGATTGCTTGCGCAAATGGCAGCATCTTGGATTTATTGGATAACGGAACAATCGCCTCGTCCCCTGCTTCACCGGCACCGATAAGGCTTCCTCCTGGCGTTCCTTTAATGACACCGCCAGTTTTGAACCATTTGATGTTCAGCTTCGGCACGCTCGGCGGTGCCAGGCTGAATTTACCGTCAATGCTGAAATGCGGCATTTTGATTCTCGGCAAGCTGAGATGCATGCCGCTGAAAAACCCTTTAATTGCATTGACGATCCCGGCAATCTTGTCCTTGGCTGCGCTGATTGGTGAGACAATGGCATTCTTAATCCCGTTCCAAACGGACGATGTGACCGACTTAATACCATTCCAAACCCCTGAAACAACTGACGACACCGTATGGACCGCACTTGATACCCCGCTTTTTATTCCATTCCAAACAGCAACGATCACTGATTTAATTGCATTCCAGACTGTTGAAGTCACACTAAAAATCGTGCTGAATACTCCGGAATAATAGCTCACCAAGCCGTTCCAAATCGCGCGGCCAACTGATATAATACCGTTCCATAACCCAACCAAGAAGCCTTTAATCGCATTCCATACGGTCATAAAAATGGTTTTGTACGCATTCAACACAAAGCTAAAGTAAGCTGAAAGACCATTCCACACGGCTTTCGCAGCGCCGCTGATGCCATTCCAAAGTTCGCTCAAGAATCCGGATATTGCTGACCACACAGCGGAGGTGACGCTCTTAATTCCATTCCATACCGATGTGAAAAGGCTGTTCAATCCGCTTAGCACAGACGTAAAAAAGTTCACTAATCCATTCCAAATGGACTGTGTAAATGAAACGATTCCGCCCCAAATGGATGCAAACAGTCCGTTTATAAAATTCAGTGCAGCTGAGAACAGGCTCTGCAAGTACGACCAGAACACGGCAAAATATTTCTTGATCTCATCCCAATACACGATAATAGCCACTATCGCTGCAAGTGCGGCAATAATTGCCGCCACCCACCAAAAAGCGGCTGCCATACTAATCTCTAATATTCCACAAGCCGCAGATAGTTGGCCAAACGCAATGATCATCGTCCCTACCACAGCGAGTATCGGCCCGATCGCTGCCGCAATCAATCCCAGAACGACAATGAATGTCTGCGTTGACGGAGATAAAGATTGAAAAGCACTCGACAAGGTGCTCACCGCATTCTGAATTACCGGGAAAATTTGATCGGCCATGTTCAGCAATACATCGCCAATGGGTGCAAGGGCTTCTCCAAGGCTTCTCATAGTTTGCTGGAACTTGTCGCCTAAACTGTTATAGGCGGACTCGCCGGCGCGTTTAGCCGCACCGTCTACTTCGCCCAGCTTATTGACTGCCGGATCCATGGCCTTAATCACTTTGCCTCGGACATCTTCCCACTGCGTCCCGAATAAAGCGACGCCTGCCTGATTTTGCTTCATCGGATCTTTCATTTTGGCGAGTGCGGCAACGGTGGCCATAAAAGCTTTACGTCCGTCTTCGCCGCCTTTGGCAATCGCTGTGCCCATTTGATTGGCATTGAGACCAATCATCGCAAATCCTTCTTTGGTCGTTTTAGAGCCGTCCTGGGCACGTATGTTGAATTCCTTGACCGCGTCGCCGACTTTATCCAGGTTAAAAGCGCCGTTCTGCGCGCCCTGGATGAAGATATTGAACATGTCGTCCGCACTCATGCCCATGGACGAAAATTGAACGGAATACTCGGAGATCGTGTCGAGCAATTCTCCGGAATAGTCGCCACCTTTTTGCGCACCGACCGTGATCAAATCCATGGCCTTAGTTCCCGAAACACCGAAGTTGTCCATGAGCGCTTTCCCCGCGCGTGTCGATTCGTTTAAATCGAATCCGAACACATCACTCAGCATGAAGGCGGACTTGGTCACCCCATTGATCTCTTTGTTGCTCATGCCCTTCATGTTCTGATTGACCATGGTCACGCCATCAGCTGCAGCTTGAACGTTTTCCCCGAATCCGTTCTTCCAGACATCACGGGCAACGGATTCTAGTTCTTTCGCACGACCTGAGGTTTCGCCCAAGCGTGCCTGCATCATGCCTTGTGATTTTTGAAAGTCGTCCGCAGTCTTGAGTGATGCGGCGCCGACACCAACTAATGGAAGGGTCAATCCGGCAGTAAGCTTACCGCCAAGGTCTTGCAAACTACCGCCGACATTCTTCGTATCTTTGGTCAATTTGCGCATTTGCTTATTAAAATTGTCTAGATTTGCGCCGATCTTGACGATAAGTGCCAAGCGAATTCCCCCTTCCAATGGCATAAAAAAAGAACCATTAGGTCAGTTCATTCCTGCCAAACAATTCATGTCGTTCCTGAATGATTTCTTCTGTTGTCATTTTATTTTCCTCTTCAAAAAGAGGTAAGAACCGCGCGTTTTTCTTCCGGAACGCATTGATGATCGCGTTCAGCATCACATTTCGCTGCATTTCCAATCCATTGCGTTCTTGCAGGTTGTGGCGTGTCATGAGCGTATTAAATTCCTTATAGGTCAACTCACCGACCTCTTCAGGTGAAAGACCGAACGCCAGGACACCTTCAGCGATCACTTCCGTGTAGTCGCTGAGCCCTTTTTTTTAAACCCTTGATTACGTTTGAAGCTGTCGTTGTTTTGTTTGTTGAAGGACTTTTGAACAGCCTCACTAATTTTGGTTGTGAAGCCTTCCATCCCTTTTTCATCAATGATTTCTTCCATGATGTTTCCCGCCTGATCCATGGTTACCGCACGGCCGCCATACTTCAGACCAACATATAGAAGAGTACGCATCGTTGAAATGCCTGCATTGTCGCCGACCTGGGTAATCGGCATACCAAGCAGTTCTTCAGCTTCACAATGCGCATTAATAGAGAATCGTAAAAAATAAGTGTCGTTTCTCGTCTGAATAATTGTCTTTTCCATCGTTTACACCGCCGGTACTTTTGTTAGTGGGCCATCGCCCGTGAATGAACTGGAATAGGTTGCCATATCGTCGTAAGGCATTTCAATTGGGAAATCGTTCAGAATAGCCTTTCCGGAATATTTGGATCCGTTCTGCATGATGATCACGACATCCACTTTTTCCGAGTTGTTGAATTTCTCTTCCAGCGCGTCGTAGGCTGCATCGGATTCAACCAGCAGGCCGTCTGCATCGATCGACCATTCTTTGAATGCTGCTTCGTTTTCTTTCCAACCACCTTCGCTGTCCTTTGCGGTTGTTTCAATCGTATCCGCGCTTCGGTTCAGTGTTGCGTTGCGCTGACCAGCAAGTATGGTCGGGCTTTCCGGATCGCCTTCAACGATGTATAGCTTGCAATTGACGCCTTTTACTTTTGGCAAATCGCTCACTCCTTATCTAAAATGAATTCATAAACCAATGTCCCGTGAAAAAGGTCAGTGACCTCTTCCAGGACTTCAATGCTCTTTAATTCTTGAGAAAAAAGATCGGCGCTATCGAGGGAAAGGGGATCTTCCAGCGCAGCGCCAATCAAATTCGCAATGTCGATCGTTTCTTTCTTGCCGTTGTCGCCGCTCCAAATATCCAACGTCAGCTCAATCCGTTCACCGTCAGTACTTTTTGTTCGATACGGCGTCGCATAGCAGCGGCCGAGCACCACATATGGAAAGTTTTTGGTTTCCGGTACTTTGTCAAAGATGCCAGTAACCACTGCCGACAATCCAGGGTCATTGGCCAATCGTTGAAAGACCGCGTCCTGAACGTTCAGAATCTCGGTTTCAAACAGTCTTGTCACGATCAACCAACCCCTTCACTTTGGCATTGTAGACGCTGTCTTGCGCATGTTCTTCCGGACCCATAAACGGCATCTTTGGCATTCTGCCGCGATTGGCTCCGCTTTTCGTCCGCCGACTTGCCGTTCCGTATTCAACTAAATGACGATGAGAACCCTTGGGCTTTCTCGGAACAACGGTGGCTGACAAACCGCCATCGAAGTACTTGGCGCGGATGGATCGCTTTAGATCGCCTCGTGCACCCTTCGAGACCGGTGTTTTCGCAATTGGTGCCCGCGCTCGCGCACTCTTTCGAATATTGCCGGCCGTTTCTTTCACAAGATCGATCAGTTGTTTCCGTGTTTCCATATCAAATAATTTGATCGCCTGAACAGTCGCCTCTGTTCCCTCGACATTTACATCAATAGTCCGACTCATGACAACACCTCATCCAAGCCACCCAGTCGTTTCTGACAGGTTAAAAACACGAAATCGCCTTTCTCATAATCACGAATGATGGAGTAACAGGTTCCGTCATTAAGAAGCGTGCGTTCATCCTGATAATCCGCAATCCGGATCTTGAAGACTTTTTCCACCTGCAGATCTGCTTGAGCAGCCATATAGAATTCTGTGCGCCCTGCGCTCTGCTTGCCGGCAAAAACGTTGCGCTGCGCATCAATGACCTCGTTGAAGCCGCCGCCTTTAATGCGCTCCTGGCGCGTCTTAATCAGCGTCACCACATCTTTAAACATCGGTATCACCAACCGGCAAATAATCCTGACTCAAAGACAAATCGTTGCGCAGCATCGCATAGGAACGCTGGTACTTTTCAGAATCCTCGTTA
>NZ_JFZC01000058.1 GCF_000648615.1 Sporolactobacillus terrae DSM 11697 | reverse complement strand
CATTAGCATTGCATAAATATAGTCCGAATTTTCAATTTATAACCGTTCGTGAATTTATGCCAAAAAGTTAAAACTCGAAGAAAGGTGGCACTGTCCATTTGGTAAAAATATACAATTAATCCGGAGCTACAGCGACAATTAATATTTTAAGGACTGGAACGTTCGTCAAACTTGCGCACCCACATATGAGATGGTTTCCAAAGTGCTCTCTTTAACCAGCGTGTGATACGAAGCAGCGATTTCTTACTTTTCATCTCTAATTGAATCAGTACATTTAAGCAGTAGGTGATGAGTGCCAAGAAAATTTGATTGTGCACAGCCGTTTCACTCATTCCATAAAAATGCTTAATTTCTATGTGCTGCTTAAGCCACTTGAAGAAAAGTTCAATTGCCCAACGTGATCGGTAAACTTCACTGATTTCTTCAGCACATAAATCGAAGCGATTCGTGATTAATCGAAGTGCGTTCCCTTTTGTATCCACGACTTCAAGAACACGAAAGACATTTTCTGTACGATTTTGTGTGGTGCCGAGGTAGACCATTTTATCAGATAAAACCGGACAATCCTCTGGAAGTGAAAACGTATGAACGTCGCGAAGAACGGCGTTCTTCTTCAATCGTGAAACAAAGAAATAGCCATCGTCGGTCATCCGATCAAAACGCTCATAGTCCACATACCCACGGTCGAACACATACAGGGCATCCTTACTGTCGACAAGGACTTCAAGCTGATTTCTGTCATGTTCGTCCGCTGTTGTAATCACTGCTTTTTCTGGATAAACGGTGTCCTTATCCATGAATACAAGTCGTAAATGGAGTTTGACACCCGCTTTTGTTTTACGAAATTTCGCCCATTTATAATGGTTTAAGTTCAAGGGCAATGTACTTGAGTCAATGATTTTTAAGGGTGTTTTCTTGTTGCATCCAAAGTGAAATTGCCTGATTTTCATCACAAGATCTAAGAATAAATGGGAAAGAATAGTCGGATTGATCTCATTATTCTTTCTGGATAATTGAGAAGCACTGATTGATTCAAAGCCAAGTGCTTTCTGCAGATCTTCATCTAAGAGTGCATCGCTCATTTCTTCGAGGCTTTGGCATTCATGTAACTGGGCAAAAAGAAGAAGTTTGATATAGGCTTCCGTAGTCAGCTTCTTAGTATAGTAATCCTGTTTCAATTCGCTAACGTGTTCCATAAGCTTTTTATTATTTAAAGGTGAAATCCATTTACCAAATGATGAAATTAGTGTATTCTTGTCCATAGCTGTTATCCTTTATGATTGGATTGGGACAGGAACCACCTGTACTTCCATTATAAAGGATTTTTTTGTTGGTTAGCCTTCTTAAATTCGAATATTCCT
>NZ_JFZC01000057.1 GCF_000648615.1 Sporolactobacillus terrae DSM 11697 | reverse complement strand
CTAATCGGTGAAAAAACGAAAAGGGTTATCTCCTTGTGGGGAAAGCGTTTTGGCCAGTTAGCAAATTAGGCTATGAATAATTCAGGAATAATGAGCTTTTCGGGTCTTCAGTCGTTGCATAGACAAGTCTAACGTCCGCATGGTGAACCTTGGCAGTTTCGCCTAAACGGCTGTATGTTCCATGATCCATAAAATAAAAAATCATTTCTTGCCCCTCAGGCGGCAGACGATGCACTTCATCAAGAAAAAGCATTCCGCCGTCTGCTTCCTGAATCAGGCCGTCTTTATCCACGTTGGCACCGGTAAAAGCTCCCTTGACGTAGCCAAACAGATGCGACATCAATAACTGCGGATTGTGTGCGTAATCCGCACAATTAAATGTGGTAAATCCCTTTTGGGAGATGATCTCTTTATCCAAAGCAAAACGGTACATTTTATGAGCAAAATAAGTCTTACCGGATCCTGTCGGTCCAATGATCAGTGTATTCAGTCCGTGTGGTGGATAAAGTAATGCCGCTTTGGCCTGCTCAACTTGATTTTTTAGGCTGTCACGACTGCCAATCATGTTCTCAAAGACATCCGCTTCGCTCTTGTTTGCAGTCTCTTTCTTTTTAATGCTTTGATGACTTATGCGTGCATCTCCTGCAAACCCGATATTGGGCTTCTGCTGCCTCTTTATTTTATGCTTACCGACCTCATGGTCCACGAAATAGTGAACAGGTCGACCATTTGTCTTCTTTATCCGTCCCTCTCTGACAAGCAGATTTAACTCCTTGCTGACATTCGGGCGAAGTACACCGATAGCTTCGGATATTTCGTTGGTTGTAACACCATCAGCCATACTAAGTGCGCACTTTTCCAAATAGGTTAAGACTTTTTCACGCCGTGTCATGACATCCCCTCCCTTTTTCAATTATATTGTGTATCGCTAATGTAGCATAACATAGGTCAACTACGCCCGAATAAATTCAGGCACTTGTGAACGCGCACCAAACGGTGCACCAGCCAAAATTTATGTAGATACATCATTGCATCGCTGTCACAAGGACAATTATGTCTTACACGATAATGACTAACGTCTTTAGTGTCCGCAAGTTGCCGAACGGACGAGCACTATTAGAGACTTGTCAATCCTTTATGCAGGATGTTAATGGTCGCGACTATGAAAAGCATCGCATTGCGGGCACGTCCGTTCACGGTCAACCAACGTCAGCTTTTTATCACCACGCATCAGCTAACCACAATCAAAACAGATTTGAGTGGTATGATGTGGGCTTACAGCGAGAAATTGATGACCATACAGATCTGCTTTATATGTGAGCATTTGTAAAAACGACCACTACCCAACGCCACTAATCGACATCGCTAAGGCATGGTTTTGCAGCATATTCTTACTCCGTAATTCCTCTGCCACTACCAAATCGTGGCTCTTAATCAGTGCAGTGGAGAGTTGGTGCAGGAAGTTTTGCCGTTGACGGCCTACCTCTGTCGTACATGTGAGCGACCGTCAAACATTGCTTCTGATAATTCTTGACTTGACGCAGCGGACGGCGTTTTTTCTTGGCGCGCGTAACAACGCACGCCGCGTAAGCTTACGCTGGAGTTTGGCAAGCCTGCCTAATTATCCGATAATATCGTGGATTAGCGACAATGTGACCATTGCTATCCGTTAAGAAGTTGTCAGTATTCAGATCAATACCTATTTGGCTATTCGTTTGCTTGATGGGTTGCACGACTGGTGCATCAGATTCCAGCTGCATGGACAAGAAGTGGTGATCACGAGCATCTTTGTTGATCATCACCGTGCCAATACGGGTATCAGCGGTACGGTCAAGCATCCGCTTTTGCCAGGCTGTTGATACGTGGATTAAACAGCCACTGGTGCACGTTGGCTAGTTCGCGGACAGACTTAGCCCGCTTTTCTAATTGCTGAATACGGTCGGCAACAGCCTTTATGTAAAGCTTGACCTTTCGCGGTTAATATAACTCACAATTGATGCCGTTTAGTTCGTTGTAGATAAACCGGCTGGTATCAGAGTTGACCTTGATGATCTGTTTTTGCTGGTCATTGGGGTAAATACGCATCTTCAAACCATAGTGATAGAACAGTTCACTCATGTTTTCAGTTGTCTCACCTCTTCTCCATATCTTAATTATACTGCCTATAAGTATTAAAAAATAGTATCATTGGGTTATAAAATAAGAATAGAGGAAACTACATATGAGACGAAAAATAGACAAAATTGAAGGTTTCAACTATGAACGCAACTACGTTTACAACTTTCACTATCACCTGATCTGGTCAACCAAGCATCGCCATCAAGTCTTTACAACGTCGGCACGGGTAGCAGATATGAAGTTCATTCTGACTCGAATTGCCCGGCTTAACGATGTTGAAATCGAGAAGATGGAAATCATGCCTGACCATATTCATATGCTCATCAGCTTCAAGCCAAAGTATACGCCAACAAACATTGTTAAGGCATTCAAAGGCGGATCAGCACGGTTATTTTTTGAACGGTATCCGGAAATCAAGCATCAGAAATTCTGGGATGGGCATCTGTGGTCGCACAGCTATTTCATGAGTACTCTTGGCAACATGAGTAAAGATGTCGTCGAACGCTACATTGAAAATCAGTTCACAGGCAAAGATAAATAGAGATGTCTCGCTGCATCTAATCATGGCATTCATCTTCTTATTGAAATCAGGAGGTTTCTGCCTAACTTTTAACTAAACGCCCACCTGCTAAAGCATGTGGGTTCAGACATAAATGTCTGCGACTTAAAGTCGCCATTCAAGACTGAAGTCTTCTGAAAGGCCTTGTGCTCCAAGCACACTGAATTCCGACTGAACTCAGTCATCAATCTTGAACATGTCGTCCTTGACTTTATTTGATTGGTTGGCAATATAAGTACAGATGATTTCGTCTGTCACGGTGCCAACCGTTGCACAAAGATAGTCTCTGGACCATAAATGCTGGCCCAAGTATCGCTTTTTCAGTTCTGGGAATTCATCCTGTAATAACCTGGATGAAACTCCTTTCAGATACTGCATGACTTTACTCGGAACCAAACTGGGCGGACAGGAGATCAGCAAGTGAATGTGCTCTTTGCCTACGCTCCCCCTGCATAATGGTGATTTTTCTGGCGTCACAGCCTTGCCGGATCAGTTCCCGTAACCGGACAGCCACCTGGCCTCGCAACACTTTATAGCGATATTTTGTCATCCAGATCACATGATACTTGATATCAAAGATCGCGTGACCGCTTTTTTGATAACCGTCCATACTTTTCACCTCTGTAAAAGGTATGGACACGAAAAGATAAGGCTAAAAGCGGATACCGCCTAAAGGCGGTGGGTTAAGACCCTGCTTTTGGAAACTAAAATGGTTTTAGTGTCATTAGCATGTAAAACTTGAGTAGTCTTGCTACTGAGGTAGCTAAGTAGAAGACTACCGGTTAAAGATCTCAAAACGAAATGAAAATATCTATTAATTGTCAGTCTGGTACTATCGCTATCAATCCATTCGACTTGGTGATCGTTGAATCCCATCGCTAATGTCATTGAACAATGTATACAAATTGCCCAATAATCACCTTAAGAGTTCATGCAAATTGACATTTGTTTATGCAAACGTTTTCACTATAATGAAATTATCCAATAAAGGGAAGTGATAATTTGGCTGAACTATCCTTACGACATATTTATAAAATTTATGACAATAATGTTACCGCTGTCACTGATTTCAATCTTGAGATTGCTGACAAAGAATTCATTGTTTTTGTCGGTCCCTCAGGTTGTGGCAAATCAACGACACTTCGCATGGTAGCCGGACTTGAGGACATATCGAAGGGAGACCTCTTCATTGATGGCAAAAAAATGAATGACGTCACACCTAAAGATCGAGATATTGCGATGGTTTTCCAGAATTATGCACTTTATCCGCATATGACTGTGTTCGACAACATGGCATTTGGACTCAAATTACGCAAAGTACCAAAGGCAGAGATTAAGAAAAGTGTTGAGCATGCTGCAGAAATTTTGGGAATCAAAGATTATCTCGAACGAAAGCCAAAAGCTTTATCCGGAGGTCAAAGACAACGTGTTGCTTTAGGTCGTGCCTATGTCCGCAATGCAAAAGTCTTTCTAATGGATGAACCTCTTTCAAATCTAGATGCGAAATTACGTGTACAGATGCGTGCAGAAATTGGTAAACTGCATGAAGAACTCCAAGCAACCATGATTTACGTCACACATGACCAGACCGAGGCAATGACCATGGCCTCTCGCATTGTTGTCATGCGAGATGGAGTCATTCAACAAGTAGGTACACCGAAAGAAGTCTATGATAATCCTGAAAATCTGTTTGTCGGTGGTTTCATCGGTTCACCGCCGATGAACTTCTTCCATGGTCGGATTCAGGGAGATCATTTTGTAGGAGATGATGTTGACATTCTCATTCCTAAGGGAAAATTAAAAGTTCTTCATAATCATGGCGTACAGAATCAGCCCATCATTATGGGTATTCGTCCTGAGGATATTCATGACGAACCGGTATTTCTCGAATCTAATCCAGATTGTGTCATCCATGCAAACGTTGTAATTGCAGAATTAACCGGTGCTGAATTTATGCTTCATTCCAAGGTTGGCAGCCATCAATTCGTAGCTCGCGTCAACGCTCGAACACAATATCAGCCAAAAGAACAAGTTAATTTAGCCATTGATGCAAATAAAACGCATTTCTTCGATCCAGGAACAGAAAAGTCGCTTACTAAAATTTAATTTCAACAACCATAAACAATCAGATGACAAATTCAAGAGCAGTCTCATTATTGACTGCTCTTGAATTTTTTATTGCTAATAATTACAGAGAAGAGATATAGGCGATCGCTAAGCCATCCATCTTTCTCAAAGAAATACCGGTAGTCTCATCAAACTTGTCAATACGGTATTGAAGGGTATTCCGATGCATATATAAGTGTTTTGCAGCAAGGCTGATATTCCCTTGATATACCCAAATCGCATGAATGATTGCCACCCAACACTCATCCTCCTTAATAATCCGGCGAACATCATCAAGCACCAAACATTGATTGAGACTGGGTTTAAGTCGAGTGACAAGCTCCGTATCCACACTCGTCACATTTTCCCCATAATCATTAGCGATCATCTGATCAAACAAATGAAGTTCTTCATGAAAAATTTGTCTCATTTGGGGTAAAACCTGATGATGCAGTCCAATAAGGAATTTGCATTTTACAGAGAAATCGTTCTCAAGCGTATTGGCAATTGCATCTAGTTCTTCAACAGAGATTCGTTTCCCATCTTCTACAATGAATCCTTGCTGCATAGAGAGAAAAACAAAGGCCGTTTCGGCACGAAAGAAACTTTTCAGTGCCTCATACCAGGCTATATATTCTGTTCGCTCCAGAGGTGTCCTTAAATGAAAATAAATGATTCTGATCTCTCTTGAATCCTCAGAAAACGTTAATTGTCCTTCCCCTTTCACAAAGAGATCATACCAATACTGAGCATTTTGGGAAAAATGGGGAGGTATTTCTTCCATAAATAAAGTTTCAATTAATGCCCGTTCTCGATCTGTTAATTTATCTACCGGAATCGCTACGTAATAAGGTTTTTGATAAAAATAAAAGGAATCTCTATGCGGAAAAAATGGCATTCTTTGATAAACCGTTCCCGGATAATCTGCAAGTAACTGCTGCATATTCACACCTATCACTCCTCTCGCCGCTCATTTACTCAATTTAATATGACTGTAAATTAATCATAATCTCAAGAAGATAAAAGTGCGACCAAGAAAAATTGATCTACGTTTCAAGTATGCTCACCAAGATGAGTTCGCCTTTACAATGCCTATCGATCATTTCATGTAAGATCGAAAGCATAGAAAACTCATGATAAACAATTTTCCTTCACGCAAATCAATGAACATAGTTATTTAATTTTCAGTCCACCCAACCGCTGTTCATTTAGGGGCTGGTCTCTATCTCATCGTAAATCGGCCTTCGTAATGCGTAGTGAATGACATCCTTATTTCGCATTAAAGTGAGTACGAATTGCCTCAACTGTCAATTCAGTAGTCGATGCCACACGGAAATTAGCACCAACTTGCTCAGGCACACCCACACCAACAGCAAACATTCCTGCAGCACAAATCGACTCAATACCTGCTACCGAATCCTCAATACCCACACATGCTTTGGGATCTGCTCCAAGCTGAGCTGCGGCTGTTAGGAAAATTTCTGGATCAGGCTTTCCCTTTTTCAGTTTGCTTGGATCCACAACAGTATCAAAGAAAGCATCAATTTTAAGCCGTTTTAGAATAAACGGCCCATTTTTGCTGGCGGATGCCAAGGCAATTTTAATTCCTTTTACCTGTAAATCCATCAATAATTCATGAATACCCGGTAACAGTTCCTCTGGAGTAATCTTCTGGATCAACTGTCGATAATCATTATTCTTTTTTTCCGCTAACGCGTCAAGTTGATCTTGAGTCCATTGATCGATTGATTGTCCCCCATACTCGAGTATCCTTATAAGCGAATCCATTCGCGAAATTCCTTTGAGCTGTTCATTAAATTGCTCATCAATGGTAATGCCAAGAGTTTCCCCCAGATTTTTCCATGCCTGATAATGATATTTAGCCGTATCGGTGATGACTCCATCTAAATCAAAAAGTACTGCTTGCATCATCCAAAGGCTCCTTTCGATCTGGAATATGACCGACAAACTGATCATCCAGCTGAACGGGTTTCCCATAGAGCATGAGCTTCAAAGGATCTCCCGACAATAGTTCTAAGGTGACGTGTTGACTTGTGACATTCACCTTAATCAGTCGACTCCGGTAATTAATTTTGAAGGAATATGAGGTCCAACCCTTAGGAAGAAAAGGCGCAAATGTTATTTTTTCTCCAAAGGTTCGCATCCCGGCAAACCCTTGCACAATCGCAAGCCAGCTCCCGGTCATCGAGGTGATGTGCAACCCATCCCCCGTATCATTATTATAATTATCCAGATCTAATCTGGCTGTTCGCTGGTACAAGTCAAGCGCCTTTTTCTGTTTACCCAGCTCAGCAGCTAAGACTGCATGAACACATGCCGACAGGCTGGATTCATGAACGGTCAGCGGTTCATAGAAATCAAAATTCTTCTCTTTCTGCGTTCTAGTAAAACGATCATTCAAGAAATAGATTCCCTGAAGTACATCTGCTTGTTTAATGTAACATGATCTAAGAATGTGATCCCAAGACCAATGCTGATTAATCGGCCGTTGACCTTCAGGAATTGCTGAAATGGGTTTAATTTCTTTGTCAAGGAAAGTATCATGCTGGACAAAAATCCCCAAAGAATCATCTTTTGGATAATACATCCGATCGATAATATCTTTCCAATGTGCCACCTCTTCTTCTGATAAACCAAGCGTATGATATTTATCCTGGCTAATCAGTGCCAGCGATTCTATCGTATACTCAAGAGTCCAAGCAGCCATAGTATTGGTATACCAGTTGTTATTGACATTATTTTCATATTCATTAGGACCTGTGACCCCATGAATCATATATTTTTGTGTATGTTCTGAAAAATGAACCCGATCTGCCCAGAAACGGCTAATCCCTACAAGCACATCAATACCCGCTTCTTCAATATAATTCTTATCGCCCGTGTAATTCACAAAATTATAAATGGCATAGGCAATCGCACCATTTCGATGAATTTCCTCAAAAGTGATTTCCCACTCGTTATGACACTCAACACCTGTAAAGGTCACCATTGGATAGAGAGCACCCTTTAATCCTTGCTGTTGTGCGTTATGGTATGCCCCATCAAGTTGCTTGTATCGATAGAGAAGCAGTTGCTTGGTCACACTTGGATCTGCCAATGAGAGGTATATGGGGACTGCATACGCTTCTGTATCCCAATACGTAGCACCCCCATACTTCTCACCCGTAAACCCTTTAGGACCAATATTTAGGCGATCATCATCGCCATAGTAGGTCGAAAAGAGTTGGAATAGATTAAAACGAATCCCCTGTTGTGCTGCGTCATTTCCCTCAATAGAAACATCTGCGATTCTCCAACGTTCCGCCCAAGCCAGATTATGTGCTTCTTTTATTGCATCGTAACCTTGAGCGCGTGTTTCATTAAGCAGTTCTTCTGCACGATGCATCAGCAATGTCTGTTCAAAATCTCTGCTAGTCGTTACCGCTACAAACTTATCTAGGGTCGCCCGTTCTCCGGCTTTTAGATGATAGGTGTATTCATGGGCAACATACAAATTCTTTTGAAAAATAGTTTTTTCTGCCTGCTGTCCAGTTTGTACGCCCATTAATGCGCACACTGAAAATGTAGGAACGTCAAATGGATTATCAATAGTTCGAACAATCAAGCCTGAATGATCTTCATCTGATTTTCGATCTGTCTCAAGCCAAAACATTTCATCATAATTAGAATCTTCATTGCGGACATGTCCATCAAGATAAGGAACCAGTTTAACTGTTACCTGATTGGTCAGCGCCGTGACGCTGAAACGAATGGCACAAATTTCTTTTGAGACAATGCTTAGAAAACGTTCGGTCTCAATCTTTACACGTTTATTATTTTTTGAGAGGGTATAGGAACGATACAAAACCCCTTCATGCATATTCAGTTCAAGTGTAAAATCTTCAACAGAATCTTTATAAAGATCAACTTCTTCACCATCGATAAACACTTTAACGCCGATCAGATTAACGGTGTTAATCACCTTGCCAAAGTACTCTGGATAACCATTCTTCCACCAACCGACCCGTGTTTTATCTGGATACCAAACACCTGCCAGATACGTTCCTTTATGATGATCTCCTGAATAGGTTTCTTCGAAATTACCTCGCATACCCATATACCCATTGCCAATTGACGTAATACTTTCCTGCAGCCGAATATGATCTTTATTTAACTTATGGGTTGTGAGTGTCCATCCATTTATATCAAATAATCTTAAGTTGCTCATTTACTCTCATCTCCTAGTACTGTCAAATGCCGTCTGGTCACACGTCGATAATTTTGAAAATGCGTTCTCCAAAAGACAAGGGAAAGAACCAATACAAGCCCGACCGTCTGAACCATCATCAATAGTCCATAATCAAATGAAAACAAAGAAAGAAAGAGCGCTGCAAGAGAAGGCCATCCCGCAGCCGTCATAACAATGGTGCAAGATTCGCGTAATGATTGAATATCCGATATTTTTGTATATTTAGTGATCCATAGAATGACTGCGATAACACTCATCAAAATAAGATTTGAGATTAACAAAGCGGCAAAACTGATAAGGGATACAACCGCTACATAGATGGGTTTGAACTGATCCATCCACAACTCTGCAGCCAATCCCTTTACATTGTCACGATCATCTGCTAATGAGAAAGTCTTATGTTTCGGATAGCTAATCACAAATCCATACCCATTTTGATCCGTGAGAATTAATCGGTTTTTTTGAAAAATTAACGCATTCTTATAACCATTGATCGTTTGATGGTATGGATTTCCAGAAACCTTAAACATATTTTCCGGATCTGTAGCCACGATCGTTTGACGATCGAAGTTCCGTTTTGTTTCTGTCGCATGGATCAGTGTGCCCGCTTTAATCGTTCCATCCAGATCAACTGCCCGTTTAATCGATTGATCTATTCTCGGCGCGATTAATGATAAGGGCGCCTGTGTTGCTGATGAGAGATGCACAGATATTGGCATCATTAAGCATCCATTGATAAATAGGAATAAAAAGATCAATTGCCACCAGCGAAAACGTTTTCGATCATCAAAAATTCGCCTAAGACTACTCATCGACACAATATAATTAATCGGAAATCCTTTTGCTTTTGTCATCATACTCACACCTTGCACCTGTTTTATTTCAAGTTTTCCTAATTAAATCCATCAATACAACCTTAGCCTTTAGTTCCCCCAGCTGTTAACCCACTTTGGAAATTACGTTGCAGCAGGAAGAAAAGGATAACGATTGGAATTGAGATTAAGAACGACCCCGCTGCAAACATGGCAACGCGCTGATTGGTTGGATCTGCAATGAATTGTTGTAGTCCTACAGCAACGGTCATATGTTCCGGCGAGCGAAGTAAGAAGGCCGATAACAGATAATCACCAAACGGACCCATAAATGCCCACAGTGCCTGAACCGCGATCATTGGCATAGCTAAGGGCAAGTTAATTTGTAGCAGAATGCGTAAGTGACCGGCTCCATCGATACGCGCAGATTCATCTAGGTCTCGCGGAATCGTATCAAAGTATCCTTTCATCAACCACGTATTCATTGGAATGCCACCTCCAACATAGACCATGGTTAGGAACCAGTATTGGTCGAGACCATTGATTATCAGTCCCAAAACAAAATATGCCGTTAATGCAGCCATCGTTGGCACCATTTGAATCACAAGAAAAAAGATCAGCCCGTTTTTTCTTCCCTTAAAACGATAACGACTATAAGTGTAACCGGCCAGCGTGACAATGATGACTTGAATGATCATGGTTGAAATTGCAATGACCATCGTATTCTTAAACCACGTCAGATATAGGGTCTGACTAAAGAGTTGCTTGAAATTCGCCAGTGTCCAATGCATATGCGGATCCAGAGTAAATGCTGTTAGGTCACTGGAATTGAATGCTGATTGCACAGTAATCAACAACGGATAAATGATAATGATACTGAGCACGATCAGAAACAGGTAGGTACAGAATCGACTAAAAAAACGATTAATCTTGGTACTGCTAAAAAGTGCCTTCATGTCACATCATCTCCTCGTTGCTGAATGCATGCGTTTTCTTGAAGGTGAGCAGCGACACTCCAATAACAATGATCGAGATAACGATCGTCACCGCTGAAGCCAATGCATATTGAGGAGACGTCCCTGTTGTCAGCTTGTAAATCCAAGAGATCAGAATGTCGGTAGATCCTGCACCACCACCAACATCACCCGGGCCCCCTGAGTTAAACAGATAGATAATTGAAAAGTTATTAAAATTGAACGTATATTGCGTAATAAAAACAGGTGCAGTTGCAAATAGAATCATCGGTAACGTGATTTTCGTGAATTTTTGAATGACATTAGCACCATCGATATTTGCCGCTTCATAAAGATCATCTGGAATGGACTGTAAAACTCCTGTTACCATGACAAAAATGTACGGGAATCCCAGCCATGTCTGAATCATAATCAAAGCCGTCTTCGTCCAGAATGGATCCGTTTTCCAAGGAATGTCCGACACATGAACATATGGAATATAGTTAAGCAGGCTAATTACTTGTTGATTAATAGCACCAATACTATCATTGAACATATTCGAGAAACTCATAATTGTCACAAAGGCTGGAATCGCCCACGGAAGCAGGAAGATGATTCGAAAAAATTTCTTACCCACTATAAATTTCTGATTACTGATCACGGCGGTCAGTACACCCAGCGCAATCTGCCCTGTCGTAGCCAACAATGTCCAAATAATGGTCCATCCAAGTACACTTACAAATGTCGATCGATAGGCACTCAGGAAAAACATATTAACGAAATTTTGCAGGCCAACCCAGTCGATCAGTTTTGCTGGAGGAATATGATAAAAGTCATAATTGGTAAAGGCCATGAGTAAAGTTACGAGAACCGGAAAAACAATGACAAACAACATGACAAAGTAAGCAGGAATGGTGAGTAAATAGGGAAATCCATTCTCCCACATATTTTTTAGTATGGATCGAGCTGAACGATTCACATTACCAAGTGTGTTATATTGTTTTGCCACTTTTTTTGCATCATTCACATTTAGAATAAGCATCATCACAAAAATGAATGTGATAATGATTTGTAAAGTCCCTTTTACAAGTAAGAAAAGAGAATGATCCCGAATTGGAACCGTTCCCAGTGTGATAAATCCTTGAAAAGCAGGTATCCCAATAGTGACAAGTTCAATGAGAAAAATTGCTGTGGCGACGAGAAAAGCAATCCCCTTAAGCAACTGACCATTATAAATCTGTCCTATTCCAGGAATGAGGGACAACAAACCTGCCTTCCGAACACTTTTCTTTTTCATTTTTTGCACTTCCATGTTGTTCCCCTCACTTCGATCGAGCTGAATTATTTATCTTTATATTTTTGCTTAATGGTTTTGTGCAATGAAGATACTGCATCATCAAGCGTTTGCTTTGGTGTTTTTTTGCCAGAAGCAGCATTGAACATTGCTGGTTCCATTGTCGTCCATACTTCAGCAACTTCAGGAATGTTTGGCATTGGTACTGAAGAATCATACTGCTTAATGACCGCTTTAGCCAATTCATCCTTGCTACTGTTCACTTTGGCTTGTGCATCTAGATTAATCGGAATTTCATTTGCATCTGTATAGAACTTATACGCATTCGTTGCATTTG
Source organism: Sporolactobacillus terrae DSM 11697 (assembly GCF_000648615.1). Taxonomy (GTDB): domain Bacteria; phylum Bacillota; class Bacilli; order Bacillales; family Sporolactobacillaceae; genus Sporolactobacillus; species Sporolactobacillus terrae. The sequence goes on along the minus strand of NZ_JFZC01000057.1, from coordinate 11,937 downwards.
TTGCATAAGCGAGCCATTTCTTTGCAAGACTCGGATTCTTTGTGTAGGAAGAAGCAACCCAAGCCTTACCACCTGCAAATGGTTTGTATTCCTGACCATTTGGTAGTGTCGGGATTTTGGCAACGCCATAGTTAATTTTGGATTTCTTATACACAGCAGCTTGCCATGGTCCATCAATAACTGCGCCTGCTTTGCCTTTAACAAATTGGTTGGTGACAAAATTTCCTGCCGCTTTTACATCTTGCATCCCTTTTGGCCAAACTTTTTGGAACCAATGGGTTGCATAAGTCACTGCTTCGACAGAGCCTTCGTTATTCAAACCGATGTCCTTTGGATTTGTGTCATTGTTACCAAAGACATAGCCGCCATAACCCGCATAAAGTCCATATGCAAAGTAGAAATCTGTCCATTTAGCCAAGAATCCGGTATTCTTACCTGCTTCCGATTTAAAGGCAAATCGTTTGTCTTTTGCTAGCGCTTCCAAATCTTTGAAGGTTTTTGGTGCCGTTTTAACCAAATCTTTATTGTAATAAAGAACGAGTGCTTCAATGGTCAATGGCACACCATAGTATTTCTTGTCAAATTCTACTTGACGCTGTCCTTTATCACTTAGGAAGCTAAGCATGCCTTTATCGACTTCGAGCAATTGTCCTTGCTGTCCCAATCCGCCGACGCGATCATAAGGCGCTAGCATAACATCTGGAGCTTTTCCTGCAGGCCCGTCTAGGGTCAACGCGGTTAATTGATCAAGCATAGGTTTCTTAACAATTTTCACTTTGACATTATTCTCTTTTTCAAACTTTCCTTTGATACTATTCACAAATTCAGCATAGGCTGAGTTTGCCGAGTCAACTGAAACGGTCAATGTTTTTTTTGTACCATTTCCGCCACTTGATCCTGAGCTACATGCCGCCAAGCTGAACACGAGCCCCAAAACAAGAATTGCAGATACTATTTTTTTGATATGCTTCATCTTGTCTAACCTCCCTATTAATCTTACAAGATAATTATAAGTCTCAATTGAAATCGTTTTCAATAACTGATTTCGTGTTACCGATAACAGGATTTATTTTGGGTTTTCTTGGAGGAGAACAGAGAATGCTTGTGCAGGAACAGTCACAGTACGAGCTTCATAGATCTCATCTCTCCATATATCTGTACAGCTCCCCACTTCGCCCAGTTGAACCACTGCTTCATGATCTCCGTGGTTAAAAACAAAAGTCAGCGTTTGCTGTTTCAACTCTCGACGAAAGGCAACAAGCGATGGACGATCTAGATCTATCCAATGCATTTCACCTTTCGAGAGGATTTCTTGATAGTCTTTTCTTAGCCGAATCAAGTGCTTTGTGAACAGAAGCATATCACGATCCTGCTTGCCCTCATCCCAGATCATACATTTTCGGCACAACGGATCGTTAGCCCCATCCAGTCCAACCTCTGTACCATAATAGATACACGGCGACCCAGATTGTGAAAACAAGAAAGCCAGTGCTTGCTTAACTTTTTGTTTATCTCCATCAGCCAGTGTGAGGATACGTGCAGTGTCATGGCTGTCTAACAGATTGAATGCTGCTTCGTTCACATTCTGACTGTATTTCATGAAGTGTTCGTTCAGATTGCCGATCAGCTGTTTACCATCGATCTTATCCTCGAGAAAGAAATTAATAATGGATTTGGTCAAAGGATAGTTCATCACACTGTGAAATTCGTCTCCTTGTAGCCAATTCCAAGCGTTATGCCAAATTTCCCCGACAATATAAAGATCTGCTTTTTCTTTCAAGACAGCATGATGGAATTTCTTCCAAAACGCATGATCAACCTCATTGGCGACATCAAGGCGCCAGCCATCTATATCAAATTCTCGAATCCAATACGTTGCGATGTCCAGTAAATACTTTTGCACTTCTGGGTTTGCTGTATTGAGCTTCGGCATCGTCGTGGTGAAGCCAAATGCATCATATGAAAGAGTGGATAGACCATCTATGTTCCCATTTTCACCATCGCGCACCGGAAATGAATGGATATGAAACCAATCTTTATAAATCGATTGATCTTCGTTGTCGATGACGTCCTGCCACTGCTTGGACTTACTGCCAATATGATTAAACACCGCATCAAGCATAATGCGGATGCCACGTTTATGAGCCTCTTGAACAAGAGTACGGAAGAGTTCCTTATCACCAAAATGCGGATCAATTGTATAATAATCCAGAGTATCGTATTTATGATTTGTCGGCGACTTAAAGATTGGATTGAGATATATACCGCTGATTCCCAGATCCTCTAGGTAATCCAGTCGATTGATGATTCCTTGAAGATCGCCGCCAAAGAAATCATCACGATCAGGATCTTTGGATCCCCATGGTAAGACATGACTTGGCGAACGTTCTGGGTCCCCATTATCGAAACGTTCCGGGAAGATCTGATACCACACGGTTGATTTTACCCATTCAGGCGTTTGGAAAAGATCAACTTCGTGAATATAAGGGAATTTAAAGAAATTATCAGGTACTGAGTATGTGTCTTGATTATTTGCTAATAAACCACGATCACCATAGAAAATGGATGTGCCACTCGAGTCAATGAGAACAAAGGCATATTGCAATCGACGATACGGTGGTTTTACCGAAATAAACCAATAATCATGAAGATCGGTCTGTGCGACCTTTTTCATGTTCACTTGTTTGTTTATCCATTGATAGCGCTCCTCAATCTTAACATTTTCATAAGGATCACCATAGATAAGCGTGACGGACTGCACATCATCTTTCTTTGTTCGTACTTTGAGATGCATCGTCTCCCTGTCGTACGGATAAGCATAGGAACTACATGGTTGATGATAGATTGCTGATTTTTCCATCGAAACTCCTCCTCATTCCTTAAACAATACATAACATTCGTAAGGTGCCATCTGATTTGCTTGATCGCATGTTGATTTTCCATAATTATTGAGCAAGCAAGTGTATGAAGAAAGATCCGATTGATCAACTATCTGCTCCTGACTGGAAAGATTGCAGATTATCAATGCAACCGTTTTCTCCAACTGGCGTTTATAGGCATAAATATGCGGATTTTTCTCCTCTAGAATATGGCAGATTCCTTCAGCAAAGACTTGATGAGTCGCTCTCAATTTCAATAGGCGACGATAATAGTTAAGAATCGAGTGTGGATCATTTTCCTGCTCTTGAACCGTGATCTTAGGATCATCTTGATTCACCCCCATCCATGGACGTGCCACTGAGAATCCGGCAAACAGCTGCGCATTCCATTGCATTGCACCGCGTGAGGTATGCTTGGATCGTGCATGCACGCGTTGCAAGACTTCATCGTTGCTATAACCCAAATGGTGAAGAACTTCTGCCGAAGCGGTCAGCTGCGAATCATGATAATCGTCAACTGAATCTAACATTAAATTCGTCATCCCAATTTCCTCACCCTGAAAGATAAAGGGCATCCCCCAATGCAGATAGATCAGTGTTGCTAGCAACTTGGCACTTTCAAAATGATAATGAACCGGATCACCAAATCTTGAGAGCATGCGCGGCATATCATGGTTATTTAGAAATAGGGCCGGCCATCCTTCATTATAAAGATCTTCCTGCCAACGACGCATGATCTTTCGAAAAGCAGATAAATCAAAACATTCTTTCTGCCATTCTTTAGGTATTTGTGGTTCGTCGCTTAATGTAACCGTGTCCAAATGTTTGAATGAAATAACACAGTCGCATTCAAAACGATCTTGACGCGAATATTTTTTGGCAAGTGCCACATCCGCTGACGCGGCTTCGCCAACCAATAAACAATCGGGTTTTATTCGCTTCATTTCTTTGCTAAATTCGCGAATAAAATCATGAACCCTGGGTAAATTCGCATAACAGGATTCAGCAATCACCACTTTTCCCTTAGGGTCAGGATTAGGAAAATCGCGGAAGCGCCGATCTTTAGCGAGATGAATAATGGCATCGAGTCGAAAACCATCGATTCCTTTCATCAGCCAATATTTCGCCATCTTATAAAGTTCAGCCCTCACGCGAGGGTTTTCCCAATTAAGATCGGGCATCTTCTGATCAAATAAGTGAAAATAATACTGCTTTGTCAACGGTTCATATGTCCAGACACTTCCACCGAAAAAGGAAGCCCAGTTCGTCGGTGCCCTACCACCTTTTCCATCTCGCCAAATATAGAAATCTCGGTAAGGATTATCAAGACTTTTTCTTGCTTCCTGAAACCAAGGGTGCTGATCAGAGGTGTGATTCAAAACTAAGTCGAAAATCACCCTCAGCCCTCTTTTCTTTGCTTCAGCAATGAATTGTTCCATATCGACATCCGTGCCAAACTTTGGATCAATTGCAAAGTAATCGCTTACATCATAGCCGTTATCAACTTGAGGCGATTTAAAAATTGGGTTGACCCAAATAACATTAACCCCTAAAGACTGAATGTAACCCAGCTTTTCAATAATCCCTTGAAGATCACCAATACCGTCTCCATTGCTATCCTTAAAGCTTTTCGGATAGATTTGATAGACAATTGCCTGGTGCCACCATGGCTTATCCATCTTGTATCACCTCCCCCTTTTTAAAATTAGCATGTGCATTAATAGATAACAATCATCAATCACTTTGTTACCGTTAACAAAAAATACATGCCAACCTCCCTCTAACCTGCATTGTTTCACATCGTTCTGTCTGCTCGTGAAGCATAGTCACAAACAGGTGATAAAAAAGGACGATGCATCTGTCCCTTTCCGAAGCTCTTATGCTACTGAATAAAGCTCCATCGGATTAGGTCAGGCTCATCGTCACAATGATTCCTAACTGACTCGCGTTCATTATTATTGGATATTTAACAGAGAATGCTGTTCAAATCATTTTGAAGAGCATTCGTTAGGCAGATCACTTAAGGTCATCTCAGCAATTCATCATCTAAACCATTCCTCATCCCGTGCCCATGACCAAAATAAGTTTAAATTCTGATCTTTTGTATGTCCTTCACATGTGCCTCTAACGTCTCTTAATGAACCGTAGTGTTTCGAATGACCAGTTCAGGTTTATACACACAAATTCCTTGGCTTCTGCCGTCTTGATCAATTTTATCAAGTAATAACTTGGCACATGTTTTCCCCATCTCCACAATAGGCTGACGAACGGTAGTCAATTTAGGTTGCGCAATTCGATCAAGAAATACTCCATCAAAACCCGTAATCATCACCTGATCAGGAATCGCCATACCCAGCCGTTGGGCTGCATGAACGACACCAATGCCTAATCGATCAGAGGCACAAACAAAAGCAACGCGTTCAGATATTTTTTTCAACACTTTTTCTGCCTCAAATTGGGCAATATGTGAACTGTTCTTCATTAAGTTGATCTGCGGCAACAGTTTCTTCCCCTTCATGGTCTCTTCATAACCTGCAATTCGAGACAGCATAAAGGGTTCTTCAATATCAATCCCATAAAATAAAATATTCGAGCATCCTTGCGCCATGACGTGCTCCGTTGTTATTTTCATGCCTTTTTTATTGTCAACATCAACATAGTCATAGCCCTTCATGTTTTCTCCAAATAAGATGACGGGTTGCTCCAATCGTGAAATAATCGATTCGTAATCATCTTCTCGCATTCCGGTCACAATCAAGCCATCGCATCTGCATATGGTATGCGAACTACGCGTGACAAGTTGCAGAGAATAGTGACGTTGATCAAGTTCAACAGCAATTCCAGCGAGTAAATTCATATAGTAAGGTTCAGTGGTATCCATTTCTTCCAAAATCAATAATTTGATGACCTGGGTACGGTGATGAACCAGTGCTTGGGCCACATAATTAGGTACATAGTTTAGGGCTTTCATCGAGTTATAGACAAGCTGACGTAATTCAGGTGACACCTGCTCTGGATGATTGATTACTCGTGACACAGTCATCTTTGAAACCATTGCACGGCGTGCCACATCTGACAATGTTGCCATTTTTTCCCCTTCTTCCACACGTATCCTCACAAAGATTATACCATTATCAGTAAAAAATCGTTTACATTTGCTGAGATATGATTTATGATACCTTGATGAACCGTGAAACAACTGAGTGTTCCCACTAAAGAGAGTGAGGTGACTACCTGTGCTGAATAGATCGAAATGGATCGGGACTTCTTGCCGCATGCATTTTTCATTTCAGTATTGGTTTGATACGTGAATAGCAGACCCGTTAATTATCAAAAACAAACCCTGTTCAAAATTACCTGGCCCATTTTTATTGAAATCGCGCTTCGCATGGCCATGGGGATCATTGCAACGCTCATGCTTGGACGATTTTCTGATGCCGCTGCTGCTGGTGTTGGGGTTGGCAATCAGCTGCTCAGCTTCTTTATTCTTGTTTTTAATGTGACCTCAATTGGTGCCACCATTCTCATTGGGCAAAATCTTGGTGCGAAACAGTTTCACCACGCAGATCAAATTGCACATTCAGTCTTTTTTATGAATTTCTGGTTTGGCATCATGATCTCAATAATTGTCGTCTTATTCGGAGAACATTTTCTTGGACTGTTTCAATTAAAGGGGACGATTTTTCAAGATGGACGCTTATTCATTCACATTTGTGGTGCTTCCCTTTTTTTGGAATCGCTTTCTCTGGCAATGAGTGCGATTTTGCGTAGCCATGGGTTTACAAAAGAAGTCATGATCATCACCGTCCTTATGGATCTGATCAGTGTCCTTGGGAATATTGTGGCAACCAACGGGCCTTTGGGGCTTCCCGTTACCGGGGTCAGCGGAGTCGCGTGGGCCATGGTCGTAGCTCGTCTCTTTGCTGTAACTATTCTTTTTCTAGTCATCTGGCGAAAACTAAACATCCGTTTCTCATATAAAGATTGCTATCATGCTCGCCGCAAAGATATTCGTGACTTGCTCTCAATAGGTATTCCTTCAGCAGGAGAAATGCTTTCGTACCAACTGTCACAATTAATTATTACAGCATTGGTGGTCAGGATTGGCTCAGATACTCTTGCCGCGCGCGTTTATATCATGAATATCACCATGATTTGCTATCTATTCTCTGTTTCCGTCGCACAAGGAACCGAACTCATGATTGCGCGCTATATAGGTGGTCGCCAATCCCAACAAGCCTACAAGAGAGGCATTAAAACCGTTCTCATTGCAGTGAGTTCATCGATTCTCGTTTCATTGATCGTTGCATGTTCTGGGACTTTTATATTAGGCTTATTTACCACAACATCTGCCATTATTTCAATAGGTATCCCTATACTTTGGATCAATCTTGTCACTGAACCTGGCAGAGCTATCAATATCGTGCTCATGGGCGCGCTAAAATCTGCCGGAGATGTCCGATTTCCCGTTGTCATTGGTGTCATTTCCATGTGGAGTATTGCTGTGGGACTGAGCTATTTATTGGGCATTCATTTTGGACTCGGTTTAATTGGGATATGGCTTGCTCAAGGTGCTGATGAATGGTTTAGAGGCCTTTTTGCCCTAAAACGCTGGCAATCCCAGCCATGGAAACATCTTCAATCATTTGTTTTGTGCAAAACAATTTCAAAATGATCACACTCGTTCCTCTAAACAGGTCGAAAAGAGTCATGGTCGTATCGATATCCGTCGTTACCGGACGACCGATGCCATTGATTTTTTGGATCAAAAAGAAGAATGGAACGATTTCAAAAGTATCGGTATGATTGAGTCTGAACGGCAGATTGGTGATCAGGTCAGCATGGAACACCAGTTTTATCTGTCTTCACTTCCCAGTGATGCCAAAACACTCGCCAAAGCCGTTCGCCAGCATTGGGGAAATGAAAACGGACTTCACCATGTGCTTGATGTGACTGCTGCACGATTCATCATGAACTCCCTGATTTACTGCTTCCTTATAAGCGTTATGAAGTCAGTTGTTTTGAACGGGTAGTTTCACAATCTGATCAAGTAGATGTTGCTGTGGATAATTCGACTCTGTTTCGTTGGAACCGTTGGTTCCTTGATTTTATTGAGTATTGGTTGGCTTGTCTTCGTTCCATTGACCTTCGCTTTCAATTGGATATAGACCCAGAGAATTCGCCGTCCAAGGATTCTCTGACCGTACTCGAACGTGTTGGACGGATCTTTGGCGATGGACCAGGTTGGCTGTCGCAAATGACCAAACCGATTGTCAATGTGAATTTGTGGCTACAGACCCGTTCCGCATTTTTGTCCGACTGACCCGTGATTAAACTTCATGATGAAGGCCTAAAAAGGAGAGGAAAAATCATGAAGAAATCTGGGAAATGGGATGAAGTCGCCGCGAATCGCTTTCAATTGATTGCACCCCTGCTGTCGGAGGACTTAGACGCAGCTAAAGTAGCGGAAATGAAGAAACAAATTTGTGAAAAAAGTGGATTGTCCGATCGAACGATCCGGCGTTATTTAGCCAGTTATCGATCCAACGGGTTTGAAGGATTGAAGCCTAATAAAAAGGCTGTAAATCAGGAAAAGAACCTAAACGGAGATCTATTGGAACAGGCTATTCTTTTAAGAAGAGAAGCGCCTCATCGCAGTGTCCGTCAAATCATTCAAATTCTCGAATGGGAAGGAAAAGCGAAACCGGGTGAGATCAAGCGTTCCACGCTTCAGGAAAGGTTAACCGCTCGAGGCTATAGTTCAAGGCAAATGCGTCTCTATCAGTCAACGGCCGGCGCTGTCAGACGTTTTCAAAAAAGTCATCGAAATAAATTATGGCAGTCGGATATTTCACTGTTTTTAGCTTCTATTTTATAACGTTCTTTTGCTTTTTCTTTAAAGTAGTCGGTTTTCTGAAATTCTATTTGTTTCGAATGTCATCAGATTTAATACTGATCGAATAGGTCTTGCTCTTTGATCCTTTTTTATAGCACCCCTCTCGAAAAGGGCAATGGTGACATTTATTGATGTCAAAATGCTAGCGTTGCAGGAATTAAATGTGATGATTCATAATACTAGGAATGTTCGAAATTAAGAAGGTCAGCGCATAAAAAAATCCTTTATTATGGCACGGAATAACGATTGGATTTATATTTGATGACATTGTCTGGACAGACAGTTCTTGTTATACTGGAACTATAGTCGCTCTCAATGGAGAGCAGCGGAGAGACTGGTTTCAAGTGTTGCTTTTCGAGGGCGTGCACTTCAGCCGGTCTCTTTTTTGTTGTATTGTGTACATTATAATTCCCTGTCCGTTCTAACCAAGCGATGCCTTTTTCATTCCATGTATCGATGTTCGTAAAGACCCTGTTCTTGGCAAAATTATACTTAACATACTTGACAACATTTTCTATTTTCCCTTTACTTTGGGGGTCTGCTTTTCGACATAGATGTAAACGAAATTTACGTTGTTCTTTATAAGCCTGAAATTCACCGGTCAGAATAACGTCACCCGCATTTTCACTGACCGTGATTAAGTGATCTTGGTCATAAACCAATTCCTCCGGCATGCCCCCGAAATAAGCAAAGGCATTTTCATGGCATCGAATCGTATCTTTTGTGGTGAAAGGTCTTCCCAGCCATTCCACATATTTATATCGAGAATGAGACAGAACGAATGTGATAAAGTAGAGCTTCACCTCCTTGTTCAGTACGTTTTTAAGCGTTATTTCTCCCCAGTCCACCTGAACCTGATATCCCATTGGAAGTTCATCAACCGCTTCATGACTACGAGCATGTATCTCTTTTGAGATATGGTAGATTTCCCTCAGATCTTTGACGAATAATCGAATGGTGCTCCCTCCAATGGTTAGGCCCGGATGTTTTTCCTTCAACCAATCCTCAATTTGGGCGGAAGAAAGGTCGGGATGTTCTTTTAACCAACTTATCATTTGATCCCGATAGGGATCGAGCTTCTTCCTCCTTTGACTAAGAGAATTCGCCCAATCACTGGCTTCCTCAAAAGACATTTTCAAAAACTTATAAACAGTATTTCTTGAAATACCCAGTTTTTTGGCGATTTTCGCCACTTTGAATCCTTGTTCACTCAATTGATGAACCTGTACATACAAGAGTAATTTTTCCACCTTTCGAATCCTCCAGACAAATCATGTTGAAAAACGATTATAACTTATCTGGATTACTATTTAGCGAAAAGTGTTCATTTCTATTTAGCAGAATCTGTTGATTTTAGTTTAGCAGTTACACCATTTTTGTCAGCATTAACTACCTACCGTAGAAAAACGTAAGTTTTTCAGTGGCCTCGGGCTTCTCTGCGCTTTTTTTGCTTTTTCAAGAACAAAAGTTCCCGTTCACTCGAAATTTCCATTATTATGAAGCGAATTTACCAGAAAATCCAAAAAATCTATTGGTTCAGTAAATGTTAATTAACAAAAGTGTTCAAGCAGGAATTGATGTCAAAACAATCATAGGTGATGCCGCCTACTCCGAAAAAAGCAATATTAGCTATACTCAAGCAAACGAGATGGAATTGGTCTCAAAATTGAACCCCATGGTGACCCAAGGAAACCGAAAAAAAGAAGATGAATTTCAATTTAATAAAGATGCCGGTATGTACGTGTGCAAGGCTGGATATATGGCCATTCGGAAAGCGAGACAAGGGAAAAAAGTGTGGGAAATAATCAAGTAGACACTTATTATTTTGACATTACTAGCGTTGCATAAACATATTGATTTCCTTTTACCAAAATATTCAGATGATTGATTTCTCTAGTGTGATTAAAAAAGCCAGTGAGTCCCTAAAAGGTGCTCCATTCCATTTTTACAATATTATCCATTTAATCCGGAGTGACAGGTTTTTGTGGTCTCTTTTAAGTCTTCACGTTCTCTTTCCTTGTCCGGAACTGAAGACGATGGAGCCATTTTTTCGCAGGGTACCAAAGCATCCCTTTGAGCCACCGACTGATCTGCAGCAGGGAAGCACTCGTCTCGAGTTCCTGATGGACCAGAAGAAATAAGCAGTAGTGAATCAGTGACAAAATGATTTGATTGTGAACGGCGGTTTCACTCTGACCATAGAAGGTTTTCAGACGGACATGTTGCTTGAGCCATTTGAAAAAGAGTTCAATCGCCCAACGTTCCCGGTAGATCGTCCCGAGTTCCTCTGCTGGAAGATCAAAACGATTGGTGATGATCCGGATGGTTCGTCCCTGATCATCCTGAGACACGATCAGACGAAAGAAGTTTTCCGCCTGATGAAGCGCATCACCCAGCAGAATCATCTGGTCTGACTGAATCGCCCCACCTTCTGGAACCGCGTAGCTGCGAATGGTCTGCGTGACCGCGTTCTTCTTCAGACGAGAGGTAAAGAACATGCCATTGTCCGAAAAACGGTCGAAAGCCTTATAGTCGATGTAGCCGCGATCAAAGACATACATGGCCTCCTCATCGACCAAGGCATCCAGTTCCTCACGATCATGAATCTGGGCTGACGTAAGGATCGCTTTTTCCGGAAAGACCTGTCCCTTGCCCAGGAACACGAGGCGAAGGTGCAGCTTAACTCCTGCCTTTGTTTTGCGGAAATGTGCCCATGGGAATTGGTTCGGGTTCATGGTGATCGTCGTGGAATCAACGATTTTCAGCAACCTTTTCGAATCCGGCACAGGTTTTCCTTTCATCTTGGCAACGAGTTCTAAGAAGAGCATCATCAAGAGTTGGGGATCCACCGTGTTATTTTTTCTTGAGAGCTGAGCGGCGCTGATTGAAGAAAGCCCTGTGGCCCGTTGAAGATGTTGATTCAGGACACAGTCCGACAAAGCGCGCAGGCAGTCTTCTTTATGAAGCTGAGCATAGAGAAAGAGCAGGATATAAGCCTTGGTGGTCAGCTTTTTCACGTATTTATCTGCCTGAGTCTGATTCAGTTTCTGTTCTAGGTGTCTAAAATTAATTGGATCCTGAATTATTCACCGCTTGCCGTTTTTTCGGGATTTTGCTCACCAGGATGCAGCCAACCTGATTTCACTTGATTTTTTGAATGGA
>NZ_JFZC01000056.1 GCF_000648615.1 Sporolactobacillus terrae DSM 11697 | reverse complement strand
CTAAAAAGAAATAAAGAAAGAACTGCATGCCATCGCATCCTCTTACGCCCACATCAAATTTATCCCCCGAGAAACATTTTACACATAGCGGCTGATCAATAGCCGAATTAAAATGTTTTTTTATCCTGCATGCCGGTGTTATGATAGAGAGGTAACGATTGCCTCTATAGCTTTAATTGTGAAACCTTTTTCAAGAGAAAACGTATTAGTATTATCAGCAGATGATATGCAAATAGGAGGATGGTTCTTACTGATGAAAAAACTTATGGCTGCCTTTTTAGCTTTGGCTTTGATTTTTAGCCCGGCTGGTGATCTGGTTTTCCAAAGTCATGATCAGCAAGTGAGCGCAAAAGGATACCGTTCTGGAGTAAAAAGCTTTAATTCAAACCGCGGCAGCGGAACGACTTCATTCTTTAAAAGCAACCGGACGCAGAAGGCTAAAACAGGAACTTCGGCAAGAAGTTTCACGGGCGGCGGTTTTATGCGCGGGATGATTTTCGGCGGTTTGTCTGGATTTTTATTTGGCAGTCTTCTTTCACACATGGGCGGATTTGGCATGATGGCAGGATTTTTAATTAATTTAATTGCAATTCTTGTGATCATCGCTTTATTTCGTTACATTATTACAAGTTTTAGAAAGAAACGATCTGAGGATTCAAACCGATGGACACGATGACAATCTCTGAGCAGGACATCGTAAATAGTCTATGCCTTTATTTAGCAAATAAAAAGGATAGGACCCCAGAATCGATTCAAGTTGAGCTTCTTTATGATGATGATTATGGTTTTTCTGCTGAGGCATATGTCGGTGCTCGAAAGCAGATCCTTGTTGAATCAAATATTATTGAAGCGTTGCGCTTTTGGCTGGATACTGAAAGGCACGTGGATCCATATGGATCGTTGCGTTTAGAATTGGATGAAGAGCAGGGAATTATTGCTCAATACAAAAGCTAAATGAAAACGGTGAACGCAAATGTCCCAACTCATTTTATGAGTTGGGACATTTTTTGTGAGGGGGGGTCTCAAGAAGACATCCAATGTATGGTGAATGACGGTTTCTCGAATCAACAGTGTACGATTCTTCAAGAGTCTCACACCACGTCCGGTCCGTATCCATCTTTTACCCTATTGTTTAGCTGCTAAGAGAAGCGAGGCATGCAGATACAGGTTTGAGAGTCTTCCTTGTTTTGAAGGAACATGTCCCGGAATGATGAATCAATCGTCTTGTTGTTTCCATTTAGGAAAACTTAGTTGAAAGGTTGTTCCCTTATTTTCTTCGCTTTGAACGTGGACAGAGCCATTATGATTTTTTACGATGGTATAGGTCACCATCAAGCCAAGACCGGTTCCTGTTGCTTTTGTTGTGAAAAACGATCTGCCAAGGTTATGAATTAATGGCTCAGGTATGCCGGAGCCTGTATCCTGAATCGAGATCTCCTCGGTATTTGCTGTTGAAGAAAGCAGTATTGAAATCGTTCCGCCTTTGGGTGTTGCTTCAAGAGCATTTTTGATCAGGTTGACGAATACTTGTTTCAACTGCGTTTTATCGCCATACAAGCAGTGTCCGTCGTCGGCATTATCTGCTTCCAAACACATTTTAATGTTTCGTTTCAGTGTTTGCGTTTCAAATAAGCGCACACTTTCCTGTGCTATGGTTGTCAGATTAATCTTTGTAAAGCGATCGCTTTTCGGTTTGGTGAAATAGAGTAATTCAGTTGTAATCTTTTCTATTTGTTCAATTTCACGCATAATTATTTCTAAGTAGTCTTTATTGAGTTTTTCGCTCGTTTGCATTAATTGCAAAAATCCTTTAATTGAAGTTAGCGGATTTCGAATCTCATGGATGATCCCTGCCGACAATTCACCGATCACCGATAGTTTTTCTGATTGAATCATGCTCTCTTCTGCAGCTTTGCGGGCACTGATGTCATGAATTGACAGCTGGACTAAGGAGTCACACGCTTGAAGAAGCTGAACATTAATGAGCGCAGGGAGTTTAAAATTATTACTGGAATGGATGGTTAGCTGAAGCGAATGCTTCTCTGATTGACAGGTAGTGATCTTGGTGAGCGCATCGCGCAGCAAAGGCATATCCTCGGGGTTCACAAACATACCAATGGATATGCCGCTCAGCGGTGTTCGTTCGTCAAACGAGAGTATTTGATTAGCAGATCGATTTGAATAGACAATGGTCTCATCACTAAGGACGAGAATTGCATCCGCGATTTGATCGATCATTTTTTTAAAATTTAAATCAATCGAATTTCTGTTTCCCGACATAGATATGCCTCCTAAGAAAATGATAGGTTTATTGGTCATATTTGTAAATATGTATGTCACACTTTCTTGAATTATTTCTATTATTTTGTTTGAATTTGGGAAAAAAGTTTATAATGCGTCGAAAAAAAGAAAGATAAGGATAGGAGATAAAGAATCGTCAAAAATTGTTCACGACTATTGATTGTTATCACGCTTTTCATCCATTACTATTTAATTGATAACAATTATCATTATCAAGATTTTGCGAATTCAGTGAACATAGGTATTTCTCGATTTTCGTTTTTATTTAATAACCTTTAGTAATGGATGAACCCCATTTGATGAGGAAGTGATTGATTTTGGATCAGAATAGTTCGCGTGCATTTGATGGATTGAATTGTCATCAACCCATTTCACAACCGAGATGTACCCATGCAGTTCCATTGAGTCTTATTCACAAAGGCGAAAGCGTTCGGGTGAAATGTGTTTGCGGCAAAGATGAAACACGTCGTTTCCTGATAAATCTTGGATTTGTCGAAAATGCTGAAGTCACTGTAATCACAGAGACAGATGGAAATGTCATTGTTTCTTTGAAAGGAACACGTCTTGCGGTGAGCAGGGTCATGGCAAGACGTGTGATGACTGCTTGATAGAAAATTGGAGGCATTGATCATGAAAACATTAAAAGAAGCAAAACCGGGTGAGACCGTCGTTGTTGCACGGGTGCATGGAAAAGGAGCGCTACGTCGACGGATCATGGACATGGGGATCACCAAAGGAACGCAATTATTTATTCGAAAAATTGCTCCGCTGGGCGATCCTGTCGAAATTAATGTGCGCGGATATGAACTGTCCATTCGTAAAGTGGAAGCAGAAAGCATTGAGCTTGTCTGAGCTGCGGACATATTGGTCTGCTCAATCTTATGAAGCATCTAAAGGAGGCATTTGAATTGATGTTGAAAATTGCTTTAGCCGGGAATCCCAATTGTGGAAAAACAACGCTGTTTAATGATCTCACCGGCAGCAGTCAGTATGTCGGCAACTGGCCAGGGGTAACGGTCGAAAAAAAAGAGGGAAAATTAAAAGGGCGCAAAGATATTGTAATCACTGATTTACCGGGCATTTATTCTCTGTCTCCCTATACGCTTGAAGAGGTGGTTAGTCGAAATTATCTGCTCAATGACCATCCGGACGCGATCATTAATCTTATCGATGGAACCAATTTAGAACGTAATCTGTATCTGACCACCCAGATCATTGAACTGGGTATTCCGGTCGTGCTTGCCATTAATATGATGGATGTTGTGAAAAAGAATGGCGATCGAATCAATGTTCAGCAACTCGAGAAAGCGTTCGGCTGTCCAGTTGTTCAAACGTCTGCGGTTAAAGGCGTCGGCTCCAAAGAAGCGGCATTTAAAGCGATTGAACTTGCTAAAAAAGGGAAGGTGCTTGTGCCTAAACCGATCTTTAGCAAGCCTGTTGAAGATACGCTTGAAACGATCTCTGCATCGATTAGTAAACAAGTTGATCCGACTCGACTGCGCTGGTACGCCATTAAATATTTTGAACGCGACGAAAAAGTACTCGCTGCTCATCCGTTACCTGACGATAGGTTGGAAAATGTGGAAACGACAATAAGAGAAGTTGAAGACCGTATGGAAGACGACGGTGAATCCATCATAACGAACGAGCGTTATGAATATATTGAACAAATTGTGCGTCATTCAGTACATAGGTTCGAAAAAAAGCTGACTATTTCAGACCGAATTGACCGGGTTGTTACCAATCGTTTCCTTTCACTCCCTATATTTATCGCAATGATTTGGTTTGTTTATTATGTTTCGGTGACTACGCTTGGATCAATTGTCACCGATTGGACAAACGATACTTTGTTTGGTACATGGGTGACTGAGGGTGCAACGCATCTGCTGAATTCTATTGGGACGGCTGACTGGCTGAACGGTCTAATTGTTGATGGAATTATCGGCGGAGTAGGGACGGTGTTGGGCTTTGTCCCGCAAATGATGATTCTGTTTTTCTTTCTTTCTCTTTTGGAGGATTCCGGGTATATGGCGCGAGTTGCCTTCATCATGGATCGGCTGTTCCGCCGCTTTGGCTTATCTGGAAAGTCGTTTATCCCTATTTTAATCAGTTCAGGATGCGGCGTACCTGGAATCATGGCTACAAGAACAATTGAAAACGATCATGATCGCAGAATGACGATTATGCTGACTACGTTTATCCCTTGTGGAGCTAAAATGGTAATTATAACCATGTTTGTCGCGACGTTCTTCCATCATTCCTCATGGGTTGCACCAACGATGTATCTATTGGGTATCGCCATGATTGCCTTTTCCGGAATCATTTTGAAAAAGACCAAAATGTTTGCCGGAGAACCGGCACCTTTTGTCATGGAATTGCCTGCCTATCATTTACCGTCGCTAAAAGGTGTTTTGATTCATATGTGGGAACGCAGCAAACATTTTATTGTTAAGGCCGGTACGATCATCTTTATTGCCTGCGGATTAATTTGGTTCCTTTCCTCATTTGGTTGGAATTTGCGAATGGTTGAAGATGTGGATCATAGTATTCTAGCCGGACTCGGCAATACAATTAGCTGGGTATTCGCCCCGCTTGGATTCGGTTCTTGGAAGGGGACTGTCGCAACGATAAGTGCTCTAGTTGCCAAAGAAAATGCGATTGGTACCCTCGCAGTGCTGAACGGAGTAGCAGACGAAGAAAATACACGAGCAGTTATTGCTGGAATCGGTTCGATGTTTACAGGCGTCAGTGCGCTCTCATTTATGCTGTTCAACCTCTTCAATCCGCCGTGTTTTGCGGCAATTGGTGCAACAAGCAGAGAAATGGGCGGGATAAAATGGACGATGATCGCACTGGGTTATCAGGTGCTGCTTGGCTATGCGCTCGGCTTTGTCACCTATCAGCTTGGCAGTGTCCTATTCCTGGGTCATTCCTTTGGTTTTGGCGCTGTGCTCGCGCTGGTCATTATTGGTATTGCCATTTATTTGCTCGTACGGCCGGTCCCTGCAGCGAATAAAATGATTTTGGACAGAGGGCAGCATGCCGGTGCTTAAATGAGTTAGACGGCAAGTGATGAACCCCTGGACAACGCGCTAAATCACGATGAAAGGAAGCGGCATTTATGAATAGTCAAACCTTAATCGTTTTTATTTTATTACTTGTATTATTTGCTCTGGCCATTCGCCATGCAATAAAGAGCAAAGGATCGTGTACGGATTGTGGATTAAGCGGCAACTGTCCCATTAAAGATTTGCGCCGGAACGCAGCATTAAATCAATGCAAGCCGGTTCAAATTCAAAAATTGAAACGATCTGAGCTAAGAGGAATGATTCGCCGATAGGGAAAAGGAGTAAGAAGAATCAATAAAGAAAGGATCTGGGCGGATTGGCGACGGTCATTATTAGTGCCTTATTATTCGTTTTCGTTTTGTTTGCTTGTCGAAGTGCGTGGAAAAGGCAGCGCAACGGTTGTTGCGGCAATGACATCCAGCGGTTGAAGAAGGTTAAAATAAAGGGCGATAAGTGCAGAGACTATCCATACAGATCGCTGTTGCACATTGATGGGATGACCTGTCAAAATTGTGCGCGGAAGATCGAAAATGGATTGTGTTCCATAGAAGGTGTGTGTGCCACGGTTCGTTTGGATCAGAAAGAAGCTCTAGTACGTATGAAAAGACCATTGCCTGAGTCGTTGCTATGCGGTGCTGTTGCCAAAGCAGGGTACACCGTATTGAAGGTGGATTTCTTGCCTCAGAGCGGGCACCGTAGCCTTTAAACAAATTATCCTGAAAAAGAAATGATAGCCTTTACATTTTATAAGAAAGGGTTTACAATATCATTGTTATGAGCGATTAATGCCCATCATAATACTTTGCACCTTGCATGGTTACCCAGTTATTTTTGGGATAGGCGGCGGTACATTCACCGGAAGCCCATCACGGTGAAATTTGTATCTTTCGTTTACCGACATCCCGATTTTCCCCTGATTCTTATCAGGGGATTTTTTTATTTTACGAATGAAAAAACACCCCGAACCAGTTCGGGGTGCGAAGCAAGCGATCGTTATTTTGTTTCTGCAGACGGCAGAACTTCTTTATCGCTCGGTCCATCAGCAGTCAGGTAATAGCGATTGAGCGGTTTGAGATTATCATCCAATTCGTAAACCAGTGGAGTGCCTGTAGGGATGTTCAAGCCGACAATCGTATCGGCATCAACATTGTCAAGGTGTTTCACAAGTGCACGCAGCGAGTTGCCGTGAGCGGCAATGATGATTTTTTTGCCTGCTTCGATTTGTGGAGCAATTTCTTTATTCCAGTAAACGAGTACACGGTCAACCGTATCCAGAAGATCTTCAGTCAGTGGTTGTTCTGCTTCAGAAAGATCCGCATAGCGAGGATCGTTTAACTGTGCAACAAAACGTTCGTCATCTTTTTCAAGTGCCGGCGGCTTAACGTCGGCAGAACGTCTCCAGATATGTACCTGATCTGCGCCGTACTTTTCAGCTGTTTTAGCTTTGTTCAGACCCTGAAGTGCGCCGTAATGACGTTCGTTCAAGCGCCAAGAATGTTCAACAGGAATCCAAGTTAAATTCAATGCATGAAGTACATTCCATAACGTGTGGTTTGCTCTTGTAAGTACGGAAGTATATGCTTGGTCAAATGTGTAGCCATTTTTCTTCAGAATTTCTCCTGCTTCAGTTGCTTCTTGTTCGCCTTTTTCTGTTAAATCAACATCTGTCCAACCGGTAAAACGGTTTTCAAGGTTCCAAGCACTTTGTCCGTGCCTGATCAATACGAGTTTGATCATTAGTGGAAAACACTCCTCTCAAATTTTAACAATCGATAAGCCATACAGCGAGGCGCAACGAATGAAGATGGGGTCACCAATCATTGCCATCAAGCATGCATATAAAGTATCGACGTGATGAAGCCATTTTACTCAAATCACTCGCGTCAAGCGGCATAGAATGACGAATCAGTGATTTTTTCATCAATCATTATACCATGCTTTTAGCTCTTTTACATTTATCATCCTTTAAAACAATGTGAAAGTCTTGTTAACCGTTAAGGCTCATATTATAATGGGCATACTCAAAAATATAGAGAGAGAAGTCGAGACTATGGATGGTTTCTTAAACGATCATCAAATGATGAACAGCAGAGAAGTTTTTTTACATGAAGTTGCAACGGTGTGTGTGTTGGCAGGAAAGATTTTATTGCAAAATGGAGCTGAAACATTTCGTGTGGAAGATACGATGAACCGTATAGCAAACAGCTTCGCGGTTCACGAAGCACAAAGTTTCGTCACGCCAACAGGAATTATTTTCTCAATTGAGAATCACGATGTTACTCAGCTTGTCCGCATAAGAGATCGTGCTACGAATTTGCGTAAGGTGACTGAAGTCAATACCTTATCAAGGCAGGTCGCTCAAGGCGAAATCAATTTAAGAACACTTCATCGTGAATTATCGCGTGTAAATCGATCGACTGTCGCCTACTCAGTGCCGTTGCAGATTTTCGCAGCAGCCGTTGCCAGCAGCAGCTTTTTACTGATGTTCTTAGGACAATGGCATGATGTGCTGCCTGCATTTATTGCCGGCGGGGCTGGCCAAGCCGGTATGATTTATTTTCACAAGCTATCGAAGGCGAAGTTCTTTTCAGAATTTATGTCTTCAGTGATCATTGGCGGGATCGCTCTCGTCAGTATCAAGACAGGTTTCGGGTTTCAGATTGACAAGATTATTATTGGCGCAGTGATGCCACTTGTTCCAGGGGTGCCGATTGCGAATGCTGTGAAAGATATTATGGCTGGCGATTTAGTCGCCGGACTATCGAAAAGTGCGGAAGCAGGACTTACTGCCTTTGCAATTGGCATAGGTGTAACTGCAGCGCTTGTCTTTAATTGAGGTGACTTGCGTGCAACTGTTTACAGTGATTTGTGTCCAGTCGATTGCCAGTTATCTTGCCACTTGTGCCTTCGGAATCATTTTTAATATTCCCTTTAAACCGCTTCTGCATGGTGGATTGATCGGAATGATCGGTTGGCTGATCTACTTTTTTCTGTTCCAAAATACAGGCAGTGATTTGCTCGCGACTTTTGCAGCTTCATTGGTGATCGCAATGATGAGTCAGGTTGCTGCTCGGCTTTGGAAGAATCCGGTTACCCTATATAGTGTATCGGGGATTATCCCCTTGGTTCCGGGGGGACTGTCTTATTCGGTCATGAGTCGTGCCGTTGATAATAATTACGATATTGCGATTTATTTTGCAGAAAAAGTATTTGTTTTATCTGGAGCCATTGCAATGGGGCTGGTGCTTGCAGAAGTGATCTATCAACTTGTACAAAAAATTAAGGAAATGGTTCCCCAAAAAACAGGCAAACGGATATTTCTTTCAAAAAAGTAAATTATTTCTCAATAGAACTGTTCATTCTCCTTTCTATTTGTTACTATGTAGGCAATAATAGAAGACTGGAATACAGGGAAGCCAGCCGCAAGGAGGGTAGCAGTCATGAAATTGATTTGTTTTGGTGACAGTGTGACGCGTGGAATTACGTTTATACGTGGTCGTTTTAAAATCATTCGTAATAATTACCCTGCACTTCTGCAACGCTCTTTAGGCGAAGAAGATGAAGTTGTGAATAAGGGTGTATTTAACGATAACTCCGACCTTTTGATCAAGAGGCTGGACGCTGATGTGCTCGATGAACACCCGGATCTTGTGCTCATTAATATCGGCGGGAACGATTGTAATTTTCATTGGGATCAAGTGGCGAAGCTTCCGGATTCGGAACATGTACCGATTGTGCCGCTAGAACGCTATCTTTCGAATCTTTCCGTGATGATTCAACGGATATCAGAGTCCGGTGCGCTGCCGGTTGTGCTGAGCCTATTACCGTTAGATCCTGCGCGATACTACGCGACATTGATGAAGCACTACAGCCATTCAATCGGTCATTGGATCGGATTGTGCGGCGGAATCGAGCATTGGCATGGAATGTACAACCGCGCACTTAAGGATTTTTGTGATAAATCGGGAGTAAAACTGATTGATGTTCGCTCTGCGTTCAAGAAAAAAGGAAGCTTTAGTGATTTAATTAACGAGGATGGACTACATCCTACCGCAAAAGGCTATCAGGTTATGGCCGAAATTGTATCCTCGTATATTCCTGATCTGAAAAAATCATGGTGCAAGATGCGCCTGTTAAATTAACATGTGAGAGAAAGAATCGAGTGCAGGAATGTGCTCGGATGCCTTTTAAACGAGTAAGAAAAAAAGCCTTTCGGCTTTTTTCTTACTCGTTTTTCTCTTTCATTGCAGCTTTTAATGCATCGGCCAAACGATTTCCGATCGGTTCGCTTTCTTTGTTCATTTGATGGAGCAGGCGCCGCGTTTCTTTTTTGTTTGCCTTTTGCTTCAACTCGTCTGCCTTTACAATGATTCCACATGAGCGACATTGAAAATAGAGACCAGCTTTACCGTGATGCATTTCCATTCGTTTATGACATGTTGGACAGCGTTTGTTTGAAAGCTTGGGGTCCTTGCGCTTGCGATAACCGCACTCGCGGTTAATACATACAAGAATGCGTGCCCCATCGCGGTCGTGAACCTCTTTCATTAATGAGCCGCATTCAGGACATTTTGAACCCGTTAAATTTTGAATTTTATATGTTTTTTCGCTATCTTTCACTTCATTAATGAGTTGTTGCGTTTTTTTACGTATTTTTGTCATGAAATGCTGTGGATTTCCCTTGCCCTTAGCGATGTGCTCCAGCTGGTGTTCCCATTCTGCAGTCAGTGCTGCCGACTTTAGATCGTTATTAACGAGATCAATCAATTGTTTTCCTTTTGCTGTAGGACAAAGTCGTCCATTCATTCGTTGAACGGATTCAGCCTGAAGCAGCTTTTCGATAATATCGGCGCGTGTCGCAGGTGTGCCCAGTCCATACTTTTCCATTTTTGTTAAGAGATCGGCTTCTGAAAATCTTGCCGGGGGCTCTGTCATTTTATCTTCAACGCGAATGTGACGAACCTGCAGTTGCTGTGCTTGGGTTAAGCGCAGCTTCGCTTGTGGCTGTGGCGCCTCTGATGGAGCGTTCAGCTGCTTAAATCCAAGATCGGTCTGTTCAGAGACGTTTAATATGAACGACTCACCGTTGATATCAAGTTCGGCATGGATGCTGCGATACTGATACTGCGGATAAAACAGTGCAAGGAAGCGACGTACAACTAAGTCGAAGAGACGGCGTTCATCGTCCGACAGATCACTAATAAATACGGGCTGTTCTGTAGGGATCAATGCATGATGATCGCTGACCTTTGATTCATTATATACAAATTTAGCAAGGGCTTTTCCTTTTTGTTTATGCAGAATCGAACGTATTTCGCCTCCATACATCGATGAGACAGCTTTTAAGCGCTCAGGCATTGTTGAAGCAATATCGGGAGTCAAATAGCGAGAATCTGTTCTTGGATAGGTCACGATCTTATGGTGTTCGTAAAGGTTCTGCAGAACATTCAATGTTTTTTTGGCTGAAAAGCCAAACTTACGGTTTGCGTCACGCTGCAATTCGGTTAAGTCATACGGGAGCGGCTGGCGCTCATGTTTGTTTTTAACCGTTACTCGTCGGACAATGGCGGGATGTCCGGAAATTTTAGCTTTTAGCTTATCTACATGCTCCTTTGATAAGATGCGATTTTGATCTGCACATTGCCACGTCGCTGTATATCCACCAACATCAACGCCAAGTACCCAATAAGGCTTGGGCTTAAACGTGCGGATCGCATTTTCGCGTTCAAGGAGCATAGACAGCGTAGGTGTTTGAACACGACCTGCCGACAAGGAATCATTATATTTGACGGTTAGGGCACGAGAAACATTCAGGCCGATCAGCCAGTCGGCTTCAGATCTGCAAACAGCCGATTGATAAAGCTGGTCGTAATCTTTGGCGGGTTTCAGGTGTTGAAAGCCATCTTGAATCGCTTTATCAGTTTGGGACGAGATCCAAAGCCTTTTGATCGGCTTGTGCCAGCGAATCGTCTTAATAATCCAGCGGGCGACGAGCTCGCCTTCTCTTCCGGCATCCGTTGCGATGATCAAGCTGTCCAGATCCTTGCGCTTGGCCAATTTGCTGATTGCCTGGAACTGAGCGCGGGTTTGTTTGATCGGCCGCGTTTCCATTTTATTGGGTATAATCGGCAGGTCTTCAATGCGCCATGTTTTGTATTTTTGATCATATTCTTCCGGCATTTTTAATTCAATAAGATGACCTAGTGCCCAAGTAACGAGATAACGATCGCCTTCGATATAATGCCGTTCTTTTTTTTTACAGCCCAGTACACGAGCAATTTCTCTTCCTACACTAGGTTTTTCAGCCAGTACTAAAGCTTTAGACATAGATTTAATTCCTTTCCTGTTATGCTTTGTAAAATGAGTCTGTTGATTTCCGCTTCATAGCCTCTCTTTCCGCGGGCGACTGCGAATCTGGTCGCTGTTCCTGCAGGAGTCTCACCGCTTTGGCTCCCATCAATATGTATTATTATAACGGACGACGCGTATAATTTCAGTGGAATAAAAGGTCAGTGAAGATCAAATTTATAGTTGACCTTTATTGACCAAATGCTATAATAAAGCTGTAAGGGTTGAACGTGATCATGTTCTAATCCCCGGTGCTTAGATTCAACCCGTACGCAAAGGGGCGGTAAGCGATGTGATCGAAAGATGCATCAAATGAGACAAAAGAATCGTTTTGAGATCAAGAGAACTTTGAAACAATTAAGGAGGAATTGATCATGGCAACATTATACCCAACAAGAAAAGATCATGACGGATTCTTTGACTTTTTACCTTCCTGGTTTGATGAATGGGGGCATAACTTCTCTCGGAATAACAGTCTTCAACCATTTGCAGCGGACGTTCAGGAACGTCCTGACGCTTATGATGTGAAAATGGATCTTCCGGGATTCAACAAAGAGAACATCCATATTGGTTTTAGTCAAGGCATACTCACCGTCGACGCGTCACGTGAGCAGCGGTCAGATGAAAAAGCAGAGGACGGTAGCTTCATTCGTAAAGAACGTGCTACAGGTTCTTATACGAGGCGGTTTAGGTTTGATGATGTTAATGAAGACGCGATTAAAGCTGAGTTTAGCGATGGCGTGCTCGGCATCACACTCCCGAAAAAAGAAACTAAAAAGTCAAATCGTAAAGAAATTAACATAAATTAAAACATAAAAGGAGAAGAACGATGATGTTCTTCTCCTTTTATGTTTTCGTACATGAGCAGCAAAATTTGCGCTTTATTTTTATTTGTTTAAAATTCATTCAACTCGCTATTTACTTCAATTTTAATTAATTATATAATATAATCATTCATTTTTTAAACGAGAAGGAGGGGAACGTCATGAATAGACATTTAATGATTAAAGGACTTCATGGAATGAATTATCCTGATGTTTTGACGTTCAACTCTTTCCCTCGGCACGAATGAAGACCAAAACGGCAGATTAAAGCGCTTTGCTGTCTCGATAAAGCCATGGGAGAAAGAATTTTAATTCTCCTGTGGCTTTTTTTGTGCGAATTGCTCACGAAACGGTTGGTTTGACAAGGAGGTTGACGGTGTGCACATATTTTTTGATTTATGGTGGTTTTTCAAGCAAGAACGCATGAAATACGGTTTCGGAATTATTTTTCTTATGCTTTCCAGTTTTCTTTCAATGATCCCGCCTTATGTTGTCGGCGTCTTGGTTGACGACATCCGAACAAGAAGTTTAACCCCAACGACGCTAATCAGTTGGATCTTGTTTCTTATCATTATTGGTATTATCTATTATGCTTGCGGTTATATTTGGCGCCAATGGATCTTTGGTTCTTCAATCATCCTTGCGAATCAATTGAGGAACAGCTTGTATAAGCACTTTACGAAGCTTTCGCCAAATTTCTTTCAAAAACGGCGTATTGGCGATTTAATGGCCCATGCAACCAATGACATCAATGCTGTTCAAAATGCAGCAGGCGAAGGAATTCTGACCTTAATCGATTCAATCACCATGGGTGGTATGGTCATTGTAACCATGTCGGTTCTGATCAATTGGAAGCTAACACTCATTACATTGTTGCCGATGCCGATTATGGTTATCTTGACGATGCATTATGGAAATTTACTGCATCAGCGATTTGGTAAAGCGCAGGCAGCGTTTTCCGACCTCAATGATAAAGTTCAAGAAAACGTGTCGGGCGTCCGGGTGATTAAAGCATTCGGTGAAGAAGAGGCGCAAATTCAGTTATTTCGCAAGGCGTCTCGTGATGTGGTTGATAAAAATATTGCTGTTGCTAAAGTCGATTCTTTGTTCGATCCAACGATTACGTTTATTGTCGCTTTCTGTTATTTTCTTGCATTGATTTTCGGCTCGGTGTTTGTCATGCAAGGTTCGATGACCCTTGGCAGTTTGACCAGCTTTACCCTGTATCTAGGTCAATTGGTCTGGCCGATGCTTGCTTTCGGCTTCTTGTTTAATATTGTTGAACGCGGGAGCGCGTCCTATGATCGAATCCATAAGCTCCTGGCGATAAAGCCGGAGATCACGGATCAAAAAGGTGCATCAGAAGACGTACCGAGCGGCGCCATTGCTTATGCTATTAAGGAATATTCTTACCCGGGCAATCAGGCGAAGGTACTCTCCGATATTCACATCACCGTAGAACAGGGGCAGACGTTGGGGATTGTAGGGAAAACTGGTGCTGGAAAAACAACGATGCTGAGGCTGCTGCTCCGTGAATTCGATGTTATCGACGGTCAAATCAGCATCGGGGCGATGCCAATTCGTTCTGTAAAGCTGGACGCATTGCGCAGCGCAATCGGCTATGTTCCGCAGGATCATATTTTGTTTTCAGCAACAATCGCAGAAAATATCGCGTTTGCAAAACCGGATGCATCACGCGAAGCGATTGAGCGTGTCGCTAAACTGGCAAGTATTCATGAAGATATTCTTCATTTTAAGGAAGGATATGAAACCATTGTTGGTGAACGCGGTGTTACGCTTTCCGGAGGACAAAAGCAGCGAATTTCGATCGCTCGGGCATTGCTTGCCGATCCGGAAATTCTAATCTTTGATGATTCTCTATCTGCGGTTGATGCACGTACTGAGGTATCAATTCTTCATGCACTGAAACATGAACGTATCAATAAAACGACATTGATTTCAGCACACCGCTTGAGTGCAGTCGAACATGCCGATCAAATTGTCGTTCTTGATGAAGGCAAGATTATCGAACACGGGACCCATGAGGCGCTTATCAAAAAGAATGGCTGGTATGCAGAGATGTACGCCCATCAGCAACTCGAAAGCTTAGTTTCGAAGGGGGGAGAGAAAGGATGAATGAGGAAACACATACAAAAATTTCCGGACGCGGCGTGATGAAACGGCTTCTGTCCTATCTTAAGTACTTTAAGTGGAAAGTGGCGGCAGCGTTTCTCGCATTAATTATTGCAACAGGTGCTGATGTACTCGGACCGATTATCATGAAAATCTTTATCGACGATTATTTAACACCGCGCCGCTTTCCAACAGAAGCGCTTGTCTTATTAGGCATTTCATTCGTTGGGATTTATGCCGTATCGGCAACGTTTCATTATATTCAAGTCATTTCTTTTCAAAAGATTGCCTTGAATATTATTCAAATGATGCGTGTCCAAGTGTTTGCAAAAGTGCAGCATCTGGGCCTCCGTTTCTTTGATCAGACTCCAGGTGGCAGTCTTGTCTCACGTCTCACCAATGATACGGAAACAATAAAGGATTTATACGTGACCGTATTGTCGACGATTGTGAACAGCACGATTATGATGATCGGTATCTTTGCCGGAATGTTCTTCCTTGATGTACGCTTGGCGTTAATCTGTTTCATTCTGATGCCTTTTCTTCTCCTGTTAATGTGGGCGTACCGTACGCTAAGCTCCAAGGTTTACCGTGTGACACGTGTGAAACTGAGTCAGCTCAATGCAAAGCTGAATGAGTCGCTTCAGGGCATGGCAATGATTCAAGCGATGCGGCAGCAAAAAAGGCTGCGTAATGAATTTGGTGAGATAAACAATGATCATAAAAAAGCGCTCTTGAAAAGTGTTCGACTAAACAGTTTGATGCTGAGGCCGGCCGTTTACTCCGTTTATATAATTGGCTTAATCATGATTCTCAGTTACTTTGGTGTTCAGTCGTTTGATAACGTGGTAAAAATCGGTGTTCTGTATGCGTTCATCAATTATCTTGATCGTTTTTTTGACCCAATTAATCAGATCATGCAGCAATTGACCATTTTTCAACAGGCAATGGTTTCGGCTGAACGCGTCTTTGGTTTGCTTGATGATCAACGTCTGGCTCCGGTTCAAGAGAGTGATACAAATCCTGAAGTATCCGATGGCCGTATCGAATTCCGTGACGTAACCTTTTCCTATGATGGGAAAACAGATGTATTGAAGCACATTAGCTTTACCGCAAATCCTGGAGAAACGGTAGCGCTTGTCGGGCATACGGGGAGTGGAAAGAGTTCGATCATTAACCTGTTAATGCGGTTTTATCCAATTCATCACGGGGGTATTTTTATTGATGGTCAACCGCTCACTGCGTTCTCTGATGAAGAACTGCGCAAACGGATTGGGCTGGTGCTTCAAGATTCATTTATGTTTGTTGGCGATGTAACCGACAATATCCGTTTGAGCCACCATGAGATTACGGATGACCAAGTACAAGCTGCGGCAGAATTTGTTCAAGCTGACCGCTTCATTAAGAAACTGCCTGGTCAATACCAAGAACCTGTCGGCGAACGCGGTTCAACGTTCTCAAGCGGACAAAGACAGCTTCTTTCTTTTGCAAGAACGATGGCACTGAATCCCAAAGTACTTGTTTTGGATGAAGCAACAGCCAGCGTCGATACTGAAACAGAGGAAGCGATTCAAACCGCACTGGCAAAAATGCGCAAGGGACGTACAACGATTGCAATTGCGCATCGTCTGTCGACCATACAGGATGCGGATCAGATCCTCGTGCTGCACCGTGGAGAAATTGTTGAACGCGGAAAACATCAAGAGTTGCTGCAAAAAGGCGGGCTGTATTTCACGATGTATCAGCTGCAGCATGGGAAGGGCAGTGACGAGACTGCCTCGGTATCACCCTAAGATTTTCGATGGATGACGATAAGAGGAGGCTCGCGGTGCGCCCGCGGCAAGCGAGCAACCGAAGCGACGATTCAGCACCGAAAAGACACGAACCGATCACACATGGCTGGAGATTAAAAACCGGGCGTATTTTGCCCGGTTTTTCTCACGGTGTCAACTTTTGCATGCATGGCGAGATGCTCTATAATAAAGATAGCCGAAGGTGTCTAAGAAATAGAGCAAGAGGTGATTTGAAAACATGGCAAAGAAATTCGCATCGATCAAAATACCGCTCACTTCACCTGGAGGTATCAATTTACGGCGGATTATCCGATTATTTGAGGTGTTAAAAAAAAGTCGTTGCCGTGCTTATTTTTCCGAAAGCGGCTCAACCTTCCCAATAAAAAGTCTTCCACAAACGATGGCCTATCTTTCTTCAATCCATAAAAAAGAATTATTACTTGTGCTTGAAGGAGAAGAAGCACAGGTTCTGCATCAGAGATTATTGGAAGAGATACAGCTGGCTGAGGAAAATGCTCGTGAAAATCCCGGGCGTTACAGAAACAGCTAACCAAAATGGTTGTTCTGATTGGGCAATGTATCGATGAAACGCAAATAAGCGAAGCGTAAAGCAGGGGGATCATCAATAAGGATCAACCTGCTTTTTACAATCAGCAAGACTGGAAAATCGAAAACAGATTGGGAATCAAGGCGGAGCATTAAGCATATGATTGAGCAGACAAGTTTCTTGTTAGAGATTGATTAAGGAGTGTTCACCATGAATCGTCACGTTGCAGCGTGTATCATCGCTTCTTTATCTGTACTGTCAGCATTGATTCAATCGCTTTTTGTATATTGCCATTGAATAGGGACAGCTGTGCCAAGTTTTTGGGACAGTAAAGACATCAAATTGGGACAGTTAGGACATGTGAGGGAC
>NZ_JFZC01000055.1 GCF_000648615.1 Sporolactobacillus terrae DSM 11697 | reverse complement strand
TATTAGGCACGCCGCCAGCGTTCGTCCTGAGCCAGGATCAAACTCTCCAAAAAGTTTATACATTCAATGCCAGATAAAATATCTGGGCATTACTTTAAAGTTCATTATGATCCATAGCAAATTGAATTGATTATGGGGTTTAAAAACCCTCTATTCACGCTTGGCTTTTGTTTAGTTTTCAAGGAACATTCTTTTCAGTCACCATCAGGCGACTTAACTGATTATACGCTGTTTCTTTCTCATTGTCAACTCTTTTTTTAACTCATTTTCAAATCAAGAATTAAGTTTTATGAGCGACAACAAAATTTATTTTACCAGCTATTTAGGAAATGTCAACCGTTTATTTATGATTTTTTCAGAGCAGTCCTTCGCATATTAACGAAGGCTTGCCCATACAATGGTACAAACTCGCAAGCGAGGTGGACCATCAATGCTGTGGATTATCAATGGTAAACGTTTAAAGAATATTTTACTGATCATCATTGCTGCTTTCTTTGCAGCATTAATCTTGTTTGTTCAGCGTCAGGAAACGAATGTGGATGTATTCACGCCAATCAAAGCGCACGGCGCTCTTTCTCATGTTGAGACGAATCAGAAACACCTAGCACTGACATTTGACATTAATTGGGGGGATCAGCAGGCGCCGCTTATTTTAAAAGCCTTAAAAGAGGAAAATGTAAAAGCAACGTTCTTTATTTCCGGTGAATGGGCTGAGCGGCATCCGAGTCTCGTACGGCAAATGGTCAGGGCTGGTCATGAAGTGGAATCACACGGCATGCGCCATGAAGATTACACACAATTAGACGTGCAGCGTTTACGCTCAGATATTCTATTTGGACGAGAATCGATCTATAAAACGATCGGTCAGCATCCGGAAATGATTCGTCCGCCCTATGGCAAGGTGAATAAAGACATCCTGAAAACGGCAGCAAGTCTTAATCAACAAGTGGTTTTGTGGAGCGTTAATCCTCGAGATGAGACCGATCCCGGCTCCAAAGTAATCGTTCAGCGTGTTCTAGAAAAGGCAGGAAAAGGCGATATCATCAAACTTCATGCTTCTGATTCAGCAAAGGGCACCGACCGTGCGCTGCCACTCATCATTCGTGAACTCGAAAACAGAGGATTTCAGTTTGTTACCGTGAAAACCTTAACCGCCGATGTCCAATCCAAGAGCAAGCTCATGGATTAAGAGTCATCCTCTGACTTCTCTTGCTCTTTTTTCAGTGTTTCAACGATGGCATCGGCAAGTTGTTTCTTAAACAGTGGGGTTGCCATTAATTCGCCAATGCTTTTATCGAGCTGTTGCCGAAAGGGTTTGGTTTTCATCAGGTCAAGATACTGCTGTTGCATTTCCGGCGTTTTCAAAATATCCATCATCATTCCTTGATAACCAGGATCCTTCATCATGCGTTTCAACAATCTTTCATTGTCGCTTTCCATCGTTTTTGCCAGTTGCTCTGAAAAGTCCGGATCATTCATCAATTGCCGCCACAGTTTCTGCCCTTGCTCGGTCGTGAGCGTCTGCACAATGGTTTTGTGGATTGTTGGTTCATCAAGAACAATTGCTTGTCGAAACTCGTTGTCCTTCAGCAGGTCTCGCATCGCTTTTTTGCCGTCATCGGTTTTAAGCAGATCGAGCACCATTTTTTTATTTTCTTCATAAGATGGCTGGCTCTGCTGGCTGCCGCAACCCGCCAAATTAAACAACATAACCGCGCACATTAGAAACGACAGAATCTTCGCCATAAATTTTCCTCCCTGGCTGCCATATCATCGTTTAATATGTGTGCCTTTTGCGTTTTTATACAGGTCTCTGTTTAAATTGCGCCGAATCGTTCGATGACTGCTTTAACCGGTGGGCGAGTTGGCTATACTTTCTGAGTCATTCGCTGCCACTTGTCTCACGTTCGGTACGATTTTCAACGCATATCCTTTTAAAAATCCCCCAGCCTTTTTCTGCTGAGGGATTGGCACGCTTATTATTTTGTGGTTTTAGTGATCACTTTCCGTGCAATGGCGTCATACACCGGTGCGATCGGATCGCCTTTAAAATAAACGCCGGGTGCAAGAATACCGGGCTTCGGCTCAGGTTGCGTGAGCGGAATGCGCCCAAGCAAGTCCGTTTTTAGCAAGTCGCTGAGCTTGTCGCCGCCGCCTTTGCCGAAAACGTACTCAATCTCACCCGTTTTTTTGCTTTTATAGTAAGCCATATTTTCAATAACGCCAAGAATTTCATGTTTCGTATGTGTAGCCATCGCGCCTGCTCGAGCCGCAACAAAAGCTGCGGTCGGATGCGGTGTAGTGACAATGATCTCTTTAGAGTGCGGCAGTTTGAAGTGGATGTCCATCGCCACATCTCCGGTACCCGGCGGAAGATCGAGCAGCAAATAGTCCAAATCGCCCCAATAGACATCATTAAAAAAGTTGTTCAGCATTTTGCCGAGCATTGGGCCGCGCCAAATCACCGGCGAGTTGTTTTCTACAAAAAAGCCCATCGAAATTACTTTAATGCCGAACCGTTCGACCGGGATAATTCGTTCGTCCTTAATCGCCGGCCGCCTCTCGATCCCCATCATATCCGGAACACTGAAACCGTAGATATCCGCGTCAAGCAATCCGATCTTTTTCCCTTGCCGGGCCATTGCCAAGGCCAGATTGACCGAAACGGTTGACTTTCCGACCCCGCCCTTGCCGCTTGCTACAGAAATAAACTGCGTTTTGACGCCCGGAGAAAGCAGTGTCGGTAGTTTAACCGGGAACCCGCCTAATTGACCGATCTCCTCATTGCTGAGCACCGTGAACTGAACGCTCACTGCTTTTGCGCCTTTTTCCTTGAGCTTCGAGGAGATTTCAACCTGGATCTGCATTTGTTTCACTCTGTCTTGTTTCGACAGCGCAATTTCCAAGGCAATTCGTTCGCCATCGGCGGAAAACTGCTTGAGTGCCTTGGTTTCGGCTAGACTTTTATGTAAAAAAGGGTCTTGAACGGTTTGCAGCACGTCCAAAACCTGTTGTCGGTCCATCATCGTTTCACCAGTCCTTCCCGTGCATCTTCAGTATAGCAAGCCGATTAGAAAAAACCCAGCATTTTGAACCTCTATTCATTGATCGGAAGGGATTTTTTCATTGGTGAAATAGCGCATAATCCCTTGACTGATTGAAGATGCAGCCTTCTTCTGGTAATTAGGCTGAATGAGCAGCGCGCGCTCTGCTGCATTTGACAGGAAACCCACCTCTACCAATGCCGAGGGTGCTTCCGCCTTCTTAAGCAGATAAACATGGCCAATCGGCTTCGCGTAACGCTTTGTATTCTCCAGATTCTGTTTAAGGGAATCCTGAATGAATAGTGCAAGCTTGCGGTTTTCACTGGACTTCGGATGATAAAAGGTTTGCGCCCCATGAAGACTCGGCATCGGAATGGCATTCATATGAATGCTCACAAATGCGTCCGGATGCGTTTTATTAACCATTTTTGCCCGTCGAACCAAGTCCTGTGTTTTGTGACTTCCCGAAAAGTCATCGTCCGCCAAATCTGTATCACGGTCACGGGTCATGATCACGATCGCACCCATTTCCTGCAAATAATTGCGAATATCCTTGGTAATTTTAAGTGTAATATCCTTCTCCTCAACACTTCCGCCAACCGCCCCGCCATCAGGGCCGCCATGTCCCGCGTCGAGAACAATCACACGTCCCGCCAGCGGCGTATGCCAACTCTGACCGGTATGCCAGCTAATCAGCCATTTGGCACTGGCGAGGGTCACAAAAGCGAGTACCATAATGATGCTTCCCCAAAACAGCCATCTCCGTTTCAATTCAATCCCCCCAACTGCAAGCCCGTCTCTCTCGTTCAATATATATTGGACAAAGCCTGCAATTATGCGGGAATTAATGAAGCTTAAGCCGCCATCGTTTCAGCGAGGCATCATAGCCTTCGGACCACCAATGAAACAAATAGTTGCGGCTTGCGTCCTGCAAGTCATCAAGCAACGGTTGATCCGTCCCCCAGAAAAGCCAAAAATCATAAAAGTCATCAAACAACCCATAAAATTCAACCTTGCATCGTTTGAAGACATCAATTTTTTCTTCCCCGTAAAAGCCGAAACGCCCCATTGAAGAGCCTAACAAAAAGCTTTCCAATGCATATTCTGCGCACATTTCTTTTCCCGCTGCACCGGCAGCCGGGATCTGGACAAGATATTTCTCAAAATAACGCTGGACAGCCTCCTCAATTTTTGAAAAAGATAAATCCTGAAGCGCACGCCGTTCCGACACAACCTGCTTATGACGCAATTTCTCTCTAAAATCCATGACAACACCCAAATCAGTTCTCCTCCTTTCCTTCTTTATCATCCGGCAAGACGTCGCCGCTCAACCGTAACAGCTTTTTCCATGCCGTTTTTAACCGCTCGGAAAGTGATGGAAAACCACCGACATGGAAGAAAATGAAGCATGAATAAGAAAAATTTAGTCGGCAAACCTAAGCATGCATTTAAAAAAGGAGGTTGGGTCATGTCTCTATTGAGTAACTGGGATCATTGGAAGGATTTCCTAGCTGACCGCATGCATCAAGCAGAAAGCGTCGGTGTAAATTCAGAGGTCATCAATGAGTTTGCAACAAAAATCGGCGGATACCTTTCTGATCATGTTGATCCGAAAAATGAACAGGAGCGGCTGCTCTCGGATCTATGGAGCGTCGCCGATGAAAACGAGCATAAAACCATTGCCCGCCTAATCATGAAACTTGTTGCCAATAACGGAACAAAGAAAGAACCTGAACTCCAACACTAATAAATGCAGCCCCTGCACAGCTCGCGCAGGGGTTTTTTATAAGGTATACTGTGAGTACTACAGCGGCACGTATTCTTTAGCTTGGCTGCACCATGGCCGATCCACAATATTTTTCACCTCATGAAATCAATTCATTATCGTTCCAGCGCCTTACGACAACCACACCAAAAAACCTAACCAAATATGAGGGGATTCAATTGAGCTATAGAAAGGATTTGTTTCTCCGGATAAGAAAGAAAAAACCCCTTGAAAAGCCGGCTTTGATGTACAAAGCGCCATAAACCGGATCATTTAAGAAGGGAGCCTTCACTGTGAAGCGCTATCGGCTAACGTTACTGCTCGGATTGACAACGGCTTTGGCTTGTTATTTTGGCTACTCATTCCAAATGATGGCCTATTGGTCGGCTGAACACTGCATGTTCTGGTATTGGATCGGCGCCGTACTCTCCTATTTGTGTTCAGCAGCAGCACTTATTTTATTCTTTATTGATGTAAAAACAGAAAGAGAATTAACAGTCCTCGAACGTATTATTGACGGATGGGTTATGGCCGTTGGTTTTTTTGCCGTTATCCTAAATATACTCTGGACAACGTTCATCATCGCTTGGATGGGGTAGCTCACTTTGTTTTTCTTTCGGCGGAGAGTGAGCAGCTTTGGCTTATCTTACCCTGACTCAGCCTACTTGTATTTCTTAACGCCTAATTTCGGCATGTTTGCTCTACTAAGTGCTTCTACAAATTGTGGTGGAACTGCACGCATGGAAACCACAATGAACATTTACACTCATGTAGCCAAAAAAGTGAAAATTGAAGAAGCAGGAAAGTACGAGGACTACATGAAAAATGCAAAATCAAAATAAATATGGTCAAAATGTAGTCACAAACCCATTTTTAAGCATCAAAAAAGCCCCTTTCGATTGCTCGAAAAGGGGCTTGAAACGCCTGTAAATCAGCGTTTTGAGAACTGTGGTGCGCGACGTGCGCCTTTGAGTCCGTATTTCTTACGTTCTTTCATTCTTGGGTCACGTGTCAGGAAACCGGCTTTCTTGAGAACAGCGCGGTATTCCGGATCAGCTTCCAGCAGGGCGCGGGCAACTCCGTGACGGATTGCGCCGGCTTGGCCTGTGAAGCCGCCGCCTTCAACGTTAACGAGAACATCATATCTGCCTTCAGTTTCTGTTGCAACGAGCGGTTGCTTTAGAATCGTGCGCAGTGTTTCGAGATTAAAGAATTCAGCGTCGCTACGACCGTTGATAACTACTTTTCCTTCGCCAGGTACGAGACGTACACGAGCGACGGAGCTTTTACGACGTCCGGTGCCATAGTATTGTACTTGTGCCATGATTTATTTTCCCTCCCTGATCAACCGCGAAGCTCGTAAGCTTCTGGTTTTTGTGCGGCGTGCGGATGTTGCCCGCCTTCATAAACATGCAGTTTCGTAAACATTTGACGTCCGAGTCTGTTGTGCGGCAGCATGCCTTTGATCGTCCGTTCGAGCATTGCGCGAGCACGGGTTGCACGCATATCTTGCGCAGAGCGTGCTTTGATACCGCCCGGGAAACCGGTGTGGTGAATGTATTTTTTTGACAGCAATTTCTTGCCGGTTAATTCGATCTTTTCCGCATTGATGATGATGACATGATCGCCACAATCAACATGAGGTGTAAACGTTGGTTTTGTTTTCCCACGCAGAATGGCTGCCACTTCACTTGCTAAGCGGCCGAGCGTTTGACCTTCAGCGTCAACAACGAGCCATTTGCGCTCAACTGTAGCCGCATTGGCCATATAAGTTGTACGCACTTTATTTTCCTCCTCGAACAATTCCATTTTCATTGTTCAAGTGCGACCCACAACCGCACTTGATTTGAGAGTTTCCTCTCTCACCGTTTCATTTATCTATTTGAGCCAATATTTTTGGGGCTAATAGTGGTCAAATTAGAAATGCCGAAGTATATAATATAATACCTGGCTTCTAATGTCAAGCACGCACAGCACTTTGCATGCGTTCCGGTGAATTTTGATTTTATCTGCTCGATTCCATGCACTAATAAGTGACCTTCCACAGGGTCAGACCTTGCGGCGGTGCTGTAGCCGATGCAGCCTGACGGTCGCCGCCGGCAATAATCTCGGCAATGCGTTCCGGTGCCATTTGATGTTTCCCGACATCGAGCAAGGTGCCGGTGATGATCCGTACCATCTGATACAGAAAACCACTGCCCACCACACGAATGACTGTTTCATCATCTTTTTCTTGCCGCACCGATAAATGAAAAATCGTACGCACTTTATCCTTCACATCCGTGTTTGCAGCACAGAAGCAGGAGAAATCATGGGTTCCGACAATCACTTCGGCCGCTTGATTCATCGCTTCCAGATCAAGCGGCTGCGCCACATGCGCGGTGTAGACTCTGCGAAACAGATCGGGTTCCGGCCGCGTCAGCAACCGATAGCGGTACTCCTTCTGCTTCACATCATAACGGGCATGGAAGGTTTCCGGTACGGCTTCAGCATGACGCACATAAATATCGTCAGGAAGCAGACTGTTTAAGGCCATCGGCCAGCGCTCAAGTGGTATCCTGAGCGGGGATTCAAAATGAAACACTTGCCCATAGGCATGTACGCCGGCATCGGTTCGTCCTGACGCAACAATTTTGATCGTGCTGCCTTGATGCATCCGTGCCAGTGCAGCCTGAATCTCTCGCTGAACCGTCCGTTTCTGCGGCTGCACCTGATAGCCATGAAATTGCGATCCGTCGTAAGCAACGGTACATTTGATCTTGGTCATTCAATCACCCATCACTCAATATCTTGCAAGAATTAACAAAACAGCCAGTAGCAGAACTGCAGCCAAAAGCAGTGTATCCCGCCAGTCCCATTTCAACTGGTGCAGCTTCGTACGTCCGAAATCGCCATGATAGCCCCGCGCTTCCATCGCCATTGCCAAGTCCTCCGCACGTTTAAACGCTCCGACAAAGAGCGGCACAAGCAGTGGCACAATCGCCTTCACTCGGCTTTTCAAAGAGCCTGACGTAAAATCAGAGCCCCTTGCCGACTGCGCTTTGATGATTTTCTCCGTTTCTTCAAGCAGTGTCGGAATAAAGCGCAGCGAGATCGACATCATCAGCGCAAATTCATGGACCGGCACTTTGATCTTCTTCAATGGATTAAGCAGGCTTTCCATGCCATCGGTAATTTCGATTGGCGATGTGGTAAGCGTCAATAGGGTGGTAACAACGATGATGACTAAGATGCGAATCGCGATAAAGATCGATTGGAGCAATCCTGCCGAAGTCACACGCAGAAACCCCCAGCTGAAGAGTACGGTCCCTCCGGAGGACAAAAATAAATTTAAAAGAAAAGTAATCAGCACAATAATAAAAACAGAACGCAGCCCTCTATAAATAAACGAGACATTTAGCCGTGACAAAGCAATCCCTAAAAAGCAAAAAAGCACCATTAATGCGTTCGTGACCCAATTGTTCGCCAAGAATACAATAATGACAAAGAGAAAGACGCTAATCAGCTTCGAGCGAGGATCAAGGCGATGAATATATGAATCTGCCGGCACGTACTGGCCGATAACAAGATTAAACATGGTCTCTCACCCCATTTAGCAGGTTAACCACTGCATCTGCCGCTTCGTCAATGGTAAACGCAGGAATCGTTCTCGCTTCGCCGGCTCTCTCCAGCAGCTTGTTTAAAAAAGTCATTGTCTCCGGAAGATCAAGCCCGGCTGCCCGAAGCTTTTCTTTCTGAATAAAGACATCATTCGGCGTACCGATGATCAGCGGCTTGCCGCCCTTCATCGCAACCACTTGATCGGATAAAACGGCTGCATCATCCATGCTATGCGTCACCATGATAATGGTAAGATGCTGGCGCTCCTGCAGCGATTTAAATAGGCCAAGAATTTCTTGACGCCCTTTAGGATCGAGTCCTGCTGTCGGTTCGTCCAAAATGACCGCTTGCGGACGAACCGCCAAAACACCGGCAATGGCCACCCGTCTCATTTGACCGCCGCTCAAGTCAAACGGCGATCGATGCCATAATGAAGCAGGCAGACCAACCATCTGCAGACTCTCTTCAGCCCGTTTGATCGCTTCGGATTCTGAAATACCGAAATTCATCGGACCAAAACATACATCTTTGATAATCGTTTCTTCAAAAAGCTGATGCTCCGGGTACTGGAAGACAAAGCCGACCTTCTCTCGCAATGATTTCAAGTCCTGCTTCTTTGCGCCTGCTTTAATCACAACATCACCAACGGTTATTGTCCCCTTGGAAGGCTTCAACAAACCGTTGATATGCTGCACCAATGTCGATTTTCCGGAACCGGTATGACCAATAATTGAGGTGAACGAACCGGACGGGATATGCAGACTGACGTCATCAAGCGCCAGTTTCTCAAACGGTGTCTTGCTGCCGTAGACGTGGGTCACATGTTCGAATGTAATGTCCATAGTTCATCCACCAACTCTTCCTGAAATAATGCAGTGTCCGATAATGGTACACCTTTAGCACGCAGCGCATTGCGCATTTTAATCGCAAACGGCAAATCGAGCCCGACTTTGTGCAGCAGTTCTGTTGATTTAAAGATTTCCCGCGGCGTCCCTTCGCGAATCATTTCCCCATCGCTCATGACCAGCAATCGATCCGAGTGAATCGCTTCTTCCAAATCATGAGTAATCGAAATAACGGTTAGATGCTGCTCTTTATTCAGCGCACGCACCGTCTTTATAATTTCTTTTCTTCCCTCAGGGTCAAGCATTGATGTGGCTTCATCCATGATAATGATCAGCGGCTGAAGCGCAACAATACCGGCAATCGCTACCCGCTGCTTTTGCCCCCCGGAAAGCCGATGCGGCTCACTTTGAGCAAACGCCGACATTTTGACGAGATCCAGCGCTTCCACCAACCTCTTTTTCATGACATCACGCGGCAGTCCATGATTCTCCATGCCAAAGGCAACATCATCTTGGACGGTTGCTCCGACGAACTGATTATCCGGATTTTGAAAGACCATACCTACAGCGCGACGAATTGCCCATATCTTTTCTTCATCGGAGGTGAGTAACCCAGCGACCTTAACGGTTCCCTTTTGTGGGAGAATCAAGCCGTTCAAACATTTCGCTAAGGTCGACTTTCCAGAACCATTATGTCCGACAATCGACAGCCACTCGCCTTTGTTCACGGTGAAATTGATTTTTTTCAATACATCGGGTTGTTCTTCTGCATAGTGATAGGATAGATCATGCACGTCAATGATTTTTTCCATGTACTTGCCTCCACTCCTCTCTGCCGCAGCCATATCTGCAGGCTACTGCACGCAATCAAGCTGCTCTCTTTCTCATCTCAGCTCATATGATCAAGAAAAACACTATTGAAAATAAGTATAAAGGACATGCGCTCATTTTTAAATGAGTAACTTTTTCATAGTCCTGCAGTCGCTCACTTGCCGCGGGCAGTCCAGGAGCCTCCTCAGACAGGCAGGAATCTGCGGGGTCTCCCTTGGCCTGCTCTCCTGCAGGCGCCAGAGCGCTTACGCGTCTCACAAACTGACTTATTGATGTAATAACACTAATCGTTATACCAGCAAGGCAGGATCATAAACGATCTTTACCTGTAAAAAAAAGCAGAAATCCAAGTTCTTTAGAACCCGGCTTTCTGCCTCTGGAAGTGCTTGATTATTTAACCAGCTCGATGATTGCCAATTCAGCACCATCGCCTTTGCGCGGGCCAACTTTCAGGATGCGTGTATAGCCGCCCTGACGTTCTGCATAGCGTTCTGCAACTTCATCAAACAGTTTCTG
The DNA here is from genome assembly GCF_000648615.1 of Sporolactobacillus terrae DSM 11697. Classification (GTDB taxonomy): domain Bacteria; phylum Bacillota; class Bacilli; order Bacillales; family Sporolactobacillaceae; genus Sporolactobacillus; species Sporolactobacillus terrae. The sequence continues at coordinate 47,317 of NZ_JFZC01000055.1, read as the reverse complement.
AACTGCATTCTTACCTGCTTCTTGATCAGCAACTTCATTGCGAATGAAGGCTGCTGCCTGACGACGTGCATGCAAGTCGCCGCGTTTCGCGAGCGTAATCATTTTCTCAACGATCGGGCGAAGCGCCTTGGCTTTGGAATGCGTGGTCTGAATACGTTCGTTAATAATCAAGTCGGTCGCTAGATCGCGGAACAGCGCCTTCCTCGCAGCTGAATCCCGGCCTAATTTTGCATATGCCATTTACTTTTTACCCCCTTTATTGCTTGTCTTCAATCTTTCTTTTTTGCGCAAAAAAGAAAAATAATCCCTTGTCTATTTACGAGTTACTCTTCAACTCTTAGTCCGAGACCAAGATCCTGGAGCTTTTCTTCAACTTCTTCAAGAGACTTGCGTCCAAGATTACGAACCTTCATCATGTCTTCTTCACTCTTTTGGGTCAGTTCTTGAACGGTATTGATTCCAGCGCGTTTCAGGCAATTGTAAGAACGTACGGAAAGATCCAGCTCTTCAATCGTCATTTCAAGCACTTTTTCCTTCTTATCTTCTTCTTTTTCGATCATGATCTCCGCTTTTTGCGCTTGATCAGTCAGTCCGACGAAGATATTCAGATGTTCGGTCAGAATTTTGGCACCCAGAGAAACTGCTTCTTCAGGACGAATGCTTCCATCGGTCCAAACATCGATCGTTAGTTTGTCGAAATTAGCAAACTGACCAACTCTGGTTTTTTCCACTTGATAATTTACACGCGTAATTGGCGTGTAAATCGAATCAATAGGAATTACGGCAATTGGAAGATCCTCGGATTTGTTTCCTTCAGCAGGAACATAGCCGCGGCCCTTCTTGGCAATCATTCGCAGGTGAAAATGAGCACCTTCATCAAGTGTCGCAATTTCCAATTCAGGATTTAATATTTCCACGTCACTGTCGTGGATAATATCAGCAGCCGTCACTTTCCCCGGTCTCTGAACGTCAATTTCCAATGTCTTGTCTTCATCTGAATAGATTTTCAAGCAGAGCTTTTTAATATTCAAGATGATCGCCGTAACATCTTCCACAACGCCTTCAATGGTGGAAAATTCATGAAGCACAGTATCAAACTGTACCGTCGTTACAGCCGCGCCTGGGAGGGATGAAAGTAAAATTCGACGTAAAGAATTCCCCAGAGTCGTGCCGTATCCGCGTTCGAGCGGTTCAACAACAAACTTGCCATAGCTTCCATCGTCTGCTATTTCAACCGTGTCGATCTTTGGCTTTTCGATCTCAATCATTAACAAAGAACCCTCCTTTAAGACGTCGATACTTCGTGCAGCACACGCTTTCCGAAACGAATGGACGCTTCATGAGCATTGGTGCTTCTCAGTTCGGTGTACACGTTTATTTATAGTTGCATTATTAACAGATTAATAGCGAGCTATACAATCAAACGCGGCGACGTTTTGGAGGACGGCAGCCGTTATGCGGTACCGGAGTAACGTCGCGGATTGCGGTCACTTCAAGGCCTACTGCCTGAAGTGCGCGAATTGCTGCTTCACGACCTGCGCCCGGTCCTTTAACAGAAACTTCAATGGTCTTCATGCCGCTGTCCAGCGCACTTTTGCCCGCAGCTTCTGCTGCAGTTTGTGCCGCAAAGGGCGTTGACTTTCTAGAGCCTTTGAAACCAAGACCGCCTGCACTTGCCCAAGCAATGGCATTACCGTGCGGATCGGTAATCGTCACAATCGTGTTATTGAATGTTGAACGGATGTGTGCCACCCCGTTCTCAACATTTCTTTTAATCCTGCGCTTGCGCGTACGTTGTTGTGCTTTAGCCATAAATGTTTAACCCTCCTTTACTTATTTCTTTTTCCCAGCGATCGTACGCTTAGGACCCTTGCGCGTACGTGAGTTGTTTTTCGTATTTTGACCGCGAACCGGCAGTCCTCTGCGGTGGCGAATCCCTCTATATGAACCAATTTCAATGAGTCGTTTGATGTTGAGCGAAACTTCGCGGCGAAGGTCACCTTCGACCCGGTAGTGGTCGACTACTTCGCGGATGCGTGTTTGTTCTTCTTCCGTTAAATCGCGAACACGTGTATCTTCAGAAACATTTGCCTCAGCCAAGATCTTCTTTGCAGTAGTCAAGCCGACACCATAAATGTAAGTCAGCGAAATGACCACGCGTTTGTCTCTTGGAATATCAATCCCTGCAATACGAGCCATGCGTCAGAGCACCTCCTTCTTAACCTTGTCTTTGTTTATGTTTTGGATTTTCACAAATCACCATGACAACACCTTTACGGCGGACAATCTTGCACTTTTCACACATCTTTTTGACAGATGGTCTTACCTTCATTATTGAACCCTCCTTCTTGCACCGCAGAGAATTATTTATGCCTGAACGTAATGCGGCCACGTGACACATCATATGGCGACAACTCGATCGTTACCTTATCTCCCGGTAAAATGCGAATAAAATGCATACGGATTTTACCGGAAACATGAGCTAAAATCTTATGGCCGTTTTCCAATTCTACACGAAACATTGCGTTTGGCAGTGGTTCGATCACGGTGCCTTCAACTTCAATGACGTCTTCTTTAGCCATCGGCTGACTCACCCTTCCTATTGTTACTGATTTCTCCATCTAAATAATGAGCGATGGCAAAACGCAGCTTTCCATTTGTCACACGCCCGATCTCGCGCAGACTTTTCTGTACTTCGACAGATATATATGATTGAAGTTCGAGATGGCTGATGTTCTTCTTCTTTGCATTGTCAAACTTTCTCTTGTCACCATCTGCAATTTCAACGAAACGATGATCGATAAGCCGCACAATAACAAAATAAGAACCCGATTCTTTTCCCTTCAGCACGCGTGCGAGCTGACCGAGAACAGGTAAGGGGGTTTGATCACTACCCATCAATCATCACCTTCACTTATTGCTTTGTCAAGATTTCATTTCCATTTTCCGTAATTACGATGGTATGCTCAAAATGAGCACAGTTCTTGCCATCCTGGGTCATCAGCGTCCAATCATCATCTTCGACCATCCAAATTTTACGGCTGCCTTCATTAATCAGCGGTTCAATCGCGAGCACCATGCCGGGTTCGAGTACCGGACCTCGGCCGGGCCGCCCATAATTTGGAATATCTGGGTCCTCATGAAGTTCACGTCCAACCCCATGACCGGTCAATTCACGTACGACGGAAAATCCTTTTGACTTGGCACATCTTTGAATCGCGTGGGAGATATTCGACAACCGGGAGCCCGGCCTTGCTTCGGCTATTCCCAAATTGAGCGATTCTTCCGTCGTTTCCAGAAGTTTTCGAGCCGCATCAGACGGCATACCCACAGGAAAAGTCCAGGCGGAGTCTGCATGAAAGTCTTCATACTTGGCACCGATATCGATACTGATTATGTCTCCGTCCTGCAGAACATAGGAACCAGGAATACCGTGAGCCAACTGATCGTTGACGGATGTGCAGATACTGTTTAAATAACCATCATATCCCTTGAATGACGGTTCAGCTCCCGCATCCCTTATCAAGCGCTCTGCCAGCGCATCGAGTTCAATCGTCGATATGCCGGGACAAATAGCCCGCCGCAAGCATTCCAGCGTATGGCCGACTATTTTTCCTGCAATGCGAATCCTGTCCACTTCATCAATCGTCTTCCTCGTGATCACTTGGCAAGTTCGCCGAGGATCGCCGCTACTTCTTGGAATACGTCGTTGATCTCCTGATCTCCGTTGATTGTTTTCAAGGATCCTTTTGCTTCATAGAAATCAAGCAGCGGTTGCTGCTGCTTCATATTGACCTGCAACCGTTCATGAACGGTCGCCGCATTGTCATCCGCCCGCTGCTTCAAAGCGCCGCCGCATTTGTCGCAAACCCCTTCTTTTGCCGGTGGGTTGAAAACCAAATGGTAGGTTGCGCCGCAATCGGAACAGATACGGCGGCCCGTCAGACGAGCCATTAGTTTTTCAGGATCAACACGGATGTAAAGGACTGCATCAATCTTTTGTCCTTTATCCGCCATCATTTGATCAAGCGCTTCTGCTTGTTCAACGGTACGCGGAAATCCGTCAAGCAGAAAACCCTTTGCCGTATCTTTTTCGGATAAACGTTCGTTGACAATGCCGATCGTTACTTCATCAGGAACAAGCGCTCCTTGATCAATAAAGGATTTTGCTTTTTTTCCTAATGGCGTACCGCCTTTAATTGCCGCGCGAAACATGTCACCGGTTGAGATATGAGGATAACCGAACTTATCAACAATCCGTTCTGCCTGTGTGCCCTTACCGGCACCCGGAAGTCCCATTAAAATCAAATTCATCGTCATTCCTCCTGACTCATTCACCACAAGTAACCTTTACCTTTTTCTGATAAAGCCTTGATAGTTTTTCTTTACCAACTGACTTTCAATACGTTTCATCGTATCAAGAGCAACCCCGACAACGATCAGCAAGCTTGTTCCGCCAATTCTTGCACTTTGCGGAAGGCTGCCGATTTCACCGAAAACAATCGGTAGAAGCGAAATGACCGTAAGGAAAAGGGCCCCTAGGAAGGTTAGGCGGTAGAGAATCTTCGTAATGAATTTCTCCGTACTCTTTCCCGGCCGAATTCCCGGAATGTAGCCGCCTTGCTCGCCAAGATTCTTAGCCATTTTTTCAGGATTGACCTGTACGAATGTATAGAAGTAAGTAAAGGCAATGATTAATGCCGCATAGATAATCATTCCATATACCGTTGAATAGTCGAACACGCGGATAATCCACGTGGTCACGTTATTCTCGGGGAAGAAACGAGCAATCGTCGGCGGTGTAATCATCAGGGATATGGCAAAGATTACCGGGATGACGCCCGCCGCATTCACCTTAATCGGTAAATGTGCCGGTTGTGCACTATAGGTTTTCGAGCCAATTGTCCGTTTCGCATATTGAATCGGAATCTTTCGCATCCCTTGCTGAACGAAGATGGTTCCAACTACAATCAGCAAAACAACTGCAACAATGGCCAGCAATCCAAGTACTTCCAAAAATGTGTTGGTTGACGAAGCAAACCGCTGAGCGTAAATCTGGCTGACCGCTGTCGGGATTCGTGCAATAATCCCTGCAAAGATAATAATGGAAATACCATTACCCACACCGTAAGCCGTAATTTGATCACCCAGCCATACGAGAAACGCCGTACCCGTTGTCAGTACCAATGCAATGATCAGAAAGGTCCAGAGGGTTGGATTACTAACCAGCCCCTGGTAATTGTTACTGAACGTGTAGGAAAGTCCGAGTGCTTCGATGAATCCTAAAACAATCGTTCCGTACCTTGTCAGCTGATTCAGCTTGCGTCTTCCCATTTCACCTTGTTTCGACCATTCGGTAAGCTTTGGCACGACATCCATTTGCAGAAGCTGCACAATAATGGATGCAGTGATATAAGGCATAATCCCCATGGAAAAGATTGAGAAGTTCTCCAAGGCGCCGCCGCCAAAGGTGTTGAACAAACCGAAAGCACTTGAATCGCTGATATTGATCAGCTCCGTATTAATTTCGGGAACAGGAATGAATGTCCCGATCCGAAATATAATGAGCATAAGCAATGTGAATACTATTTTTCGGCGAATGTCGGCTTCTCGCCACATGCTGGAAAGCACTTGAAACATCAGATCACCTCAATGTTTCCGCCGGCTGCTTCAATCGCTTCTTTAGCAGAAGCAGAAAATTTATGCGCTTTAACCGTCAGTTTCGATTCAAGCTTGCCTTCACCCAAAACTTTAATGCCATCATTCAGTTTGCGGATGACACGTTTTTGGAGCAGCAATTCCGGAGTAATCTCCGTTCCGTTTTCAAACTGATTCAGCTTTTCAACGTTAACAATTGCGTAAATCTTGCGCGTCGGATTCTTAAATCCTTTCTTCGGCAGTTTCTGCAGCAATGGCATCTGTCCGCCTTCAAATCCGAGACGTACTCTACCGCCTGAGCGTGATTTCTGTCCTTTTTGTCCTCGACCAGATGTTTTGCCAAGTCCTGAACCGTAGCCGCGCCCTACTCTTTTGCGAGCAAACCGAGATCCTTCAGCTGGTTTCAATTCATGGAGTTTCATCTTGGCACCTCCTTATTCTCAAAATCGTTATCAATCATTCATTAATTTCGCGAACAGCGAGCAAGTGGGAAACCTTGTTGATCATGCCGCGAATTGCAGGGTTATCATCCTGAACAACGGTTTGGTAAGTCTTCTTGAGACCAAGCGTTTTTACCGTAACGCGTTGTGATTCAGGACGTCCGATCACACTGCGTTTGAGGGTGATTTCCAATTTTTTAGCCAATCTTGTTCCCTCCTTATCCGAGCAGCTCTTCTACTGATTTGCCGCGCAGTTTTGCCACGTGCTCTGCACGCTTCAGACTTTGCAGGCCTTCAACCGTTGCACGAACCATGTTAATCGGATTGTTCGATCCGAGAGACTTCGAGAGAATATCACCCAAGCCTGACAGTTCGAGCACGGCGCGGACAGGACCGCCAGCGATGATTCCGGTACCTTCAGATGCCGGTTTCAGCAGAACGCTGCCTGCTCCTGCCTGACCCGTTACTTGATGAGGAATAGTCGTGTTTACGATCGGAACATTAAATACATTCTTCTTTGCATCCTCAATCGCTTTGCGAATGGCTTCAGGAACTTCGTGAGCCTTGCCCTGACCATAACCTACATTACCTTTTTTGTCGCCGACAACAACCAGTGCGGAAAAGCGGAAACGACGTCCACCTTTGACTACTTTCGCTACGCGGTTAATTGCAACAACACGTTCTTCAAATTCTGATTTGTTGCGATCATTGTTTGCCATGGATTCCCCTCCTTAATGTTAAAATTCGAGTCCTGCTTCTCGGGCGCCTTCAGCAACAGCCTTAACACGTCCGTGATAGATATAACCGCTGCGGTCGAAAACTACCGCTTTGATTCCTTTTTCCAGGGCACGTTCACCGATCAGTGCGCCAACTTTTTTTGCTGCCACAACATCGCTGCCTTTTTCAAGATCAAATGCTTTGTCAATTGATGAAGAGGAAACAATCGTTACACCCTTTGAATCATCAATTAATTGTGCATATATATTCTTGGAAGAACGAAAAACATTTAAACGCGGACGTTCTGTAGTGCCCACAATGCGGTGGCGCACATGAAGATGTCTTTTCTTACGCAGCGCGTTCTTGTCTTTTTTTGTGATCATAGAGTCTACCGCTCCTTTCTCGTGAAAATGGAATGAAATTACTTACCAGTTTTACCTTCCTTACGACGAACCTTTTCGCCTTCATAACGAATACCCTTGCCCTTGTACGGTTCAGGGGAACGTACGGAACGAATATTGGCAGCAACTTCACCGACACGTTGCTTGTCGATTCCTGCAACAGAAACCTTGTTATTGCCTTCAACAGACAATTCAATTCCTTCTTCAGGAACGATTTCTACCGGGTGAGAGTAGCCGACATTAAGTACCAAGTTCTTGCCTTGTTTGTTGGCACGATAGCCGACACCGACAAGTTCCAGTTTCTTAGTGAAGCCTTTTGTCACACCTTCAACCATGTTGCTGATCAAACTGCTCGTCGTGCCGTGAAGCGCGCGATGCTTATTCGAATCAGTCGGTCGTTCAACTCGGATTTCATTGTTTTCTTGCTTAATGATCATATCTTGATGAAATTCACGTGATAATTCGCCCTTAGGACCTTTTACCGTTACCTTCTGACCGTCAATTGTAACAGTCACACCTTCAGGAACAGCGGTAGGTCTCAATCCTATACGAGACATGAGGACACCTCCATTCTTCTTTACTAATTACCAAACGTATGCGAGAACTTCGCCGCCAACGTTTTGCTGACGTGCTTCTTTATCTGTAATAACACCTTTCGATGTTGATACAAGTGCAATACCAAGCCCGCCAAGTACGCGAGGTACTTCATCGGCTTTCGCATAAACGCGAAGGCCCGGCTTGCTGATTCTCTTTAAACCGGTGATTACACGTTCTTTATTGCCACCGTATTTCAGAATCAGTCGAAGTACACCCTGTTTGTTGTCTTCGATGTATTCAACGTCCTTGATGAATCCTTCACGTTTCAGGATTTCAGCAATTTCCTTCTTGATTCTGGATCCTGGCAGCTCGATTTGTTCATGACGAACAATATTGGCGTTACGAATGCGAGTCAGCATATCTGCGATCGGATCTGTCATGACCATGCAAATCGACCTCCTTCCCTATCACTTAAAATTTTACCAGCTAGCTTTTTTAACACCCGGGATTTGTCCTTTATAGGCAAGTTCGCGAAAACAAATTCTGCATAATTTGAATTTCCTAAGAACCGAATGAGGACGTCCGCAGCGTTCACAGCGTGTGTATTCCTGCACTTTGAATTTTTTTGGGCGATGTGAAGAAACAAGCATTGATTTTTTTGCCAAAATTCATATCCTCCTTACGATTATTTTTTAACGAACGGCATACCGAGCAATGTAAGCAATTCTGCAGCTTCTTCATCAGTGTTGGCAGACGTTACAATGACGATGTCCATACCGCGTACTTTATCGACTTTATCATAGTCAATTTCAGGGAAAATCAATTGTTCGCGGATACCAAGCGTATAGTTGCCACGGCCATCAAAAGCTTTCTTCGAAACACCGCGGAAGTCACGTACACGCGGGAGCGCAACCGTAACCAGCTTGTCAAGAAAATCAAACATGCGGTCTTTTCTCAGCGTAACTTTTGCACCGATTGCTACACCTTCGCGAAGCTTGAACGCAGCAATTGATTTCTTTGCACGAGTGATTACCGGTTTCTGACCGGACAGCGCAGTCAAATCTTCAACGGCACTATCGAGTGCTTTTGAATTGTGAACGGCTTCGCCGACACCCATGTTAATGACAACCTTTTTGATTGCCGGCACCTGCATTACAGATGTGTAATTGAATTTTTCCATAAGAGCAGGAACGACTTCCTGATCATATTTTTCTTTAAAACGGCTCATGTGTTTACCTCCTTTCACAGACAAACGGATCAGTCGATGACTTCGCCTGATTTTTTAGAAACACGTACTTTTTTTCCGTCGACTATTTGATGACCTACACGTGTAGGTTCATTTGTTTTTGGATCAAGCAGCATAACATTTGATACGTGAACTGGCGCCTCGTGTTCGAGGATACCGCCTTGCGGAGCTGCTTGGCTTGGCTTGGAATGCTTTTTAACGATGTTTACACCTTCAACAAGCACACGTTCCTTAGCCGGATATGCTGCAAGGATCACGCCTTGTTTGCCTTTGTCTTTCCCAGCAATAACTTGAACCTTATCGCCCTTTTTCACATGCAATTTTGCCATGTTAAATGCCACCTCCTTTTCCTAACCTTTCGAAATTACAGTACTTCCGGTGCGAGAGAGACGATTTTCATGAATTGACCGTCACGCAGTTCGCGAGCAACCGGTCCAAAGATACGTGTACCGCGCGGGCTCTTGTCTTCTTTCACAAGAACAACGGCATTTTCGTCAAAACGAATGTATGAACCATCGCTGCGGCGAACACCGTGTTTCGTACGAACTACGACAGCGCGAACAATTTCGCCTTTCTTAACAACGCCACCTGGTGTTGCTTGTTTAACCGAAGCAACGATGACATCGCCGATATTTGCGGTCTTGCGTCCGGAGCCACCCAAAACCTTGATGGTCAAGACTTCACGTGCACCCGAGTTATCGGCAACTTTCAAACGACTTTCTTGCTGAATCATAAAATGCAACCTCCCTTCGATCTTCGGTCCTTACCGACAGATCAGATAATAACGGATTCCTCAACAATTTTAACGAGACGAAAACGTTTATCTTTTGAAAGCGGGCGAGTTTCAGCAATTTCTACGATATCGCCGACTTTTGCTTGATTATTTTCATCATGCGCTTTGAATCTCTTGGAATACTTCACGTGTTTTCCATAGAGACGGTCGTTCTTATACGTCTCAACGAGCACCGTAATGGTCTTTTCCATTTTGTCTGAAACAACACGGCCGACCAAAACTTTACGAGCATTGCTACGATTTTCCTCTGCCATTTACGATAACCTCCTTCTCAGCCGTTTTGAACGTTCAATTCACGTTCACGCAAAATCGTTTTTGCACGAGCAATGGACTTGCGGACCGCACGGATGCGAGCCGGATTTTCCAATTGTCCGGTTGCGAGCTGGAAACGCAGATTAAACAATTCTTCTTTTAAAGACTTCACGTTTTCTTCAACTTCAGCAGTGGTCAAGTTACGGATATCCTCAGCCTTCATTTGCGTCACCACCCACTTCTTCACGTTTCACGATTTTCGTTTTAATAGGCAATTTATGGCTAGCGAGACGCAATGCTTCACTTGCCACTTCTTCACTAACACCGCCGACTTCAAAAAGTACACGGCCTGGCAATACTACTGCAACCCATCCTTCTGGAGCACCTTTACCGGAACCCATGCGGACATCAAGAGGTTTCTTTGTGTATGATTTTTGAGGGAAAATTTTGATCCAAACTTTTCCGCCACGTTTCATAAAACGTGTCATTGCAATACGAGCGGCTTCAATCTGGCGACTGGAGACCCAAGCGGAATCCAGCGCCTGCAGTCCGTATTCACCGAAGGTTACCGTAGCGCCGCCCTTTGTTTGGCCGCGCATTCTACCACGGTGCTGTCTACGATACTTTGTACGTTTAGGCATTAACATAATTATTTGCCTCCTTCCTTCTTAGTCGTTCCTTTCGTCGGAAGGACTTCTCCGCGATAAATCCATACTTTAACACCAATTTTACCGTAAGTGGTATCAGCTTCCGCTGTTCCATAATCGATGTCGGCACGCAAAGTGTGAAGCGGAACAGTGCCTTCGCTATAGTCCTCTGTACGTGCCATATCCGCGCCACCAAGGCGGCCGGCACATTGTGTCTTAATACCCTTTGCACCTGCACGCATTGCTCTTTGCAGCGTCTGTTTTTGAGCACGTCTCCAAGAGATACGGCTTTCAAGTTGACGAGCAATGTTTTCAGCAACAAGCTTTGCGTCAAGGTCTGCTTGTTTGATTTCAAAAATATTTACGTGAACGCGTTTGCCAGTCAGTTGGTTCAGTGCTTTACGCAGCGCTTCGACTTCAGAACCGCCTTTACCGATGACCATACCCGGTTTCGCCGTCTTAATGGTTACATTAATCCGATTTGCCGCACGTTCCAGCTCGATACCGGAAACCGAAGCGTCCTTCAGCTTTTCTTCGATATAGTTACGGATCTTGATATCTTCGTGAAGATATTCCGCATATTCTTTATCAGCATACCATTTGGATTCCCAGTCACGAATGACTCCGATTCGAAATCCGACAGGATTAATTTTTTGACCCACGCGTTATCCCTCCTTCTTTTCCGATACGATAATTGTAATGTGGCTGGTCCGTTTGTTGATTCTGCTTGCACGGCCTTGTGCGCGCGGGCGGAAACGTTTCATCGTTGCACCTTCATCAACAAATGCCTTTTCAACAAACAATGTTTCAGCATCAAGATCATAGTTATGTTCCGCATTGGCAATAGCGGATTTCAAAACTTTTTCAATGATCGGCGAAGCGGCTCTCTGAGTGTTTTTCAGTACAGCCAATGCATAGCCGATATCTTTGCCCCTGATAAGATCAATAACAAGACGCGCCTTACGAGGAGCAATACGAATTTGTTTAGCGACAGCTTTTGCTTGCATCATAGTTCCTCCTTTCGTTAGCGTGCACTCGTTTTCTTATCGGAAGAAATGTGTCCGCGGTACGTTCTCGTCGGAGCAAATTCTCCTAGTTTATGTCCAACCATGTCTTCCGTAACGTACACCGGCACATGCTTGCGTCCGTCATATACGGCAATGGTATGTCCAATGAATTCAGGGAAGATGGTTGATCTGCGGGACCACGTTTTAATGACTCTTTTTTCGTCCTTTTCGTTCAAAGCAACGACTTTGTTCATCAAGTGATCATCAATAAAAGGTCCTTTTTTTAGGCTTCGGCTCACGAGTAGGCCTCCTTCCAAAATAAAATATCTATCCAAAAACAATTATTTCTTCTTGCGGTGACGAATGATGAATTGTTCCGACGTATTCTTCTTCTTACGCGTCTTGTAACCCATCGTTGGTTTGCCCCAAGGCGACATTGGCGACTTGCGTCCGACCGGTGCTTTACCTTCACCACCACCATGCGGGTGATCGTTCGGGTTCATTACAGAACCGCGGACCGTAGGCCGAATGCCTTTCCAGCGGGAGCGGCCGGCTTTACCGACTGACACAAGTTCATGTTCCAAGTTTCCAACCTGACCGATGGTTGCACGGCAAGTTTCAAGGATCATACGCACTTCGCCGGATACAAGGCGGATCAGCACGTATTTGCCTTCTTTACCAAGAATCTGAGCAGAAGTTCCTGCAGAACGTACAAGCTGTCCGCCTTTTCCTGGTCTCAATTCAATATTATGAATCGTCGTACCAACTGGAATGTTCTTCAGTGGAAGAGCATTTCCAACCTTGATATCGGCTTCCACACCAGACATAATCTCGGTACCTACTTTAATGCCCTTTGGTGCGAGAATATAGCGTTTTTCGCCATCTGCGTAGTGAACCAACGCAATGTTTGCAGTACGGTTTGGATCATATTCGATCGTCGCAACCTTACCCGGCACGCCATCCTTAGTACGTTTAAAGTCAATGATACGGTATTTACGTTTGTGACCGCCGCCTTGGTGACGAACAGTCAAACGGCCTTGGTTGTTGCGTCCTGCTTTTTTCGGCAGAGACTTCAGCAATGATTTTTCCGGCTGATCCGTTGTGATTTCTGCGAAATCCAATGAAGTCATGTTACGGCGACCATTGGATGTCGGTTTATACTTCTTAATTGGCATGATCAATAACCTCCTTCTTTAGAATTCCTCATTCACCGTCAAAGAAGTTGAGCTCTTTGCTTTCCGGTGTCAAAGTGACAACAGCTTTCTTGCGCTTATTTGTATAGCCTTCATAGCGGCCATAACGTTTCGGCTTGCCTTTTACGTTCAACGTATTGACTTTAACGACTTCCACGTCAAAGATCGCTTCCACAGCACGTTTGATTTCAGACTTATTTGCCTTAACATCAACGTCAAATGTGTATTTCTTGTCAGCCATCTGATCCGTTGTACGTTCAGTCAGCACGGGGCGCTTTATAATATCGCGAGGATCCTTCATTATCCAAGCACCTCCTCAAGCTTTGCCGCAGCATCCTTGGTGACAATCAGTTTGTCATGTGCAATGACGTCAAGTACATTGACCTCATTTGCAGCGAGCACCTTTACACCTGGAAGATTGCGGGATGATAAAACAGCTGTTTCATCAATATCATTCGTGACAATTAATGCTTTTTCTGCAACGGAGAGGTTGCTTAGCAAAGCAGTAATTTCTTTTGTTTTAGGAGCTTCAATCTTCAGTGCATCGAGTACAATCAGATTGTTTTCTCCTGCTTTGTCCGACAGTACCGATCTGATCGCCAATCTGCGGACCTTCTTAGGCAGTTTGTAAGAGTAGCTGCGTGGTGTTGGTCCGAATACCGTACCACCGCCAACCCATTGCGGGGAACGAATGGAGCCTTGACGAGCACGGCCCGTTCCTTTTTGTTTCCACGGCTTGCGACCGCCGCCGCGAACTGCAGAACGATTTTTTACAGCATGTGTTCCTTGGCGAAGTGAAGCTTGTTGCATGACAACCGCTTGATAAATGACATGTTCGTTTGGTTGAATGCCGAATACAGCGTCTGCCAGTTCTACAGCTCCGACTTCTGCGCCTTTCTGATCAAATACAGTTAATTTTGGCATGGAAGCATCCTCCTTTCTTATTTAGCTTCTTTTGCTTTCAAAGCAGATTTTATCACGATATAGCTTTTTTTTGCGCCCGGTACATTGCCGCTGATGAGGATCAATTGGCGTTCCGGGTCAACTTTAGCGACGACGAGATTTTCAACAGTAACCGTTTCTCCGCCCATGCGGCCGGCCAGCTTCTTGCCTTTGAAGACGCGTGCCGGATCAATAACGCCCATGGAACCAGGACGACGATGGTAACGAGAACCGTGTGCCATAGGTCCGCGAGATTGGTTGTTGCGCTTGATTGGGCCTTGATAACCTTTCCCCTTTGAAGTTCCAGTTACGTCAATTGCTTCGCCAGTCTGGAATGTGTCGGCAGTAACTGCTTTGCCTACCTCGTAATCATCTAAATTTACATTACGGATTTCTTTAATGAAGCGCTTAGGTTCAGCTTTCGCTTTTTCAGCGTGACCCTTTGCCGGTTTGGTAACTCGAGAAACTTTCGCGTTATCAAATCCGAGCTGCACAGCTTCATAGCCGTCCGTTTCAACCGTCTTCTTTTGAAGAACAACGTTGCCGGATACGTCTACAACTGTAACGGGAATCACATCGCCGTTCTCAGCAAAAATCTGAGTCATGCCGATTTTCTTGCCCAAGATTCCTTTGCTCATCCGTAACACCTCCTATTGTTCAAAATAAATTATAATTTAATTTCAATGTCGACACCTGAAGGCAGATCCAATCGCATGAGCGAATCTACGGTTTGAGGTGTAGGCTCAACGATATCAACCAAGCGTTTGTGTGTACGCATTTCGAATTGTTCGCGTGAATCCTTGTATTTGTGGACCGCACGCAGAATCGTATAAATCGATTTTTCTGTAGGAAGCGGAATCGGTCCGGATACCTTTGCACCTGAACGTTTTGCCGTTTCCACGATTTTTTCAGCGGACTGATCTAAAATGCGATGATCATACGCTTTTAAACGAATGCGAATCTTTTGCTTTGCCATTGTATTCCCTCCTTCTTTCGTCCATTTTTGAAAAACAGACTTGCTCCACGAAAATTTCCAGACCGCCCGCCTTGGCAAAGGAGCCGGGTGTATCTGCAACCTTCCGCATCATTGCCAAAAAACCAACTTCACTATTATACCTAAAGACTAGGCGTAAAGCAAGACGAACGATCACCTTTTTTCAGTGACTGTTACATTATAAAGACTTTCAAGCGAAAGATCAAATAATTCTTCAATTCCATGCATAAAATTTTGAATCAATGAAACAATACTTCCGTTTTGTGTAGCTTAGGCTAGCTGTCGTAAGTTTTTGCTTCTTTATAATATAAGAAAAACCGGGCAAAAAGCACCCGGTCCTTACTTCCGCAGGATGCGGTGACTTTCGCGTTGCATACAGGACGTATGCGCACTTAGCGAAAGTTCCTTTAGGAAAGTTTCTTCATACATGTGTGATGGATTCGTGTCTTTTCGGTGCTGAATCATCGCTTCGGTTGCTCGCTGGCACGCTGTTCCCGCAGGCGCCAGAGCATCTGCGCGTTGATACACGGTCTTTTGCTTGGACAAAAGCCGCACACTTTTCCTGAAACAAAAAAAGAGCCCTCCGAAGAGGACCCTTTCTTTATAAGGTTGAAATCATTCAATGATTTCAGATACGGAACCAGCGCCTACTGTACGGCCGCCTTCACGAATAGAGAATTTCGTCCCTTGTTCGATAGCGATCGGAGCAAGCAGTTCAACGTCCATTTCTACGTTGTCGCCAGGCATTACCATTTCAGTTCCTTCTGGAAGAGTAATGGTACCGGTAACGTCTGTTGTTCTGAAGTAGAATTGCGGACGATAGTTGCTGAAGAACGGCGTATGACGTCCACCTTCTTCTTTTTTCAGAACGTATACTTGAGCTTTGAACGTTTTGTGAGCAGTTACAGTACCTGGTTTAATCAAAACTTGACCACGTTCGATGCCTTCGCGGTCAACACCACGAAGCAATGCACCGATGTTGTCGCCGGCTTCTGCGAAGTCAAGCGTTTTACGGAACATTTCAACGCCGGTAACCGTTGATTTCTTAGGTGCATCAGTCAGACCAAGAATTTCAACTTCGTCACCGATTTTAACCGTACCACGTTCAACACGGCCAGTTGCTACGGTACCACGACCTGTGATTGAGAATACGTCTTCGACAGGCATCATGAATGGTTTTTCAGTATCACGAACTGGAGTCGGGATGTATTCGTCAACAGCCTTCATCAGGTCGAGAATGTGTTGTTCTTCTTCAGCATCGCCTTGCAATGCTTTCAAAGCAGAACCGCTGATAACCGGAACATCGTCGCCTGGGTAGTCATATTCGCTAAGCAGGTCGCGAACTTCCATTTCTACGAGTTCAAGAAGTTCAGGGTCGTCAACTTGGTCGGTTTTGTTCAAGAAGACAACGATTGCAGGAACACCTACTTGGTGTGCAAGCAGAATGTGTTCACGCGTTTGCGGCATCGGACCGTCAACTGCGGATACAACGAGGATTGCACCGTCCATTTGGGCAGCACCGGTGATCATGTTCTTGACATAGTCGGCGTGTCCTGGGCAGTCAACGTGTGCATAGTGACGAGTATCTGTTTCATATTCAACGTGAGCCGTTGAAATTGTGATCCCGCGTTCACGTTCTTCCGGAGCACCGTCAATGGAATCGTAAGCTCGAGCCTGAGCTTGACCTGTTTTAGACAATACCGTTGTAATGGCAGCTGTCAGGGTTGTTTTACCGTGGTCAACGTGACCAATTGTACCAATGTTAACATGGGGTTTTGTGCGTTCATAATGTTCTTTAGCCATGGATTAGTAATCCTCCTTTAATTCAATAGAAAGTTTAATTTATATGCAGTAAGAAAGTTGGCAAGCTTAGGCCGCCATCTTCCCTAGCTTACAATAAAACATGGGGTGTGACAATTCATTTAGCAAGCGGAAATGAAAATCAAGCTTCGCCGGTTGCCTTCTTAATAATGTCTTCACTGACGCTCTTCGGCACTTCTTCATAATGGTCGAATTGCATCGTAAAGGTACCGCGTCCCTGCGTTGATGAACGCAGGTTTGTTGCATAGCCGAACATTTCTGCAAGAGGAACATGGGCACTGACAACTTGAACACCTTGGCGTGCTTCCATACCGTCCACACGACCGCGGCGACTGGTGATATCACCCATAATATCTCCCAAATATTCTTCCGGCATGCTGACTTCCACTTTCATGATCGGTTCAAGGATCACCGGCGCGCAGACATTCTTCGCTGCCTTCAGTGCCATTGAAGCGGCAACCTTGAACGCCATTTCACTGGAATCGACATCGTGGTAAGATCCGTCAACAAGCGCTGCTTTCACATCGATGAGCGGGTAACCGGCCAGCAGACCGTTTTGCAATGCATCTCTCAAACCTGCTTCAACTGCAGGAACATATTCACGCGGAACAACACCGCCGACAATCTTGTTCTCGAATGTAAAGCCTTCGCCCTCTTTTTGAGGTTCGAATTCGATCCAAACGTGACCGTATTGACCACGACCACCAGACTGGCGGATGAACTTACCTTCCGCCTTGCCTGCTTTCGTAAATGTTTCGCGATAAGCAACCTGAGGGTTACCTACGTTCGCATCCACTTTAAACTCACGGCGCAGACGGTCAACGATAATATCGAGGTGAAGCTCGCCCATACCACCAATGATGGTTTGACCGGTTTCTTCATCCGTATGCGTCTTGAAAGTCGGATCTTCTTCAGCCAGTTTTGACAGCGCAATGCCCATCTTATCTTGGTCTGCTTTCGACTTTGGTTCGATGGCAACGTGGATAACCGGATCAGGGAATTCCATCGATTCAAGTACGATTGGATGATCACCATCGCACAGTGTATCACCCGTTGTCGTATTCTTCAAACCAACTGCAGCAGCGATATCGCCGGAGAAGACTTCTTTGATTTCGCTTCGGTGGTTGGCGTGCATCTGAAGGATACGTCCCATACGCTCACGATTGTCCTTCGTTGAGTTCTGTACATAAGAACCAGCTTCGATTGATCCTGAGTAAACACGGAAGAAAGTCAGCTTACCAACGAACGGATCGGTCATAACTTTAAATGCCAGCGCTGCGAACGGTCCCTTATCGTCTGCCGGACGTGTTTCTTCTTCATCTGTATCCGGAACGTTACCTTTAATTGGCGGCACGTCCAGCGGTGAAGGCAGGTAATCGATGGCAGCATCCAGTACATGCTGTACCCCTTTGTTTTTGAAAGCTGTCCCGCAAAGTACCGGATAGAATTTAACATCACAGGTTGCTTTACGAATAGCGGCTTTCAATTCCTCAACGGAGATTTCATCGCCATTGAGATATTTTTCCATGAGTGCATCATCAACGTCGGCAACGGCTTCAATGAGTTTTTCATGGTATTCTTCGGCCTGCTCTTTGTATTCATCCGGAATCTCTTCCGCATCAACAATTGATCCAAGGTCGTCTTCGTAAATGTAAGCCTGCATCGTAACCAAGTCAATTTCGCCCAGATAATTATCTTCAGCACCCATTGGCAGCTGAATCGGATGGGCATTGGCTTGGAGACGTTCATGCAGTGTTTTGCAAGAATAGAGGAAATCGGCACCGATTTTATCCATCTTGTTAACAAATACAATTCTTGGTACATGATAGGTAGTCGCTTGACGCCAAACGGTTTCCGTTTGCGGTTCAACACCGGACTGCGCATCAAGAACCGTTACCGCACCGTCAAGAACACGGAGTGAACGTTCTACTTCAACCGTGAAGTCCACGTGCCCTGGGGTATCGATAATGTTAATTCGATGGTCTTTCCATTGAGCCGTCGTTGCAGCGGAAGTAATCGTGATTCCGCGTTCCTTTTCCTGTTCCATCCAGTCCATTTGTGAGGCCCCTTCATGGGTCTCACCAATTTTATGAATACGGCCTGAATAGAAGAGAATACGCTCGGTTGTTGTCGTCTTGCCGGCATCAATGTGGGCCATGATACCAATATTACGCGTCTTTTCCAAGGAGAATTCCCTTGCCATGGTTTTCTCTCCTTCCTTTGATCTATTGTTTTATTACCAGCGATAGTGAGCAAATGCTTTGTTTGCTTCAGCCATCTTGTGCATGTCTTCGCGTTTCTTAACCGACGCACCCGTATTGTTCGATGCATCAATGATTTCATTAGCTAATCGTTCAACCATCGTCGTTTCACCGCGAAGGCGTGAGTAATTAACTAAGTAGCGAAGTCCAAGTGTCGTCCGGCGTTCCGGACGAACTTCTACTGGCACCTGGTAGTTTGAACCGCCGACACGGCGTGCCTTTACTTCCAATACAGGCATAACGTTTTTCAACGCTTGTTCGAAAACTTCCATTGGTTCTTGATTGGTCCGTTCTTTAATTAAATCAAATGCCTGATAGAGAATGGTTTGTGCCTTTCCCTTTTTTCCATCTTGCATAATTCGGTTGATCAAACGAGTGACCAATTTGGAATTATACAGTGGATCCGGCAGTACATCGCGTCTTTCGACAGGGCCTTTTCTAGGCATATTAATTCCTCCTCCCAGTTAGTTTTATAATCAAGCCTTAGGCTTCTTTGCGCCGTATTTCGAGCGGCCTTGCTTACGGTCCGTAACGCTCGCCGTATCCAAAGCACCGCGGATAATATGATAACGCACACCAGGAAGGTCCTTCACACGTCCACCGCGAATCAATACAACGCTGTGTTCTTGAAGGTTGTGTCCGATTCCCGGAATGTAAGCATTGACTTCGATGTTGTTTGACAAACGAACACGCGCATATTTACGAAGCGCAGAGTTAGGCTTCTTCGGTGTCATTGTGCCAACACGGGTGCACACGCCTCTCTTTTGTGGAGCAAAATCATCCGTCAATGATTTTTTGAAACTGTTGTAGCCTCTGTTCAATGCAGGTGCCGTAGACTTCTTAATCTTTGATTTGCGTCCGTGACGAATTAATTGGTTGATTGTAGGCATTTACCTGTTCCTCCTTTCAAAATTTCTAAATCCACTGATCCAGGCGGTTCTTTTCTCGCGCAAAAAATTGTTTTTGCAAGGTTTCCCCTGCAAAAACATCATTTTTTTATCGCAACAGCCGATGCCCCGACTTCAATGCCGCAGGCCTGACCTAATTTCTTCATTGAGGCCACTGTACTTACAGGCACCTTCAATTCTTCCGCAAGTGTCAGTACTTTATTGGTTACACGTAAATCGGCGTCTTCAGCAATAATAACCTCTTCAACTCGGTTCTCTTTTAATGCTTTAATCGCCTGTTTCGTGCCAATAATCACATCGTTCTTCGATTGCGTCACTTTTTCATAAGACATGACAATATATCCTCCAAAGTAACCAGGGTAAAAAGAACACTCAGATATAATAGCACCGGCAGTTGACTATTGTCAATGCATGAATCAACTTTCTTGGTTAATCAATGCGCCGGCTGGTTCTGCTGCAGGGTCTGCAGTGGTTGTCTGACCGTCTGTCGTCTCTACGACAACATTGCGATACTTCGGCATTCCTGTTCCTGCCGGAATCAGTTTACCGATAATTACATTTTCCTTCAGACCGAGCAATTCATCAATCTTGCCCTTAATCGCTGCATCAGTCAGCACGCGCGTCGTTTCCTGGAAGGAAGCGGCAGACAGGAAGGAGTCGGTTTCAAGCGCTGCTTTCGTAATTCCGAGCAGCACCGGATGTCCGGTTGCTGGAAGTTTACGATGCAGCAGAACATCCCGGTTTTCTTCCTTAAAGCGATGAATATCGACAAGAGCACCTGGTAATACGGAAGTATCACCACTGTCAATAACGCGAATTTTGCGCATCATCTGACGCACCATGACCTCGACGTGCTTATCGCCGATTTCAACACCCTGCATCCGGTATACTTTCTGAACTTCCCGGAGCAGATAATTTTGTACGCCTTGCAGTCCGACGATGTGGAGCAGTTCTTTTGGATCAATGGATCCACCGATCAAGGCCTGACCTGCCTTAACCTCGTTGCCCTCAGCAACTTTCATACGCGCACTGAGTGGCACCGTGTAGGTACGTGTTTCCAGCGCACCTTTAACAATAACTTCGCGTTTGTCCTTCAGCTCGGTAACTGACGTAACGGTTCCATCAATTTCCGAAATTGTAGCTTGCCCTTTAGGGTTGCGGGCTTCAAACAATTCTTGGATACGCGGGAGACCTTGCGTGATATCGTCTCCGGCAACACCACCGGTATGGAAGGTACGCATGGTCAGCTGGGTACCTGGTTCACCAATCGATTGAGCGGCAATAATACCAACGGACTCGCCGACTTCAACTTCTGAACCGGTAGCCAAGTTGCGGCCATAACACTTCTTGCAGACACCATGACGGGTTTCACAGGTAAACACCGTGCGGATTTCAACTTCAGTGATTCCGGCTTGAACGATCTTGGTAGCCGTTTCTTCATCAATTAACTCATTTTTGTTAACCAGTACCTCATCGGTGTCCGGGTGATATACGGTCTGGTTCGCCGTACGTCCGACCAGACGATCATAGAGGTTCTCAATTTCTTCTGTACCTTCACGAATCGCATGAACAACGATGCCGCGATCCGTACCACAGTCGTCCTCTCTGACGATAACATCCTGGGCAACATCAACCAAACGACGGGTCAGATAACCTGAGTTCGCCGTCTTAAGCGCGGTATCGGCAAGTCCTTTACGTGCGCCGTGAGTGGAGATGAAGTATTCCAGCACGGTCAGACCTTCACGGAAACTTGAGATAATCGGCAGTTCGATGATTCGACCGGATGGATCGGCCATCAAACCACGCATACCGGCAAGCTGAGTAAAGTTCGATGCGTTACCACGGGCACCGGAGTCACTCATCATAAAGATCGGGTTCGTCTTAACCAAGGAATCCATCAGCTTGGATTGGATGGTATCTTTTGCACCGCTCCAAATGCCGACAATGCGTTCATATCGCTCGTCTTCGGTAATCAAGCCGCGACGGAACTGTTTCGTTACTTTTTCTACATTCTCTTCGGCTGTATTCAGAATTTCTTGCTTTTCCGGAAGCACAATAACGTCGGATACACCGACTGTAATGCCTGCTTTAGTCGAATACTGGAAGCCGAGTGCTTTGAGACGATCAAGGAATTTAGAAGTCTCGGTTACTTTATATTTCTTGAAAACTTCCGCAATGATATGACCGAGATAGCCTTTTTTAAATGGCAGAATTTCATCGCGTGATGCGATCTCCTTAGGAAGATCCGTTCCCATTGGAACAAAATACTTGTCCGGAGTCGCAACTTGCAAGTTTTTATCGGTCGGCTCATTAATATACGGGAACGCCGGCGGAAGTACATGGTTAAAGATCAATTTGCCCGGTGTAGTCAGCAAGTACTGCTTATTCTGTTCTTCCGTAAACGTCGGATTATGCGTTGACGCAGCCGGAATGGCAATCCGAGAGTGCAGGTGTACATAGCCATTATAATAAGCAAGCATCGCTTCATCACTGTTCTTGAATACCTTACCTTCACCGCGGGCACCTTTCCGTTCCAGCGTCAGGTAATAGTTTCCAAGCACCATATCCTGTGAAGGCGTAACGATCGGCTTTCCGTCCTTAGGGTTCAGGATGTTTTGAGCACCAAGCATCAACAGACGTGCTTCAGCTTGCGCTTCTGCGGAAAGCGGAACGTGAACAGCCATCTGGTCACCGTCGAAGTCCGCGTTATAAGCGGTACATACAAGTGGATGCAGACGAATCGCGCGTCCTTCAACAATTCTCGGTTCGAATGCTTGAATGCCCAAACGGTGCAGCGTAGGCGCACGGTTCAGCAGAACCGGGTGTTCTTTAATGACGTCTTCGAGCACACCCCATACGTCCGGATGAATTTTTTCCACCTTACGTTTTGCACTCTTAATGTTGTTGGCAATCCCGCGGCTCACCAATTCTTTCATCACAAACGGTTTGAACAATTCCAAAGCCATTTCTTTTGGGAGACCGCATTGATACATCTGCAACGACGGACCTACGGCAATAACGGATCGGCCAGAGTAGTCGACACGTTTGCCAAGCAGGTTCTGACGAAAACGTCCCTGTTTCCCTTTCAGCATGTGAGAAAGAGACTTCAGCGGCCGGTTGCCTGGTCCGGTAACCGGTCGACCGCGGCGACCATTGTCGATCAGTGAGTCAACCGCTTCCTGCAACATCCGCTTCTCGTTCTGAACAATGATGCTCGGCGCACCAAGTTCAAGAAGACGTTTCAGACGGTTGTTGCGGTTGATGACTCTTCGATACAAGTCGTTCAAGTCGGACGTTGCGAAACGTCCGCCGTCCAATTGGACCATCGGGCGCAGTTCCGGAGGAATAACCGGCAGTACGTCTAGGATCATCCAGGAGGGTTCATTGCCGGATTCACGGAATGCTTCAATGACTTCGAGTCGTTTGACAGCACGCGTTCTTCTCTGACCTTGGACCGTTTTCAATTCTTCTTGCAGTTCATCGGATTCTTTATCCAAATCAACATCTTGCAAGAGTTTTTTAATGGATTCCGCACCCATGCCCGCTTTAAAAGTATTGCCGTATTTTTCGCGATACGCACGGTATTCTTTTTCAGAGAGCAGTTGTTTTTTCTCAAGCGGTGTGTCACCCGGTTCGGTCACCACGTACGATGCAAAGTAGATGACTTCTTCCAAAGCTCTTGGCGACATATCCAGCAAAAGGCCCATGCGGCTTGGAATCCCTTTAAAATACCAGATATGGGAAACCGGAGCAGCAAGTTCAATATGTCCCATGCGCTCTCTGCGGACTTTAGCCCGGGTAACTTCAACGCCGCAGCGGTCGCAAACGACGCCCTTATAACGGACACGTTTGTATTTGCCGCAATGGCATTCCCAGTCTTTGGTCGGTCCGAAAATGCGTTCGCAGAACAAACCGTCCTTTTCCGGTTTCAATGTCCGATAGTTGATGGTCTCAGGTTTTTTTACTTCGCCGTGGGACCAAGACCTGATCTTATCAGGTGAAGCTAAACCAATCTTCATAAATTCAAATTTATTGACATCCAGCAAGGGGGCAACCTCCCTTATATTTTCAGTGTTTGGCAAAAAGTGCCATCGCTTTTGTTCACCGAGCTGTTGTATTAGAAAAGCATTCAGGCACGCCAAGGAAAAGCCGTTCTAGCCGTTTCCTTTGTACCGAACGGATTCTATTAAGAGGTTGATTCATTAAACTTGCACATTGAGATTGTCGTCCAGCGACTCTTCTTCGTCTTCAAGCTCTTTGATTACGATTTCCGAGTGATCACCGTCGAGCACCTTAACATCCATACCAAGACTTTGCAGTTCTTTAATGAGCACCTTGAACGATTCAGGGACACCCGGTTCGGGAACGTTGTCGCCTTTGACAATGGATTCGTAGGTTTTTACACGTCCGACAACATCATCTGACTTCACCGTCAGAATTTCTTGAAGGGTGTGTGCGGCGCCGTATGCTTCCAGCGCCCAAACTTCCATTTCACCAAATCTCTGGCCACCGAATTGTGCTTTACCACCGAGCGGCTGCTGTGTAACCAGAGAGTACGGTCCAGTTGAACGCGCGTGCAGCTTATCGTCAACCATGTGGGCCAGCTTGATCATGTACATGACGCCGACTGAAACGCGGTTGTCAAATGGGTCACCTGTGCGGCCGTCATAAAGCACCGTTTTGCCATCCCGTGAAAGTCCTGCTTCTTCGAGCGTGCTCCAGACATCTTCTTCGCGCGCACCATCGAATACAGGAGTTGCAATGTGAATGCCCATTTCGCGAGCGGCCATACCAAGGTGAAGTTCAAGAACCTGCCCGATGTTCATACGGGAAGGCACACCGAGTGGGTTAAGCATGATATCCAGCGGACGTCCGTTTGGCAAAAACGGCATATCTTCTTCAGGAAGGATTTTGGAGATGACACCTTTGTTTCCGTGTCGTCCGGCCATTTTGTCCCCTTCATGAATTTTACGTTTCTGGACGATATAAACACGAACCAATTCATTGACACCTGGTGGCAGTTCATCGCCTGCCTCGCGTGTAAAGATCTTAACATCGTGCACAATACCGCCGCCGCCATGTGGTACCTTCAGCGATGTATCACGCACTTCGCGTGCTTTTTCACCGAAAATCGCATGGAGTAGCCGTTCTTCAGCTGTAAGTTCCGTAACCCCTTTTGGCGTCACCTTTCCGACGAGAATGTCGCCGTCGCGCACTTCCGCACCAACACGAATAATACCGCGGTCATCGAGGTTCTTCAGTGCATCCTCGCCGACGTTCGGAATGTCCCGGGTAATATCTTCCGGTCCGAGTTTCGTGTCACGTGCATCAGATTCATATTCCTCAATATGAATAGAGGTGTAAACATCGTCTTTCACAAGTTTTTCACTCATGATGACGGCATCTTCATAGTTATATCCGTTCCAAGTCATGAATCCGACCAATACGTTGCGGCCTAATGCGAGTTCGCCCATATCCATGGAAGGACCATCAGCAATAATCTCGCCCTTGGAAACAACATTACCGGTTTTCACAATCGGTTTTTGGTTGTAGCACATTCCTTGGTTCGAACGCTCGAATTTAGAGAGTTTATAAGTCACAACATCTCCGGCTACGTCACGTCCATCAATATTCTCTAGCGTGCGAATCTTGATCACACGGGCAGACACATATTCAACGCGGCCGCGGAACTTCGAACGAATTGCCGCTCCTGAATCACGAGCGGACACATATTCCATACCTGTTCCGACCAATGGTGCTTGCGGACGGAGCAGCGGAACCGCTTGACGCTGCATGTTGGCACCCATCAACGCACGGTTCGAGTCGTCATTGGCAAGGAAAGGAATACATGCCGATGCAACTGAAACCACCTGCTTTGGCGATACGTCCATGTAGTCGACGCGTTCCTTATGAACAACCAGGTTCTCACTTCTGAACCGGGCGAGAATATGATCTTCAAGAAATTCTCCGTCATCGCTCAGCTCAGCGTTTGCTTGAGCAACAACATAGTTATCCTCTTCGTCGGCGGTTAAGTAGTCAATGTGCTCGGTAACCCTTCCGGTTTCTGGATCAACACGGCGGTATGGCGTTTCAATAAACCCGTATTTATTGACACGTGCATAACTTGACAACGAGTTGATCAGTCCGATATTTGGGCCTTCAGGCGTTTCAATCGGGCACATACGGCCATAGTGCGAATAGTGAACGTCACGGACTTCCATGCCGGCACGTTCACGCGTCAATCCACCAGGTCCAAGCGCTGACAGACGGCGCTTGTGGGTGAGTTCGGCCAGCGGGTTGGTCTGATCCATGAACTGTGAAAGCTGTGAACTTCCGAAGAATTCTTTGATCGACGCAATAACCGGGCGAATATTGATCAATGCCTGCGGCGTAATGCTGTTCGTATCCTGAATCGACATACGTTCACGGATGACACGTTCCATTCGCGACAAACCGATCCGAAACTGGTTCTGCAGCAATTCGCCTACTGAACGCAGACGGCGATTTCCCAAGTGGTCAATGTCATCGGTATCGCCAATGCCGTGAAGCAGATCAAAGAAATAGTTGATTGAAGAAAGAATGTCGGCAGGCGTAATGTGCTTGATTGATCGGTCAATCTCGCAGTTGCCCATTACACTGACTACCTTGCCCTTATCTTCTTCAAGAGGTGAGTAAACATCGATCTTTTGTACACGGATCGTTTGACCGGCAATAACGCCTTCAGACGGTGTATAGTCAACAAAGCCTAACTTTTTCTCAATCGTCGGCAAAAGACGGTCAAGTGTCCGGCGGTCAAGAAGTGTGCCTTCATCAGCAACAATTTCTCCCGTTTCCGGATCAACCAGTTTCTGTGCGAGTCTCTGGTTGAACAATCTATTTTTGATGTGGAGCTTCTTATTCATCTTGTAGCGGCCGACATTCGCCAGATCATAGCGTTTCGGGTCGAAGAAACGTGCTTCAAGAAGACTTTTCGCATTTTCTACGGTTGGCGGTTCGCCCGGACGCAGACGCTCGTATATTTCAACGAGTGCTTTATCCGTGCTGTCGGTGTTATCTTTTTCCAAAGTGTTTCTCAGATATTCGTCTTCACCTAGAAGATCGATAATCTCTTGATCCGTACTAAACCCAAGAGAACGCAAAAGAACCGTTACAGGGACTTTCCGCGTACGGTCAATTCTCACATAGACAACATCTTTGGCATCCGTTTCATATTCCAGCCAAGCGCCTCGGTTTGGAATAACCGTTGCACCAAAGCCTTTTTTTCCGTTTTTGTCAACTTTGTCATTAAAGTAAACACTTGGCGAACGTACCAGCTGGGAGACGATGACTCGCTCAGCCCCGTTAATAATGAAGGTACCGGCTTCAGTCATTAATGGGAAATCCCCCATAAATACTTCTTGTTCCTTTACTTCGCCTGTTTCTTTATTGATCAGTCGCACCTTTACGCGAAGCGGTGCAGCATAGGTTACATCGCGCGACTTTGATTCGTCAACCGAATATTTTGGTTCTCCCAAACTATAGTCGACGAATTCCAAAATCAGATTACCTGTAAAGTCTTCCACCGGAGAAATGTCTTGAAACATTTCCCGAATTCCTTCATCGAGGAACCACTGATAGGAGGCGGTCTGAATTTCAATAAGATTAGGGAGTTCCAGCACTTCTTTAATCCGAGCGTAGCTCCTGCGTTGGCGGTGGCGTCCGTATTGTACGAGTTGACCTGTCAACTATTTCACCCCTCAAATCAAGCATATTGAAAAAATCGGCAAACCATACTTCTTGAGCTTACCGCAGTTCAAAAATTATTTGATTAGCATTCCCTAAAAAGGAAATACTTATACCTACAAATTTACCCATGTTAGCATTAAAACATAATATCACAGAGGGTATATGTTGTCAATCTTTTCTTGCACACAAAATATAATAGCCTTTTTTCTTTGCCGCAACGTCTACACGATCAAATAAAGATTGCAGCATTTTTAGTGCAGACGGCGCTCCCTGCTTCTTTTGAATAACGGTCCATAACTCACCGCCATGTTTCAAAAAGCAATGGGCATCGCGAAAAATTTGATGCACAACTTGTTTTCCGGCACGGATTGGCGGATTCGTCACAATTGCTGCAAAGTCGCCCGTCACCTTTTCGAATAGTGAGCTCTGCAAAACAACAGGATTCACTTGATTTTCTTGGGCATTCTTTGCTGCCAGCGCAACCGCGCGCTCGTTAATATCAACCATAACCACGTCTCGATCGGGAAAATCCCTAGCTAAAGCAATGCCAATCGGACCATAGCCGCACCCCATATCCAAAAATGCCCCGGAAATTTGTGGTTCGTAAAACGTTTCAATCAGTAGTGCAGAGCCAAAATCAATCGCATTTTTTGAAAAAACACCGGCATCGGTTGTAAACACAAAATTGTGCTGACGCAATGTCGCGCTCAGTGAATGAGGATTGCTTTTCACATGAGGGTGCTCTGAATAGTAATGTTCTGTCAACTCAATCATCCCCTTGAAAATCAGCTGCGCTCCGCAATGACGAGTCATTGTCTTCACTCATTTAGTTTCGCAAATGCGATCTTTTCCATACACTGCCTTGTCTTGTTAACGTTAATTTTTCTTTTTCCGCGGTTGAATCTGCACAGGAATCGTTCTCGCGGATCGTCTCTACACTTATCACCAAACCTGTATAATTCTGTGAGAAAAACCAAGCAAAAAGCGCCCGGTCCTTAATCTCCAACCATGTGTGATGGACTCGTGTCTTTTCGGTGCTGAATCGTCGCTTCGGTTGCTCGCTTGCCGCGGGCGCACCGCGAGCCTCCTCAGACAGGCAAGACTCTGCGCATTTGCTGCACTGTCTTTTGCGGGACCAAAAATCATATCTTTTCTTTTTCTGTGAAAAAAGAAAAGGCCCGCGCAAGCGCGGGCCTTTTCAAGAACTTATTTCAGTTCTACTTTTGCGCCAACTTCTTCGAGTTTGCCTTTGAGTTCTTCGGCTTCTTCTTTAGCAGCGCCTTCTTTAACAGCCTTCGGAACACCATCAACTAATGCTTTTGCATCTTTCAGGCCGAGACCAGTAATTTCACGAACAACTTTGATAACCTTGATTTTTTGTGAACCAGCATCTGCCAGAACAACATCAAATTCAGATTTTTCTTCAGCTGCTGCACCTGCTGCACCTGCTGGAGCGGCAACCTGAGCTGCTGCGGTAACACCAAATTCATCTTCAATTGCTTTAACAAGATCGTTCAATTCGAGAACGGACATTTCTTTAATCGCGCCAATGATTTCTTCTTTAGTCATTGTATATGTTCCTCCTTATAATTCGGTTTGTAGTAGTCAATCAGCTTACGCTTCTTGTTCTTTTTGTTCGGCAACGGCTTTGACACCCAAAGCGAAGTTGCGGATTGGAGCCTGCAGAACATTTGCCAGCATCGAGAGAAGTCCTTCTCTGGACGGCAGTTCTGCCAGCGCCTTGATTTCGTCTAGCGACGTCAGTTTGCCTTCGATGACACCTGCTTTGATTTCGAGTGCTTCATGTTCTTTAGCAAAGTTGTACAATACTTTTGCCGGAGCAATGACGTCATCTTTGCTGAACGAAATAGCAGTCGGGCCGGTCAAAGCATCATCAAGATCGGTCAAGCCGGCAATTTCCGTTGCGCGGCGTGCAAATGTATTTTTGTACACTTTGTATTCAACGCCTGCTTCACGCAGTTGCTTGCGCAATTCAGTAACTTCAGCAACAGAAAGGCCACGGTAATTGACAGCAATCGTTGCAACGCTATCTTTAAGCTTTGCAGCAATTTCATCAACGACCAATTTCTTTTGATCCAAGATTTTTTGGTTGCTCATGTCTTGGGCACCTCCTCTTTCGTTATTTATCCGTATCAGTTATCATCCCAAAATCTAGGTCTATCAAAAAGCCCTCGAATCCGAAGAGTCGAGGGCTTAATCTATCAAACCGATTAGTTATCAAGAATT
This sequence comes from Sporolactobacillus terrae DSM 11697, assembly GCF_000648615.1. Taxonomy (GTDB): domain Bacteria; phylum Bacillota; class Bacilli; order Bacillales; family Sporolactobacillaceae; genus Sporolactobacillus; species Sporolactobacillus terrae. The sequence continues at coordinate 17,528 of NZ_JFZC01000055.1, read as the reverse complement.
TGCTAAACCTCGGCTGGGTTTTCATTAAGCATAAACTATGCCCCTGCTGTCTACGGCTAATCATTCAATTCACAACATGAATCATTATACTGAGTTTGAAACAGTATGTCAACTCAGATCCTCATCCATTTGTGTTATTATTTTACGGAAGCAAGCGATACTTTGACGCCAGGTCCCATCGTTGAAGAAATGGCAATGTTCTTCATGTACGTACCTTTTGCTGCAGCTGGTTTCACTTTGAGCAGTGTTTCGATCAACACTTTAAAGTTTTCAACCAGTTTCTGATCGTCAAAAGAAACCTTACCGATCGGCACATGAACGTTTCCGTCTTTTTGTGCACGGTATTCTACTTTACCGGCTTTGATTTCTTTAACTGCTTTTTCAACATCAAAAGTTACCGTACCGGTCTTCGGGTTCGGCATCAGGCCTTTAGGTCCGAGAACACGTCCGAGACGGCCAACTTGAGCCATCATATCCGGCGTTGCGACCACAACATCAAAGTCGAACCAGCCTTCGTTAATTTTTTCAACGTATTCTGTTTCGCCAACGTAATCTGCTCCGGCAGCTTCTGCTTCCTTTGCTTTTTCACCTTTAGCAAAAACGAGTACGCGTTGCGTTTTACCTGTTCCGTTCGGCAGTACCACCGCACCGCGAACCTGCTGATCATTCTTCCGAGTGTCGACGCCTAAACGGACCGCAACATCAACGGATTCGTCGAAACCAGCAGAAGCAATCTTCTTTACCAAGCCGACTGCTTCATCAATCGCGTACGCTTTTGTGCGATCAACAGCTTTAGCTTGTTCTTGATACTTTTTACCTCTTTTAGCCATTTGAAATCCTCCTTCGTGGTATTAACGGTTTGCATATGACCTCCCACCAACCAAAAACCAAAACGCACAGGATAAAGCATACGTTTTATCCGTGCGGCACACGATCAGTCTTCGACAACGATGCCCATGCTGCGTGCGGTTCCTTCAACCATACGCATTGCAGCTTCAACATCTGCCGCGTTCAGATCAGGCATTTTCAGTTCGGCAATCGCGCGGACTTTGTCGCGTTTGATTGTCGCAACCTTTTTCGTATTCGGTTCGCCTGAACCGGATTCGATGCCGGTTTCCTTCTTCAGAAGAACGGCTGCCGGCGGTGTTTTCGTGATGAACGTAAACGAACGATCTTCGAAAACGGTGATTTCAACTGGGATGATCAGACCTGCTTGGTCCGATGTCCGAGCGTTGAATTCCTTACAAAAGCCCATAATGTTAACGCCCGCCTGGCCCAGTGCAGGACCAACTGGCGGAGCCGGATTTGCTTTACCTGCTGGAATTTGCAGTTTCACTAGCTTGACTACTTTCTTTGCCATGAGAGCACCTCCCTATAACGATTTGTGGTACGGGTCTGCCCCTCCCACTCATACACTGCCTCTATGGCTTCTTGCACTTCATGTGTTGCTTTGGTGAGATTGGATAAAATCATACAAACATCAAGATTATACAATCGGCAAGCATAAATTGCAAGGTTTGATCGGTTGTATTTTAAGGAGTACAGCCTTAGTCGAGTTTCGACACTTGGTCAAAATCCAATTCGAGCGGGGTTTCCCGGCCAAACATATTCACATGTACTTTCAGCTTACTTTTCTCTTCGTCAATGTTCTCAATGCTTCCGACAAAATCGGCAAACGGCCCTTCCTTGACTTTGACTTGTTCTTTAATTTCAAAGTCAACATTAGCCGGCTTCTCTTTGAGTCCCATCTGTTTCAGAATGGCATCGACTTCTTCGGGAAGCAGCGGAATCGGTTTTGATCCAGCGCCGGTTGAGCCGACAAACCCGGTGACGCCCGGTGTATTGCGTACAACATACCAGGAGTCGTCTGTCATCACCATTTCAGCCAGCACATAGCCTGGGAATACTTTTTTCATTGCGGTCTTTTTCTGACCGTTCTTCACTTCGGTTTCTTCTTCCATCGGTACAAGGATGCGGAAAATTTTATCCGTCATCCCCATTGTTTCTACCCTTTTTTCAAGGTTCGTTTTTACTTTGTTTTCATAACCCGAGTATGTGTGAACTACATACCAGTTCTTCTCCATATCGTTCTTCCTCCAAATGACCAGCCTCCCGCGGTTTACCCGCAAGAGTCAATCATTGATTTGTTATCACGCGCAGAAGCTCAGAAATTCCAAGATCAACAACAACGAAAAAGAGCGCCAGAAAAACAACGGTAATAATTACAGTAACCGTGTATTTCAACAATTCTTTTCCTGTCGGCCAAGTGACTTTTTTCGATTCAACGACAATGTCTCGGAAAAACTTTCCAGTTCCCTTAATCATGCCCGCCATAGGTGCTACCTCCGCTTATCAAAATTATTTCGGTGTCCGTCATTTTGTATATGTCTTGCAAGTCCAGTACCAGATGCGGATAACTAACATGTCATAAGCCCGGATATGCTTTTCTAAACTATTCTTAAGGGTGCGGGACCGGGACAGGCACGCTCACTCCGACTCTCGCCTGCCCGGAGAAGATGTCTACTTTTCTGCAAGTAAAAGAAAGAAAGGCGTGAAACCGCCTCTCTTGACGTTCTTCATATACTCTCCAAACTTATCACAAGTAACAATAGCATGTCAACAAGCGCATCGATTCGGAGACACTTCTCAAATACTGAATTCTTCCACATGCATGCAGTGTTCTAATTTCCGTTTCACACGCTGCAGCGCATTGTCGATCGACTTCACATGGCGTTTCAAGTCAACAGAAATTTCCTGATAGGTTCTGCCGTCCAAATACTGCCGGAGTACTTTGCGCTCCAAGTCACTGAGTACTTGAGACAGTTTCTCTTCGATATCGTCGCACTCTTCGCGGCTAATCAGCATCTGTTCGGGATTGTTCATCTTTGATTCGCACACCACATCCATCAGCGTTCGTTCCGATTCCTCATCATAAATCGGTTTATCGAGCGAAATGTATGAGTTTAATGGAATATGCTTTTGACGCGTCGCTGTCTTAACCGCCGTAATCATCTGGCGCGTGATGCATAGTTCTGCAAACGCCTTAAACGAAGCCAGCTTGTCCCCGCGATAGTCGCGAATCGCTTTAAAAAGACCGATCATGCCTTCCTGAATAATGTCTTCCCGATCTGCGCCAACGAGGAAATAGGCCTTCGCTTTTGCGCGCACAAAGTTTTTATATTTAAAAATGAGATACTCCAAGGCTTGGTTATTTCCCTCTTGAATCGCTTTCAATAGTTCCGTGTCTTTTTGTGAAACAAAAGCTACATTTGCCTTAACCGGATTATCAATCATCTTTAAACCCCCCGAGCACTAGATGCCTTTTGTTGTGTGAACATTATACATTATAATTTTCAAAATCGTCAATCATTTTCAAAAACCTCTGCGCATTTGTTCCAATTTTTTACGCGTCGCCTCATCAAGATAAATTTTCGTGATCGACGCTTTGCGTTCATTGCTTGTGCTTTTCTTTATTTGCCGCTCAATTTGGCGGATTTCCTCAATCAGTTCTCGTGACGGTTTTCGCAGGGCTCCTTGTGAAAAAACCGCCCACTGTTCGGCCATATCGGAGGTTGCGACATGAATACGTGTCTTCACATTTTGCAGTTTTTTAATCAGCCCCTCAATCTTTTGATCGGCCTTCTCGCTCTTTTTGGTGTAGATGACATCGATCTTGGACTTCTTGGTTTTTGTTTCCTTACCAGGAAGCAGATAGGCATCAAAAATCAGTATGACCTGCCATCCGGTGACCGATTGATACTCCGACAGCTTATCGATCAGCATATCGCGTGCACACTCAAAGTCATCCTTTTGAAGTTGTTTCAGCTCAGTCCAGGCACCGATAACGTTGTAGCCGTCGACAATCAGAATATCTTTCATGGCACGTCATCCTTGCTTTTCGCGGCGTCGAAGCACCTCGTACATGAGCAAGCTGGCAGCAACAGACGCATTCAGCGAAGTCACCTTGCCCTTCATCGGAAGGCGGATCAGAAAATCGCATTTCTTGCGTATAAGCTGCGACATTCCTGCTCCTTCATTTCCGATCACAAGACACAGCGGCATCGTGAAATCTGCCGAACGGTAATCTTCGCTTCCATCGGCTGCCGTTCCAGCAAACCAGACGCCTTGCTTCTTCAATGCATCGATCGTGCTGGCTAGGTTCGCCACGCGCGCAACCGGTACATATTCGATCGCTCCGGTTGATGCTTTAGCCACCACAGACGTTAACCCAACGGAACGTCGTTTTGGAATAATAATTCCATGACATCCAGCGGCATCGGCCGTTCGCAAAATCGATCCGAGGTTATGCGGATCTTCAACATTATCCAACATCATGAAAAAAGGCTGTTCCCCGCGACGTTTCGCCAGCGCAAACAAGTCATCAATCTCTGCATATCGGTAGGCGGCAATTGAAGCGACAACCCCCTGATGCTGCGTCGATTTCGATAGCTGATCCAGTTTCTTTTTCGGGACAAACTGAAAGGCAATGCCGCGTGATTTGATTAAATCCAGCAAATCACCAAGTCCCCGTCCTTCTTTATTCAGCCATACTTTATTTATCTCTCTACCCGATCGAACTGCTTCTGAAACCGGGTGACGTCCAATAATCCATTCGTCACTCATTTTGACCGCTCCCTTCGACCGGATGATATTCAAACATTTTTCCCATAATCGCGTCAATCCGCTCTTGTTTGCCCTCCAGGAACAACGTGCCGATCAGCGCTTCGAATCCGGTACTGAAATTATACGTTTGGACATCCGTATTTCTTGGCACTGAATGTGATTTCGCATTGCGCCCGCGTCGCACCGTATTGCATTCGTCATCCATAAGAAAACCTTCATCCATCAGTTCATGCAAGAACCGGCACTGCGCTTTTGCCGATACATAATCGACGGCCTGAGCGTGGAGCGCATGAGGTTTTGTTTTTCCTGACTCATCGATCAGCATTTTGCGAACGTATACTTCAATCACCGCATCGCCCATATAAGCAAGGGCAAGACTATTGAGCTGTTTCGGATCTGTTTTGCTCTGGCCGACTTTCATACGTTACCTCGTTTCCAGCGCACACCCTGAGGCGTATCCTCAAGAATAATTCCCGCCTCTTTCAGCTGATCACGAATGGCATCGGCGACGTCAAACGCTCTATTTTTGCGTGCTTCCTCGCGATTCTGGATCAACGCTTCAACATCACGATCAACAATACGGTCTGTATCATCTGCAAGGGTCAGCCCAAGCACAGCCGGGAGCTCTGTCAATACCTGAAGATAAGCCTGCAGTTCCTCAATGGTACTCGACTCATTCTGAAGCGCAATATTCGCGTCGCGTGCTGCATCAAAAAGGACCGCAATTGCATTGGCTGTGTTGAAGTCATCGTTCATCGCTTCGATAAATGGTTTCCGATACTTTTCGACAATCGTCTCATTCGCTGCTGATTCGCTCTCGTTTAATCGGTGACTCAGATTGTAATGGGCGGTCTTAAGGCGCCCGAAGGCCTGCACCGCGTCATTTAACAATGCATCGCTGAAGTTAATCGGGTGTCGGTACTGGACGGTAAGAATGAAAAAGCGAACAACCTGCGGGTCAAATTTTTTGATCAGATCATGAACTAGAATCACATTACCAATCGATTTCGACATTTTCTCATGATTAATCTGAATATGCCCGTTATGCAGCCAGTAATGAGCCATCGTTTGATGATGCAGTGACTCGGACTGTGCAATTTCATTTTCGTGATGCGGGAACGTCAAATCCGTCCCGCCGGCGTGAATATCGATGGTGTCGCCTAAATACTTTTCAACCATCGCTGAGCATTCGATATGCCAACCCGGCCGTCCATCGCCCCATGGGCTGTTCCATTTGATTTCTCCTGGCTTCGCTGCCTTCCATAAAGCAAAATCAAGCGGATCTTCCTTGTCTTCACCAATCTGAATCCGCGCGCCCGCCTTCAGGTCATCAATCGATTGATGTGATAGTTTGCCGTATTCCTTGAACTTACGCGTCCGAAAGTAGACATCCCCGTTCGATTCATAGGCGAATCCGGATTCGACCAGTTTATTAATAAAAGCAATGATTTCCGGCATCGTTTCCGTTGCTCTCGGATGAACCGTTGCCGGTTGCACATTCAGCGCGCCGGTGTCCTCTTTGTAAGCCTTGATAAACTGTTCGGCAATCTCTGGAACCGATTGATGGCGTGCTTTGGAAGCATTGATCAGCCGATCGTCGACATCGGTAAAGTTGGATACATAGTTCACTTTATACCCTCGGTACTCAAAATACCTGCGAACCGTGTCGAAAACAACCGCAGGGCGTGCGTTGCCAATATGAATATAGTTGTATACCGTCGGTCCGCACACGTACATTCGCACTTTGCCTTCTTCAATCGGATGAAAGGGTTCCTTTTTCCTTGTCAGCGTGTTGTACACGTTTAATCCCATTTCATTCACTCCTTTTCTTTTTGCAGTGCACTTAATTTCTGAACTTCGTTTTGCAAAGCTTCTATTTGCCGCTCAAGCCGCTGCATTTTATCCGCAACCGGATCCGGGAGATCTGTGTGGTTTAAATCATGGTGATGAACCTTGACGCCGTTTTGCCGGACGACACGTCCTGGGATGCCAACAACCGTTGAATCCTGCGGTACATTATGCAGAACAACCGATCCGGCCCCAATCTTCGAATGATCGCCGATTGTGATTGAGCCGAGCACCTTCGCGCCTGCCGATATTAAAACATCGTTTCCAATCGTAGGGTGGCGCTTACCTTTTTCTTTACCCGTTCCCCCGAGTGTGACCCCTTGAAAAAGCGTCACATCGTCGCCGATCTCGCACGTTTCACCAATCACGATGCCCATGCCGTGATCCATAAAAAAGCGTCTGCCGATCACCGCACCGGGATGAATTTCAATGCCTGTAAAAAAACGTGAAACTTGCGACAAAGCGCGGGCGAGAAAAAAACGTTTCTTCTTCCATAGCCAATGCGCGATGCGGTGCGTCCAGATCGCGTGCAGACCTGAGTAGGTTAAAATGACTTCCCATTTGCTTCTGGCCGCCGGATCTTGGTCAAAAACATTGTGCAGATCTTCTGCAATAATGCTGCGCACAGATGTCCGCCTCCTTGCTGCTTTCCATACTTTCAGAACCGTTCATGTATTAGAAAACTTGGCTTTGCCAAGCCTCTGGCGAAGGCAAAGGCTTAGTTGCACTTACTCGTTTCCTTAAATCTTTTATTTTCTATACTTTCTTACCAGTGTTAAAAAAGCGTCTTTGTGCCGGTCGACACAAAGACGCCTCTTTGGCGCGGTTCCACTTTGTTTGAGATAATCTCCACTCTATGCCGATAACGGCGGCTGCCGTCTTCGCCTACTGCTTTCTGTTTCAGCGATCCACTCAGAGGGGCAATTCGATCATCTGCTTCCCGAGCGGCTTCCAGCCTATGGCCGCGTTCTCTGTCCGGGTGCACAGATCTCTACTTAACCTCGTCATCGTTCGTTTACTAACACATTATGCGTGTTGCGGAAAAACGTCTCCTTCAGGGATCGGCTTTCTGCCTGAACAGCTCAAACGGTCTGTTCTGATGAAAGATAGGTTTCCAGACGTTTGAGTACAAGTTCTTTTCCGAGCAGCTCAAGCGCTTCAGGAAGTTCCGGACCATGCTGCGACCCGGTTGCAATCACGCGAATTGGCATATACAGTTTCCAGCCGCGCTGCTTCGTTTCCTTTTGTGTCACTTTGATCTTCGGTGCAATCGCTTCGGCTGTCCATTCCGGCAGGTTACGCAGCTCGCGGTCAAAGACCGTCAGGACATCTTTCACTTGCTCGCCTTCAAGAATCTTCTGCTCGTCCTTGGTCAGATCCGTTTTAACAAGATCATGATTAAAGAACATGTCGCACAAGTTGACAATGTTTGCACCATAGTGCAGCTGTTCTTGATATAGAAGGACAACTTTTGTCGCCCATTCGCGCTGCTCATCCGTCATATTGGCAGGAACTAAGCCTGCATCAATAAGGTACGGCAGTGTCATTGCAACATAGTCTTCTTTGGACATCTTCTTAATATACTGCCCATTCATCCATTCAAGTTTTGACTTGTCGAACATTGCCGGCGATTTGCTTAACCGGTCGGCATCAAACAGTTTGATAAATTCATCACGCGAGAATAGTTCTTCTTCGCCCTTTGGCGACCAGCCGAGCAAAGTGATGAAGTTGAACAATGCCTCCGGAAGGAAGCCAAGATTCTTATACTGTTCGATAAACTGAACGATGCTGTTATCGCGTTTGCTCAATTTCTTATGATTTTCGTTGACGATCAAGGTCATATGACCGAAAACCGGTGGTTCCCAGCCAAAGGCCTGGAACAAGAGTATCTGTTTCGGTGTATTAGAGATGTGTTCTTCACCGCGAAGAACATGCGTCATCTTCATCAAGTGATCGTCAATAACGACCGCAAAGTTATAGGTCGGCACACCATTTTGCTTGACGATCACAAAATCGGTAACGTCATTTGAGTCAAAAGCTAGATGACCTTTGACAATGTCGTCAAACTCAATTTTCTGATCGTCAGGAATACGAAAACGGATCGTCGGCTTCCTGCCTTCAGCTTCGTACTGTGCGATTTGTTCCGGAGTCAGATGACGGCATTTTCCTGAATAGCCCGGTGTATGCCCGCTTGCCATCTGTTCTTCGCGTTCCGCCTTCAATTCCTCAGGCGTGCAGTAGCACTTGTAAGCAAGTCCTTTTTCGAGAAGCTGTTCGTAATACTTTTTATAGATATCGAGACGTTCCATTTGGCGGTAAGGTCCGTATGCTCCGCCGACATCGACACTTTCATCCCATTCAAGGCCAAGCCACTTCAAATAGTTAAGCTGACTTTCTTCCCCGCCCTCAACGTTACGTTTTTGGTCGGTGTCTTCAATACGAATAATAAATTTGCCGCCGGCATGGCGTGCAAAAAGATAATTAAAAATTGCGGTACGCGCATTTCCGATATGCAGAAAGCCTGTCGGACTCGGCGCATAGCGTACCCTGACTTCTTCTGTCAACGCATTCACCACTTTCTGTTATTCATTTTTATTTTAGCACGTTCTACGCAATGGTTGTCCATCAAATGCATGAAAAAGCAAAAGAAACTGTGCAAATTCTATCGCGTAATAATGGATTCTTCTTCAGGTGTCATTTTTTCAACAAGACAAATGGCTTCTGCCGCGATTCCTTCGCCTCTGCCGGTGAAGCCCAGCTTCTCTGTTGTCGTCGCTTTGACGTTAATCTGATCCTCCGAAAGGTTCAAAACGCGTGCAATCACTTGGCACATCTCGCCAATATAAGGGGCCAGCTTCGGTTTCTGGACAATGACCACGCTGTCAACGTTGCTGATCACAAAACCCTTGGCGCGCACGATACCGGCGACTTCAGCGAGCAGCTGCTTGGAGTCTGCATCTTTATAAGCTTCATCAGTATCCGGAAAATGCTTGCCTATATCGCCTTCTGCAACGGAACCGAGCAGCGCATCGCTGATCGCATGAAGCAGAACATCGGCATCCGAATGACCGACGAGTCCCCGTTCGTAGGGGATCGTGACACCGCCGATAATCAAATCGCGATTCTCTGCGAATTGGTGAACATCAAAACCATGACCAATTCTCATCGGTTATTTCTCCTCTCTCTCCATGAACAGCTGCGCGATCAGCAGGTCTTCCGGGGTTGTCAGCTTGATATTGCGATAACTTCCTTCAACCACAGCAACCGGCATCCCGAGCCGTTCAACTAATGACGCGTCATCCGTGCCCATAAAATGTACGGCAGCACTCTGTTGATGTGCTTCTCGGATCACGGATAATCGAAAAGCCTGCGGGGTTTGTGCCGCCCACAAGCTTTTTCTTTCTAATGTTTTCTCAACTTTTAATTGAGCCGCCTGCTTTATCGTATCCTTGACAGGAACTGCAAGCAACGCAGCACCATATTCCTGGGCTGATTCAACCGCTTTGGCAATGCACGCATGCGTGATGAACGGACGTGCACCGTCATGAATCAGAACAATCATCTTCGGGTCTTGAGGCAGTCGCTCAAGCCCTGAATAAACACTTTCCTGACGTTCTTTTCCACCTTCTGCAAAAGCTCTTACTTTTGCCAAATGATAGTGCTGGACTAATGTGCGGAATTGATCCGCTTCATCAGCGCGTGTAACGAGAACAATACCGGAACACATAGGATCCGTCTCAAAAACACGCAGCGTCCGCACAATTACCGGTGTCCCTGCTAAATCGAGCAGCACTTTATTTGTGCCGGCACCCATTCGCCTTCCTTGACCTGCGGCGAGAACAACCACTTGATAGTCCAATCTGATACGGCCTCCGAATTGAAGGCAATCCACTACCTCAGAGTGCCTTCTCAAGCAATTTAGGCTTGGCAAAGATCATTCGGCCAGCAGATGTTTGCAAAACACTGGTAATGATGACGTCAATCGTCTTGCCTATATACCTATGTCCTTCTTCTACCACAATCATTGTCCCATCGTCAAGGTAGCCAACCCCTTGATTCTGCTCTTTTCCATCCTTGATTACTTGCACGCGCAGTTCCTCACCTGGAAGAACAACCGGTTTCACTGCATTTGCCAGATCATTGATGTTAAGTACCGGCACTTTCTGAAATTCACAAACTTTGTTCAGATTAAAATCATTTGTCACCACAATCCCGTCGATTTCTTTAGCCAAACGAACAAGCTTGCTGTCCACTTCGGTAATGTCGTCATAATCGCCTTCATAAAGATCAACGTGAATTGAATGATCTTTTTGAATTTTATTCAGAATGTCCAGGCCGCGTCGGCCGCGGTTTCGTTTCAACACATCCGATGAATCAGCAATGTGCTGCAACTCCTCCAGAACAAAATGCGGGATAACCATTGTCCCTTCAAGGAAACGCGTTTGGCAGATATCGGCAATCCGCCCATCAATAATGACACTGGTATCAAAAATTTTGTAAGGAATGTAGTCGGTAGCTTGCGTATTTTCTGCACGCAAATCTTTCTTCTTATCTTTTGTTTTGGACGGCAGCCGGAAAAGGCTGATCAGCTCGTCACGCTTTTTAAAGCCAACTTGAAAGAAAAAGTAACCGAGAAAAATATAGATAAAGATTCCCAGTATCGTACCGATCCCTCCAGGCAGACTCGACAGCGGCAACTGAATTAAGAATGCAATCACTAAGCCTAATCCAAGTCCCAATGTACCGAATAAAACATCGGTCACCGGTGCCTTGATGATCCGATCTTCAAAGGCTTTAATCAGATGTACCAATGAGTCCACAAACAAAAAGGATAAAAATGCCATGATCACCCCGCCAACCACCATACCGGCAAAAGGCGAGCTGATCCATCTCGGCGTGCCGCTTCCTAAATTTAATAGAAAAATGATTTTCGGTAGATAGACAAAGCCAAGTGTACCGCCAATTAATACAAAGAATAGTTGAATTACCCGTTTTATCATTTCCATTCACCTCCCCAACACATTATAGACAAATTACAAAAATCAAAACTTGCTGTTTTTCAAGATGTTCACTTTTTTTCATGCCGCACCTCTTGCTTCTTCTTTTCATCGCACAGATGTTTAAAAATCAGATGGAAAAAAATCAGGCTCTGGAGCGGCTTCGCGTTCGGTCCCCAAGGCTAATTTAATCGCCTGAGCAAGAGAGTCGACACCGATCACGGAAACGCCATCCGGTATGGACCAACCGCCAAGATTCTTAGACGGGACAAAAATACGCGAGAAACCAAGCTTAGACGCTTCGTTGATCCGTTGGTCAATACGCGAGACGCGCCGTACCTCGCCGGTCAAACCGACTTCGCCGACAAATGCATCGGTTACTTTCGTCGGACGGTTGTTAAAACTGGAAGCAATACTTATAGCAACAGCAAGATCCACTGCCGGTTCGTCAAGTTTCACGCCGCCGGCCACATTGATGTATGCGTCTTGATTTTGCAGCAGCAAACCCACCCGTTTCTCCAGCACGGCCATTAGCAGGGCAATGCGGTGATTGTCGAGACCTGCCGCCATACGGCGTGGATTGCCGAAGCTTGTCGGTGTGACTAGTGCTTGGACTTCAACCAAAAGAGGACGTGTTCCCTCCATTGAGGCTGTGACTGCCGAGCCCGCCGCCCCTTTTGCTCGTTCTTGCAGAAAGATTTCCGAAGGATTGGCGACCTCAACAAGCCCACCTTCCTTCATTTCGAATACTCCCATTTCATTCGTTGAACCAAAGCGGTTTTTAACCGCCCTAAGAATACGAAAGGTGTGATGGCGTTCTCCTTCAAAATATAATACAGTGTCCACCATGTGCTCAAGTGTCCTTGGTCCTGCCAAAGCGCCATTCTTGGTCACATGCCCGACAATGAAAACAGCGATGCCTTGCTGCTTGGCGAGTCTAAGCAGATATGCGGTGCACTCCTTGACTTGGGAAATACTTCCTGGTGCGGACGAAAGTTGCGAATTATAGATCGTCTGAATCGAATCAATGATCATAATTTCCGGATTTACCTGTTCGATTTGACGCTCAATCTGACCGATATCGGTTTCAGCAAGTACATAAAGTGCTTCAGAAGAGACTCCGAGTCGTGTTGCCCGCATTTTTGTCTGTCGAACGGATTCCTCACCGGAAATATAAAGGACGCGGTGCCCGCCACGTGCCAGTTGGTCGGAGGTTTGCAGCAGCAGGGTCGACTTCCCGATCCCAGGATCACCGCCGACGAGCGTCAGCGAAGCAGGAACAACGCCTCCGCCGAGGACACGATTCAGTTCAGTCATCCCCGTCTTAATGCGAGGTTCTTCTTCCAGAACGACCTCAGTCAATCGGAAAGGCATGCTTACCGTTCCGCTGCCTTGCCTCAACCCAGGCGCAGCCGGTCTGATGATTTCCTCAACCAATGTGTTCCATTGCTGACAGCCGGGACATCGGCCCATCCATTTTGGACTCTCGTAGCCACACTCTTGGCAAATAAAAACGGTTTTGTTTTTTGCCATCGGATCACTTACCTTTCTCTGTTCTGAAACTGAAAAAACTTCTCAAAATAAGCAAAGAAGCCAAGGCTTTATCAAAACTTTGGCTTCTTTAACATCATAACGAAACGTTGTTTTGGCGGACACTCAGGATTTCAGTACGGCTTCTTCCTTTTTCTGATTCACCGAGTATTCTCCATCTTGATAATCGATGACAACGTTCGTCCCTTTCTTAATATTGCCCTTCAACAACTCTTCAGACAATTTGTCTTCGACCTTGCGCTGCAATGCCCGGCGCAGCGGGCGCGCCCCGTATTCAGGATCGTAGCCCTCTTCAACAATCTGTCGTTTTGCCGCATCCGTCAGATCAATTTGTATGCCTTGATTTGACAGTCGATTTCTCAACTGATCGGCAAGTAAAGTGACAATCTCCATCAGTTCTTCCTTCTTCAGTTCATGGAAGACAATAATTTCATCAATTCGGTTCAAGAATTCCGGACGGAACGCACGTTTCAGTTCGCCCATAACCCGTTCTTTCATTTCTTTGTACTCATGACCTTCTTCATCCACTGAGAAGCCCACATACTTATTCTTTTTTAATTGGCTTGCGCCAACATTTGAGGTCATAATAATTGCCGTGTTGCGAAAATCGACTGTCCGGCCCTTTGAATCCGTTAAACGTCCGTCATCAAGCACTTGAAGCAAAATATTGAATACATCCGGATGTGCTTTTTCGATTTCGTCAAACAAGATCACCGAATAAGGCTTTTGACGTACCTTTTCTGTAAGTTGTCCGCCTTCATCATGACCAACATAACCTGGCGGCGATCCAACGAGCCGTGATGTTGTATGCTTCTCCATGTACTCGGACATATCGATACGTATGATCGACTCCTCGTCACCAAACAGCGTTTCAGCAACCGCACGCGCAAGCTCCGTCTTGCCGACACCGGTTGGTCCGAGGAAAATAAAGGAGCCGATCGGCCGTTTCGGATCTTTCAATCCAGCCCTCGCCCGGCGAATCGCATGAGAAATCGCATTGATCGCTTCATTTTGTCCGATGACGCGCTCATGTAGAATGGATTCCATGTTCAGCAGCCGTTCGCTCTCTTTTTGCTCCATTTTGACAACCGGAACACCGGTCCAGTTCGACACAACAAGTGCTACGTCGTCAGGAAGGACTTGCGTATTTTCTTTGCCCTGCTTTTCTTTCCATTCTTTTTTGCAGCGATCAACCTGTTCTTTCAGCTTCTGTTCCTGATCGCGAAGTGAGGCTGCTTTTTCAAATTCCTGGCTTTGCACCGCGGAGTCTTTTTCTTTTTTAACCGACTCAAGATGCTGTTCCAGTTCCTTTAGGTTCGGCGGAGCCGTGTAGGAACGCAACCGAACTTTTGATGCTGCCTCATCAATCAAATCAATCGCTTTATCCGGCAAGAAACGATCCGAGATGTAGCGGTCGGACAAGCGAACCGCCTCTTTGATCGCTTCATCTGTAATCTTTACGCGGTGATGTGCTTCATAGCGATCGCGCAGCCCTTTCAAAATCTGAATGGATTGGTCCTTTGTCGGTTCCTTGACCTTGATCGGCTGGAAACGTCTTTCCAAAGCCGCGTCTTTTTCGATGTACTTTCGGTATTCATCAAGTGTCGTGGCACCGATGCACTGCAGCTCGCCGCGAGAGAGTGACGGTTTCAAAATGTTCGAAGCATCGATCGCTCCTTCCGCACCGCCTGCGCCGATCAGCGTATGCAGTTCATCAATAAACAGAATGACATTGCCGGCTTGACGAATTTCGTCCATTACCTTTTTTAAGCGGTCTTCAAACTCGCCGCGATATTTTGTTCCGGCGACAACTGTTCCCATATCTAAAGTCATGACCCTTTTTTCCCTTAGGATTTCCGGGACTTCATTGTTTACAATTTCTTGTGCCAGCCCTTCAGCTACTGCTGTTTTACCAACACCAGGTTCACCAATCAGAACAGGGTTGTTCTTCGTACGGCGGCTGAGGACTTCAATCACACGCTCAATTTCTTTGCTTCGTCCGATAACCGGATCAAGAGAGCCGTCACTGGCCATTGCGGTCAAGTCACGTGCCAAACTGTCCAGCGTCGGCGTGCTCGCATGCGAGGCATTTCGTCCCTGGGCACTGCCTGAGTTCGCTTCATGGCTGCCGAGAAGCTGCAGAACTTGTTGGCGTGCTTTATTTAAACTGACCCCAAGATTATTCAAGACTCGGGCAGCAACTCCCTCGCCCTCGCGGATCAGCCCGAGCAGAATATGCTCCGTTCCCACGTATGAATGCCCGATTTTTCTTGCCTCATCCATCGAAAGTTCAATAACGCGCTTTGCACGCGGTGTGTAGTGCGGGGTCTGTACCTCATCCGTGCCTCTGCCGATTAATGCTTCGACTTCCTTCTGGATTTTTTCAGGATCCAGATTCAAAGCAAGCAGCGCTTTGGCAGCGATACCGTCGCCCTCACGTACGAGGCCGAGCAGAATATGTTCTGTTCCAATATTATTATGCCCAAGACGCATCGCCTCTTCCTGTGAAAGCGCGAGTACTTTTTGAGCGCGTTCTGTAAATCGTCCAAACATCATAACGGTGGCCTCCTTTAGTTGCTGTTTCTTGTCACTGGCCTTAGTCAATCAATACGGTTTCAAAAAACCTTTACCTGTACACTATTCATTAAAAGGTCATTTTGATCTTTCTCCACCTGTTTTTTCGGAATGAAACAGCTAATGAACACTCACAAGACGCCGGTATCTAATACTATTCGGCAGCAGGACTACCAAATCCTCTTTGCACTGAAAAAAGATGCCAACGCTGAGCAATGGACAGCTCACTGTGCGGGTCTGCTGCTCATTCCTAATTTAGTATATTATTATAGCCAAACAAAAAGGTATTTACCAAGATGAGGCCTCCAAGTATTCTGCAACGCTGAGACAGAAGCTCATCTGCTGTATGTGAGTGAGCGAAGCATTGCCTTCATAAGATTCGCTCGCAGCTCATCCCTTAGAGGGATATCTATGTTAATCGCTGTATGATTCATAACCGTCATCATCAATCGTGCTTCGCGGTCGCTGAGCACATCTTCCTCAAGCAGATGCATGACAATCGATTCCGCCATACTTTGTGTTAACCGATAGCCGATGAGGCCAATCATTTCATCAATCAGTTCTGCGTCGGTAACCGGGCGCACCTTGACGACTTGAATATAGCCACCGCCGCCGCGCTTGCTTTCGACAACATAACCGCGCTCAATGGAAAAACGCGTCTTCAAAACATAGTTGATCTGTGAAGGGACACATTGAAACTTTTCCGCCAATTCACTTCGCTTCAACTTGATGATATCATTCGAATCGAGAATTTCTTTAATATACTTCTCAATAATATCAGAGATATTTCTCACCGTAGCACCCTCCCTGACTTTGACTAACTTTGACTATAACTTTATTATGTATGATTTTCAGGAAATAATCAACTGAACAAGCGATTTATTACGTCTAAACACCACAGTTTTGAAAAATACTCAACCACTCATCAGATGCTTATTTTCTCATCGTAAAAACCCATTTACAGGTACAAGCAGATCGATAAAGCAAAATCATAAACTTTCTTTTTATCTGTAAAAAAGCAGCGTTCCTCAGTAAAAAACAGGAACGCTGCTTCAGCTGTTTCAATCAGCCGATTGGCTAACAATTAATTTAAGTGGAGCCTAGGGGGATCGAACCCCTGACCTCCTGCGTGCAAAGCAGGCGCTCTCCCAGCTGAGCTAAGGCCCCATTTATGAAATACACAATAAATTGAGTCGTTACCGACCTACAAAAATAATGAGAATAACCTGTCCATTATTTTTGCAAAAAATCGGGAAGACAGGATTTGAACCTGCGACCCCCACGTCCCGAACGTGGTGCTCTACCAAGCTGAGCCACTTCCCGATAAATCAATGCGCCCTAGAGAAGTCGAATCCCTAACCTTCTGATCCGTAGTCAGACGCTCTATCCAATTGAGCTAAGGGCGCAAATAACTGAAATGGTGCCGAGAGCCGGACTCGAACCGGCACGGTAGTCACCTACCGCAGGATTTTAAGTCCTGTGCGTCTGCCAATTTCGCCATCCCGGCATAGATAAAATGGAGCGGAAGACGGGATTCAAACCCGCGACCCCCACCATGGCAAGGTGATGTTCTATCACTGAACTACTTCCGCATAATAATAAACAGATGGTGAGCCACGAAGGATTTGAACCTTCGACCCTCTGATTAAAAGTCAGATGCTCTACCCCTGAGCTAGTGGCTCATTCACAGTGCCGGTCAGAGGACTTGAACCCCCAACCTACTGATTACGATTCAGTTGCTCTACCAATTGAGCTAGACCGGCATAAAAATGGAGGATATAGGGCTCGAACCTATGACCCTCTGCTTGTAAGGCAGATGCTCTCCCAGCTGAGCTAATCCTCCGCAATGCCTGGCAGTGACCTACTCTCACAGGGGGACAGCCCCCAATTACCATCGGCACAGAAGAGCTTAACGACCGTGTTCGGGATGGGAAC
>NZ_JFZC01000054.1 GCF_000648615.1 Sporolactobacillus terrae DSM 11697 | reverse complement strand
AGAAAGTATATGATTTTGCCCTGTCTTCAAACCAATAGCCCAGTGTCTTGGCCGAGAAACAAAGCGGAGGTGCGAGACGCCTGCGGGATCGCGGTTAGTTGATGCGTGCCAGCGAGACCCCGCAGATACCTACCTGTCTGAGGAGGCTCGCGGTGCGCCCGCGGCAAGCGAGTAACCGAAGCGGCGATTCAGCACCGAAAAGACACTAGTCCATCACACATGGTTGGAGATTAAGGACCGGGCGTATTTTGCCCGGTTTTTCTTACAGGAAAAGAAAGTTTATGATTTTGCTTTGGTGTAGAACGATAAGCGGCAATTTCATCAATAAGAGTTAGCTCGAGACACGAAAGCGCGAGACGCCTGCGGGATCGCGTTTAGTTGATGCGTGCCAGCGAGACCCCGCAGATCCCTGCCTGTCTGAGGAGGCTCGCGGTGCGCCCGCGGCAAGCGAGCAGCTGAGTGTCGTTTGTGCACAAGGTGATGAACAAAGCCCGAATGGAAGGCGGAAGTAAGGACGGGCGCTTTTTGCCCGGTTTTTCTTAACAGACCCATGCAGAAAAAAAGCAATGGGCCAAGCTCGGGCGTTGAGTGTTCATCACTTATTTCATTTTCGCTTTTAACCCATGGAGATAAGCAGACAGAATCCACGTCAATGATTCTTCCTGATCGTCATTCATATTGAATCCATGATGAAGCTGCAAGCTGATGAACCCATGGATGATGCTGCGTAAGCCCCGAACTGCATGAACGCGATCTTCTTCGCTCAATGCATATCCTTCAAGAATTTTAAACAAGAAGCTTAACAGACGGTCTGAAATGTTCTGAAAATCAGGGTCAAAGGGATCAGGGACTTCAATGATCGCCCGATACAGATTCGGATGCGCTTTTACAAAAGCGCGATAAGCATCTGCGATCGCAAACAGTGCGTCATCGCGCGCTTTTCCGATCACAGACTGGATCAGCACCTCTGCAAACTGAGCGAGACTAAAGCTTGCAAGCCCATTTTTCAGATCATGCATGTTTTTTATATGATTGTAAAGTGAAGGCGTCTGAATTTGAAGCTGCTCCGCGAGCTCAGTGAGCGTCAGATTTTGCAGCCCTTCTTCCTCAACCTGCTTGGCAGCTTGCTCAATAATGTGCTGCCGGGTCAAACCTCTACGCATGTGTATTCATCCCCATCTTTTGTTCGGCTTTGGCGAGGGCACGGGTCATTGCTTGTTCGGGATGTTCAAGCACATTGCCGTGACCGACTGCTAAATAATGGGGATTTAATTTGATCAGTTCTCTGGCACTGGTGCACGCCGTTGCTTTGCTCCATGTGGCAAGTGCAGGAAAGGGAAAAAACGGACGGATTTGGCCGCTGACAGCAATCCCCGAACGTGTTTGAAAGGCGTCACCAGCAAAAAGCGCGCCGCTTCGTTGATCGAATAGAGCAATATGACCGGGCGTATGTCCGGGACAGGAAATGACCTGCAACACACCAATTTTATCGCCACCCTGCAGCAACCGATCCGGTACAGTCTGGATTGCCTTTGGAATACCGCCACGAATTGGTGTTTGTGGTTCATCCGGATCAAGAGCGGTTTTGCCCGCCAAGAGCCGCGCGTCGCGTTCGGACAGCATAACGGCAGCATCTTTAAGTGCTTGTTTCAAAGCATCAAGCGCACCAACGTGATCGCTGTGTGCGTGCGTCAGGACAATACGCGTAATCGGTTTGCCAATTTGATCGGCTGCTTGCATGATTCCTCGAGTGCTCATGGGAAGCCCGCAGTCAATTAAAGTCAATGCCGCCCCATCCTCAACCAGATAACAATTTACTGGGAACCAAGATGGGAAAAAAGTGAGCTGATAAAAACGGTCAAAGTTTAGAAGTCGCATGCATTGAACCTCCTGATAAACGAATTGTATTATCATTTTAACTAATGTGATTAGTTTTGTCATGAAAAAGGCCCATACTGCAAATCCTTTGCTTTTTAATTGTCAGTCATGATCCGCATCGCCTCGCCAATACATGATTCACTGTGTTCCCGTTCAAAATAGACATAGATTCGATCAAGGAGGCGCAAGAATGAAGGTTGGCGAATTTTTGTTTGACTGTCTGAAAAATGAAGGGATTAGCGAAATTTTCGGGGTGCCGGGTGATTATAATTTTTCTTTGCTTGATACGCTTGAGGCGGATGGGGCGCTCAACTTTGTTGCGTGCCGCAATGAACTCAACGCAGGTTATGCCGCGGATGGGTATGCACGCGTAAAAGGAATCGGGGCTTTAATCACCACATTCGGCGTGGGTGAGCTGAGCACATGCAACGCGATTGCCGGTGCCTATAGTGAATCGGTCCCCCTTATTCATCTTGTCGGAGGACCGAAATCAATGCTGCAAAAGCAGCACAAGCTGATGCACCATACCCTGCTTGACGGTAATTTCGACACGTTTCAAAAAGTATACGAGCAAATCACGTGTTATGCCGCTTCGATTACGCCGGAAAATGCCGGTGTTGAGATCCCTAATGCCATGGCTAAGGCACGAGAAACCAAGAAACCGGTATATTTGACACTGCCTTCAGATGTGGTGACTGCGGACATGATGTCGCGAGCTGAAAATGTGCAGCGAAAGAAAACGGATCGAACGTCTCTAAAAGAAGCCGTTCGCATGATTCGCGCACGTTTAGAAGTTGCCGAGCGTCCGGTGATGCTTCCGGATGTTTACGCGATGCACGAGGGGCTTGGGCAGCAGGTTGAGAAGCTAGCGGAGAAAATGAACATCCCGATAGTCACCATGATGATGGGCAAAGGCGTTTGCAATGAAAACTTGCCGAACTACGCCGGCTTTTGCTGTGGAAAACTAAGCAGTGATGAAACCGTACGGCAACGGGTTGAATCCTCAGATTGTGTGCTGGCATTTGGCGCAGTCTGGAATGATTACAATAGCGGATTATTTACCGATCAAATCGACCCGCTGGCAGTCATTAATGTGATGCCCGACCATGTGCAGATCGGCAAAACAATTTATCCGAACATTATCATGGATGATCTGATCGGTGCCTTTCCGGCGGACGGACAGTCGTGGACACTCCCGCAACCGTCGACTTTTCCATTTGACAGGCAGGATGCAACGGATGATGCACTGACTGCCAGCAACTATTACCCACAGTTTCAGGCGATGCTCCGCGAGCGGGATATTGTGGTTGTCGATGCCGGAACCTTTGCTTGGGGCATGGCGGAGGTTCGATTGAAAAAAGAGGTGACCTACATCGCTCAAGGGGGTTGGGGAGCCATTGGCTATGGGCTTCCTGCGGCATTTGGAGCCTGCATCGCCAATCCGAATCGCAGAGTACTGCTTTTTTCCGGCGAAGGATCACTGCAGATCAACGTCCAGGAACTAAGCTCAATGCTCGATAACGGCTGTAAGCCGATCATTTTTGTTCTTAACAATAAAGGGTACACGATTGAGAAATACATTAATACCGTAGACAAGACTAGGTACAACAACATTCCGAATTGGGATTACCATAAGCTACCGGAAGTATTTAAACAGGATGCGTTCACTGTTCAAGTACGCACAAGCAATGCGCTTCGTCAGGCCATTGCCGATGCCGAGAAGCAGTGCGCCAAACAGCTGTGTATCATTGAAATGATCACCGACCCGATGGATGCCCCGAAGATTATTCATAAAATGCATCAGACGGTGCTAGAGATGGAGAATAAAAGTGAGGGCTTGCTGGCTCTTTTCAAGTGAACGTCGCACATTTGAAAACGGACACCATTTGGAAGCTATTTCCGGATGATGCCCGTTTTTTGATGTATTGAAAACGATCAAGTTCAGCTCCGATTGAAAGGGTTGCAGAAATGATATTGACTCAATGATAGAGCGTGCTTGCCGTGACTGGAAGTTATTCGATCAGCGCTCCTTTTTATTCGCCCCAAACGGGAGGGTTAGGTTTATAATGGACGTCAGAGATCACGAGAAATCGAAAGCAGTCAGCATATTTGCTGAAGGTCATGATGCAATCAAAAAATAGACGCACTAAAAAATTAAGATTAAGTGTGGAACAAAAACAAACCATGCATGAATGATAGTCATTACACGCGCGCCTTGTTGATGGATTCATTCAAGCAAAGGAGGTTCAACTGTTGGTTTATGTACTTCTTGTACTGTTTGGTGTGCTCGGCGCACTGTCGCGCTATTCCCTGTCGCTCATCATTCATGTCTCTTATTTTCCGCTTGCAACGCTAATCATTAATCTATTAGGGTGCTTCATTCTCGCATTCGTCACGCGTTTTCTAATCTGGATTCCGCGCGTATCACCCAAACTTGTTGCAGTGTTCGGCACGGGTTTTGTGGGTTCGTTTACGACCTTTTCTACTTTTTCGCTGGAATCCTTCGCACTCATTCAATCCGGTCACTATTTGGAAGCGGCTATTTATCTTGTACTTAGCGGATTTGGCGGACTTGCGGCATCTGCCCTTGGTTTTCGCCTGAGCAAAATCTTGCTGATTAAGCAGAGGAGGCGTCTCCGCCATGCTGGTTAATTATCTCATGGTAGCGTTCGGCGCCGCGTTTGGTGTACTCGCCAGATTCTCGTTGTCGAATTGGATCAAGCGCAGATGGAGTCATGATTTTCCGCTGCCGACTTTTATTATAAATGTGTCGGGTTCGCTTGCCCTCGGTCTGATTACCGGATTGGGAATCGGCGTACACGCATCGTTGCTGCTGGGCACCGGATTCATGGGCGCGTATACCACCTTTTCAACGTTCAATATGGAAAATATTTCTCTGAATCGCAGAAAGAAAAAACGCGCCTTTTATAGCTATATCATCAGTTCTTATGTTCTAGGAATTGCGGCGGTTTTCCTAGGTACCTCACTGGGCGCAGTAGCACGATCACTGTTAGGCATGTAGGAAAAAGCGAAAAACGTCTGTCTGGAGTGATCCGGGCAGGCATTTTTTTTAGGGAAGAAAGCTTATGATTTTGCTTCGCTAGTAGTGCAATAAGCGCGAAAAAATACCCAAGTGTGACGGGGGAAGGATGCAGCCGACCACGCGTATCTTTGAAAAAATCCCGACGTCCCATGATTCATACCATCGATTTCCGAAACTCGAGAAAAAGTCTGTATTAATCCTAAGTGTAAGCGCTATTATAATGAACCTGTAGAGAGAGGAACCGTGCATCAAGGGATAAGCGATAATCCTAGGACGAGAAATAACAAACATTGAGGAGTGATTGAAGATGGCTGATGCATCATGGCTTGGTTTAGAAAATAAGATCATTATTGTGACAGGAGGCGCTTCCGGAATTGGCAAACATATCGCGCAAACATTAAGCGATGCCGGTGCACAGGTTATTGTCGGAGACTTGAACGCAGAAACGGGAACGCGTGATGCTTCTGGAATCTATTCTGTTCAATTAGATGTAACGAAAAAAGATAGTGTCGAGCACTTGACAGACCATGTTGTGAAAACCTTTGGGACCATTGATGGTCTGGTGAATAATGCGGGCATTAATTTACCAAGACTTTTAGTTGACTTTAAAGGCAAGAAGCCGGAATACGAACTGGATGAAAAGGTTTTCGATCTGATGGTCAGTGTCAATCAAAAAGGACTTTTCTTGATGACCCAAGCGGCGGTTCGCAAATTCTTGAAACAGGGTAAAGGTGTCGTTATAAATATCGCCTCTGAGGCAGGAATGGAAGGGTCGCAGGGACAGAGCTGCTACTCGGCGACGAAAGCCGCAGTGAATGGATTTACCCGTTCTTGGGCGAAGGAGCTGGGCAGCCATCATATTCGTGTTGTCGCCGTTGCTCCGGGAATCAATGAAAAAACGGACCTGACAACGGCTGCTTACAATGAAGCACTTGCTTATACACGAAACATTACCGTGGATCAGCTCGGAACAGACTATGCAAAAGCGATTCCGCTCGGCCGGCCGGGCAAACTCGATGATATTGGCAATCTAGTAACCTATCTTCTATCGGATCGTGCCGATTATATCACAGGAACGACCATCAATATAACCGGCGGTAAATCGAGAGGATGAGCGAATCCATGCCTCTCAAACGAAAGTGATGAGATGAGAGGGGGATAAAATGAACAGACCCACGCAAAATGATCGGCTCTCAATAATTCTTGATGTACTGCAAAAGAAACAAGCCGTGTCGCTTGATGCGTTGGCAAACCGCTGCTCTGTGACCAAACGAACGATTCGAAATGATGCAGCGCTGCTCAATCGTACGCTGCGATCAGCTGCCCAAATTGATTTGAATAAGGGACAGTGCATCCTGCAGATTCATCATGAGCAACACTATCGAAAAATAGCTGCTGAATTGAGCCAACAGCAGGCTGCAGACACGCCGGAGAAGCGAGTAAAACGGCTTGCCGCTCAATTGCTCGATGCAACCCAGCCCTTGCTTATTGATGATTTATCCGAACAACTTCATGTGAGTCGTTCAACGCTCGTGAGTGATCTGAATCATTTGCGAATTACGTTCGAACCGTACGATTTGGAAGTCAAGGGGAAGCCGAATCAAGGCATTCATTTACAAGGATCCGAGTGGGAGAAAAGGCTTTATATCTTGCAGAATAATGATCACGTTTTGGATCAGCCGCTGGATCAAACCATTGCCGCATCTGTTCACGCGTTTGCGATCCGGCACCTTTTAGCTGAGGCAACCGAACGCGTGTTGCTTCGCTACGTCGGAGTTGTGTTGGCGCGCGCAGCAAAGCATCCGCTGCCGCGCAACAGTACCGCTTTTGATGTGACCCATATGATGCAGACCAAAGAATATGCCTGCATTGACCAACTCGCAAGTCAGCTTGAAAAAAACGATCGGGTGCTTTCCAATGCAGAACGTGCTTTTTTGACCATTCCCATTTTAGGAAGACGGTCTCCGGTTCATCTGCCCAATAGGAGTACAGTTGCGCTGCCAATGGCCGTCCGGCAGCTGATCATTGAAATCGAACGACAGGTGAAGGTACAATTATCGATTGACATTCATTTCGGAACGATTAGCAACGAACTTGGCTATCATCTCATGTTCATGCTGAATCGGCTCGTTTTCGGTGTCACCATTCATCATTCGCTGATCCATGAGGTTCAAGAAAAATATCCGCTTGCTTGTGAGATTGCTCAGATCGCCGATGAAGTGATTCAGGAGCGTTATCAAATCAAGGTGAATGAAGCAGAACTCAGCTACCTTGCCTATTATTTTGGCATTGCGCTCACCGAGAATGAGGAACCGCTGTTTCAGCTCAGCCGTGTGGCCATTGTCTGCGATACCGGGCGCGGGTCGGCACGAATTATTGCGATGCAGCTCAATAAAATTCTTCCGTCGACTGTAGAGAAACAATTGTTTTCTTCATTGGCCGTTACGAAAGCAGAATTGGAACAATTCGATATGATCTTTTCAACGGTCCCTCTGCCCAATCTGAACACAGCAGTGATCGAGGTTAAGGACATCTTTGATGAACGGAAGCTTGCCCAAAAAATTAACAAATACTGGGCACTCGATACGCTGAAAATGAAAAAGAATGGGCAGGGGGTTTCGCTGATTAGCCAACTGCTTGATGAAGAGCACTTTTTTATGCTGTCCAACCAAAAAACGCATCATGATAATATGGTTGCGATGATCACGAGTTTAGAGAGAGGCGGGTTAGTGGACTCGGGATTTAAGCAAAGAATTATGAAGAGGGAGCAGGTTAAGCAAACCCTGTTTGACCGAGGCATTGCCTTTCCGCACACCATGAATCGAGCATCCCGTCAGATTGTTCTAGCGGTTGGCATTTATCCGTTAAAACAAAAGGTCTGCGAAGAGGAAATACGCATGGTTTTTCTGTTGGGCATACCGGAAAGTCAGCATAATGAAACGTTGCTGATTCAATTATACGAAGAAATGATAGCGCTTTCCAAAAAGATAGATCTGCTTCACAATGATTTAAGTGCACGGACTTGTGCCGAGATGAAAAAGCGTGTGCAACGACTATGCACCATTGCCAACGCATAAAAGAGGTGAACGTATTTGTTTTTTTATGAGTTAATGATCTTCATTGGTGGTGCCTTTCTCCTTCAGATCTTTCTTGGCTATTTTCAAATCAAACATTTTTCCAATGTGTTTGTCGACATGCGCCGGAAAGGAAAAGTAGCGATTGGCCGTAAGAAAGGCCATTTCAGATCGGGTACGATTGTCTTCTTCAATGTCACGGATACGGGACAAATCTTCGATGCGCGAAAGATGCAGGGCGTCACCATTCTCGCTCGATTTCAAACGATGAAGGCGCTCATCGGCGAGAACATTCAAACGCTCCCTGAAGCAAAACTGAAAGGCTTTAACAAACTGCTGCAACAGGCGATTGCCGACAGTGTGCACAATTATACGGTTGTCGCAAACGGGGGGACGATTGAACAGTCAAACGCTCGAACGCCGCTCAGCGGCGCGTCAATGATGATTAAAAATCGGTTTCTAAGACGGCGAAAATCAAACTAATCAGGGGTGATGAACATGGACTTTGTTGTCGAAGCAGCAAAGGGATTTATTTACCTTTTTCAAACAGGCGGAAAGACCTTTCTCTCATGGATGACCTCAATTGTACCTCTTGTGCTGATGCTACTCGTTGCGATGAATGCCTTAATCGGTTTAATTGGAGCGGAGAAGATTAATAAATTGGCTGCTAAATCAGCGAGCAATCCATTGCTGCGCTACATGGTTCTGCCCTTTCTCGGCGCGTTTATGCTGGCCAATCCGATGGTGCATTCGCTCGGACGGTTTATGCCGGAATACTATAAACCGAGTTATTTTGCATCGGCTGCTTTTTTCTGCCATACAAGCAACGGCGTATTCCCGCATATCAATGCCGCTGAACTGTTTATTTGGCTTGGGATCGCCCAAGGCGTTCAGCGATTAGGCTTGGATACAACGCCGCTTGCGATCAGATATTTGCTTGTTGGGCTGGTGGCCAACTTCTTTTGCGGATGGATTACCGATTTTATTACGGGCTGGGTGTCCAAACAGCAGAATGTGACCTTAAGTAAAAAGACGGATATTAAATCGGTTTGAGAGGAGGAGCGATGATGAGCTATCGATCAGCGAAAGTCGTTAAAGGAAGCGGCGGTTATGGCGGACCGCTCACCATAACCCCGAAACAAGGAAAAGATAAGATCTTATATATTGTCGGCGGCGGCAATAAACCGGCGATTGTCGACAAACTTGCGGAACTGACGGGAGGCATCCCGGTTAACGGATTCAAAACCAGCGTGCCGGATGAAGAAGTTGCTGTTGCGATTGTCGATTGCGGCGGGACGCTCCGCTGCGGCATCTATCCGAAAAAAGGCATTCCGACCATTAATGTCATGCCGACCGGGAAAAGCGGACCGCTCGCGCAATACATTAATGCATCGATTTATGTATCGAATGTTGGCGTTGATCAAATCACAGCTGCGGATGCATCGGAGCAGTCGGAAATGACGATAGCACCGGATACGCAAAAGGAATTCACCTACAGTTCGGATAAAAAGATTTCGGAAACACTGGCTGAGCGCGAGAATAAAGACTTATTTACAAAGATCGGCCTCGGCGCCGGAAAAGTGATCAACACGTTGTATCAAGCAGGCCGTGATGCGATTCAAACCATGCTGAATACGATTCTTCCCTTCATGGCTTTTGTCGCAATGATTATCGGGATCATTCAAGGATCAGGCATCGGCAATTGGTTCGGCAAGGTCATGTCGCCGCTCGCCGGGAATATATGGGGCCTGATGCTGATTGGTTTTATCTGTTCGCTGCCCTTCTTGTCGCCGCTGCTTGGCCCTGGCGGTGTGATCGGCCAGGTGATCGGCACGCTAATCGGCGTGGAAATCGGAAAGGGCAACATCCCGCCGCAGCTCGCACTTCCGGCACTATTCGCGATTAACACGCAGAATGCATGTGATTTTATTCCGGTTGGTCTCGGGCTTGCCGAAGCAAAACCGGAAACGGTCGAAGTCGGTGTTCCTGCGGTACTCTACTCCCGTTTCCTAACCGGTGCCCCGCGCGTGGCTTTTGCATGGCTGTGCAGCTTCGGTCTCTATGTCTAAGTGATTTTTCACGCTAATAAGATGAAGCGCTTTAAATCAAAAGGAGGACGAAAAATGTTTAGTATGAAGAAAAAGACAGCCGATCGCGCAGAAATCTATCAGACCACTATAAAAAGTATCGGCAAATCCGCAAAAGAATTTCTGAAGGAAAATATGTTGGTTCTTTTTGGAGACGAAGCCCCGGCAGGATTAAAAGATTATTGCTTTGGCATTGAAGTGAGACCAATCCAAGGCGAAATCAAAGTGGGGCAGCAGGTAGCCATTGATACCGATGTTTTTAAAATAACGGCTGTTGGCAATTTGGTTCAGAAAAATCTTGTTGACCTCGGTCACATCACGATGCGCTTCGACGGCAGCAGCAAAGCAGACCTTGCAGGCACGTTGTATCTTCAAGCAAAGCCGATCCCCGCAATGAGCGTCGGATCAACCATTAAAATTGAACGATGATCTCAAACGCAAACCCCTGATCCACAAGTGCAGCACTTCTGGATCAGGGGTTTCGTTGGTTTGACTGCGGTTTGATACGATTTTCGACCGTTTGATACGATTTTGACCCGTTCACTACAAACGTCCGCCGAATCGGTTGGACGTGCTTACAGGCATTGTTTCGGGACCCAGCCAACCGATCCTTCTTTTTTGATCAGTGTATAACCGGCGCAGCCATCATCGACCACAGCGACCTGGTCGCCTGTGCAAACCGGGAGGCCGGAACAGCTGAGATCGTCTGCGGCAGTGAATCCGTCGTTCTTTTTCTCCAGATATTCATTTTTAATCCATTGAGTGAGTCCGAGCGCGATGTTTTCGCAGAGGCTGAAATAAGTTCCGCGTTTCAGCAGCCGAACGGCGTAATTTGGGTAGTTCAAGGTGCCGACAAAATCAGCCGGCGGCGTATAGCACTGTGTGATCGTTGCGACTTTGTGAAAATGGTCAACGCTGGCGAAACGAATCCGATCGCCTTTCGGGTTCCGCTCGATGATCAGCGCGTTCAACTGGCCGTCAAAACGGACTTGATTGCCGCCATCGATACAGATCATTCGTTTATCAAGAGCGATGATTGGATTATGGCAGGTGATTGCTTCACTTCGATAGTTAACGACCGGCCAATGACCGACGACAACGTTCTTTTCACACTGATGCGTGCGTGTATAAAAGTGCGGGATGGCGACGGCGGATCGATGGCTCGTTTCGCGCCAGTCCGCGCGGTCGTCGATACCGGCGTGGATGAACAGATAGTGGTCAGCTTCCAGGGCGGTCGGCAGCGAGAACAGCCAGTCGATTTCATCGCCGCATGTTTGCCGATAAAATGCGGCAAGTGCAGGAACGGAATCAAAATCGGCGATCGTTTTACCCTGTTCCTCAATCCATTCGTTCATAAGGGAATGCGGATGCTGCGCCAAGTGATCGAAGACAGCCGGATCGTTGTCGAAGACGTGATGGATCAGCCGGTCGCAGTTGCCCTCGGTGATAAAGACGCGGCTGCTCGAGTCCATGAGCTTTCGCGCATATCGGATCACACCGAGACTGGACGGCCCGCGCTCGCACAGATCGCCGTTAAGAATCAATGTATCCTCGGGAGTATAGGCTATTTTTTCGAGAAGCCTTTGAAAAAGCGTCAAATCGCCGTGAATGTCGGAAATGACCAGGACTCGTCCGGTTTCCGGGAGCGCTATTTTTTGTATGCGAATCATGCGAATTCTCCTTTGCTCCAAGAAAGAAAGTATGTGATTTTGAACCTGTGGATACTCGAAAAAGCGGCGTTCGCTCAATAAATAGAAGTGCGGGATCAGCGATGATTACGATTGACCGAGTGCGCCATCTCAAGCAGAAGCCGTGTATCCACGTTACCTATCATTATAGCGCAGCAGTCTGCCGCTCGGTGAACATGCGGGAAAAAAGTGCTGCTGTTTGCCGTGTGAAATGGAAACAACGCGGCTCCCCGGAGACAACAAAATCTGCCCTTGTCCGGCAACCAGACAGGCAGACGTAAACGAATTCTTTAGACCAGAGAGACGGTCATGAAACCAAAACGTACGGCATGCTTGATTTCATCGGTAAAAGCGCGTAAGAGAATGTTGCGGGTGGTGAGGGCTTGCGTGTTTAGATAAAGATTGCGATACGTTTCATAATCGTTAAGTTCATCGCGATAAGCAATCCTGAGCCCATTGGAAAAAGAACCGAAAGCAACCGCTGTGATCGGAACCGATGCCTGCACTTCAGTGAACGGTTCATAGAGCCGGCTGAACAAGTGAAAGTGATCTTGTTCATCACGGCGGATGCTCAGAATACGGTCCCGCATAGCCGCGTTTGGCGCAGCCTCAGCCAAGCGACCATAAAAATCGACCGCCGCTGCCTCTCCCTTAATTGCATTCAGAATTGCATCGACAAAGGGCGCACCAGAATTTTGTTCCAATGGCTGCCGATCATGTGCATCATCAAAAGGCATAGGTCACCACTCCTAAGATTAATCGTTACGCTACAGTTTATGATAGGCGTTCGATTCGGTGAGGGCACAGTTATGCTTAATACAGGCTGAACAGAACGACCGAGGTGACGATAAGGGCAAGCGCAATCCAGACAACAGGACGTGCCATATTCACGGTGTAGCCGATTCCCACGCGTTTTTCAATGAAAAGTGATGGATCCGAACGATTAAAGTAAAAGATGCCTCCAATCCATTTGTCATCATCATCCAAAATCGAACCGGATGCCGTTTTACGGCGCACGAAGCGGGCGTGAATGAGGAACATGGCAAACATTAGCCCGAAATCAAGCACGCCGATGATAAGAAACCAGACGTAATGAACGTGGAGCAGGGGGCTTGCGACCATTAGAAAAAAGATGGACTGGGTTGCTAGGCAAAAAAGGATTAGAATCAGGTTCAGCATTTTGCGGTATGCCGCATACCCTGGTGCGGCATTCGGATTTCCTTTAACGGATGCCGGCGCCCGGCGTACAAACAGGATCAGTGCGCCAAAGATCAGCTGGAAGAAGACCGGATTCAATACGGTCAACCACGATTTCGCTGCCCATCGATCCGGCCCGGTCAGCCCAAAATGAACAGGAATGGAATCAGGCATATAAGGATAACCGAAGCAGGCGACCACAAGTGTTGCAATAAAGAACGGGAGAAGCAGCAGCAGCCAGCGAAGCGGAAGGACGTTTTCGCGTGCGTTCCGGCCGATCGCAACAGAAATTTTATTTGTGCTCAGCTGCGGATTCGGTTGAAGTTGTTTTTTCAGTCGGCGCATTCCCGTGTTGCCGCGGATGAAGAGAAGCGTTTCCAGCGCGAGGAGTGCAAAAAAGATCAAGTTGCAGGCAATCGCCAGTACGAGCTCCCGGCTGCTGAATAACCGTGCCACGATTAGGAGTACCAGCAGGATCAGCGCCGTACCGATACTTTCGATCAGATAGCGGCGCATGATTTTCTGAGCAGTCGGATGATTACGAACCTGATCATTAGCAAAGACAACGCCGAAAAAGACATTTTTGCGTGCAAACCAAGGCTGAGCGATAAAAAGACAGGCGACAATGAAAAATGTTCCAATAAGAAGTAATGAGATCATGATTCGGTTCCCTCCAGTTTTGTCATAAGCGTAGTCAATGATCTGGTGCAGGACGGCGCGGCAATGCTTTATTCGACCGCCGAGCGCACAAAGATTTTGGGCGACGTACTGAACGTTTCGCAGAAAGCGGCATACAAAAAAGCACCAAGATGCAGGAACGGCATCATTCTGTACCCGCCAATTCGTCGTACAAATGATCAATCATTTTATGGAGCACAGCGCGGTCAACACGTTCTGTGACCGCCGCGTGCACCATGTCTTTAAGCGGCACGCCGTATTTCCTTAAGAAAGCAGCCGTGCTTTGAGCGGTTTTGCCGGCTTTGATGAATGTTCCGCGTCGTCGCTGAATATCAATAAACCCTTCGCTTTGAAGCAGTTGATACGCTTTGTTCACAGTATGGAGATTCACGCCAAGTTCGGAGCCAAGCACGCGAACCGAGGGCAGTGTATCGCCGTCCTGAAGTTTTCCCGAGGCAATCCCGGTGACAATCGCATCGCGTATTTGCATATAGATCGCTTGATCCGAGCTGAAATCAATCGACAGAAGCATGATCGAACACCTCTTTGTTCTATCTGTTATACTAATTGTATAACAGATAGAACAGAAGATCAAGATCGAGGATGATTGAAAATAATTAGGGTTTGCCTATAAATCAGAGAAAATGGAATGAGAAAAGAAATGGAAGAACCGGCGCAAAGGGTAAGTCGCAATTTGGATGTCGTGGATAAAGCCAAACAATACGAAGCGTTTAATCATCGAGATACTGAATCAGCCGGTCGAAAGTCTGGTAATCATTAAATGGCTGCTCAGCGCGGCTGTTTGCGGTGGTTTTCGATCTCAGTAAAGAGTTTCGCTTCTTGCGGCTTTTTTTTCTGTTGGGAGGGGAGCTGAACATGCAAGGCTTTTGCAATCACCGCAAGATCTCGCTGCAGCGCGGCAATATCTTCTTTTGTCGCCGGGCGCTTCTTTTGAACAAGCAGGCAGGCAATTTGTCCGCTCTGTTCCACCGTCGCCATTTCGATATCTTCAAGTTGCTCGACCCCGTTCTGCCGCAACTGCATTTCAATGTGGTCGACCGTCATTTTCATTTTTCGCAACCGTCGCGCACGCAGTTTACCGTTTTTAATGATAATTTTTGCATGTCCGGAGAAAAGCGACTCCGCCCAGTCCCATTTTAATTGAAGCTGATCGATGACAGACAGTGTGGCAACAAAAATAGCTCCAATGATAAAGGACAAGGTAATACTTTTGCCACTCACTGGTTGGACAAGTAG
This sequence comes from Sporolactobacillus terrae DSM 11697, assembly GCF_000648615.1. Lineage (GTDB taxonomy): Bacteria > Bacillota > Bacilli > Bacillales > Sporolactobacillaceae > Sporolactobacillus > Sporolactobacillus terrae. The sequence goes on along the minus strand of NZ_JFZC01000054.1, from coordinate 28,404 downwards.
CGTCCCAATTGAAATCATAATCACGGTTTGCGGAATGGTCATCTGCGAAATGGACTTCCTTCCGGAAACCCGTATTAAAAGAACACCGAACAGAAGGATAACGACCGCTTGCCACAGCCAATTGGGATGAAAATCAATCACACGCATGAATCCGTTCATAAACAGCCCTCCGTTACGTCTTGCACTTAGTTTGACAAAGCATATTGCTTTTATACAGAACGGGCCTGGCATCCGGAAGCACGATAACTCTTCCAAGTGCAAAGCAGAGCGGTTATACTAAAGGAAACTTACAGAAAATTGAAACGGGGTTGGAGAACGGAATGGAAATCAAAACAGTGGCAATCATTGGGCTCGGTGCGCTTGGCATGATGTACGGAAAACAGTTTGCGGACCATCTGGGGAACGATGCGGTTCGTATTGTCGCCGACAGGCGCCGCATTGAGCGCTACAAAAAGGAGGGCGTGTACTGCAACGGAGAACCCTGTGCCTTTCATTATGTTGCTGCAGACGAGCAAATGGAACCGGCAGATCTGCTGGTTTTTACCGTTAAATACGCCGGGTTGGCGAAGGCGATTGAGAGTGCACGCAATCAAGTTGGGCCGAATACAACGCTCATCTCATTTTTGAATGGAATCAGCAGCGAGCAAATGATCGGTGAAGCATTTGGCTTCAAACAGCTGCTCTACAGCATTGTTGCCGGGATGGACGCATCGAAAATCGGCAATCAATTGACCTATACGAAAATCGGTTTTGTCAGCTTCGGCGAAAAGGATGACGCGCGTACAGAAAAGGTCGCTGCGCTTCAGCAATTGTTTGAGAAAGCGGAGATTCCTTATGAGATTCCCGCGCGCATGATGCACAAAATGTGGAGCAAGTTGATGGTCAATACCGGAGTCAACCAGTCGACCGCCGTTTTTGCGACCAACTACGGAGGTATCCAAGTGCCGGGCAAACCGCGCGATACGGTGATTGCAGCGATGAAAGAAGTGATCAAGGTGGCCAATGCGGAAGGCGTGCCGCTGCGCGAGTCGGAAATTGCCGGTTGGCTGAAGATCAACGATGCGCTCAGCCCCGAGGGAATGCCGTCCATGCGCCAAGATACGCTGCAGCATCGCCCGACCGAGGTTGATCTTTTCGCCGGTACGATTCGCCGACTCGGCAAAAAGCATAGGATTCCAACACCGGTGAACGACTTTCTTTACACGCAGCTTTGTAAGATTGAAGCAAGCTATTCATAAATAGCAGGAAGCAAACCGCATGTGCGTGAGTTAAAGCGAACCGAGCAAAAGTTAAAGCAAAATCCATTCGCCATAACATAGTGTCTTGACTGAGCATCAAAAGCGAGCGACCGAAGCGTTGATGCAAAACCATGAAAGCGCAGACCAACGGTACACGCAAAAGTAAAAGCGAACCCCGCGAAAATTAAAGCGAATGAGCACAGGGTTCGGCTGCAAGCCTTTGTGCTTGGTCGATCCTCAGTGATGGTGATAGGATTTGAGTGGAGGCGATTGATTTCGTGAATGAAAAGCTAGCGGAAGCGATTAACCAATTGAATGAACGCGAGAGTAAGCGGATGCTGTTGCAACTGTTTCAGGAAGCCGAAATGACCGAACAGAGTTTGTTGGATGAGCGGCAGCTGACAAAGCGAATCTGCCGCATGTATAAAGATCTGATCCGGTTGCAGCCGAAGCAGCCGCTGGCTGAAGAGGCCTTGAATCACCGGCATATTGCGTTTGGCGATTCGGTTGCCGGGAGTCTGAGGTATGGGCTAAGCAGCATTAAGGTTCGAAGCGAACGCGTCCTTGCCATGGCAACAGACCTTTCAAACGGACCGTTGGCAAAACTGGACGAAGCAGATGGAGTGCGCCATCGAAACGCATGGCTCAAAACGTTCATTGACGGATGTTCCTTTGATGAGGATGATCTCGACGCGCTGACGAATCAACTTGAAGCGATCAAAGCGATTCCTGAGCATGTGCCGGTTACCGTTTGGGCATCGGATAATGCTTGGGAGCAGTGCGGGCTCGCTCTCGTTGCCTATCTTTTGCGTGGCCGCAAGAATCCCATTCGGGTCATCAATCCTTCTGCTTACGAAAAACAGCTTTTTGAAGAATTTGGAGAGGGGACACACTCGGCGTATAGCGGCGAACTGGCTCCGGAGACGTTGGCGATGCTGTTTAAAAAATATGCGCAGAAGCCGCCATTGACTGAAAATGAGCGCCGCCAACTGGAAAGTGAATGGCTGCGTGTGTCTGCCGATCCCGCAGTGCTGCGCATCTGGGAAAACGAACACGTGCAACCGATGTCGCCGGATTACTTTGACGCCGAAATTTTGCGACATGCACGCCGGCTTGCTCGTCAAACGGAAACCCGCAAAGGCTTTCTGTGCGTGCGTTTAATCGGCGAAGTGATCGGTGAGCTGCATGATAAACAATGGGTCGGTGATACCTTTATTTATTGGCGCATTAAAAAACTGATTGAAGCAGGAAAATTGACGGTGAATGCATCTCCCAAGCAGATACTGCATATGAAATTAACCCTTAATAAGGAGTGAATTCCAGTGATCGATCTTTTCACACCATGGACGTTCAAAGGCTTAGATTTAAAAAATCGTGTCGTCATGCCGCCGATGTGCCAATACTCCGTCGAGAAGAAGGACGGCATTGCAACCGACTGGCACTTCGTACATTATGTTAGCCGGGCAATCGGCGGCGCCGGACTGATCATCATTGAAATGACCGATGTGGAGCCGGATGGCCGGATTACCGACAATGATCTCGGGCTCTGGTCTGATAAGCAGATCCCGGCGTTAACTCGGATTGTTGATGAATGCCATAAATACGGCGCGAAGGTGGCGATTCAAATCGCCCATGCCGGACGCAAAGCAGAGGACGCAGCGGTACCGGTTGCGCCATCGGCAATCGCGTTTAATGAACACTATAAAACGCCGCGTGCGCTGACAACCGAAGAGGTGAAAGCGATGCCGGAAAAATATGCTGCGGCGATTGCACGTGCAGTAAAAGCCGGGTTTGACGCCATTGAGCTGCACGGCGCTCATGGCTACTTAATTCATCAGTTCCAATCCGCGTATACCAATAAGCGCACCGATGCGTACGGCAACGATTTAGCGAAATTCGGTGTTGAGGTTGTGCAAGCGGCAAAAAGCGTCATGCCAGCCGACATGCCTCTGATCATGCGCATTTCAGCAATTGAGTATATAGCCGGCGGCTATGGTCTGGATCATAGTATTGCGTTGGCGAAAAAGTACAAAGAAGCCGGCGTCGATGTGTTCCATGTCAGCGCCGGCGGTGAAGGACCGATTGCGGCAGCCGGTAAGCCAGGCACGCATGCGGCTTACCAAGTGCCGTTTGCTCGCGAAATCAAGCAAGCGGTCGGCACGCCGGTGATTGCCGTCGGTCGTCTTGAGGATCCGCAGCTGGCCAATGCGGTGATCGGCAATGAAGAAGCTGACCTGATTGCCGTCGGACGCGGCATGCTGCGCAATCCGTACTGGGCGCTGCAGGCGGCATCCGAGCTGCATAAAGAGACCGAGCTGCCGCGCCAGTATCGCTACGGGTTTCCGTCACTGAGGCATTAAATAAACGCTTGTTTAAGCTTCTCCTCTGAAGGGGAAGCTTTTTTTTGTGCGCATTTTGCAGCCGTTTTCTTGCTGGCTGCAACGGATGCGCTCCAACCGTGTTGGTCGCTTCACCCAACGATCAATTTTCACAAACGCTCGTTTAATTAAAAATAATGCTGTTGAATTCATAGCGTGTTCATAAAGCGGCGCTATCCTCTTCAATAGGGTGTTGTGGAGTGTGCGCCGATCCACGATAAGATTGAGATAAATGGAGGAAAAGGAGTTTCGTGTATGACTGAGAAGAAACAACCCATGGATATCGATGGGAAAGCGTATAATCGAACTTTTTTAATTGTTATTTTGCTGGTCGGGGCGTTCTGTACTATTCTGAATCAGACGCTGCTTGCAACCGCACTTCCGGATATTATGAAGGATTTTGATATTTCTGCCGCGACAGGGCAGTGGCTCACGTCCGGGTTTCTGTTAATGAATGGTGTAATGATTCCGGTAACGGCACTGTTGATCAATAAAATCAACTCGAGAGTATTGTACATTGGTGCTTTGATCCTTTTTTTGGCGGGAACGGTTACGGCGGCGCTTGCCCCCAATTTCTCGGTGCTGCTTGTCGGGCGTTTGATTCAGGCTGCCGGTGCCGGAACGATGATGCCGCTGATGCAGACCATCTCGTTGTTAATTGTTCCAAGGGAAAAACGTGGGGTGATTATGGGGCTTGGCGGCCTTGTCATTGCCTTTGCGCCGGCGCTCGGACCGACACTTTCCGGATGGATTGTGGATCGTTATGATTGGCGACTGCTTTTCGAGATGATGATTCCGATCGTGGTGGTCGTGATTATTCTTGCGTTTGCAGCGATGAAAAAAGTTGTGCCGCTCACCAATCCGCGTATTGATTTTCTGTCACTTGTGCTGTCAACGCTTGGTTTTGGCGGGGTTCTTTATGGATTCAGCAGTGTTGGCAACTACGGCTGGTCGGATGGCCGCGTGGTGTGGCCGCTGGTCGTTGGGGCGGTCTTTACCGTTTTCTTTGTTTGGCGGCAACTGGTTGCAGAGGAGCCGATGCTGGAACTGCGGGTGTTCAAGTCACCGATCTTTACGCTATCGGTGGTAATCAGCAGTATTGTCATGATGGCGATGATCGGTGCGGAGCTTGTGCTTCCGCTGTATATTCAGAATATCCGCGGCGAGAGTGCGCTTAACTCCGGACTGATGCTGCTTCCGGGCGCGATTATTATGGGTCTGATGAGCCCGGTCACCGGGATCATCTTCGACAAGATCGGCTCGCGTAAGTTGGCGATTACCGGTATGTTTTTGCTGACAGTAGGCACGCTGCCGTTCATGTTCCTGACCGAACATACAAGCTTTACGTCAATTATCGTGCTGTACGCGGTGCGCTTCGTTGGCATTTCCATGGTGATGATGCCGGTGACGACCGCAGGGATGAATGCCCTGCCTGATTCGTTGATGAGTCATGGGACTGCCGTCAACAACACGATTCGTACGGTGGCGGGTTCAATCGGAACAGCCATTTTGATCAGTATTTTGACGAACGTGACCAAAAATGATTCACCAAGTAAACAGTTGATGCATACCCATCCATCGCAATATGGGAAGCAAATGCTTGATGCAGCGCTTAATGGGATGAACGCGGCATTTATTGTTGCGATTTGTTTCTGCGTGCTGACGCTGATTTTGACCTTCTTTATTAAAGGGAAAAACAAACAAGCGGTTGAAGCGCAAGGAGCGGATTGAGCGACACAGTCGGCAAGACTATTTTACGAATAGGGAGTGAATCGTTTGGTTTTATATAGTTTAAGCGTCGGTGTTGTGCTCTTTGTCGTGTTCATTTTCACGGGCGGAGTAAAGAAATTTGCGAGATACCGCTGGCTGCACTACGGACTGGCCGCTGTTTCCTTGATCGTCTTTCTCGGCAGCGAGACGTTGTTGATTATGAATGAACACAATCATTTCGGGATGACCACGAAGGTAGAGACGCAAAAAGTGCCGATCTATTCAGCCGCCGGAACCGCAGCAGCGCAGGGCCCGTTTCTGCTGCTGAATCAGGCTGTCGGCAAGGATCGCCTATATCTCTACAATACGAGCAAACAAGGCAAACCGAAAATGAAGCACACGGCGATTACGGACAAAAGTGTCGTCAAAAAGACCGATCAGCCGGCTTATCTGGCGATTGAAAAGAAACGCCGTGTATTCAAGAACAATCGCTTTAAGATGCTGTTTGCCTATAGCGGCAGCAATGATGTAGTGGTTTCTACGCGCAACGTCTTCTACGTTCCGGAAAACCATCAAGTGATGAGCGTCAAAGAAATGAAGAAAATGCAGAAAGCGATGCAAAAGAAGCAAGCACTGAACTAAAAAGATACTGAAGATCGTCCTCCATAATGTGGCGGGCGATTTTTTGGTTTACCTGCGACTTTAACGTATGGGCCGCACCAAACCCAAAGCGCACTGAAACGGATTTGGCTGCAAGGGACAATTCGGCCGCATTTTATGAGTGTAAATCGGTGTATTGAGCCATACTACGGGTCAGGAGACTTTGGACGAAGGGACGTGGGACAATGGCTGCCCAAGCGCATGCAAGGGATTGTGAGGGGAAGCCGTATAAACGATGGGTTCTGGTTGCCGTGCTGCTTCTGGGAACGTTTTGTGTGGTCGTCAATCATCTCATGATCGTTACAGCGCTGCCGGGCATCATGCATGATTTTCATATTGATGCCGATACCGGGCAATGGCTGACTTCCGGGTTCCTGCTGACGAACGGGATTATGATTCCGGTTACCGGGATGCTGATGCACCGGATCAATTCAAAGCGGCTATTCATGGCTGCGATGCTGATTTTTCTCGTGGGGACGATCATCGCGGTATCGGCACCGAATTTTCCGCTGCTTTTATGCGGGCGGGTTGTTCAAGCGGCAGCTACAGGCATGGAGATGCCGTTGATGCAAACCATTCTGCTGCTCATTTTTCAAAAACACGAGCGCGGTTTGGCCATGGGTTTGGAGGGGCTGGTGCTGGCTTTGGGACGGGTTGTCGGACCGGCAATGGCCGGCTGGGTGATGGATCACTTCAACTGGCGCATTCTTTTTTGCTTGTTTCTGCCGGTTGTTCTTGTGATTTTACGACTGGCGTCCAAATCCATGCGCAATGTCGTGCCGCTTGATCCGAAGCGAATCGATCCGCTCTCACTGCTGCTGTCAACGCTTGGGTTCGGCGCGCTACTGTTTGGATTCAGCAGCGTCGGGCATCACGGCTGGAGCTCGCGGCTGGTTATTGTTAGTTTGGTTATCGGTGCCGGCTGCGTCAGTCTGTTCATTTGGCGGGAACTCACGATTGATAACCCGATGCTCAATCTTAATGTTCTGCGTTCACCGCTTTTCTGTTTATCGGCAATCATTTGCGCAGTGGTGATGATTGAGATGTTCGGTGCGGAACTTATGCTGCCGCTCTATATCCAGAACGTACGCGGGCAAAGTGCACTGTTTTCCGGCCTGATGATGGTGCCTGGTGCGGCCATTATGGGTCTGATGTGTCCGCTCAGTGGGATCGTTTTCGAAAAAATCGGCGTTCGCAAGCTGGCAATCACGGGAATGGGCCTTCTAACGATGGCAACAATTCCATTTGTTTTTTTAACCATGTCAACGGAGATTGGTGCGCTGACGACGCTCTATGCGGTTCGGCTGCTTGGCGTTTCGCTTGTACTGACGCCGATCACAACTGCGGGAATGAATACCTTGCCTGAGGAATGGATGGGTGACGGAACCGCCGTTACGAACACGTTACGAACCATTTGTGGTGCAATCGGAACTGCGGTCTTGATCAGCGTGATGTCCGATGTCACCAAAAGTGAAATGCCGGTAAAAACCATGTTCGGCATCGATCCGCACCTCAATCGCGTATTAAAAACAGACGCCGTACTGAACGGTGTCAATGCAGCTTTTTTAGTTGCGCTCGGCTTCTGCATCGTTGCCTGGGCGCTGACTTTTTTTATCAAAGAAAAGCCGCGCAGCGATTCATTTGATCAGGATTGACCGCCAGGCATATGGAAGCGCATTATCAGCTGCGGACAAACAACGAACAAAAGATCAGCTGGCCGAGGAAAATACACAAAGGATCTTCCGCTTGGATGTGTTACTGAGTTTATGCATCGTAAGGGATTCGACCTCTGCTAACGATCATGGCTTGACAGTTTTTTGGGAATTCTTATAAAATGAAAATTGTCGCTTGCTTTATGACTTTAAAGCAAGCGACATAAATAGAGAGAAAGGAATTAATGATGATGGGTGCAACAGAAAAGAAAAAAACGGAACTAAAACGTGGTTTGGCCCCGCGCCACATCATGTTGATGGCCATGGCCGGGATGATCGGCACCGGCATTTTCAAAGGAAGCGGCGACACGCTGGCGATTGCCGGCCCAAGTGTGACGATCGCATACCTTGTGTGTGGGCTTATTTTATTTATTGTCATGGTCGCGCTTGCCGAGATGGCGATTGCTTATCCAGGGCTGAACATGCAGCACTTAATGCATAAGGCATTTGGCTTTCGGGTATCAATTATGATCGGCTGGCTATATTGGATCAACTGGATGATTGTAACGGTTGTCGAGGTGCTGGCGGCGGGAAGTTTTCTTCAATATTGGTTCCCGAGTGTTCCACTTTGGGTACTTGCCGGTCTGTGCGGCCTGTTCATCGTTGGCATAAATCTTTTTCAAGTCAGCCTTTACGGCGAATTTGAATTCTGGTTTGCAGGGATCAAGATCGGGGCGATTATTGTCTTTATCATCCTCGGATTCTTAATCTTGTTTGGTGTGATTCCAAGTCCTGCCGATCCGGTGAAAAATATCTTTGGTCACGGCGGCTTTTTCCCAAATGGTTTTGGTGGAATGATTGCCGCATTTCTGGTCGTTATTTTTTCTTACGGCGGTTCGGAAATGATTGGACTTACGGTAACCGAGGCAAAAGAAGTGGAGCATATTCTGCCTCGAGTGATTAAAAGCGTTGTCTCACGGGTTGCTTTATTCTATATTTTGCCGATCCTTATTATTTGCGGCATGATGCCGTGGAGCAGTGTTTCCGCGACAGAGAGCAGTCCATTTGTACAAGTATTCGAGACAGTCGGGCTTCCGGGTGTCCCGCATTTGATGAACTTTGTGCTGCTGACTGCCGTGCTGTCCGCAGCCAATTCCGGGATCTACGCAACAACGCGTACCCTTTATGCGATGGCTGAACGCGGCGAGGCGCCGGGTTTTGTCCGTAAATTGTCCAAACACGGTGTCCCGCTGGGCGGGATTGCGCTGACGACCAGCTTTTTAGCTATAGGCGTTTCACTTGCCTATTTTTCTCCGGCTCAAATCATCAATCAGCTGATGAGTATTCCTGGATTCACGGTATCTTTAGTTTGGATTGCCATTTGCGCTGCAGAATTAAAACTGCGTCCGCATTATCCAAAAATGCCTTTCTTTAAAATGGCGGGCTTCCCATACATGACCTTTGTCGGCTTGATTGCACTCGTTCTGATTTTCCTATCGTTTGTGTTCAATCGCGCTAATCTGACTGGAACGCTGACCTGCCTCGTCATTATGGCTGTACTGATTGTCATTTCGTTTCTTGTGAAAAAAGAAGGACGCGAGACGGAAAGCGGAAATTAATAGATGGCTTTAATGCGTGCAGCATAAAAAGAGATTTCTCACAAGCGTCATTCAAAATCTAAATCGTAAAACAAAGGGTGTCTCACAAGTCTATGATGATGAGACACCCTTTGTTCTAGTTGAATGGATATATGCGTAAAGTAAGTCAGTAATGAGTAGGGCGTGCATAGCATCCTTTGAATTGTTGTGAGACAATCAAAATAAAATCGTTAAGTTTAGGATGAGATGATCATATATGATTGAAATAGGTAAGCTTATTCGAGGAAAGCATCTGACGGACTTGGATCGTCAGGTTTTGCAATATATCATTGATCATTTTGACAGCGTTCTCAAGATGGGCGTCCGAAAAATAGCTCAAGAAAACTATACTTCGCCGGCCACAGTAATTCGACTGTCAAAAAAAATAGGATATTCTGGATTTATTGACATGTATTATAATTTATTGCCACAAGTAGAAGAAGTGATTACTCAACAGAAAGGAACTATCGAAGATTTTCCGGAAATAAGCCCTAAAGATCTTTTAAACTATAATTCGAAACATGATATTGAACGATTCGTTCAAGGCGTACTTTGTCTGAGTCAGACCTTCATTTTTATTTACGCAACTGGTTTTTCAGGAATTGCAGCTGAGTATTTGTATAAGAAAATATTGGTCCTTGGAAAGAAGGCAATATTTGCCACAGGAATGGACTCTGTTGGGGTATTTGAAAATAACTTGGAGGATATAGGAGCGCTCGTTGTTATATCAAAATCAGGAGAGACAAATCAAGTTATTGATCGATTAAAAGTTGCAAAGAAACATGGAATATTTATCGTATCTTTCACTAAAGAAACAAAAAATACAGTAGCAAAATTATCAGATCTTAACTTTAAAATTATTGATAATAACAAACTAGATGATCGAAATATGTTGCCTAACCTTTTTTTTCCAAGATTATTGATGGCATTTGAATTAATTATTAAAGCCTACTTGGAACGTAAACAATAGGGGAGCAAATCGTAAAACTTAATCACTTTGAAGTGAAACGAGTTTCAATAACTGAAACTCGTTTTTTATTGGTGATATAGGGTATACAGGTAAGCGCTTACAATATAAATTAGGAGTGTGTTGGTAAAACAAATTAATCGGAGGTGACAAAATGAAGGAAAGAATTATGGGATCAATGCAGGCGTTTTCAAAAGCAATGTTTATTCCTGTATTGATTTTGCCAATTGCAGGTATATTAATCGCTCTTGGAAATGTATTTACCAATCAAAAACTCATTGATATTTTTCCGTTTTTGGATAACCCAGTCACAACAGGTTTAGGCATGATTTTATCTGGTTCCTTAGTGTCAATATTGGGCAACTTAGGGCTGATCTTTTGTGTAGGACTTACGGTGGGCTTAGCAAAAAAAGAAAAATCAGTAGCTGGTTTTACCGCATTATTGGGCTATCTAGTTTTTGTAAATGCGATGAACAAATTTATGGAATTGAATGGATTACTACTTAAAGAGGACGCTTTGCAAGGCACCGGCCAAACTTTGATTCTTGGAATTCAGATCCTTGATATGGGAGTTTTTCTAGGAATTATACTTGGAATTGTAACCGCTTATATTCACAATAAGTTTATTGATACAGAATTCAAGGGAGCGGCGCAAATTTATGGAGGATCTCGTTTTGTATTTATCGTTTTAATTCCAGTGGTTATTCTCTTAGCTGTTGCCCTCACCTATACCTGGCCATTTTTTCAGCATGGAATTAACGGCTTGGGAACAATAATACACAGAAGTGGCAATTTTGGGCTATTTATGTATGGAGCTTTGGAACGGTTGTTAATTCCGACTGGTCTGCATCACTTAGTTTATACACCATTTCTATATACTTCGTTAGGCGGAGTTCAGGAAGTAGGCGGGCATGTCTTTGAAGGAGCAAGGAATATATATTATGCGGAAATTGCTGATCCAAGTGTGACCCGACTATCAAAAAGTGTGATCTGGGATGCACGTGGTATTTCTAAAATGTTTGGTTTACTGGGTGCATGTCTCGCGATGTATCATACAGCTAGACCAGAAAATAAAGCAAAAGTAAAAGCAATACTTATTCCTGCTGCATTTACGTCCTTTGTGGCGGGAGTAACGGAACCTATTGAATTTTCTTTTATGTTTGTGGCACCGCTGCTTTTTGTCGTGCACGCTGTTTTGAGTGGTTTAAGCTTTGTGGTCTTAAGTATTCTCGATGTCCGTGCTATCGGTCCAAATGGAATGATTGACTTTCTTTTGTTTAATCTACCATTAGGAATTGCTAAAACATCATGGCCGATGTACATTCTGGTCGGTTTAGTTTTTTTTGGAATCTACTATGTTACTTTCCGCTTCTTGATTACAAAATTAAATTTCAAAACAATTGGACGTGAAGATCATGGGAAGGAAACCAAGTTATATTCTAAAAAGGAATACCGAGAAAAGAAAAATCAAGGTAAAGGGGAAAAACTTCAGAACAATTCAGAACTTGCCAAAATTATTATTGATGCATTGGGCAAAGCAGAAAATATTAATACAGTGACAAATTGCTATACAAGGTTGAGACTAACGTTAAAAAATCCTGAGCTAGTTAATGAATCTATATTGAGAAATGATACTGGAGCCAGCGGAATTATTGTTAAAGGACAAAATGTTCATGTTGTTTATGGCTTACGGGTAACGAGTATTCGAAAGGCTGTAGATCAGTATTTGGGAAGAAAGGAAAACGACTAAAATGAGAAAGGATGATTTATAATGAAAAAATTTACAGTTGTTATCGCAGGTGGCGGGAGTACGTATACCCCGGGAATTGTCATGATGCTTTTAGACAATGCGGATCGATTTCCACTGAAGAAATTGACATTATATGATAATGACATGGAAAGACAAAAAGTATTGGGTGAAGCATTAAATATAACATTAAAAGAACAAGCGCCAGAAATAGAGTATTCTTATACAACAGATCCGGCAACAGCTTTTGCGGACGCAGATTTCTGCTTCGCGCATATCCGGGTTGGAAAATACGAAATGCGTGAAAAAGATGAAAAGATTCCTTTGAAACATGGTGTTGTTGGTCAAGAAACTTGTGGACCAGGCGGGATTGCTTATGGAATGCGTAGTATTACTGGAATGATCGAACTGATTGACTTTATGGAAAGCTATGCGCCGAATTGCTGGATGCTCAATTATTCAAATCCTGCTGCCATTGTTGCGGAGGCGTGTCGCGTGCTTCGACCGAAATCGAAAGTATTGAACATTTGTGATATGCCTGTTGGGACACTACGTAGAATGTCTCAAATCATTGGGAAGACACCAAAAGATTTGGAAGTTAGATATTTTGGTTTAAATCATTTCGGATGGTGGACCAGTGTCAAGGATAAAAATGGATATGAATATTTACCTCAAATTCGTGATTATGTCGCAAAAAATGGTTATCTGACGCAAATCGAAGTAGATACACAGCATATGGATCAAAGTTGGCAGGAGACACATAAAAAAGCCAAAGATTTGTTGGCTGTTGATCCAAGATTTCTGCCTAATACGTATTTAAAATATTATTTTTATCCTGATTATGTTGTGAACCATTCGGATATCAGTTATACGCGCACAAACGAAGTTATCGATGGTAGGGAAAAGGAAGTCTTTTCAACGGCTAGAAGAATTATTGAAAAAGGTACAGCAGATGGAAGTGAATTCTCAATTGGTAGCCATGCTACTTTTATAGTAGATTTAGCACGAGCAATCGCTTTTAATACACATGAGCGAATGGTTATGATTGTGGAAAATAATGGAGCAATTGCAAACTTTGATCATCATGCAATGGTGGAGGTTTCCTGTATTGTCGGAACGGATGGACCGGAGCCATTAACTCAAGGCATCATTCCCGAATTTGAAAGAGCACTCATGTATCAGCAAGTAACCGTAGAAAAATTGGTCGTTCAGGCATATATTGAAGGGAGCTATCAAAAGCTTTGGCAGGCGTTAATTCTTTCAAAAACAGTACCAAGTGCCAAAGTCGCTAAAGCAGTCTTAGATGATTTAATTGAGGTGAATAAAGGCTATTGGCCGGAATTAAAATAATTTCTTCAAAAAACAGAAGGTGAAGCAAACAAGTACGAGGGCGCGGCGATTCACTCTAGTAATAACGGGCCGATAAGTCCAAAGGTCTAAACGGATTGATTGGAAGAAAAATGGGTAGAAGAATTAAAATAAACAATGATGACTCAGAAACTGAATATAATGCTTTATAAAGTTCATTAACAAAAAGACGCAGATTATCGGGATCTGCGTCTTTTTACTTTTATGCGTCATAAGGTATCGGCGCGGCCGGTCCTGCGAAATAGGAGGAGGGGTACGGCTTCGGCTGCGGGCCCGCTTCGTTGGGCTGCTTTTGATTGGTGCAGCTGACCGGTGGACCGAGAATGGTAGACTGCTGAATGGGCGCAACGGTTTGAGCATAGGCGGACGGATCAACACAATAGGCACGGTTCATGACTTCTGCCGGTATGACGCGTAGAAAATCGGAACCAAAGACAACGTCCGGAGTCGGCTGATCAAAGATTGTCAGTAGGTGCACGTCATCCGTCAAGGCAAGGATCCAGTGGAACCATCCTTTCGGCAGAACGCACACCTGACCTGGATTGAGACGATAGGTCATCACCTTTTGCGTAAATGGATTGAACACCGATGTGACCACCGTACCGCTGATCACGAAGACCATTTCAGAAGCATTGGTGTGCCAGTGCGGCTGAATAATGATTCCGCGCGTCATGCGGGCGTTGAAAAAACCGGTTTTGATTGTCGGAAGCTGCGGCCCGAACAGCTGGAAAATGTAGTTGTTTGCATCGCGTTGTTCCGTAACGGTTCGCATCGAATCGCCGAACAGGGTAAAAGACGGGTCGGATGGATTAACCGGCATAAGCATCATCCCTTTTTTGATTCATTTCTCTCTACTTTATGCCTGAAGCCGGCCAAGGGTGAAACGCCTATTCATTCGGTTCGACGTGTACATGGACCTCGAAGACGTCATATTTATCCATCAATACGGCTTCAACACGAGAAGAAATGCGATGTGCTTCGCGCAAGCTCATGTCCGGGTTGACAACGATGACTAAATCAATAACCGTGTTATTGCCATATTTCCGCCCGCGGATATCGCGCACACCTTCAACGCCGGGCACCGAATGGACCAAATGGTTAAAGGCATGCAGCGTTTTGTCATCAAAGCCGTCCGACAGATAGTATGAGGATTCTCTGAAAATGTCCCAGGCGGTTTTGCAGATGAGCAGTCCGATCACAAACGCTGCCGCCGAGTCCAGCCAGTTTAAGTGGATTTGTGCACCGAAAATACCAATACTGGCGCCAATGCTCACGCAGCCATCAGAAAAATTGTCCTTTGCTGCAGCAAGGACCGAGGTGCTGCCGGTTTTCTTGGACAGCCGTTTATTGTATGCGTAAACGGAGAACATGATCGCTGCACAGAGAAGGCCAATCCAAGCGGCGAGCAGATCCGGACGTTCTTCATGCCCGTTAAAAATGGATTGCGCGCCGTCGAAAAGCACTTGAACACCGACCGCCATCATGACGAATGAGGCAAAGAGCGAGGCGATCGTCTCGCTTTTCCAATGCCCGTACGGGTGGTCGCTGTCAGCCGGACGCTGGGAAAGTTTCAAGCCAATCAGCACAGCAACCGAAGCGAAAATATCGGTGACATTGTTAAAACCATCGGCACGAAGCGCGCGCGAGCCCATTGAAATACCGACAAACAGCTTGAGCGCAGATAAAATCAAGTAAGTGATGATACTTATGATTGCACCGCGTTCACTTAATTTCAGGTTCAAATATCGGTCTTGAATCATAGCGGACACCAGACTTTCTTTTCATAAAAAGATTGTGAATCATTTGTTATACTAAGCGCAACGTTTCATCTATACCCCATAAACAAATGAATGAATCTGCATGTGGAGGTTGGTTTATTGGATACGGTTGATGCTTCATTTCAAATGGTGCAAATCATTATTTTTATTGGCTTTGCGCTTGTGATCGGCGGCATTATTTTCAGTTTTGTAAAGCGAGCGGCAACGTGGTCATCCAACAAGCAAAAGCCGCGTCTTCGTGTTCCAGCACAGGTTGTTGGCAAAAGAACCGGAACGGCCGGAGGAAACGAAAGACCTGTGATTACCCACTATTATGCCACATTTGAGATGGAGAGTGGCGACCGGATCGAGTTTGAAGTGTCTGGGTCAGAATACGGCATGCTTGCAGAAGGCGATCATGGCATGCTCGAATTTCAAGGCACACGCTATCTGGGTTATCAGCGCAATGCCGGGGGAAGCCTTGAACCGTGACCGAGGTTGAAAACTTTTTGTCAATTAAAAAATCGATTGACAATCGTTTTTGAAAGTTAGAGACTAAAAGAGCACTACATTTTCGGTACCTTCCGGAGGGCGGGTACGAAAAAGAACAGGAGCTGAGCAGAGTTGAGTAATCATTTAAGTACAGCATCAGTAGGAACATTTGGTGAATTCGGCGGCAGCTATGTCCCCGAAGCATTGCAGAAGGTCTTGGCAAGGCTTGCCGAAGCCTTCGACCGATATAAGGACGACCCGGAATTTAACAGAGAACTGCGTGGCTACATGAAAGACTATGTCGGACGCGAAAATCCGTTGACTTTTGCAAAAAACCTGACGGAACAAGCCGGTGGTGCCAAAATCTATCTGAAAAGAGAGGATTTGAACCACACCGGTGCGCACAAGATTAATAACACAATCGGTCAGATTCTGCTGGCCAAACGGATGGGTGCAAAGCGCATCATCGCAGAAACCGGCGCCGGACAGCATGGCGTCGCAACAGCCACCGTTGCCGCACTATTCGGTCTGCCATGTACGATCTACATGGGTAAATACGATACCGAACGTCAAGCACTGAACGTCTTCAGGATGGAATTGCTTGGCGCTAAAGTCGTGCCTGTAGAAAAGGGTCAGGGCCGTTTGAAGGACGCAGTTGATGTTGCGCTGGCAGATTTGGTGCAAAATCATGAGACAACGTTCTACTTACTGGGGTCAGCGGTTGGTCCGCACCCGTACCCAACGATGGTGCATCATTTCCAGTCGATTATCAGCGAAGAGTCGAAGCGGCAGATTCTTGAAAAAGAAGGCAAACTTCCTGCTGCGGTTGTTGCTTGTGTCGGCGGCGGCAGCAACGCAATCGGGGCCTTTGCCCATTACATTGACGAGCTGAGCGTCCGCCTTATCGGCGTCGAGCCGGCAGAAGCCGCAAGCATTGCCGAAGGCGTACCGGCCGTGATTCACGGCTTCAAATGCTACGCGCTTGTCGATGAAAACAACAATCCGAAGCCGACTTACTCCATTGCCGCCGGTCTTGATTATCCGGGTGTCGGTCCGGAACACAGCTACCTGAAAGCATCGGGGCGCGGCGAATACGTCACGGTCACCGGCAAAGAAGCGCTGGATGCCTTCCTGAATCTGTCCAAGGTCGAAGGGATCATCCCGGCGCTCGAAAGCGCGCATGCCGTCGCCTATGCGACGAAGCTCGCCAAGACCTTGCCAAAGGACGAAAGCATCATCGTCAACCTTTCCGGCCGCGGCGACAAAGACGTCAAGCAAGTCTATGAAATGCTGAACAAAAAATAAAAGGTTGAAATAAGGTTTAACGCTACGATTTGTAAAAGAAAAGGAACGCTCATGCAGGCGTGATCAAAAAGGCGGCTTGGCATTCAAATGCTTAAGCCGCTTTTTTCCTAAGTGAAGAACAGCTCGCGCGCATTGAGCTTGTATTTTCGTACGTTAAACCGACTTTTCATAGCGACCGTGTGTTGCACTTAAATAAGTACAATTGCATCGAATTGAGGATAAAACGTCACTTGATTCGGAACGTATCTCAAGAGAAGCCATACAACTTTCATCATGATTTGAAAGAAGATTGCTTATTTGCTGCTCCTTCCAGCGCTGCTCAAAACCTGGTCCGTCAGGAAGCAGCACTTCCCAAATGAAGGCGTTATTGGCGGTATCGACAGCTTTGTACCCTCTGCACTAAACTTCATCACGCAAGGTGGATCTTCTAGGCTCCCGACATGCCGGTGATGAAGATGACAGCTTTTCTCAGATGCTTATCGATACGGAACGTTCCTATGAAAATCAAAGTGTCTATTTGTCTACGTTAACAGAAAATGCATAATCTGATTTGCCGGATCGCCAATGTGCTTGAATCAGGATCACATAAATTCCTGGTTTTGTTGGCAACGTTATCGTGTTTTTATGAACCGGGAGCGCTGATCCTTTGCGGTACTGATTATAGAGATGCGCACTGAATTTCGGATGGGAACGATCGGAAAAGGAGACGGTTGCTTTTTGACCGGGATCAATAGACCGCCGGTGCATAGTTTCCGTCCATTGCGATGAAACATCGGCGACGACAGAGGTGCGGCTGAACAACCCGTAGCTCCATTCATAGCCGCCCTTGCGTGTTTCCGTTTTTTTTGTGTTGCACGGTGACTTGTACATTTGGCGGCTCTGCGCTGAGTGAGGTGCACGATGAAACGGTGAAAAGCATCATGCATACGAAAAGCAGGACTAATTTTTTCAAACCGTTCCCTCCAATGTTTTTCTTCCATTTTAACCCAACTATTCAACCCATGCATGATACAATAATGAAAAAACAGAAAGGATGCTTACTTATGTTTCTTCATAAGATTGACGATGAACTTGTTCTGAAACTCGTGGAGCCGCAAGATGCGGAAGCGATTTTCGATTTGACGGAACAGTCGCGGCATTCGCTGCGCGAATGGCTGCCGTGGCTGGATGTGACGCGCGCGGTCACGGATACTCAAGCGTTTATTCGAGCAGCGCGCAAAGGCTATGGCGAGAACCGAAGCATGACGGCGGTCATCCTTTTTCATAGAATAAGAAAAGATCGTGTAAAGGCCACGAAGGCCCAGCCGGTGCCTGAAAACTTGGCTTCACCAAGTTTCCTTTATAACGAGACAGCGGGGCTGATCAGTTTTAACGAAATCAATTGGGCGAACAAAACCGCGCAAATCGGCTATTGGCTCGGTTCGCAATACCAAGGCCGAGGGATCATGACACGCGCCGCATCAGCATTAACGGATTACGCATTTCGAGAACTCGGTTTGCATAAGGTGGAAATCCGCGCTGCGCTTGGAAATTCGAAGAGCCGCGCGATTCCTGAGCGGCTTGGCTTTAAGCAGGAAGGCTGCATCCGTTCCGGCGAGTGGCTCTACGATCATTACGTGGATCATGTCGTTTACGGTGTGCTCGATTCAGAATGGGCCGCGACCGCGCCACGAGAAAAGTGAAAAATAAAAACATACACATCCCCCTATCCGTCACGATTCAAAGAAAGAATAGGATGTTGCTCCGCCTTCAAACCAATAGACCCGTGTCTTGACCGAGAATCAAAACGGAGGTGCACGGGCGCCCGCGGCAAGCGAGCAATCGGAGCGTACACAAAAATAAGATGGTTTAAGTGCCAAGTACAGCTTGGTTTTTCTTAAAATGGAGGAGAGGCTATGTTTGATGCATTCAACCAAGAACTTCAAGAAATTAAAGAACAGGTGAAAAATAAGAAGAAGTGGGAAGCCCAGCTGGCGCGTCTGAAGGACGAGACGCAGCAGCAGGAACAAAAATGGGCGAGGCTTCAAGCAACGTTGACCAAAGAGCAGAAGGACGTCACGCGGATGGAATCGTTAAGTGTGCCATCGATTCTCTATACGTTGATCGGCCGCAAACTAGAGAAGATCGACAAAGAGAAGCAGGAAGCGATAACGGCACAGTTGAAGGAACAGGAAGCGCGACGAACACTGGAAGATATGAAAAAAGAGCAAGCGGAGCTCGTTGAAAAACTGAAACAGGTTGCCGGTGCAGACACGCGCTACGAGGCTTGGATGCAGCATAAAGAGCAATTGATTCATGATACGGCATCGCCAATAAGTAAAGCGCTGTACCAGCTGCTCGATCAGGAAGCAGATCTGCGTGCAGGACTCAAGGAACATAAGGAAGCGATTGCGGCAGGTCAACAGGCGCACGAGGCATTGGAGCACGCCCAAGCTTCGCTCAACACAGCGAAAAATTGGTCCAATCTCGACCTGTTTGGCGGAGGATTTATCTCAACCGCGATGAAGCATGAGCGAATGGACGGCGCACGCGGCGATATTCATGATGCCCAGCAAGCACTGCGCCGCTTTGAAAAGGAATTAAGTGACGTGACCGGCGCGTCGTTTTCTGAGCTCGAAAGCAATGGGCTGCTAACCTTTGCCGACTATTTTTTTGATAACGTGGTGACCGATTGGATGGTGCACACGAAGATTCAGAAATCCAGCGCGCAGATCGAGCGAATTCTGCAGCAGATTGCTCAATTGCTTGATCAGCTCCGCCAACAAAGCGCTGATCTGAAAAAGAAGCTTGAAGAAACGGAAAAGCGACGAACGAAAATGATCGAGAACTATTGAGCACGCCCAAAGATTGAGCGGGGTACCGTTGCAGTCGCGCCTATAAAGAGAATTTGGAGAAGCCTTAGGGCGCTTATCCTTCTAATCGTGCAAAAAAAACACAGCCTGAGCTGGCTGCGCTTTTCAAGGATGATTCACTTCCTTAACGCCAGTCGACGATGTCTTCGATCGGTTGGCGCGTTTTCGGCCGCGGCTCTTTGGCGCGGTAGCCGAACGCCGCCATGCAGGCGATGCCGAAGTCGCCGCCTTTGATGATCCCTTCATCTTTTAGCACTTTTTCAACTTTTTCTTTATTAAATCCTTCAATTGGGCAGGAGTCGATGCCGATTTCAGCAGCAGCGGTCATCATGTTGGCGAGGGCAAGGTAGCATTGCCGGCAGCCCCATTCGAAGAAGACACGATCATTGCTTGCAAGATCAAAATCAACCTTTTGAAAATTATCGATCGCGCCGGTCATCATCTTGGCAATATCCGGCGGACACTTCTGTACCTCACGGATCATGTGCTGAACATGCGGCGCGTTTGCTGCAAGTCCCGATTTCAGACGCGACAGAACGAGGACGAAGTGGCTGGCTGTTTTCAGTTTTTCGGTTGCACCCCATGCATCTGGGGCGATTTTTTCCCGCAGAGCCTTAGATTGTACAACGACGAATTTCCACGGCTCAAGGCCAAATGAGCTCGGCGACAGTCGCGCGGTTTCCAGAATGAAGCGAAAATCGTCATCACTGATTTTCTTGGTCGAATCGAACGCCTTGCAGGCATGGCGGAAGTGAAACGCGGACAAAATCTGCGCTTTAATTTGCTCTTTGTTTCTTGTGGTTTCCATGAACAATCCCTCTTTCTTCAATCGTGTTCCCAACGGTTATTATAAATCAGTTTGGCGGGAAAAATGAGCGAGAAGGCTTGAGCGAACGGGTAGACCTTTGCGGATGGCTTGCAATTGAGCCATTTCTTTTTCACAATAAAAAGAAGACGTATGATCGGAGGTTTTTCGATGTATTCAGATCTGGCAGGAAAAGTAGCGGTCGTGACCGGCGGCTCAAAGGGGATTGGAAATGCGATCTCGCGCCGACTGGCTGAAGAAAAAATGGCCGTTGTGATCAATTACCACAGCGACCGTGAGCAGGCGGAACAAACCGCTGAAGAATTGAAAAAAGCCGGCGGCGACGCGGTTGCGATTCAAGCAGATGTCGGTAGCGAGCAAGGGATTCAGGCACTTCTTGATGCGGCTGAACAGCATTTCGGCGCTCTGGACGTCTGGGTCAATAACGCCGGCATGGAGAATCGCGTCCCCACGCATGAGATGAGCCTCAAAGAATGGGAGCAGGTGATCAACGTCAACCTAACCGGTGTTTTTCTCGGTGCGCGGGCGGCGATCAACCATTTTCTAAAGCATCAGAAGAAAGGGAACATCATTAACATGTCTTCGGTTCATGAGCGGATTCCGTGGCCGACATTTGCCCACTATGCGGCGAGCAAGGGCGGGGTCAAGCTGTTTAGCGAAACGATTGCTTTGGAGTATGCAAAACGCGGCATTCGCGTCAACAGTATTGCCCCGGGCGCGATTGAAACGCCGATTAATGCGGAAAAATTCGCTGATCCGCAGCAGAAACAGAGTACGTTGGAGATGATTCCGATCAACGCCATTGGGAAGCCGGAAGAAGTGGCTGCCGCCGCTGCATGGCTGGCGTCAAGTGAATCGAGCTATGTCACCGGGACAACCCTTTTCGTCGACGGCGGCATGTCGCTTTATTCCGAATTCGAAGAGGGAAAGGGCTGAGCCATACATGGAGCAAAAAGAAGCGCTTTATAAGCCTTGGCTGGACTGGGCGATTGAGCTTCAGTCGCTTGCCCAAGCAGGGCTCGCTTACTCGAAGGACCGTTTTGATCAGGAGCGGTTCACCCGCATTCGCGAAATCGCCGCGGAAATGCTTGCCACGAAAAGCGGCCTCTCGCTAGAGCAGGTTCATGACCTTTTCTGCAACGAAACCGGCTATCAGACGCCGAAGCTCGATACGCGAGCCGCCATTTTTCAAGATGAAAAAATAGTGCTTGTCAAAGAAAACAACAGCACCTGGTCGCTGCCCGGTGGTTGGGTCGATGTTGATCAATCGATTAAATCCAATACGAAAAAAGAAGTAAAAGAAGAGGCAGGGCTGGAGGTTGAACCGATGCGGATCATTGCGATTCACGACCGCAATGCGCACAACCGACCGCGCTACGCGTACGGGGTATGCAAAGTTTTCGTCCAATGCAGACGAATCGGCGGACAATTCCAAGCGAACAGTGAAACCACCGAGAGCCGCTGCTTCGCACTGGACGAGCTGCCGACGCTCGCCGAAGAAAAAAATACAAAGGAACAAATTCAGATGTGCTTCGCCGCATATCACGATCCAAATTGGACCGCCGTGTTTGACTAACGCGCGGACCTTATTATATACCTTTGTTTCTGATCTTGACGATCTCACTGCCAATCGCGCAATAATGGTTTGAAGGACCTTTGTTGGTTCAGAATAAGTTTGATTAACCGTCACTCTAGACGCTTGAATCCGTTATTTTTAGTATTCCAATCGCTACACTCACTTAAGGGTGCTGATTGTGAGCTTCGCAGCCTCCGCAATAAGTTCGTTATGATAGGGGGCATCTTTTGTATCACGGCTGGACAGAATTGCAAGGATAATGGGCAATCTTTTCGGTGGCCAAACGATGGCAAGGTCGTTTCGCGTTCCATAACCGCCGGCTCCGGACTTATCAGCGACCGCTCAGCCTTTTGGCACGCCGGCACGAATGAGTTGGTCTCCAGTAGTGTTTCCACGCATCCAATCGGCGAGCATTTTACGTTTATGAGTTGGCGGTGCCTTGCCAACCGAGAAAGCTTTAAGATCGGTAGCAAGTGCGCTTGCCGTGCTTGTGTCACGGAGGTCTCCGGGAATCGCTTCATTCAAATCTGTCTCAAAGCGGTTCGCCTTCGTAACATTGTCGCCAATCTTATTGAGTGTTTTTTCAAATCCATTAGAACCGCCTAGTTTCTTAAGTAAAAGGTTGCCCGCAGTGTTAGCGCTGTAGCGAATGGCAGCCTCGCAAATTTCACCAAGGGTCATGCCGCTATTCACGCGATTTTCAGCGATTGGAGAATACGTGACTAAGTCATCTTTGCTAAACAGGATGACTTCATTTAATTGGTGAATCGAGCTTTGTTGCAGCACGGCTCCTGCAGCTAGGGCCTTATAGGTAGAGGCATAGGCGAACCGGTCATCCGGTCGATAAGCGACTGTCCGTTGTGTACCGCTATCGAAAGCATAAACGCCAATCCGGGCGTCGAACTTTTTCTCAAGTTGAACGAACGCTTGATCAGTCGGACGGTTTGTTCGCTGCGCTATTTTTTTTGCTTCCACCTGCACTGATCTGCCCGTGAAAGGTTTTGCGCCTATACGACTTAAAGTTAGCAGGCCCGTACAAATCCCTATTGTTAACAACCTTGTCCTTTTCAAAAGGGTCACTTTTTTCGGATTTTATAATCCTAAAAATCATAGTGTGTTGTTCAATGAGAATAAGATGGCTAAGGTGGTTAGTGTTGACGATTTGTCTAGTAAATCGCTTTATTTCAACGCATCACTTCCTCCAGAAAATTCACCAGGTTGCGCCTATAGAGTCGTGATTTTGTGATGTACCGTAAGCGATCGACTGATCCGCGAGGTTAAAGCGAAATCGCAAAAAGCGAAAGCGAATCTCCGCTGCGTGAACGGTCCCGAAAATGTTTACGATTCGTTTGCATACACGAAATAATTCCGCTTATAAACTATGATATGATAAATGAAAACAGAAAAAAAGTGGATGGAAAGAGGGGATCCGATGGAAACAAACGGATTAATGGAACGTGTACTGCCTTTAAAAGGCGTCTATAATTTCCGTGATATGGGCGGAATCAAAACGCGGGATGGTCGGAAAGTGAAACGCGGTCTGCTCTTCCGGTCGGCCGATTTAACAGATAGTACCGAGCAAGATAGAAAACATATTCAGGATCTGAATCTCAAAGTCATTTACGACTATCGTGATAAAGCAGAAGCAGATGCGCGGCCGGATCCGCAAATCGGCGGCGAGCGCCATGAGCGGATTGCGGTTAACGGCGAGGACAAAACGACGGCGCGCGAGGAATGGGATCCGGCGACTTTTTATAAAACGTTTACACGAGAAAAATTTGCGCAAGTCTATCGAGAAATGCCGGTGCACAACAAATCGTACTACCGGCTGATGCAGTTGTTCAAGAACCCGGAGGAAAATCTGCCGGTACTGCATCACTGTGCCGGCGGCCGTGATCGCACCGGGGTCGGCGCCATGCTGCTGCTGCGTACGCTCGGTGTCTCCTTTGAGACAATTATGGATGATTATTTGCTCTCGAATCAAACGCTTACTCGCTACCACGAGGAAACATTCGCGGATGCTGCACGCTACGTGAGCGGGCCGCAGCTGAAGCGGTTCGAGGAGGGCTTCCTCGTTCATGAAGAATATCTGGACGCAGCGATTGGCGCGATCTTCAGCAGCTATGGCAAGTTCGGCAAGTACTTGGAAACAGAGTTCGGAATTACCCGCGCGGATCGCCGGCGCCTTCAAGCATACTGCCTCGAATAAAGGTTGGAACAGCGGCTTTGAGAAGCTGCTGTTTTTAAATGCAGAGTAGCGAAATTCACTTCCAGGCGATCAATCATGCCGGCGGGACGTTTACAAATCAGCGAACCCGCGGCAATGGCTTGAGCCGCGGTCAGGGCATTCGCCCGTCGGCATGGCCAATCGAAGCGTATTGCCACTTCAGTACATTTTTTGCGCGCATCGCTTATGGGAATTTTACGATGAATCATTTATAAGCGGCGTTCCAATGCTATACTTAAGAAAATGATTTAAAGAGGAGAAAAAAGATGGCAACTTGGATTATTATTGCGATCATTGCGATTATTGTGATCTATTTTATTGCGCAATACAACGGTTTGGTCAAGCTGCGTAACTGGGTGCAGGAATCATTCAGCCAGATTGATGTCCAGCTGAAACGGCGCCATGACCTGATCCCAAATCTTGTCGAAACGGTCAAAGGCTATGCCAAACATGAAAAAGAAACGCTTAATCAAGTCATTGCTGCGCGCAATGGCCTGGTGAGCGGAACGCCGCAGCAGCGGATTGAAGCGGACAATCAACTTGAAGGTGCATTGAAGTCAATTTTTGCATTGGCGGAATCCTATCCGGATTTGAAAGCCAATCAGAATTTTCTCAGCCTGCAGGAAGAACTGGCGACGACTGAGAACAAGGTTGCTTATTCGCGCCAGCTGTACAACAAAACGGTTAAAGATTACAACATTAAGCGTGAATCGTTCCCATCGAACATTATTGCAAAATTGTTCAACTTCCAAAGAGAAGAACTGCTCTCGATTCCGGAAGCCGAACGCGACGTGCCTAAGGTTACGTTCTAACGGAGGCGGCGTATGCTCTATCAGCAAATTCAACAAAATAAGCGGAAAACGCTTGTTTTGCTTACTTTTTTCTGCGTGCTTGTACTGGCGATCGGCTGGGCGGTCGGCTATTTTCTGAACGGCGACCTGTTCTCCGGGCCAATCATTGCAGCGGTTGTGCTTGCTGTTTACGTGCCGATCACCTTTGCCAGTGCGCGTGCGCAAGTGCTCAGCATGGCCGGTGCGCATCCGATTGAGAAAAAGGACAACCCGATGCTGTTCAATGTTGTCGAGGAACTGGCGCTGGCCGCCAATGTGCCAATGCCGAAAATCTATATTGTCAACGATCCGTCGCCCAATGCGTTTGCGACCGGAATGAAACCGGAGTCAAGCGTGATTGCGTTCACCAGCGGCTTACTCGAACGGTTGAACCGTGAGGAAATTGCCGCAGTTGCTGCACACGAATTTTCTCATATTCGCAATTACGACATTCGTTTGATGACGCTTTGCATTGCACTTGTCGGCGTTATTGTGGTTGTTGCCGACATCGGACAGCGCATGCTTTTCTGGGGCGGCGCGCGAAACAACAAACGCAATAATGAAAAGTCAAATCCAATCTTTATGATTCTTGCACTGGTTCTGATCATACTTGCGCCGCTTGTTGCACAATTCGTCCAGCTTGCTGTCTCGCGAAATCGTGAATATTTGGCAGATGCCTCAGCGGTTGAACTGACCCGCGATCCGCAAGGACTGATCAACGCGCTTACCAAAATCAGCAGCGACGACAAAGGAATGAAACGGGTCAAGGACGCGACGGCCTCAATGTACATCTCCAATCCATTCGGCAAAAACAAGAAAAAAACGAACTGGTTCGCAACGCATCCACCGATCGAAAGCCGGATTGAACGGCTCAGGGCCATGTAATCATAATGAAAAATTCCTCGTACAGAACGTTGTGCGAGGAATTTTTTTTGCAGGTAAAGACAGGATGTGATTTTTGGACATGCAAAAAACCCGTGCATCAACGCGCAGATGCTCCGGCGTTTGCGGGATTCAGCACCGAAAAGACGAAAGCCCATTACACATGGATGGAGATGAATGCTAGTGAACGGTCCTATCGATTAAGGATGATTCAATTGTCAATCGGTTGACAAAATGCGGTTGATAATAAAATGTAATGTAAATTTTTCTGGAATGAATTGGGGGCTATAGACCCGTTTTTGTTGCGTTTGTGTAACGATCATTGAAATTTTACGAATGGTTCAAAAGTACTGTCCATTCGTTGCGTTGCGCGCTTGAAAATCCCAGTCCGTTATGGACTAGGGCAGATTAATTTGTATATCGACTTGAACGGGGCAAAAACAAAAGATTGCATAGTTTGTTACATCAGTCATCTAAAGAGGGACTAAAGGCTTAATAAGGTCTAGTTTGGGAAACGCTTACCGACATATTTTGGTGAATTGACAGACAGCTGGCTTCACCGTATTCTAGAGGTGCCCAGTCATCGATTGATTGACAACCGGTTGACAATTGTTCTTATCCTGTGCGCACAACAGAGAAAAAGTGAATAGGGCAACGTTTATGAAACGATGAATCCAAAATCGTCGGAGGAGAGAAGAATACCGTGAGAAAACAGCCAAAGAAGCTTATTGCAGGACTGCTTACCGCAACCTTTTTGATTGTAGGTGCAGGCAATGTATCCGCGAAACCAATTGATGCTTTTGGGAAGAACCAGACTTATGGCGTTTCCCATATTACACGCTATGATATGAGTAAAATTCCCGATCAGCAGGGGAACGAACGCTTCGAAGTTCCGCAATTTGATGAATCAACGATTGAAAATTTACCATCGGCAGTTGGCAAGGATAAAGATGGAAACGAAATCGATTTGGATGTTTGGGACAGCTGGCCGCTGCAGAACGCGGACGGCACGGTAGCCAACTATAAAGGCTATAACATTGTCTTTGCACTCGCCGGTGATCCGAATGTCGGCAGCGACACATTCATTTACCTTTTTTACCAAAAGAAAGGCGACACATCGATTGACAGCTGGAAGAACGCAGGTCGCGTTTTCCAAGCGGATGATCACTTGAAAACGAATGATGAAATCTTGAAGAATCAGGCAGAGGAATGGTCGGGATCGGCAACGCTGACCTCGGACGGCAAAGTGCGTTTGTTTTACACAAACCGTCATCCATGGGACGAAGGCAAGAAACTCTACGGAAAACAAACCTTAACGACTGCGCAGATCAATCTGTCACAGCCTGATGCAACGACCTTAAAGGTTGACGGCATCGAAGATTTGAAATCAATTTTTGATGGCGACGGCAAATATTATCAAACCGTTGATCAATTCGTGGCCGGTGACAAGGGCGCAGATAACCATACGCTGCGTGATCCACATTACGTAGAAGATAAAGGGCACAAATACCTTGTCTTTGAAGCAAATACCGGGACGAAGGTCGGCTATCAGGGAGACAACCAGCTGGACAACCGGGCCTACTACGGCGGCGGGCTCCGGTATTTCCAAAAAGAGCGAAAAGCACTGCTCGAAAGCCCGAAAAAGAATCTGGCATCGCTGGCCAATGGGGCCTTGGGCATCATTGAGCTGAATAACGATTACACGCTGAAAAAAGTCATGAAACCATTGATTACATCGAATACGGTCACCGATGAAATCGAGAGGGCGAACCTCTTTAAAAAGAATGGCAAATGGTATCTGTTTACCGATTCACGCGGCGCGAAAATGACGATTGACGGAATCGGAGACAAAGATATCTACATGCTCGGTTACGTGTCCAACTCGCTGACCGGAACCTATCGTCCAATGAATGGCAGCGGTCTAGTGCTCCACATGGACTTGGATACCGATGACATCACTTGGAATTACTCGCACTTTGCCGTACCGCAAAAGCGCGGCAACAACGTAGTGATTACGAGCTATATGACCAACCGCGGTACATTTGACGATCAACACTCAACGTTTGCACCAAGCTTCCTCGTGAAGTTGCAAGGATCACGCAGCTCGGTCGTTCCTGACAGTACGCTTGATCAAGGACAGCTCACGATTGACTGATTAAACGGAATAGATTTTGAAAAATGTCGCCTATCGGTGACATTTTTTTGCAGGATAAGAAAGTATATGATTTTGCCCTGTCTTCAAACCAATAGCCCAGTGTCTTGGCCGAGAAACAAAGCGGAGGTGCGAGACGCCTGCGGGA
>NZ_JFZC01000053.1 GCF_000648615.1 Sporolactobacillus terrae DSM 11697 | reverse complement strand
GTCTCGCACCTCCGCTTTGTTTCTCGGCCAAGACACTGGGCTATTGGTTTGAAGACAGGTCAAAATCATATACTTTCTTATCCTGTAAAAAAGGAGCCGGTCAGCTCCTCTAGAACAGAATAAAGATGAGATTAAGCGAGTGTGTTTAATAATTGTTTTACCGCATCAGAAAGCTGTGCAGTACTCGTTTCTACGCGCTCTGTATCTTTTCGTGCGGCAAGCTCGACAATTTGCTCTGAAGCCCTTTTGCCGACAATGACTTGTACCGGACAGCCGATTAGTTCACTTTCAGCGAATTTAACGCCCGGCCGTTCTTTTCGATCGTCCCAAAGCACATCATAGCCTTCTTGAATGAATTGGCTGTAGAGTTGTTCCGATAAGGCCAACTGATCCTCTTTTTTGGGATTAACTGTTATTAAATGAATGGTGAATGGTGCCAGCGACTTAGGCCAAATCATGCCCTCATCATCATGATACTGCTCGCAGACTGCAGACAGCGTTCTTGAAATGCCAATGCCGTAACATCCCATGATCAGCGGCTTAGCCTTTCCATCAGTATCCAGATAAGTGGCGTTCATCGCTTCGGAATATTTGGTTCCAAGTTTAAAAACTTGTCCGATTTCGATGCCGCGAGCAAATTTAATGACACCACTTCCATCCGGAGATGGATCTCCTTCTTTAATGAAACGAAGATCATCGAAGGATTCAATTGGCAGATCACGTGATGGATCAAGATGGAAATAAGTGCTGTTTTCCGCTTGGTTATAATAAGCGGCGCGCGCCACATGTTTTAATCCATTGTCTGCAAAAACGCGTACCCCTTCTGCCGGGTGCATCGCATCTTCACTCGAACCGGTTATCAACTCAATCAAATCGGTCCCAAGAAGATTCTTCACCTTAACGTCGTTGATTTCATCGGAGGCTTTCAAAAACACAACCACACGTTCGGATCGAGTTTGGAACCAGTAAGCAGTGATTGCTTGATTTCCATCGACTTCTTGCTTACCTTCGACTTTTTCAAGAGGAAGCGTCTCGCCATCTTTCCCTTCTTCTTGATCAAGTACTGAGGCCATCTCCAAGTTTGCTGCATAATCAGAAGTATCCGAATAGGCAATTGTATCTTCACCAATTTCAGCAAGCGCCTGGAATTCATGCGTGTCCTTGCCGCCGATTGCTCCGGAATCTGCAAGAACTGCGCGAAACGTTAGTCCACAGCGTTCAAAAATTCTGCAATACGCATGGTACATCACCCAGTAGGTTTGATCCAGACTCTCAGCAGAATCATGAAAGGTATAGGCATCTTTCATAATAAATTCGCGACCGCGGAGCAGACCAAAACGCGGCCGTTTTTCGTCACGAAACTTCGTTTGAATTTGGTACAGGCTCATTGGCAGCTTTTTATACGTATTTAAATAATCACGCACAAGACTTGTGATTAATTCTTCACCGGTTGCACCAAGAGCGAAGAAACGGTTATGCCTGTCTTTTAGGCGCATCAATTCAGGACCATACACGTCCCATCGTCCGGTTTCATGCCATAATTCTGCTGGCTGCATCGCAGGCATAAGCAGTTCCTGAGAACCGGTACGATCCATTTCTTCGCGAATAATTGCCTCAATTTTTTTTATGATCTTATAACCAAGCGGAAGATAGGAATACACCCCGGAAGCATTTTGCCGTATGTAACCACCGCGCAGCAGCAAACGGTGACTGGCGGACTCGGCATCTGCCGGCGTTTCTTTCATCGTTGGAATAAACATTTGGCTTTGTTTCACTAATGACCACCTCAAATCGTTTCAGTCTTTTTTAGGAACATTGTTTTCATCTATCGTGTAAAGAGGTTTTGCAAATCGTTCCACGTGACAAGCAGCATCAAGATCATCAGAAATGCAAAACCAATAAAATGAACGAGTGCCTCTTTTTGTGGCTCAATCGGTTTGCCGCGTAAAGCTTCGAAAATGATGAACATGAGTCGACCGCCATCCAGTGCAGGAAGCGGCAGCAAATTAATCACCGCTAAATTGACACTTAAAAATGCCGTCCAATTCAAAACAAAGAATAAACCTTGTGAAACCACTGCTCCAGTCGCATTATATATGCCCACAGGACCTGCTAAATTGTTTAAATCAAATCCCCCGGAAATCAGCATTTTCAAACCAACGAATTCCATTTTTATCCAATAATAGGTTTGACTGAAACCTGCACCGATTGACGCAGCAAACGAATGAATCGTCGGCTGATATACGCCGATCATGCCTTCAGGCTTTCCATTGGCACCCTTCCGTTCGCCGGTCAGCAGTTCTATTTGCTGCTGCTCCCCATTTCGTTCAACGGTCATTTCGATCTTTTGCTTTGGATGTTTACTCACATATCCAGCAATATCTTGCCAACTCTTTATGCCCTGACCATCAATTTGCAGGATGCGGTCTCCTGACACTAATCCGTATTTCTGTGCAGAGTAGCCATCGATAACGGTTCCAAGCTGAGGCTGATTCGACGGTACGCCTTGAATACTGAAATAAATGATGAAGATAACAACTGCTAAGACCAGATTCATAAACGGACCGGCAAAAATCGTCAGAAAACGTGCGAGCAGCGGTTTTGATGCAAACTGCCGATCGTGGGGTGCAATTTGAAAATCCTGATGATCCGATACATAGGTTGCCTGACGGTCAATAGCGTACTGAATCAGTGGTCCATTTTCCTCTTCGTATCCTGATAAGTAGAGCTCCTTGTCAAGGTCGCAGTGTTCAACCGTTAGAAAGCGAGCATTCGGATATTTTTCAAGGTGGTCGCTGACAATCCGTGTCACCTGATTTCGATCGTTCAGGAAAATCCCGATACTTTGTCCAGGCTTGACCTCAAAAGTTTCCGGGTCTTCACCCGCCATGCGCACATACCCCCCGATTGGAAGCAAACGCAACGTATATACGGTTTCTCCTCTTTTAATCGCAAAGAGTTTCGGCCCGAAACCGATCGCGTACTCCCGGCACAAAATACCGGAGCGTTTTGCGACAATGAGATGACCGAGTTCATGGATTGAGACAAGCAGTCCGAAAATGATCACAACGATAATCAACGTTTCCACGAGAAGACACCTCTGTCTTTAGTTTATTTGCTCCTTGACAAAAGCGCGTGTTTCTTTGTCAACAGCTTCAATCGTTTTTAATTCAGGTGCTTTAATGACATGATGGTTGGTCAAAGCCATCTCCACATAGCGCTCAATATCCAGAAAGGTAATTTTCCCAGCTAAGAATGCCTGAACCGCTGTTTCATTCGCTGCATTCAATACGGTAGGCATCGAACCTCCCGTTTTCCCTGCATGATAAGCTAATGATACACATGGGAAGCGGTGCATGTCCATTTTTTGAAAATGCAAACTGCCGATTTCAGATAAATTCAACGTTTTCGTTTGCCTAAGTGTTAACCGGGAAGGATAAGTAAGGGCATACTGAATCGGAACGAGCATACTGGGACATCCCAGCTGTGCAATGACACTATGATCAGCATATTCAACTAATGAGTGAACAATACTCTCCCTGTGAATAACCGTATCAATTTTTTCATAGGGCAAATCAAACAGCCAGTGCGCTTCAATGATTTCCAAACCTTTATTCATCATCGTCGCCGAATCGATTGTAATCTTTGCGCCCATCGACCAGTTTGGGTGATTAAGGGCATCTTTAACCGTAACTCCAGCAAGTTCCTCGCGCGTTTTGTCTCTGAAACTTCCGCCAGATGCAGTAATGATAATGCGTGAAACAGCTGAGCGGTCCTGGCCTTGCATCGATTGAAAAATTGCCGAGTGTTCACTATCGACAGGCAAGATCGGAACGCCAAATTTTTTCGCACGTCTCATCACGAGATGTCCCGCCGTAACCAACGTTTCCTTGTTCGCAAGACCAATTGTTTTACCGGCTTCTATTGCTGCAAGTGTGGGCTCGAGGCCAATACTGCCGAGTACTGCGTTGACCAACAGATCACTGTCAGGATGAACAGCTGCTTCGATCATCCCTTCAATCCCGTAAACCAGACGAGTGGAAGGATCCAAGTGGATCTTCAATCGATCCGCCACCTGTTTATTTTTAACAGCGATCAAAGCAGGTTTAAACTCATGGATGAGTGGGAGTGCGGTTTGAATATTCTCGCCAAATGCCATTGCGACAAGTGCAAATTGATCCGGATGCTCGCGAAGAATTGCAAGCGTTTGGGTTCCTACCGATCCTGTGGCACCGAGCAAGCTGATTTTTTTCATCAACCATTCCTCCTCAAACAATGAATCCTAAAACGTAAAGCAAAGGGAGTACAAAAATCAAACTGTCAAAGCGGTCAAGCATGCCGCCATGACCCGGTAAAATCGTTCCTGAATCCTTGATATTATAGTAGCGTTTTATTGCAGATTCCACTAAATCACCGATCTGTCCAAACACGGAAATAACGAGACTGATTCCAATGAGGGTGGGCCAGGCCAGTGCCAATGCCGGACCCGCAATCCACTTAAACAGCAACGCAATCAAAACGGCGATAATTACCGCACCGATTGAGCCTTCTCGGGTTTTATTCGGACTGATTACAGGCGCAAGTTTACGCTTGCCAAATTTTCGACCAACGAAATAAGCGCCGCTGTCGGTTGTCCAAATCAAAACTTGTACGAGCAATACGAGAAGCAGACTGTCTAAACGGAGCCGAACCAGTAAATAGAATGGAATCCCTATGTAAAACACCGACAAGAAGAGGTACGCAGCGTTTGCAAATGTAAAAGCGGAACGTCGCAAGATCATCAGTGTCAGCATCAGCAGAACGAACAGCGCAGTCATTCTCATCCATAACCCATCTGCTAAAAATGAAGAACGACCGGCATTCAGAACAAGAGCGGCCACCGCCAGTCCGCCAAAGATAACTTCTGGAAAAGCAACATTCATTTTGCCCATTTTAACTAATTCGAGATAACTAATTACCGCAATAGCTGCAGCCAGCAAAGTGAAGGGCAAGGAACCGATGCAAAGAAGAACAAGATAAAAAGCACCTGCCAGTAAACCGGTTGTAATACGCTGTTTCAAGGATTTTCGCTTCCTTCCGCGAGCCCGCCGAATCTGCGCTGTCTGCTTGAAAATGCCCGAACAGCATCTTGAAGACTCTGCTCATTGAAGTCCGGCCAATACTCTTCCGAAAAATAAAGTTCCGTATAAGCAAGCTGCCATAACATAAAATTACTTAACCGGATCTCTCCACCGGTTCGAATCAAAAGGTCAGGATCGGGAAGCGCGGGACTGATCATATGATCGGCAATCATCTTTTCACTAATGTCCTCTGGGCTGTGTGCTTCGCGAATAATTTTTTTTACAGCTTGAACGATTTCAGCATGGCTGCCGTAATTCAAGGCAAAATTTAGGATCAAACCGCTGTTTGCCTTCGTCTTTTCAATTGCGTCATTTACCGCACTCAATGTATAGGTAGGAAGTCGGGATAAATCGCCCATTGCTTTCACTTGGACATTTTGTTCAATCAGTTCCTTTAAATAGGAATTCAAGAATTGCTGCGGTAGCTTCATTAAAAAGTCGACTTCTGCTTTCGGACGCTTCCAGTTTTCAGTAGAGAAAGCATATAAGGTGAGCACTTTAACACCTAAGCGATCCGCTTCCTTCGTCACCCGTTTTATGGTTTTCATTGCTTCACGATGACCGGCAACTCGCGGAAGCCCGCGTTTTTTTGCCCATCGACCGTTGCCGTCCATAATGATAGCCACATGGTTCGGTATGCTTATCGATTTTGTGTCTTCATGCTTCGGCATAGCCGTTTTTCCTTTATTTAAGGAAAACTTTTCAAACATTGATTTTCCCCCAGTACTGATGCTGCGTACCTTTGGATACAATCAACAGATCGTGCTGTCCGGTGCGCTGCCTGTTTGGTTGTGCCCCTTTAGATGTCCATCATTTCCTTTTCTTTGTCCGCTGCCAGTTGATCAATTGCTTTTATTGTTTCATTGGTCAACTTTTGAATATCATCCTCAGCTTCATGAACATCATCTTTTGTCAGTTCGTTGTTCTTGGCCATTTTTTTCACTTGATCGTTTGCATCGCGACGTACATTGCGCACTGCAATTTTTGCCTCTTCAGCCATTTTACGAACCAATTTCACCAAATCAGCACGCCTCTCCTCGGTCAAAGGTGGAATTGCAATGCGAATCACCTGACCGTCGTTCGTCGGTGTGATGCCAAGATCAGACTTGAGAATACCCTTTTCAATGTTAGGCAGTGCAGTCCGATCATAAGGTTGGATGAGCAGAAGCCGCGCTTCAGGAACCGTGATTGAGGCAACCTGATTCAGTGGTGTTTCTGCTCCGTAATACTCAACCGTTACCTTATTTAGTAACGAAGGGTTCGCTCTTCCTGCGCGCACCGTTACTAATTCGCGCTGAAATGCTTTAACCGCTTTACCCATTCGTTCTTGTGCATCTTTAAAAAGCTCTGTTTGAGCCATGAGTTATCGCCCCTTTACAACTGTGCCGATATCTTCGCCAAGCACAGCACGTTTAATATTTCCTTCTTCTGATAATGAGAAAACAACAAGCGGAATATCATTATCCATGCTAAGCGATGAAGCCGTAGAATCCATGACTTGAAGCCCTTCATTCAGAACACGCAAATAGGAAATTTCCTTATATTTCTTCGCACTTTTATCGACTTTTGGATCCGCTGAATACACACCGTCAACATTATTTTTTGCCATCAAGATCACGTCTGCTTCAATTTCAGCCGCTCGCAGCGCCGCTGTTGTATCCGTTGAAAAATAAGGATTGCCTGTTCCCGCGGCAAAAATAACGACACGCCCCTTTTGCAGATGTCGGATGGCGCGTCTGCGAATATAAGGTTCAGCAACCTGCCTCATTTCGATTGAGGTTTGTACACGCGTTTCAACACCGATTCCTTCAAGACAATCCTGCAAAGCAAGTGCGTTGAGTACCGTCGCAAGCATCCCCATATAATCAGCCTGTGCACGATCCATTCCCATTTCGCTGCCTGCTTTTCCTCTCCAGATGTTTCCAGCACCGCAAACAATGGCAACTTCTACACCGAGATCGACAACTTCCTTTACTTGCTTCGTAATCGATCGAATCACGCTTGGTTCGATGCCGAAACCGCCTGTACCTGCAAGGGCTTCTCCACTTAATTTTAAAATGACCCGCTTATAAATTGCCTTTTTCGGCATGCTCCTGCACCTCTCGTTAGATGATTTTTAGAAAACTTGGCTTTGCCAAGCCTCTGGCGAAGGCAAAGGCTTAGTTGCACTTACACTCGTTTCCTTAAATCTTTTATTTTCTTACTTTCTTACCAGTGTAAAAAATGGGACACGTTACCCGTGCCCCATTGTGATTTCTTGCTCTGTTTCATCGGGTGTTGAAAACCGCATCGGCGGTTTTATGACGGTTGTTAAATCGATCGTCGTTCAACAGCACCTTACAGGCGCAATTATTGTTTCATCTGTGCTTTTACTTCATCAACAAAGTTATCTTCTTTCTTTTCAATGCCTTCGCCGACTTCAAAACGCACGAATGAAAGAACATCCGCATTCTTGCTCTTCAAATATTCTTTAACGGTCACATCACCGTCTTTAACAAACGGCTGGTCCACTAGACAGATTTCTTTGAAAAATTTTTTCAATCGTCCACCAACCATTTTTTCAACAATATTGGCCGGTTTGCCTTCGCCAAGTGCTTCTTGTGTCAGCACTTCTTTTTCATGAGCAACAACGTCAGCTGGGATCTGATCTTCTGTCAGATATTGCGGACGAATTGCCGCAACATGCATGGCAACATCCTTTGCTGCCGTCGCATCAGAACCTGTTAATTTCGTCAGAGCGGCGATACGACCACCCATGTGCAGGTAGGAACCGAAAACTTGATCATCGGTCTTCGTCTCAACTGCAAAACGGCGTAAGCTGATCTTTTCGCCAATTTTAGAAATAGCGGAAGTAATCAAGTCGTCAACAGTAACTCCTGAAGCGGTCTTCTGAGTCAGCGCTTCTTCAACAGAGGCTGGCTCTTTGTCGAGAATGTGTTGTGCTAATGTATCAATCAAGACTTTGAATTCTGCATTTTTCGCAACAAAATCGGTTTCCGAGTTGACCTCAAGAGCAACGGCCTTGTTACCGTCGATTTTGATTTCAGCCAAACCTTCGGCAGCGACACGCCCGGATTTCTTAGCAGCTTTTGCCATTCCTTTTTCACGAAGTACGTCGATCGCTTTCTTGATATCGCCTTCTGTTTCTGCGAGTGCGCGTTTGCAATCCATAATCCCTGCACCCGTCAGTTCACGTAATTCTTTTACTTGCTTTGCACTAATTGCAGCCAATGGGAATCCTCCTTTGATGGTGAAGCTGTTTGTTTT
Source organism: Sporolactobacillus terrae DSM 11697 (assembly GCF_000648615.1). Lineage (GTDB taxonomy): Bacteria > Bacillota > Bacilli > Bacillales > Sporolactobacillaceae > Sporolactobacillus > Sporolactobacillus terrae. The sequence goes on along the minus strand of NZ_JFZC01000053.1, from coordinate 10,110 downwards.
CGTGAAAAGAGTGATAAAGGGCTAGCCCCTTATCACCCCATTAAGTCTTGACTTGCTCTTTATTCCGCTTTAACCGGCTCTTCTTCAACTTTTTCAGTTTGTTCCGGTTGAGCTGAAGCTTCTTCTGTTTCTTCGCCTTGATTAGCTTCTAAAACAGCATCCGCCATTTTTCCAGTGAGTAATTTCACAGCACGAATTGCATCATCGTTACCTGGAATGATTACATCGATTTCATCCGGATCGCAGTTTGTATCAACAATTGCGATGATCGGAATATTCAACTTGTGTGCTTCGGCAATCGCGATCCGTTCTTTGCGCGGATCGATAACAAAAAGTGCTTGTGGAAGACTTTCCATATCTTTGATGCCGCCCAAGAATTTTTCAAGACGTGCCAATTCTTTTTTAAGACCAACAACTTCTTTTTTAGGGAGTACATCAAATGTACCGTCTTCTTGCATTTTTTCGATATCTTTCAAACGTTTGATCCGTTTTTTTATCGTCTCGAAGTTGGTCAGTGTACCGCCGAGCCAACGTTGATTTACATAGTACTGACCGGAACGTTCTGCTTCCGCTTTTACAGAATCTTGTGCTTGTTTCTTTGTACCAACGAAAAGAATTTTCCCGCCGTCAGCCGCAATATCTCTGACGAAGTTGTATGCTGCTTCGACTTTTCGTACGGTTTTCTGAAGATCGATAATGTAGATACCGTTTCTTTCCGTAAAAATATACGGCTTCATTTTTGGATTCCAGCGACGTGTTTGGTGACCGAAATGAACACCGGATTCCAGTAATTGTTTCATTGAAATAACTGCCATGAATGTGTTGCCTCCTAATTATGGTTTTATTCCTCCGTCCATGTCATTTTCGTGTGCGACTGAGCATGGCGCTCAGCACCCGCGCATAAATCAACAGACGTGTGTGATTGACACCAAACGTAACTATATCATACTCTGCAGTGCATGGCAAGATTCGATTAATTTTTTCCATGCATTCGGAGCAGAAGTTCAATCTCGCCTTTTCCGCGTTTCATTTTTTTGGCGATTTCTGTAATTGATTTCCCATCTTCTTTAAGTTTCATTGCCTGAACATAGGGGGACTCTTCGATATGATCTTGGATCGAATCAATCGGCGGCATCCATTCATGCTCTGGCTCACTTCCGGTTTGTTTTTTGGAGGCCAATTCCTGATCCTCATTGACACGATTCAGGACGGTTTCAAACGTTTTTTCTTTTACTTTCTCACTATTTTTTGCGCTGCTGCTTGTTTTGGGAGCAGTCACAATCGGTTTTCCGCTCTGATCCTGACCGGCTGCGCGCGTTTCCGTGCGCACATTCATGACAAGTTCCTGAACCGCTTCAAGAAACTGCTCATTCTCATGGCGCACCGCTTGAATATGCTCGGCAAGCAGTTGTTCGGACTCCTGCACATTTTGTTCTGAAAGCGTCTTTTGCAGCACTTTAATTCTTTGATACAGATAGAGGATAAGATAAAAAGCCAAAAGAAGCAGCACGAAATTCAACGTAATCCAAAATGCTGACAATGCATTCACCCCGCTTTACATGATGATTAAGCATAATGTTCTTTTCCAGTTAAATAGTTGCGTAATTTAAGCAGCGCTTTACTGTGGATTTGTGAGATTCGAGATGTAGAGAGATTCAACACTTGCCCGATCTCAGTTAAAGTCAGTTCTTCATAATAGAAAAGAGAAACCACGAGACGCTCTTTCTCATTGAGTTTGTCGATTTCCTTTGCAAGCTGCGCATGTCGTTCTTCTTCAAGGACATGTTCTTCCGGAGAATCGGAACGTGTATCTTCAATTGCATTCGCACCAGACTCTCCATTATCTGAACCCCCGTCATCAAGAGACAGCAAGTTTGAAAACAAACTCTCCGATACAACCTGCGACACTTCATTAACCGTCATTTTACACAGTTTTGCAACCTCTTCAAGGGTAGCGGAACGCATCTGATTTTGCTCAATCTTCTCGACTGCTTTCTCAATTCTTTTGCTCTTCTCACGCATTGATCGCGGCATCCAGTCCGCTTTGCGCAGCCCGTCCAAGATGGCCCCGCGGATGCGAAACGATGCATAGGTATCAAATTTCAGGTCCCGATTGCGATCAAATTTCTCTAGGGCATCGTAGAGACCGAGCAGTGCAAAGCTTTGCAACTCTTCCCTGTCCACATTGCGCGGCAATCCGGCACCAATCCGCTGCACATGATACGTTACAAGGGGCATATAGATTTCCAGAAGACAATTTGCTGCCTTTCGGTCATGAGACTGAATCCAGCGCTCCCAATAAATGGATTCCAAAGCTTCTGATTTTTCCAGTTCTCTCCCCTCCTTTGAACGATCTTAGATCAAATGGCTGCCTCGAAACAGGGCGTGAATGGCCAGCCTGCAAGAATCGCAAAAAAATTCAACCGTTCTGCCGTAATCTTTACCAATTTCTTCGCTAATAATCGGTATATGAAAATCGCTTAGCTGCGCTTTGACAGCCTCGATATTTCGCTTTCCTATACTCTCCATGGATAGAACTCGAGTGGTTCGGAACATTTCTGCTCCTCCGGCCATTTTTGCCTTCAGCTCAGAGATCGGGCAATGATAATATTCTGTCAGCTTTGTCACAAGCATCGGTATTGCCGTATCTGCATATTTTCCTGGCGGATAGATCGTTGATCGAGCGAATGATGAATCAGGCAGCATAACATGAGCCATCCCCGCAGTTTGTGTTTGCTGATGATAGATCACGACTCCGACACAAGAACCTAAACCAAGTGTTTTTAAAGACTCTGGATGGATGGCAAACTTGATTTCCGAGATTCCAACATGAATCACTGAGAAAACTTCCCTTCAACCCGCTCGAAAATAACATCCAGAGAATCGGGCAGTGGCAGAAATAAAAATTCTCCATTCAACTGATGCCCTTTTTGCCGATCAAAAACAACGGCATCAATGAGCAGTGCAAACTCATCATAGAGTGATAATTCAACGAGTCCTTCACTCAATATTGCCCCAGCCATATCCACCGAAATAACTGGAGGGGATTGAATAAACGTGACATTCAAAAATGAAGCAAGCGCCGACAGATAGGAGCCGCAAAGAATATTGCTGACTTCATAAAATGCCGATCTGCCAATCCCATCATCGCAAATATTGCCCTGAGGAACAAGCTCCTCAATCAGCATATTTGCCTGATCAATGGCAAACATGACGAAAAAGTAGCCTTTGATTCTGCCTTTTACTTGGATCAATGAAGCGGCAACCTGTTGTTCTGCTTTCCCGTTAATCAGCTCAGCAATAGACTGCAAGCGTACGGACGGAATGCACAGATCGATCGGCTTCTTTAACATCATGGATAGTGAAGTCGCAGCATGCGATGCACCAATGTTTGCTGATTCTTTTAGCAAGTCGAGATGTCGACCGTCAAGCTGATTCAGATGGTTCATGCTTCGTCTCCGATTGCACGTAAAGCGGCAACATCATTTTGGTTCAGCACCTGTTTCAGATTCAATAACAGCAATAATTGATCTTCACCGATCTTCGCCACAGCGCTCAGGTATTCTGCCGATGACCCACCGATCATTTCCGGTGTCTGTTCCAGCTGGTCCGCATCGATATCCAGTACCTCTTTTGATGAATCAACCAACAAGCCCACACTCATCTCATCTTGCTCAACAACAATAATTCGGCTTTCAGGTGTGATCTTAGAATGCCCCATTTGAAAGCGTTCACGTACATCAATAATCGGCGTAATAATACTGCGCAAATTCATCACACCTTTTACGAAAGAAGCTGCATTAGGAAGACGCGTGATACCGTCGACCTTCTCAATAGACAACACTTGTTCAACCGGAACGCCGTAGGTTTCACCGTTCATTTCAAACAAAATTACTTTTAGTTGCTTCTCCTGACTCGTCATCGGTTTTCCTCCTTAAGCTCTTTCCTTAATGGTTTTATTGGTTTCAATCAGTCTCTGACAATCAATAATTAGTGCAGCTCGTCCATCACCAAGAATGGTCGTTCCTGAGAATCCCGGTACCTTCTCAAGATATTTTCCGAGTGGTTTTACGACAACATCTTGATAGCCAAGCAGTTGGTCCGCCGTCAAAGCCACCTTCTTATCACCATGGCTGAGTATCACAACCGCACCCCTATTTTCTGAACCCTCCCGTTTATCGGTTTTACGGTCAGGAACGGCAAAGTAATCAGCAAGTGAAACAAGGGGGATGACGCTTTCGCGATAGTCCATGACGGTTTGATCGTGGATGGTAAAGGTTTTAACCTGCCGTTTTAATGCCGTTTCTGTGATGGACGTGATTGGTACGGCATAAACTTCCTCACCGGTTTGAATGAGCAGCGCATTAATAATCGATAAGGTCATCGGTAATTTCACCGTAAATGTGGTGCCTTGATCGGGAGCTGAGACCACTTCAACGGTTCCATTGAGTGATTGAATTTTGCTTTCAACGACATCCAAGCCTACACCTCGTCCGGAAATATCGGAGATTTTATCGGCAGTACTGAATCCTGAGGCAAAGAGCAAATGATCAATCTGATTTTCGGTCATTGTACGCGCTTCTTCCTCTGTCACCACATTTTTCTCAATTGCTTTGTCAAGCACTTTTTCTCTGTTAATCCCAGCGCCGTCATCCTTGATCTCAACAATAACTTGATTTCCATTGTAATAAGCAGCAAGGGTTAACGTCCCTTCTGGGTTCTTCCCTTTTGCCTCTCGTACGGCGGGCAGTTCGATGCCATGGTCCATCGAATTGCGGATCATGTGCATCAGTGGATCGCCAAGTTCTTCGATTACCGTTCGATCCAGTTCGGTATCCCCGCCCTTCACAACGAAATTAACCTTCTTATTTAGTTCCTTTGAAAGACTGCGTACCAATCTTGGAAAACGATTGAAAACCTGTTCAATTGGCTCCATTCTTAAGTTGAGCAGCGTCTCTTGCATTTGATTCGTCACACGCTTGATTTTTTCCACTGTATCGCTTAAATCAGAATGATGATTGTCAGAAGCAACCCGTTCAAGGCGCCCGCGATCAATCATAAGCTCCTCAAATAAATTCATTAATTGATCAATACGGTCAAGATTTACCCGCAACGTTTTCGCGACGGCAACCGGCTTTTTCACGGCCGCAGCGGATGTACGCGACGTTTGATCGCGTTTCTTTTCAGTCGCTACGGTTTGCTGTTTTTGCGGTGCACGTTGTTCTTCTATTTCCGAAATAGACGACACGTCAAGAGCAGCGACTTCCGAGATTGTTTCGATCTTGTGCTTGAGTTTCTGCTCATCGCACGCAACTGCTGCAAGGTAAACCAGTTTTTGATCAAATTCTTCTTTTTCGATCGCTTCAGTTGCAGGCCGCGTAGCAAGGATTGTCCCTTCTTCCTCCAAAGCATTAGCAATCATATAGGCGCGCGCAGCTTTCAACACACAATCCTTATTCAAGGTCACTTGTATTTCATAGACCTTTAAATTTTGGTCAAGCGCTTGTTTCACGTATGCTTTTTCATAGTCTTCCAGTTTCAAAAAATGTGCTTGGGGATCGTTTTGCTGCTTCATTGCCCCATCATTTGAAGACTTGACCGTTTCCGATTTTGATGTATCCTTTTTCCCCGTAAGCGCTTCAAGCTGTTTTTTCGTCTCCGCTACATCACGTGCATCCGATCCGCTTTGTTCAATTGAATCGATCATCGCTGCTAAATGGTCCAATCCTTCAAAAAGAACATCGACCATGTCCGCAGATGCCGTAATCTTTTTGTTACGCAATGCATCGAATACATTCTCCATAGTATGGGTGAGTTCCATCATGTTGTTAAAGCCCATTTGTCCGGAACTTCCTTTTAGCGTGTGAGCGGATCGAAAAATGCTGTTCAGAAGTTCTGAATCATCCGAATGCTCTTCAAGCGTCATGAGCTGATCATTAAGATTCTGCAGATGTTCCCTTGCTTCATCAAGAAATATACCTAAGTATTGACTCATATCCATGCTTAATCGTCTCCCCGTAATCCGAATTGTCTACAGATCGTATCGGCAATATGGTAAATAGGCTGTATCTCATTCACGCGACCTGTCTCGATTGCTGCTTTCGGCATGCCGAACACGGTGCAAGTCTCTTCCGATTCAGCAATCGTATGTACCTGTTTTCCTGCTTCGCATAACTCAAGAATACCTTTCGCACCATCTTTGCCCATACCGGTCAACAGCGCAACGATAAACGAATACCCTTGCAATTGGACAAGTGAGCGCAAGGTGACGTCAATCGATGGACGAACGCCGTTAACTGGGGGGCTTGAAGACAAGTCGACGCAAAGATGATTCTGTTCATTGCAGCTGACGCATAAGTGCAGGCCGCCTGGAGCGACGTATACATGCCCCTTTTTCAGAATTTCTCCGTTCACCGCTTCCTTTACCGGTAGTTTAGCATATCGATTTAGCCGGTCGGCAAGCGACTTTGTAAATTTGGGCGGCATATGTTGGACGATCAAAATTGGCGCAGGCAAATGCTCACTCAACTGTGGAATAACCGCTTGCAAAGCCTTCGGACCTCCTGTTGAAGAGCCAATGATAATAAGCTGTGAATGACTTTGAACGCCTCCGGAACTGCTCAGGTCTTCCCGCTGGTATACTTGTGCCGCATTGTTTGTTCTCTTCCTCACTGTCACTGATTCTGCTGCCTGCTTGATCTTTACCTGCAGTTCTGTTTCAATACGTGCAATATCGGCCGGTTTTCCTGAGGGCTTGCATATAAAATCAAAAGCGCCGCTGCTGATTGCCTCAATGACGTAGTTTATCGTTTCATTTGACGCTCCGCTTAACATAATGGTTGGCGTTGGTCTTGTGCTCATAATCTCATGCAGTACTGCTAACCCGTCCCTGTCTCCAGGTAAGATAATATCAAGCGTGATGACATCCGGCTTGAAACGGATCACTTTTTCCAACGCATCCGCACCGTTCCGAGCCGTAGCAACGACTTGCAGCACCGGATCCTCTTCAATCATTGCTTTGATCGTTTGACGCATAAATGCAGAATCATCCACAACCAGCACTTTGATTTGCTTCATCTCTGATGCCTCCCAATTCGTGCTAAATACTCTCTGACTTTATCTCCGAATGTACGCTCATGCGCAGTAAATACCTTCTGTCCGGATTGTACAAGAAAAGAACGGGCAAGTAATCGCATTTGTACGCTGTAGCCTGCCTTAGGAAAACTGCGCATGCACGGTTTTTGACGACGCACGGATAGAGACAGTTCATCATCTTTTTGCAGCGAAGCAAGCCATGACGGCGACGCGCCTAAAAAACGAGCGGATGTTGAGGACAGGCGCCGCCACGTCTTCATTCCTTCACGCCGATCCAAGGTTTGATTCACAACAGCCATAATCTGCAAATCTTGTTTTATCGTGTAAACCATTTTCATCAAGGAATAACTGTCGGCGATTGCCGGTGGTTCAGGCGTTGTGACAAGAATCATGCGATCAACGGCTAGCAGAAAATGCAGCAGATCCTCCGACGCACCGGCGCCAAAATCAAAGAGAATAAAATCATACTGAGCTCTTGCCATTTGAAGCTGCGTAATGAATTGATTCAGATACTCAGGGTTTAGTCGAAACAATGAACCAAGACCTGTACCGCCGGCGATAAAAGACACTTGTGAACTCACCTGCACACAAACATTCTGAAACGAGGATTGATGCTGCAGTGCATCGACAATGTTTAAATGCGCGGCTTGTCCCATCAGTTGCTCGATATTCCCCATACCTACATCGAGATCAATAATTAACACCTTTTTCCCGAGCTCACCAAGCGCCCATGAAAAATTGACACAAAAAACGGATTTACCGACACCGCCTTTACCACTGGCAATGCCAATCACTTGTGCTGTCTTGGTGTCACGTTTTTCATGAAAAATGCGCATTCTCAAATTTTCTGCTTGATCATTGACCATCTGAACCACCCAATAAATGATTAATCAAATTCCCAACATGCGCTTTCTGAAGGTCATCCGGAACTTCTTGACCATTTGTCATATAAGCAAGGTTTAATCGTGGATGTTGCAGCAAAATACTGATCAATGTGCCGTAAGTTGCAGTTTCATCAACCTTTGTAACGATAAGTTGTGACACATGAAGCGACTCAAACTGATGAATGACTCGGTTCAAATCTTCGTATTTGGCCGTTGCAGCTAAAACTAAATACATGTTTATCTGTCGCTCTGCTTTAAGAAATTGCAACAGCTCCGCAATGTACACACTGTTTTGAAAGTTCCTCCCTGCGGTGTCAATGAACACATAATCGTACTTGGCAAACCGTTGCAGCAATTCATTAAAATCTTGCTCCGTATAAGCGGTTTCCATGGGTGCCTCGAGAATATTCGCATACATTTTCAGCTGATCAACAGCTGCGATTCGATACGTATCTGCCGTTATAAAGGCTACTTTCTTCCCCTCTTCCAGGACGGCGCGGCTGGCAAGTTTCGCCAAGGTTGTTGTCTTGCCGACACCGGTTGGTCCAACCAGCATCATGTACTTGCCGTTTAAATGAGACGTGTGTATAGGTTCCGCGTTTAGCCGCTGCAGCAATTCATCGTACAGCACTTTTTTGGCTTCATCACCGCTCATCTGTTCGTCACTCTGATACCATTTTTTAACCAATCCCTGAAGCAACTGCTCTGCATGCGGCCACTGCACACTTTGATTGAGCAACAGATCTTGGATCGATTTAAGCCATTGCGGTACAGAAAAAAGACGATCGACCTTCTCATCCAATTTTTTATAAGGCATTGGCCTTAAGACTGCATCTCGATTGAGGGGTTTAGTCTCCTTAGTCTTTACTTCGGTTTCACGTCTCATTTTATTAAATGAAGATTCCGTATCCGGATCACTCGCCGCAAAAACTTCAACATGTTCTTTTTTAAATAGATTGAAAAACTTGCCGTTAGCCACTTTCTTTGTATGAAAGATGACCGCATTATCGCCAAGTTCTTGTTTTACTTTTTCAATGGCTTGCGCCATCGTTGGTGCAATAATTTTTTTCATTTTCATGCCGCATTCAGCACCCCAATGCTTTGTACTTCTACATTTGTCTCTAGTTCATTGTAAGAGAGCACGCGAATGGTTGGGAAATAACGTTCGGTTAATTGATGAACATACATACGCACCGCAGGCGAGCATAGAATGACCGGATCACTCTCAAGATCCGACCATTTATCAACTAATGCATGCAAGTTTTTCAGAACCTGACCGGTCGTTGTCCCATCTAAAGCGAGAAAATTTCCATGTTCGGTTTTCTGAACCGATTCAGACAGTTTTCGTTCGAGATCTGGACTCAGAGTTAGAACTTTAAGCGTTTCTCCAGGCTTAGCAAATTGTTCTGTGATCTGACGAGACAATGCCTGCCGAACATATTCGGTCAACAAGCCCGTTTCTTTTGTCATCTGACCATAGTCTGCTAATGTCTCAAAGATCAAAGGCAGATTGCGAATCGATAGATTTTCTTTTAACAAATTTACGAGTACCTTCTGCACGTCACCTAGAGACAGCGGATCCGGAATTACGGCTTCGACAAGTGCCGGATAGTGTTCTTTCAAATGGTCAACTAATTGCTTTGTCTCTTGTCTGCCTACCAACTCACAGGCATGACGACGCAATACTTCTGTCAGATGAGTCGAGACAACCGATGGCGGATCAACCACGGTATACCCTGCAAGCTCTGCTTGATCCTTTGTTGCTTCATCGATCCACAAGGCTTTTAGCCCAAAGGCCGGTTCAACCGTCTCAATGCCTTTAATGGCGGGATCATCAACCCCCGGACTCATTGCAAGATAATGGTCGGGGAGCAGCGAACCCTTGGCAACTTCGCTTCCATTGATTTTTATGCGATAGCTGTTCGGATCCAGCTGAATATTATCCCGAATACGGACAACCGGCAGAACAAACCCAAGTTCCAACGCAAGCTGCCGACGGATCATCACGATACGATCGAGCAAGTCCCCCCCTTGTGTATTATCGAGGCCGCTGAAAAACTGTCGATTTTTTGATCTGAGAATTCTGGTTGGCGCAAAAAAGGACCACTTTTCGTCTGCGTTTTGACAAAAA
>NZ_JFZC01000052.1 GCF_000648615.1 Sporolactobacillus terrae DSM 11697 | reverse complement strand
TAAAAAGAAATAAAGAAAGAACTGCATGCCATCGCATCCTCTTACGCCCACATCAAATTTATCCCCCGAGAAACATTTTACACATAGTCGAAAAAAATAAATCATCATCAGTTAAACCATTGCCCGATCACCATAGGTTACTGCAACAGACTTTTTACACGAATTGACAGCGTTCAGATTGCATGCTACGCTCTCGATAATAAACAGAAAAGAAGGAAAACGATGAGCACTGTTCTATTAAAAAATCTAATGATTGGCTCCGGGCGACAGAAAATCTGTGCTCCAATCACCGCCAAGACAGCAGAACAGGCGGTGAACGCGGCGAAACGAATCCTTGCGGGGCCGGTTGATTTTATTGAGTGGCGTATCGACTATATGAGAAACAGCTCTTGGACGGCGATCCTAGATACTGCAGATCAGCTTAATGCCGTTATGGGGCAAACACCGCTCCTCGCGACGTTCAGAAGTGTAAATGAAGGGGGAGAGCAATCGATCAGCGAAGCGGACTATTTCCATTTGTACGAAGCATTGGCAATGCAGAAACTGGCGGATGCATTTGACTTAGAATTATCTCGTTCGGACGATACGCGGACGCGTTTAGTGAAACGATTACATGAAATGGGAAGAACGGTTGTCTTTAGTGCCCACGATTTCTCATGTACGCCACCTGAATCTAAGATCATTTCGATTTTAAAGAAAATGGAAGCTGAACACGCGGATATTGCAAAAATTGCGGTGATGCCAAGCTCGCCAGCAGATGTGCTGCATCTGATGCATGCAACCTTAAAAGCGAATCAAGCCGTGACGGTTCCGATTGTCACCATGTCCATGGGAAGTCTAGGAAAGCTGTCGAGAATCAGCGGAGCGATTACCGGGTCTGCGGTTACGTTCGGAAGTGTTGACCACGCTTCTGCGCCAGGCCAGATTGAAGTGAACGTTTTGAAACAAATACTGAACGAAGTGGATGCTAATGAAGTGGATAGGGATCAATCAATACGCAGGTTCTAAGTCTCAGGAGCCGCTTGGCTGCTTTTCAAACAGAGCAAGACACTACGTCTTTATCATCGCGATCACAGAAATACGCAAAACGGCCTCGGGCGTCTATGTGTGTGCTGAGAAACAAATACGTTCATGCGGATTGTCTTCTATGAAAAGGAAGACCCGTATGAACGTATGCTGGGAGTAAATGAGATGTATGGCGTTAACTTTTTCTTGCTTTCACTTTAACTTTAGGCAGTATGTTTTTATTTTTTGCCGCTTGGCTTTCGGTTGACCACGTTTCCGGGTTTTCCGGATCATATTGATCGAGGAAGAGAATGACTTCCTTGGTTAATTGAGTGGGCGTCGAGGCACCGGCAGTCACGGCAACCTTTTGCACGCCGTTCAGCCATTCAAGCTTCAGTTCAGACAAATCAGCAATCCGGTAGGAGCGGGTTTTGGCAATCTCTTTAGATACTTGAGCAAGCCGATTGGAATTATTGCTGCGCGGGTCACCAACGACAATAAGCAGATCAGCATCTTTTGCTTGTGTTGCCACCGCTTCCTGCCGTGTCTGTGTTGCTCGGCAGATTTCGTTACAATTTTCCGCTTGTGGGTACTTGGCTTTGATTTCATTCATCAGATCCATGACATCCCATTGGCTCATCGTGGTCTGATTGGTGATCAGGATCTTGTCCGTATTCAAATGAAGCTGATCAATGTCCTCGATGGTTTCAACGAGATGAACACGATCTGGGGCGACACCGATGGCACCCTCAGGCTCCGGGTGCCCTTTTTTGCCAATATAGATTACATGGTAGCCCTCTTTTTTCTTTTCATTGATCAGGGTATGTGTCTTGGTTACATCAGGGCATGTCGCGTCAATGACCGTCAATCCCTTAGCTTCTGCCGTCCTGCGCACTTCCGGTGAAACGCCGTGTGCGGTAAAGATTACGGTACCATGATCGACTTCGTCAAGCAGTTCAATTCTTTTCTTGCCCCGCACATCAAGGGTGATGATGCCGTCTTCCTTCAGCGCTTCGGTGACGTGATGGTTGTGCACGATCATGCCGAGTATATAAATGGGTCTTGGCAGGCTTGGATCCATCGCTGCTTTTCTGGAAATGACCAAGGCGTCAACCACACCATAACAATAGCCTCGCGGTGAGACCTTGATTACGTTCATGTTAATCTCCCCGTTCTGCAGTAACTGCAATAAGTCAACTCATTAAATCATTATAAATGAGCCGGTCTGGGAACACAATGGATTCGCAAGCGTTAAATATACATACGGGGAACGGAAGGTTTGGTCGTGACCGTCTCACTATTCATTAACGACGCCTTATAATGCTTTTTACGTTTTGCCTCTAGGGACTTACTGTTCTTGGCGATTCCTTTTTTCTTTTGTTTGTGCGCTTGACCGTAATCGGATGCATCGGTTTTATCAACCGTTTCTTTACTTGGGTCACTCTCGCTTTCTTTGCGCTCGCCAGCAGCTTTTTCATTGTGGTCGGGCGTGTCATCGCTGCTGTCTTCATCTTTATCCGTTTTATCGCTGTCCCCTTGGATACCTTTCATCGCGCTGATAATTGCCGGAGCATTTTTAATTAACGGTCCAAATTGTTGAATCATTGGCAGAACGGTCTGTGCGGTCTGAATGGCTTTTTGAGCGTTAACCAAAATACCGCCTAAATTCAAGCCGGTAGTCGCACCATTTGATGTCGGCGCTCCTGCTGAGAGCAGCGAGGTGAGCAACGCACCAATCCCGCCGTTTCCGCTTTGTGGCGGCGGAGTCGGTTGCTTTGGCATTTGCGGTGCTTGCGATTGGCGAACAGGAAAGATCGGTGGGAATCCAAACCCGCGCGCAGGCTCTGCAGGGGGTTCACTGGGCGGCTGCATCGTCCAGAAAAATGGATCCTGAGGACCACGCTTGAACGGCGGCATAATGGTTCGCTCCTTTCTTTACCCCATGATGAAATAAGGTTTTTGACCGTTGCCCCTGCATAGTGAACAACGGCAAGGTCCATCGATAACGGGGACATTTGCTGATATTTAGTTTATGTCATAATGGCATATCGGTGACAATTACCGAGGATTCAGGTGAATACGTGAGTGAAGCAACTGTGGTAAAATAGCGAAGAAGAGGAGGGGTTGTCTGTGCTTAAAATAGGTTCTCATGTTCACATGTCCGGTGCGAAAATGCTGCTCGGCTCAAGTGAAGAAGCCGTATCATTTGGAGAAAATGTAATCATGATCTATACCGGGGCGCCGCAAAACACAGTGAGAAAACCGATTGAAAAATTGAATATTGAAGCGGGACGCGCGCATATGAAGGAGCACGGCATTGAAGAGGTTGTGGTTCATGCGCCTTATATTATAAACATAGCAAACACAGTAAAGCCGGAAACGTTTGCGCTTGGTGTATCCTTTCTAAGAAAAGAAATTGATCGCGCAGAAGCAATTGGTGCGAAACAAATTGTCCTTCATCCTGGGGCTCATGTCGGCGCCGGCGTCGATGCAGGAATCGCTAAGATCATTGAGGGCTTAAACGAAGTGCTCGAAGCCCGGGATAAAGTTCAGATTGCTTTGGAGACGATGGCTGGAAAGGGCAGCGAATGCGGATTCCGTTTTGAACATCTGGCAAAAATAATCGATGGGGTGCAGTTGAACGAAAAATTATCGATTTGTTTCGACACCTGTCACACAAATGATGCAGGCTATTCTGTAGCTGAAGACTTTGACGGTGTACTTGAAACGTTTGATCATCTCATTGGTGTTGACCGAATTAAAGTCGTACATGTCAATGACAGCAAGAATCCGCAAGGCGCAAAAAAGGATCGTCACGAAAACATCGGTCTTGGAACCATCGGTTTTCAAGCACTCAACGATATTGTGCATCATCCGCAGCTGGACACACTGCCGAAAATTCTCGAGACGCCTTATGTAGGCGCGGATAAAAAAAGTAAGAAACCGCCTTATAAGTATGAAATCGATATGCTGAAAAAGCAGAAATTTAATGAGCAGCTGATCCATGATATCGAAACAGGCTCATAAAAAATAAGGGAAGAACAAAAGCCGGGTCCAAACGGATTCCGGCTTTTCTATTCGTTCAGATCAGAGGTTCTTTGCGAGCTGCTCAAACTGTTTCTCTAAATGTTCGGCTAAGTCCTCACCGATTTCCTCATCCAAGATTCGTCGAAGGGCCGCCTGACCGCTCGGCTGAAACGGATTGATGTTTTGATGACGTACACGGCCGGCCACACTTGCAGCTTGTTGTTTTGTGACCTGGATCTTGAATTGAACGGCGTATTGATATAATTCTTCAGCTGTTAAATGGTTCATTTTCTGAATCACCAATTGTTCGATGATCGGATTCAAGAAACCCACTCCAATCGATATAGAATGCACGCAATGATTAAGTTATGATCGGTGACAGAAAAAAATGACAGCGGTTTATTCGAGACAATTCTGAAAAATGTCGGAACTTGTCTAACAATAATTGCCAATAAAAGTGTCGCAAACCGACTGATTAAAGTATAATGAAAAGCATTAGGAACACTTTAGAGAAAAAGAGATAAAGAAAGATAAGTATTGGGGAAATGGTGAAAAAGTTGTTACTAATGCAAGAGGAGTGATAACCATTATTTACCGAGAATCCTTTCTAACCGTTACCGAAAAGGAACAATTTGAAGAGCAGCTTTCTTTAGAAATTCGTTTTTGCATTGATCTTTCAGGGCATATTTTAGAATGCAATAAAAAAGGACAAGCATTTGTCGAGCGATTTGGGCATGATTTTCTGAAATTTTTTTCGGATTTATATGTTGATGAAGCGCAGAACTTTTTAAATGCAATTAAAGAAAGCGATGATATTGTTACGGCTCTGTTGCATGATCAGTTAAATGAACTTGGTCTGGGCACTTTATATAATGGTTTCACAAAGAACGGAAAAATTATTCTTGTCGGTTTCCATACACAGATTTTGGCACGGTTGACAGGAGAATTTGTACATGAATTAAGGAATCCACTTACGATTATTAAAGGATTTCTCCAGCTTAGCAACTATACGAAAGAATACGAGAAGTATCATCCGGTGATTTTATCTGAAATTGAGCGGATGCATACCATTTTGGATAACTTTTTAACCATGTCGCTTCGAAAATGTACGTATAAGAAGATGAACCCAAATGAACTGTGCAAACAGCTCGTCGCATTACTGTCAGCTGAGTGCACGGTTAATCACGTTGCTTTTGATTATGACATTGCTTATACCGAGAACCATTGCAATGTTGATCTAGACAAAGTAAAACAAGTCGTGATTAATTTGCTGCGAAATGCGATGGAAGCGTTTGAGATAAAAAATAATGAAAATAAAATCATACTTCGTGGCAGTGTTGAAGATCGCGGCTATCGCTTCTCGTTGATCGATAATGGTCCCGGTATGGATCGTGAGGTGCTGAAACGCTTAGGTCAGCCGCTTTACACCACGAAATCGAAAGGGACAGGCATTGGGATTTCTTTGTGCAAGAAAATCATTGCGGAACATCGCGGAACGTTTTGTGTCAGCAGCGTACCAAGAAAAGGAACAACCGTCAGCTTCTATCTTCCGTTTGTTTCTCCTGCAGTATAATTTCCAATAAATGCATCTGTGAAAATGATCGTTCTGAGTCACACTATATATGATCCTAAAATGAAAGCGAGGGGTCATTATGGCTGATAAGGATCATTATCATAATCACAAAACAGACTCATTGTACGATAAGCAAAATGCATACAACAATGAGGAGTATGCGCGAGAATTGGCTGCCGATCAATACGATCCAGAAGCAGATCGGGATCATGGTGACCGACGTGTCATGGAAGGCGGCAAGGGAATTGGCTGGCTCGGACTAATCTGTTCCGTGATCGCATTATTTTTCTTGCCGATCGTTCTGGGCATCGCTGGGATCATTATTGGTTATATTGCACTTCGACAAGGCGCCCGCACTTTGGGTGGCTGGGCCATCGGTATCGGTTGTTTGGCTGTGTTGATTCAATTACTTTCGCCGCTGTTTTGGTAATGCTGCAAAAGAACCTTTACTTTAGTAAAGGTTCTTTTGTTGTAAAAGCATATTTCTAGAGATAATCATGTGATACATGTTACACTTTAATCGACATAATACGAAAACTGTGTAAAGGAATGAGTGTGCATGGAGACAATCAAAGCAATTCGTACAAGACGATCCGTACGTAAAGTATCCGATAAAGAACCGTCAAGAGAACTTATTGAGCAAATTTTGGATGCGGCGAGACGCGCGCCAAACCATATGAATACAGAGCCGTGGCATTTTATTGTGCTTACTGGAGAAGGACGCAACAAACTCGGTGCTGTTTATGGAAAAGAAAATCAAAAAACGCTTAAGCATGCAGATCAAGAAACATTGAACGCAGCCTATGAAAAAGGGATTGCAAGTGCGAAACGCGCCCCGGTTATCATAGTTGTAACAATGGAGCCAAGTGACAATCCGCGTGCAGTTGCGATTGAGGATGTAGCGGCTACGGCCTGTGCGGTTGAAAATCTGATGCTTGCAGCGCATGAGCTGGGACTAGGAAGTATTTGGCGTACAGGGGGTGCAGCATATACGGACGAAGCGAAAAAAGTATTTGGCGTTTCTGAAAAAGGACGGGTTATGGGCTTCGTATATGTTGGCTATCCGGAAGAAGGCGTTGTTCCGAAAGTACCAGAACGCAAGTCTGTAGCTGAAATAAGCGAATGGATTGACGCGTGAAATTTAAAAAAAATCATACAAGGCTAAAGATCGGATCTGTTCCGGTCTTTTTTTTATTTATATGATGCTCGTGGGCAGCCTAAATGCTTTTTTCAATTCAAAGACTAGGGAGTCAATTGATTCTTATTTGCTGAGACATTAGTCATAATCATCGCGTAGGGGTCATACAAATAATCGTCAGCTCGGACAAAGAAAAAAAGAAAGGAAAAAACAAATAGTGGAGACTCGTTTAATTACGTATGATGATGCGGTAAACAATCGACTCTTTAGTATGGGGCAATTTTCACCAAGGATTGCGGTAATGATCCCTGCACACAATGAGGAGGATTCGATAGCGGATGTATTGAAAAGTTTATCGGAGCAATCGATTCCTAAAGGATTGGAGATGGATATTTATATTGCACTGGACAACTGCACCGATAATACAGAAAAAATCATCATGCAGTGTAATGCGCGCTATCACTTAACGGTTTTCCTCCTCCGCACCGTGGACAACAAGCAACGTAAAGTCGGTGCGTTAAACCAGCTGTATCAATTGTTCTGGGGGAATCCAATTGATCCTGTCCACCAAGATATAGGGGGGCTTCAAAAGAAATATGCAGAGAGTATTGTAACGTTTGTCGGCATCGATGCAGATGTCTATCTTGATAAAGACTGTATTCGAATATTGTGGAGTGAGCTCAGTCAAAACCATAAGATTGGGGCGGTTTCTGCAAATTATACATGTCTTGTGCCGGAGAGTGCACGTAGGCACTTAAGAAATGATCCGAATCGTGAACGCCTGCTTCGACAAGGAAAGTATGGCACCCCGCTGAATCGATGGTGGGTCGCGCAGCAAAATCGTGAATTTGCGCAGTGGACAATGAAACAAAAATACGCCGGCCACTTTGCGGAAATCGCCGGTGGGCAGTGCAGTATCTTTCGACCTAAGGCAGCCAAAGAGGTAAGCGAATGCTATAAGCTGAATGGACTCTACGATGATAAGTCGGATACCGAGGATCTGCTGCTTACGCAATACATTAGAGCTTGCGGATGGGTCTGCCTGATCAGCAAGCACGCCCGCTGCTATGTGGACAGTATGAAAACACTTCATACGTATTCGAGCCAGCGAAATAAATGGGTTTCCGGGACCACAGACTACATGTTGCAGGATGGCTTGAGCACGAAATATGCACGTCGCCTGTGGATTCAAGAGAGCGGTCTGTTCATCAATCTGCTGATTCGCTGCTTATTTGTTGTTTTGGTTGGGCTCTCAGTGCTTACCGAACAGTTTTACTGGAATTGGATTTGGATCACGCCGATCATTGCTGCTTCAATCTTGAATCTGATTTTAACCCTAAAAACCCCAAACAGCCGGTTCATCGATGTGGTGCTTGCAGCCTTGCTGATAAGTCCTGAAATTTATTTGTGGATCACGATTGGTATCCATATTAATGTATGGTTGGCAAAGATAAAAATTACCAAGCAAGATGGTTGGGCGAATCAATATCGTGCGGAGACGGGGCAAACACGTTCTCATTTTGTTCTTTATTTCCTTTTATTTATCTTCGGTGTGGCAACAGCCGCGTATTTTATTGAAGTTAACTCGGGCTTGCTGGCCAGCCAAACGATTCAGACCGCTCTAAAGCCATATCTCATGCAGGGATTTGTGGTGCTCACTATTTTAACCATTTTCGAATTTATGGTTATGATTCATCAAATCTGGCGTCTGAGGGGCCCATATAAAGCATGAAAAACCGCCAAACACAGTTCCATACTGGATGCTTGGCGGTTTTTGTGCATCTAATTTAGATGAGCGCTCAATGGATGCGCAATCAGATGTTAATTTTTTCTTGTTTCTCTTTTTTCTTTGCAAAGTATTCATCCGCAAGTTTATCGATTTCACTTTTTAATTCGTCAACCATTCGGTCTTCGGGAACCTTTCGAATAACTTCGCCATGCCGGAACAGAAGACCTTCGCCGCGACCGCCGGCGATGCCGATATCAGCCTCACGGGCTTCTCCGGGGCCATTTACGGCGCAACCTAACACGGACACTTTAATTGGTGCATTGATTTTGGAAATATACTGTTCAACTTCGTTCGCAACTTTGATCAGATCGATTTGGATACGGCCGCATGTTGGACACGATACGAGCGTTGCCGCGTTCGTGAGACCGAAACTTTTAAGCAGTTCACGGCACACTTTCACTTCTTCAACAGGATCGGCAGAAAGAGAAATGCGCATTGTGTTGCCAATGCCTTTATTAAGTAAAATGCCTAAGCCAGCCGCACTTTTAATCGTTCCGGAAAAAAGAGTACCGGATTCTGTGATCCCCAGATGAAGCGGGTAATCAAAAGTCCGTGCGGCTTTCTCATAAGCTTCAACAGCTAAATGGATATTTGACGCCTTCAGTGAAACGATGATGTCATGAAAATCAAGATCTTCAAGAATCTTAATGTGGTGCAAAGCGCTCTCGACCATACCGTCTGCTGTTGGATAACCGTACTTTTCAAGAATGTGCCGTTCCAGCGAGCCGGCATTGACACCAATTCGGATTGGGATATGCTTTTCTTTAGCTGCTCGAACGACGGCTTCAACATTTTCCTGTTTTCCAATATTTCCTGGATTGATTCGAATTTTATCGGCGCCGCCTTCAATGGCTTTCAATGCAAGTTTGTAGTTGAAGTGAATATCCACTACAAGCGGAATTTTGATTTGTTTTTTGATTTCCGGAATGGCAAGGGCATCCTCCATGGTCGGACAAGCCACCCGAACGAGTTGACAACCTGCTTCCTCAAGCCGATGAATTTGTTTAACGGTTGAGGCAACATCTCTTGTCTTCGTTGTTGTCATACTCTGTATGATCACTTCATTAGAACCGCCAATGGTTAGATTGCCAACTTTGACTTTTCTGGTTTTCGTGCGGTGTGTAAGTTCAGACACGAGCGATTCGCTCCTTCGTAAAATGAATGACTAGATAATCTTTCAGTTAAAGTCAGTATATCATGAATTCGCCGAATCTGTATGAAGAAATGATCGTCTAACCTTGATCATGAAGGCAGTGCCCGCGAAACTCAATTTGCTTTTTTATGATAATAAGGGAAAGCATAGGTGTTGCCGATTTGCAGATGATTCGGATCGGCAGAAGGATTCAGGATGGAAAAGTCCTTGAGCACTTGTTCAATGGAGGGTTGCTGCTCATTCATGCGCTCAGTAATGGAAAGCAGTGTATCACCGGGTTCAACCGTGATGCGTTGAAAATTAATCGCTGCTTTTTCAACAGGGCGCGACTGCCGAGATTCCTTTATTGAAGGTTGCGTCGCGGAGGCTTGTCCGGCTGGAAGTGATCCTGAAGTCAGATCCGAATAACTTGTCCAGCAGGCCAAAATGAAAAGAATTGTAAAGAATCGTTTTTTCATGATTCATTCTCCATTCTTACTCCTAAATTTTCTAGAAAGGCGTCCCTTTCATTTATATGCATGAATCTATGAAAATATGCCGGTTTTTTTAAATAGATAGTGATTTTTCTTAGTATCGTTCCCTAAGCTGCGGTTGTATGGTTTAATGTTTATAGATAGAAAATGATGTGGATGCCATCCGCTTCAACTTGTGGAGCAATGAAAGCGGCATTTTGATTATAGAGGGGGAACATGATGATACTTGCTTATCCTGCAGGAGGATTTATTGTTATATTGCTGGCTTCCTGCTTTTTATTTGCAGAATTGCTTGTAAAAGCGAAAGGCTTGCTGGCACTGACTGGGAGCGGTTTGTTTATTTATTACTTTTTACACTTTCTTACCGAACAATCTTCGTCGTGGATCTTTTTGCTGCTTGTTGGCGGCCTGCTGTTGATTATTATCGACGGCAAGTTGTTTACAACCGGTATTATTGGTGCTTTGGGTTTTATTCTGATGCTTCTTGGCTGCGCACTGCCGACGCCGTCATTGATTTACGGTCTGCTTGTGAGCATTGCTTTTGTCATTGGTGCATGCGCTTCATGGTTTTTTCGCAAAATAATCCCACAGCGTGATTATCTAAATAAATTGATGCTCCATGATCGACTATCGTCTGAACAAGGCTATAACTCCATCAATGATGATTATCGTCAATTAGTCGGTAAGGAAGGACGAACGATTACGCCGTTTCGACCGGTAGGAACGGTAAAGATTGACGGGAAGAACTATAGTGCAATCACCGATGGAATCTACCTTGAAAAAGGGGTGCCGATAAAAGTCATCTCTGTGGACGGAACACGCATTTTTGTCGACCAATTGAACGAAATGAATTAAATACGGCGCTCTTTTGACAGGCCCGTATTTTTTGATTCGCCAACGCACAACAAGTCAATTTTCCGTCTTTAGCGAAGGAATAGCCGCTGAGGGTAGGGGAAGTATGGCTTGTACAGCATGCGCATTTTTTGCAGACGTTCAAACCAGTGAATCACTCAATAAAATTTCCCAAATCAAATTCAAAAAAAGATATTGTCATTAACAACCAGATATGGTATATTATTTCTTGTCGTTAGGACAGACGTTGACCTGTTAAAAAAGATGTTGACAAGCCTTGACGCATGTGATAAATTAGTTCCTGTTCTGGTTTTATTCCACAGTAGCTCAGTGGTAGAGCAATCGGCTGTTAACCGATCGGTCGTAGGTTCGAATCCTACCTGTGGAGCCATGGCGGTGTAGCTCAGCTGGCTAGAGCGTACGGTTCATACCCGTGAGGTCGAGGGTTCGATCCCCCCCGCCGCTATTTTTTTACTTCATTTCACTAACCTGGCGGTTATGGTGAAGTGGTTAACACACCGGATTGTGGTTCCGGCATGCGTGGGTTCGATCCCCACTAACCGCCCGTGGACCCTTAGCTCAATTGGTTAGAGCTGACGGCTCATAACCGTCCGGTTGTAGGTTCGAGTCCTACAGGGTCCACCACTTATCATGGAGGAATACCCAAGTTTGGCTGAAGGGATCGGTCTTGAAAACCGACAGGGGCTTCACGGCTCGCGGGGGTTCGAATCCCTCTTCCTCCGTTGGTACATAATATTTACCATTTAGCAAACACCTGGAAGTAGCCATTTAAAGGCATTTCCGGGTGTTTTATTATTTTCTGATCGTCAAAGAAAATCAATGAAATGCAAAATGTTTTGCATTAATTTTGCATTCATTTTGTCCCATAAAGGTCGCTCATTGTCGCATCAACTGCACGTGTTTCGATCTGATCTAGCTCATCCAAAATGTGCGTGTACGTTTTTAGTGTCGTCACAATATCACGGTGGCCAAGACGGCGAGACAGATATTTAATGCTGACATGTTTATGCAATAATAAAATGGATGCGTGCGTATGACGGAGACCGTGCGACGTAATTTCTGTTATTTTAAGACGAACACACAGCTTTTTTAGCAACTTATTCACAGCGTTGGGGGACACCAATTTCATAGTGTCATTAATAAAGCAAAGGTCTTTCTCATTCTTCAGTTTAGTTGCCAAGCAATGAGCGCTCTGATGTGCATGTAGCTGTTTCATAATCTTGATGGTTTCAGTATCAATCGTGATCGTGCGATAGGATGCTTTATTCTTTAACCTGCAAAAATCGTGAGTGTCCTTATAATCCCATGCGCGTGCAATTTTTACAATTTTTTTCTTCTCATCAAAACATGACCATGTCATTCCGAGTACTTCCTCAAGCCGGCAGCCTGTAGCCAGTTGGAAAAGCGCCATATATCGCGATACATACTTTGGCCGCATATCCTTTCTGATTTCTACAATTAACCTTTTGGAGTCGTCAAAATTGAGGTACTTTAAACTTTCTTTTTTCTCTGCGATCTTCCCACGCGCGACTGCTTTATATGTCGGGTCCTTAAATAAAATTCCTTCCTCAATCGCAAAACGCAGACATGCGCGCATGTAAACATGATATTTTTTCACGGTTGCTGTCGCGCGTGTCTCACCAAAATCGTTTAACATCTTTTGGTAAAGATCGCGCGTCACCTCTTTAAGCTTCACACCCGGAAAGCGTTCAGCAACAAACTTCCCTGTTCGAGCAAGCTCACGGTCATTCTCGAAGGATAACTTCCCTTTCCGATATGTTTTATACCAGTGGTCATAAAACTCCGAGAAGAGCAGCTCATCGGCCTTAGCTTTGTAACCGTGAGCGAATTTAAGTTGGAGATCAGCTTCAATCAATCGCGCGTGTTTGATCGACTTAATTCCGTTAACATTTTTTGTTCGGTATTTGTTCCCGTCTTTATATGAAACACGTACTTGGTAACCTGAATCCAGTTTTTTAATCGCCATTTACTCGCACCTCTTTTCGTCAAAGGATCCGTTTTGCATGATGATTTGTTGACACATACCGTCAATTCGAGTGTAAGCCAGGGTTCGCGTGACATGAAACTCCTGCATGATACTTTTTAAAGTATGAGAGCAGCTGAAATCGATCATGTGGTAGGGAATGGCTGCATAGAGAGCGAAGCGGCAAGCTTCCGATTCCTGCATTTGACGAAATGGTTCAGGCATATCGCATTGATCGCCGCAGTGCCGGATGATATGTCCCAACTCGTGAAAGAAGTGTTCACGCTGTTCATACTCAGCTGCCTGATCGTTCTCAACGATGTAGGCTGCAGAGTCCTCTGAGAGCCGATAGGCGAAGGGATGACCATGCCAGATTGAATACTCAATGCCGAATACGCGAGCAATATCTTTCAGAACAAGATCTTCAGGATTTATGATGCCGTGATCTATGAATTTCTGTGAAACCCAGGATTCAAGTGGGGAAGGAAAGTAAGGTCGAGGCATGTCATCAACTCCCGTGCGAATATATGTTCGATTATAGTGCAAAAAGAAAAGCCCGTAAAGGGCTTTTCTTTTTGCCTATACTCAATCGTTATCCTTGTACATTATAAATCCATATATTATTTCAACGTTTCTGATAGAAATAAAAACAGAATGTAAGACTAATGTGAGCCAAAAGACACCATAGGACGTTAGAATTACTTTATCCACATAATAATTTGAAATAAAATGAGATATTTTCGGAACAAAAGAATATGTCATACTTGTCATCAAACAAATGATTAACACAATCAATTGAATAATAATCGCGTAGCAAAAAAAATTAACCGTAATTTTTAATACGTTTTCTTTTGTGTTCGAAAAGATGATCACTTTCGCTCTTTGAAAGATACTCTGTTTGGGCATATCACTGAATTTCTGTTTGAGTTCTTTATTAACGGAATCATTGTTAGTATTTAATTTAGACAACAAGTTATTACTTGCTGAAAAAATTATTGCGAGGCTTGCTGTATTGAATCCTGCAAGAATAGCAATAACATTTATAGAGGCGTCATTCATTTTTTTTATTATGTTTAAAATCGATGTATTATGATAAATGGAAAACGCCAATATAACAAAAATGCATAATGACAATGCAAATGGAAATATCCAATCAAAAGATAATTCTTTAGGCGTTGATGATCTAAGGTAATATAAAATTGATTTGCGAATAAAACCAATCGGTTTGTTTTCACGCTTATGAACAATTTTATATTCCATGCTCATCATTCCCCTAATGGATTTTCATTCTTTGCAATGTCGACCATTTGGTTCAATAATTGAGACCCATCTATAATACCATTGGAATTCTGGTCAACACTTACGTAAAAACTAACAGGTTTTATGTTAAATGTTGCAGTAATCTTTTTGTTAATATTATCATAACCAGAAACCTCAAATCGAGCAAACTTCTGAAGATCAAGTGAATTTTTAATAAACCGTTTAACTTGTTTCAGACCAGAATTCCTTACTGAATTAATTAAAGACACTCGCATCTCTGTTACATCTGATATGTCGTTATCTTCACTTTTTTCTGGTTTTCGAAATTTAGCGACCGCTGCATTTTGAGCATCTTCCTTAACTTCAACATAGCCTGAAACCTCTTTGATTCTAACAATTTTTTTTAGCTGAGATTCAAAACCACTATCCATTACACTTTCTATGGAGAATACGAAAGAATCGATAATCGTGAAAGGTTTATGGAGTGCGTTGTATTTGTTGATAAAGTCTTTTAAAAGCAGTTGTTTACGTGCGAGGTAGGTTTCAATTGTATTTCTAGTGGCAACTCTATACGGATCTGATTCAACAAGAAGCAATCCATCTTTTTTACTCAATACAAAATGGATGTCGTACTTCACACCTTGATTTGGTAATACTTGTCCTTCAATAGCTTCGTTTTCTATTGCTATTATATCATTTTGTGAACCATATCTGGTTGTATGAAAAGTTCCTTCAATAAAATCTGCATCCTCAGAATCGTGGTAATTATGGAGTGTAAAAAACTTTCCTCCATCTCGCAGTGGCTTATACTGTGCATCCTGCGCATTAATTTCATTTAGGAAGGATTCAAAAATTTCATTTAAATAAATTTTATCATTCATTTTATTCTGTTCAATGTTTAGAATTGGCGTATTGATTTTATATGCAAAAATTCTCCGGATTACTGTTTCAGATGGCATTTTTCTGGCTCCTCTATAATATTATTTGATGTTGCTCTTTTTACAAATCTGATAAAAGCACTGATGACAAAAGTTCTACTGCGAATAAACTGGATGTGGGATTCTATCACTCTCCGTTGAGTTACTTTCAGTTAAATGGATCGTGATCACCTAGATTCATTGGCTTTGTCAATCAAAATAAAGTAAACGTCAATACAACGGCTAATCCCAAAATTGGAGCGGCTACAATGACACTCATGCATCCTGTAGTTTCATTTCGTTTTTTTGTTGAGATGTCAGGCATCGTAATGCACTCCTTTAACTTGCTGTTTGTTCAGCTTTTTGTTTTTTCTCAATCGCTAATGATTGACGATATTCTTGAGCTTCCGCCAGTTTTGTGTACTCTACTGTTTTATTGTGATTTTTTTCGACTACGGCTTTGATTTCAGCAAGAGTCACACGGAAGAACTCTTTACGTGTATTGATTTTATTAAGCCGACGATCGTCAAAGGTTCGATGAAGAGCTGCTTCCAATCCAGGGGCATCGTCGCTGAATATGGTTGCATGGATATCGAAGGAGAATGGTACAGAGGCATCGCCAAGTTCCTTTACACGCTCTGTTGGATCAAGCCGACGAGTAAGACCGATTTTATATACATCTTCGCCGAAAGAGCCAATGTTAGATATGATGTAAACATAGCCGGCACGCGTATTCTTCTCTCGGTTGAATACATTTTCTTTATCTTTGGCGAGCTCTTGAACCTCAGTTTCCAGTTCTTCAATTTTATTGATCAAGTTCAGCTTGGATTCACCTTCTGCGCTCTGAGCTTCATTACGTAAACGTTCCAGTTCTTGATTAAAGTGTTTTTCTTCTTTTTCAATTTTTTTCTTCTCACGTTCAATCTCTTTTTGAACCTTTGCTTCTTCACGCATCTGTTCCTTCAAACGGCGTTGTTCCTCTTTTTCTTCTTCTTTTTTCTGCTCGTATTCATAGGCAAGATACAGTTCATCATATTTCAAAGCTTTGTACTCGTCCTTGATTTGGACTGTATTTCTGACGTTTGCTTTATTAATGGCTTTAAAAGCTGCATTAATCCGTTTTTCACAGGAAGGAACATTGTTAAATTTGACTTTGGCAATCGATGAATCGCATTCGCTGTTAAATGCTCTGAGGGCAAGTCGGATGTTATCATTGGTAAATGCGCGGCCTTTTTGGATGCTTCCGTCCAGCGTGATTTCATCTGAATAGGTTACGGCAACTTTGCTACGAGCCATGTCTTTCTGCTTATGACGGATTTCCTTCAGTTTCTCTTGGTATTGCTCGGAGTTCTCAAATTTATAACGTGGTTCATAAAAACCGAACGATTGATTCAGTATTTCATCATTGGTTTCAATAATCTGTTTTTTCAATTCATCAAGTTGTATTTTTGATGATTCAATTTCTTCTTGTGCGAGGTTGAAACTATGGAGTGTTTTCTCATTTTCATCAATCTGATCGAGCAGAGTGCGATTCTCTTTTTTTAGTTTTTCCAGTTGCTCTTTTTCTGCGTTAATTTGCTTAATGATTTTTATTTCATCTTTCTTTTCAGATTCGAGGTTTTTAAGTGTGTCAGTGATTGACTTAATGTTCTTTTGGATTTCTGATAAATTTTTTTCTTTTTCTGAAATGTTACTTGTAAGCGACATCCGATCTTTTTCAAGCTTATCGAGCAGTTTTTGCTTGTTATCTATATTTTTACTAACTGACTCAAGCTCAAACAGTCCGGCTTCTTTAAACATCCGATGACGATTTTTCATTTGTACAATAAGAAGAACAACTCCAATAACTAGAGGAATGAATACGAACCAAAAAGCAAATAAAAGTGCTATGAACCAAGTAGAATAATACCATTTGTCCTTAAACTGCATTGTGTTTCCCCCTGTGAATATGTATCTATTAATATTGAACTACAATGTATATAAACGAATGCCCAAACAAGGCACCAGAAAAAAATTGTCGATGTCTGATGTGTGGGTTCGTTCTTTTAGGATATTTTATTCATTTCGGATCTGTGATGTCGATTTATTGGTTGAGGGGACGTATGGATAGGGCTTGTGTTTCAGAAAGAGAAGTCAGCCGATATTATTTATTCTTCTTCTTCTTCATCTGCCGACGCGCTTCGATAAAGGCGCGGGCTTCATCAATTTCTTCAGGTGACCATTTGTCTTTTTCAAAAAAGTACATTTCTCCGTCATTTTCGTTGTTATCATCTAATTTATCAGGTGAATCAATATAACCTGCTTTCTCCATTAGATCTTCATAATTTACCTTTAACGCTTCAGCAAGAGCCTTAATTGTTGGAGGCTTAGGAATGCCGCGTTTTCCATTTTCAATACGAGATAATTGAGCAGCACTAATTCCAGAATACATAGCGGTTTGATTAAGTGTAAGCCCTTTTGATTCTCGCGTTTGACGTAGATATTCGCCAAAACTACTCAAGAATATCAATCCTTCCATGTCTTCTTATACCTCCATTAAATATGACATATTGCCAAAAGGCAATTAATATATTAAATATTTATAGAAAAGTGTTGCCAAATGGTAAGTTAGATGATATATTATTCCCATAAGGTAATTACCAAATGGTAAAGGGTGGTGAAATTCTTGGAACAAGCGGCGAACATTGCAGTCAAATCACAATTTTTGAGAGACTATCTTGAAATTAAAAAAATTAGTGATAGTCAGCTCGCAGAATTGATTGGCGTTGCAAATAGTACAGTTAATCGCATTTTAAACGGAAAAAGGAATCCAGGAAGTAAATTTATATCTGGTATTCTCATGGCTTTTCCTGATTTGAAGTTTGAACAATTGTTTTATTGTATCGACGAATTACCAAAAAGGAATAAACGATCAAATTAGCTCTAAAAAATAACCATCTGAAAGGAGGCGGATCAATGTTGTCGAACACGGAGCTGCTCCTGGTTCAGCTCAATAACAAGATGGATAGGTTGATTGAATTAATGGAAGGCAGCCAACCATATGCACCACAGAATGAACTTCCTGATTTTTCTCAAATGTCTTCAGTATGTAGCGTTCCCTTAATTAAACATAGCAGTTATGAGTGTGGAGCAGCGGGGAAGGATGACACAAATGAGAGGGGGTGAGTGTGACGGTGGATTATAAAGAGTTAAATGAACTTCGTTATGAGACGGATGCGATAAAACTAAAAAAAGATCAGGAAGTTGCAAAAACGGTAATTTGTTTATGCCAAGAATGGAGAATCAACGGTATCGAAAAAATAACTCCGCAAATGGTGGCAGCCATCGCAGAGTTAACAAAAAGTATCTGAATAGATTATTCAGTCTGGATTTTCTACAGCTTTTAGAACAGCCTTAAACGCTTCGGCTACTTCTTCTTTTTCTATGAAGCGCGATTTTGATTGGCCAATCCATGCAACTACGATATCTCTTGTGATTTCATAGTTTGTTGCATTTTCACTCATAGTTGATCACCTCCTGTCTCTATTAGATAGGAATATTATACCAAACAAAATGACCTGGACTAATCTATTGGAAGGAGGAACGCAGTTGGAAAAATGGAGTAATGATTCCTGCCTTGGTTATATGCTTTTGGCTGCGGATCGTATTGGGTATGACGCAGAACAAAAACGGCAGTTGTTGGGTGCGATGTATTACGAATTTGATTTGAAGACGGTTGAAGAAGCAGCTGAATTTTATAGAAAACGATAATTTGAAAGGGGAGTGGGTGTGTGTCAATTGGTTCGAAACTAAAAAATGCAATGAAGATGAATGCGGTGAAAGAAGCCGATCTCGCTGTTGATGTGCATTATTCGCGTCAGGCGGTCAGCGCCTGGGCAAATGAGCGGCGCCGGGTGCCTGGGGATGTTCTGTCGAAGCTAAGCACGAAATTCGATGATCCGGATCTCGTTATGGAAATTGGGGTCTTGGCAACTGAAGGTGTTTCCCTGCCACCGCTGGACGGTGATTATATTCGGCAGGATACGTTAGCCATGATTGATCTGACGATGAAAGAGACACGGGAAGCCATGGACAAGCTGGCAAAAGCGCAGCTGTACAAGCCACCTGAATACGCAACGGATCGGGACAAGCAAGAGGTCCAGAGCATTAATGAGGAAGTGCTTGAAGCGGCATGCTCCATGGTGAATCTGGTCCGCGTGAATTGCCGTGAGTATGGATTATCATTTCGGACTATGTTCCATCGATTGGAAGTCACGCTGAAAGCGAGAAGGATGCGCAAATGAGCAAGAACTTTCAAGTAATGCGTGAACTTAGTAATCTAGCAACCTTGTTTGACGAAATGGCACGCAGAATGAGTGGCAATGAGTTTACTCATTTTGTGAAAGAGCATGACCGTTTGGAACGGATGAACGGAATTCAATTGATCGAGGTGAAAAAGCATGAATGAAGTCATGAATCGGATCAGCGAATTGGAAAAGATCCGCAGCGGTTTGAAAAAACTTGGATGTGTTTGGAGCGAACGTTGGGTGATGGCTGAGCTTGCGGAAATGAAAGTAGTGTTAAAGCGCATGAAAAAAGCCTCCGGTGCAACGGAGACCTGCTGAAATGCTTCATCAATCAAATAGGATATATGTCCATTTTAGCATGCCATATTGAAGCGGACAAGGGAGGTAGGCATCTTGGAAGTGAAAAGCGATCTGGTTGGTGTTGTGAAGCAATTTGATTGCTTGATCGACGCAAAGAAAAAGGAACTTAGATGCTATTTGGACTCAGGCATTTCATCTAGAGATTGGCTGTATACGATCAATGACGGGAAGCTGCTTGGTCTTGAACTCGGTCGTGCGATTGTCATGAACGAGTTAGGACTGAAGCCGGAAGACAGCCTTGAGTAAAAGGAGGGAGCAACCATGGAAGGTGTTCAGGTCATTTTGAATAAGGAGTTTTTGAAGGCTGAGGTTCAGAAGCTGATCCGTTCCGAAATGGTGTGGTGGCACATGGACGACCTGAGAGCGAAGACCGGGAAAAGCCAGAACTGGCTAAAGGACAATATTTTGTATCAGCCGCGGTTCAGAAAAGAGCTTGAGACGTTCACGCACTTTCCGGAAGCTCAAGGCGATAAATGGTGTTTTATCGCCGATAAAATGGAGCAATTTCTCAAGCTACATTTCAGAGATATTTTCGTTCAGGAAGAGCGCAAGGTAAGGCGGTTAGGTTGACAACTAAAGATTGATGTCAGGGCAGTTCCTGCCCGGCGCAGGGGTGACGTCAAGCGTTGCTCATGCAGCGGGCAGGAAATTTACCAAAAGATTAAATTCAGCATCTAATATGTACCATCGCTTGAAGTCAATCTGTCTAAGATTATTACATGAATTTATAAGGGGATGATGAGTTGACACCACAGACGAATGCAGACTGGTACGGTTACTTTGCCAATCTCGAAGTGAACATGATCCTTCAGGACAAGCCTCATGTTGTTGCTTATGCGAAAGCCAACAAGTGCAGGTACTACCGCATTGCAAAGCAGGAAAGGCAGGTGAAAGGGATTGGCTAAATTCAGACAAGTACATGTTAATTTTTGGACGGATCCTAAGGTGCTTGAAGAAATGACTCCAGAGGATCGATACTTTTATCTCTATCTGCTGACCAATCCTTTCACATCGCAGATTGGTATCTATCAAATCACGAAAAAGCAAATGGCATTTGATCTTGGCTATTCCATTGAATCTGTAAACAGCTTGATTGATCGTTTTGAAAATCACCACAAGCTGATCAAGTTTAATACGGATACACGTGAGATCGCTATTTTGAAATGGGGGAAATACAATCTCAACCGTGCCGGCAAGCCCATTTTGGATTGTGTTGAAAAGGACCTCGGCAGCGTTAAGGATCAATCGTTAATCTCACTTGTTGCTAAATTCATTGTGAATGAAGCAATACGCGATATTTTTTTACGATACGTTGACGACACGTCCACGAGTAGGGGACAAGAAGAAGAACAAGAAGAAGAACAAGAAAAAGAAAAAGAATATACTTCTTGTCGCAAAAACAAGTTTTCCGACGAGCACATGGCAATGGCGAATTTATTACTTTCTTTGATCAAGGAGAATAACCCTTACTACAAATCACCGAAAAGCCTAGATAAATGGGCGAATGACATGCGTCTCATGATGGAACGAGACAAGCGAACGAAAGAGCAGGTTGAGTATTTAATTCGCTGGTCACAGAAAGACGATTTTTGGAGCACGGTGATTCTTTCGCCAAACAGCCTAAGAAAAGGCTTTGACAAAATGGTTGCCCGGTGCCGTCAAGAGAGTAGGCAGAAACAGAACAGAG
>NZ_JFZC01000051.1 GCF_000648615.1 Sporolactobacillus terrae DSM 11697 | reverse complement strand
TACCATTATACAAGACTTGGGGAGGTACTTCCTTTTTTGCATTTGAAAACCCTTGGAGCACAAGGGCTAAGAAATATGAAATTCATTCACATAGAAAAATTTTCTGAATCCTGTATACTTTTACTAAAGAAGAAGGAGGACAAACTTTATTAAAGTTGGTGATTTCAATGAAAAGTTATTTTTATCGATACATAAAAAGTAAGAAGAGCTTGCTGATTGCCGGTTTAATGGTGCTCTTTCCAATCATTGATTTATTTTTTTTAAACAGTCAATGGGAGGAGAAGTTTACGGTCAACCAGTCTCTCTTTCTCGTTGGTAATTCCGAGGGACATATGATGCAAATTCTTTTTCTGTGGTTTCTGCCAATCTACCTCTTAATCATGGTTTCCGAATACTACATTCAAGATGTCGCCTCAGGATCAAATACGGTCCAGATCGTCAAAGTCGGCAAAAAAAAGTACTTCACCAATCAACTGCTCTTTTCGTTCCTGGTCGCTTTCACAGTCATGCTGCTCGCGCTCCTCGTCAACCTGGCCCTGGCATTTATTCTTAACCATAATAGCGTGCAGGATCCTACCACATCATCGCTCGGGCTGTATCGAAAATACATCCCGCAGCATCCGGAACTCGCTTATGGATACTTCATGCTGACCCACCAGGCATTGGCGAATCTGATCAGTATCCTCCTTGCCAGTTTTCTATCCGGAATTGCTGCGGTTGGTCTGACGGCGCTCTGTTTCTTGTTTCCTAAACGCGTGTACGCCTACTTTCTCAGCTTTGCGCTATGGATTCTTTTAATTACGGGGAAACACTCTTTATTAAAAGCAATTCAACCATTTAACGAGTATCCTTGGACTCAATTATTGACCAATGTTCTGCTGTTTCTTATCCTAGTAGCCCTTCTGACACTCAGCTCATTGATTTACAAGGTGAAAAGCGATGAACTTTGACCGCAGACGGACGTTGCTCACATCCCTGTTGCTGATCGTTTACTTCGGACTGCATTACTATTTTTTAAACAGCGAAGATATCTACCATCCTATCAAAGACAGTTTGATGAGGATTACCACCAGCTTTTTTTGTTACTATAGTACAGAACACGTTACCTTTATTTTCAGTACACTGTTTTTGTTAGCACGAAATTATGGCTGGCGCCAGTCGCCCTTATTTTGGCTGCGGCAGAAAAGCAGAGGTGCGATTATTAATAAATATACGCAAAACACGATTCTGCTCTCATTATTAGTTGCCGTCCTTCACGGCGCTGTCGGTGTCCTGTTTACGCTGTTCGTCGTTAAAAACGATCAACTGGTACAAAATCAATTTTATACACTGGCTTTAATCTATACCGGTGTACTCTTTCTTTATCTGCTGATCGTCGGGTTGATTGCCCTTAACTTGGAAAACTTTGTTTCGCCAATGCAGGCCATTATCCTTACGATCATCATCATGTTTAGCGCTCACTTTTTAGGCAAAGGGCACTGGTCGCCAGTTGTCGATCTTGAAATATTTCCTGACGCCTATTTAAATCACGAACTGACCCTGAACGAACTGATCCTCAGGCCCTTGAGGCTGGCAGGGATTAGTGTCATCTTGTATCTGATCGGCAGCAACTTTATTTATCGAAGGGATTTTCTCAAATGAAGCGAGACAAACAATTTATCTTGCTGACAATTATGGGCGTTTCTTTTCTGCAGGCCAATACATTTTCCGTCATTCATGAATCGGAACCGAATTGGCCGATTCCGCTGCTGCCCTTGCTCAGTGTCTCCGATGCCCCGCAGCTTCCGTTCTTGATGATGTGGTATTTCGGTTTCGGTCTGATCAGCTTCTTTGTGATGGGTTCCGTAAAGCGCACGGTGAACGGATACGGAAAATATCTGTTCGTACGCAATTACAATCGATCAAAATGGATGCTTTTTACCTTACTCAAAGTATCCGGGTGGGCGATCGGGCTTACCTTGATCCAATTTACGGCATCAGGGATTGTCGGATGGATTCTCAATTTGGACGGGGCGCAAGTTCGATTCAGCGGAATCGTTCTAATCAAATCCTTATCCCTGTATCTTCTGACGATTGTTTGTTTGCTGATGGTGCAGATGCTGCTTGAACTCTTTTTCTCGGAAATAACCACTTTTCTTTTAACGAATGGCTATGTAACCTTCTCCCTTGCTGTATGGAGTTATTTAAAGCTGGTTGCATCGGGGAACACACTCATTTATTTGTTTGTACCCAATTTTATGTTCCCGCTCAAGTCTATCCCATTGGTTGAGGACGGGTTACAGATTCAGCAAGATCTCGCTCTTAGTATTGACCTCGGCGTGATTGCAGTCATTACCTTCATGGCTTTGAGAACGATTAAAAAAATTGATATTTTTTGAGGAGGAAGAAAATTGCCGACGATCGTAGCAGAACATGTCAGTAAAAAGATAAAACACACAGATGTATTAACCGACATTACGTATACATTTAATGAGCACTACACCTACGGCTTAAGCGGACGAAACGGTTCCGGAAAAACAATGCTCATTCGTGCCCTATGTGGATTAATCTATATTAACAGCGGAACGATTAAGGTTGACGGCAAAGTCCTCCATCAGGATCTGTCCTTTCCACCGAGCATCGGCGTGATTATTGAAAAAACAGATCTGCTATCTGAGTACAGCGCCTTTACCAATCTAAAAATCCTTTCAAAAATCAAAGGGATCACCTCAGATCAAGAAATTAAAGAGGCCATTGATCGTGTTGGCCTTGATCCGGAGAGTAAAATGCCGGTTCGAAAATTTTCATTGGGGATGAAACAGCGGCTCAGTATTGCTCAGGCGATCTTTGAAAAACCGGACATCCTGCTGCTCGATGAACCAACAAATGCGATTGACAAAAAAGGTGTTGAATCGGTGCGTAACATTCTTCTTGAGGAGAAGAAACGTGGCGCGCTGATCATCATCGCCAGCCACAATCAAGAGGATCTTACTATTCTCGCCGATACCATTCTGACCATGGAGGGAGGACGCTTGGTAGGTAATGACCAAAAATAAAAAACTGCTTTTTTTTACGCTTCTTCTTGCAATCGCGTGCATCCTGTTTTTCCGTTTTACAGCAAAAGAAACCTATTCTGATTTCAACAGAACAGCTAAGGATAACCCGGCCAGAAGCACCACAGTAATGAGCGGTGAAACCTATCCGGTCGACAATGTGCGGTTTAAACCGGGTTATTATGATCTGACCGTTACCAGCGGACAAATAACGATTCAATCCGTGCGTTTAGAGAAGGGCGATCACTTTGTCGGTGTTTCCTTTTATGGTGGCAATAAAGTGAACGTATCGGGCAAGGGCACTGCTTCTCTTGCTCCCGCCCAGTTTAAAAAACTGCCTCTCGTTAACCATCGCTATCTGATTCGTCACCAGTCCGGCTACTATCAAGCAGGAAAAGAAATCGAAGCTGGCAACTATCAGTTAAAGGTGACGAATAAAAAAGGGACACCTTTTTATCTTTTTGTACAAGTGACCGATCCAAAGTCCGCTAATGGTGGAAGGAGTTTTGATCTAAGCCATAAAAAGTCAACCGCTTCGTTTGCACTTAAGAAGGGACAAATTCTTGAGCTTTTGAATTGGTCTAAGGAAAGCACGGATTTAACGCTTTCCTTAACGCTGCAGCACGATTGATTAATTTGCACGTGATTTGGGTCTTAAAAAGAAAACAAAAAGTAATCCATCCGCTTCCTCCCTGCGTGATGGACGACTTTTTGTGGTTTTCCGCAACGTCATGAATAAGCCACTCTGATTACTCATTCCCCCACGTTTTCTTAATAAACGCATCGCGTCCGGACTCCTCACGTTCAGCTTTATAGCGGTCCGGGTGTTTCCTGTAAAATTTCTGATGTTCTTCCTCGGCTGGATAAAACGGCGCTTCCGGAAGAATCCGCGTCACAATCGGCTTGTGGAAGCGTCCACTTGCTGCCAGGACTGCTTTCGATTGCTCCGCCAGCCCCTTTTGCTCCGCATTATGATAAAAAATCGCGGTTCGGTAATTAGAGCCGCGATCAAAGAATTGTCCCTCATCATCGGTTGGATCAACCTGTGTCCAGTAAAGCTCAAGCAGTTTTTCATAAGGAAACAGCGTTGGATCAAAGATGACCTGAATGGCTTCCATATGGCCGGTTGTCCCTGTTTTCACTTGTTCATAGGTCGGATTCTCAACGGTTCCGCCTGTATAACCGGAAACCACCGATTCGATGCCCGGCAATGTATCAAAAGGCTTGACCATGCACCAGAAACAGCCTCCGGCGAACGTGGCCTTCTCAAGCTTTTTCGTCATGTTCCGCATCCTCTCCTCGCGCGTTGCGCTCAATCTCCGGCTCGTTTTTCATTAATGGCAGCCGTACGGTAAAGGTTGTCCCTTTGCCCAGCTCGCTTTCTACTTCGATTTTGCCACGATGTTTGCTGACGATCCAATCGGCGATCGACAGCCCGAGACCGGTCCCTTTTCGTTCCGTTCGCGATTGATCGGCCTGATAGAACCGATCGAAAATATGCGGGAGTTCTTTCTCAGAAAGTCCGCAGCCGCTATCCGATACGGTTAGCTTGGCAAATTTGTTTTCACGCGAGCAAGCCACTTGAATCGCTCCGTTTTTCGATGTGAATTTCATCGCATTATCGAGTAGAATAACGAGCAGCTGATGCACACGCTGTTCATCCCCATTAATATATATGGGATCTTCCGATACTTCAAGTGAAAATGCTTTCTCTTCAAATTCAGCCATCTCCGAGAATGGCTCTGTTACCTTTTTAATCATTACCTTTAGGTCAAACGGCGCGAGTGTGACTTCAAGACGGTTGGCATCACTACGGGCAAGGGTCAGTAAATTGCCGACAAGCTTGGAGAGGCGGCGTGTCTCATCAAGCATCACTGCAATGTCCTCGCCGGATTCCTGCACTTTTTGCCGCGGTTGCCACAACAGTCCTTCAATTTTCAATTGAATGATTGAAAGCGGCGTACGCAACTCATGAGACGCATCGGCGACAAACCGATTTTGTCGATTCCACGCCCTTTCAATCGGCTGAAGCGCACGCCACGCCAGAAAGTAGCCGGCAATGATCGACACAAAAGCGCCAATGGCAAGCCCTAACAAAATAATCATCTGAAGGGTGTTTAAGAGATTCTTTTCCGCAGTCACATCGTTAATAAAAATAACTTTAAAGGCTTGTCCATCGATATCTGCTTTTCTGACGAGTAAATGGTAATAATTGTCACCCACTCGCTGTTCAACACTATTTTCTGATGTTGCGGTTAAAAAAGGTTTGAAAAACTGCTTGGAAACTTGGGTGCCCTCAGCAAAATCCAGACTGGATTTTTTTTGTTCATTCTTCGCATTAACAATGACCCAATAGAGTCTTGGATTGCGCAGGCGTTGCTCGACCATTCCGCCGCCCGGCATGGGTCTTTGGTTCATTCTTGGGACGTCAGGACTGTCAACGGATTTCATCAAAGCTTGATCACTGTTTCGAAAGGTTACATTTTTCTCGTAAAAGTAGATCGTTCCGCCTAATAAGCTAAGAAGTAAAATCAGAAGCGCAGCATTTAAAATGGTCAGTTTGATGAGTGTTTTTCGAAAAAGATCCATGGATTCACTCACTTATCCGTCAGCATATAGCCGATGCCGCGCACGGTGTGGATGTCGGCGTCATAGGCATACTTTTTTAGTTTTTTGCGCAGTTGGTGGATGTACACTTCGACTATGCCCACGGTTGTATCCGAATCAAAACCCCAGATCCGGTCAAAAATCTGCTCTCGTGTAAGAATTTGATCCTCGTTCTGTACCAAATATTCGAGCAGATCATATTGCTTTGTCGTGAAAGAAAGCAGATCGCCATCCACCTTGATCTGTTTACGTTTGTTATCAATTGCAATGCCTTTATAGCGGAGGATGTGGTCGAGCGACATCGGTGAACTCCGGCGCAAAATCGCTGCGATTCTGGCTTTCAATTCCTGATTTTGGAACGGCTTAACGATATAGTCATCGCCGCCGAGGTTCAGCCCCTTGACGCGATCATCCACCGCATCGCGTGCCGTCAGAAAAATAATCGGTGTTTCGACCCCTTTTTTACGGATCTGTTCCGTAACCTCAAAGCCGTCCAGTCCCGGCAGCATCACATCGAGTATGATCGCATCATAGATATTCTGTTCCGCCTGATACAGCGCTTCATCGCCGTCTTCTGCTGAGTCAACCGTATAGTCCTCTTGCAGCAGGCGGACAATTTCTTGACGTAGATAGGTGTTATCTTCAACAGCCAACAGCCTCATGCTTCTCCCACCATTCATCCCTCATACCCTTTATTTTACACAGAATTGTCAAAAGGTGAAACACGTTCACTCCGTACGCAACGCGTCAATCGGTTTAAGTTTTGATGCTTTGTATGCCGGGAAAACGCCGAAGATAATGCCGACAATTGCCGAGAAAAGAAAGGCAGCGGTCATGATCGGCAACGAAAAGACAATTGTGGCTCCGGCGGTCAATTCATAGACTTTTGCAGTCAAAACGCCAATGGCTGCGCCGCACAACCCACCAAGCATACTAAGCACCGCGGATTCAATTAAAAATTGCAGCATAATATCGCGACGTTTCGCTCCGATCGCTTTTCTAATCCCGATTTCTCGTGTTCGCTCGGTTACCGAAACAAGCATAATGTTCATAATCCCGATCCCACCGACGAGTAAAGAAATTCCGGCAATGCCTGTAAGCAGCATCGTCATTGAATCGGTCACTGCGCGCATTGCTTCCATAACATCCTGCTGATTTACAACACTGTAATCATCCGAATCGCTGTAGGTTTCGCTCATCACACGTGAAATAGCGGCCATTGCAAGATTAACCGACTGCTGATTCTCTGCCTGCGCATAAAATTGAGTAATATACGTCGTTTGCTGCAGACGCTGCGCGGTTGAGTAAGGAAGGAAAGCAGCATCATCGCTGCTTGTCCCCATCGAACCGCCCTTGCTGTT
This sequence comes from Sporolactobacillus terrae DSM 11697, assembly GCF_000648615.1. Lineage (GTDB taxonomy): Bacteria > Bacillota > Bacilli > Bacillales > Sporolactobacillaceae > Sporolactobacillus > Sporolactobacillus terrae. Next base: position 28,807 of record NZ_JFZC01000051.1, on the reverse strand, counting down.
CAAGACACCAACGACCAAATAGTTTGCGCCGTCAATCCGCACATACTTGTCGATCGGCGACTGATTTTCAAAGAGCGTCGTTGCAAGATCGCTGCCAAGCACAACCACCTTCTGCCGAAATTTTTCATCAAGTGAAGAAATAAAGCGGCCTTCCTTCACCGTCATTTGCCGAATTGACAAATAACTCGATGTTGTTCCTGTGACACTGGCAGTCGTGGACGTACTGCCCTTCTGAAAGGTATTTCGCCCGCTCAGCACCGGCGCAACATGTTTAACCCCAGTTGCTTGTTTCACTTGCTTTAACTGATCCATCGTAAAATGGGTATCCGTATTGGTAATATTTACGGTGATGAGATTGGTGCCTAGGCTGTTTACACTATCGGCCACCGATTTGCTCGACCCTTGACCAATCGCAAGCAGGGCAATGACGGAACCAACACCGATAATGATGCCCAGCATGGTCAGAAACGAACGCAGTTTATTGCCCTGAATATTGCGCACAGCCATTTTAATAGATGTGAATACGTTCATCAGATATGCTCACCTTCCTGCAGTTTACCGTCGCGAATGCTAACGGTCCGCGTCGCCTTGCGCGCTACCTCCAAATCATGGGTGATCAGAACAATGGTGCGGCCTTGATGATTCAGCGCAGTAAGCAGCGCCATAATATCGTCGCTTGTCTTGCTGTCCAAAGCGCCGGTTGGTTCATCGGCCAGCAAAATTTGCGGCTGCCCGGCCAGCGCCCGGGCAATGGCAACGCGTTGCTGCTGTCCGCCTGAAAGCTGATTTGGCCGATGTGCAGCCCGTTCTTTTAGTCCAACAGCCTCCAAACATTCGCGTGCTCGTGCCTTCCGTTCCTTTGTTTTGACCCCGCGATAAATCAACGGCAGTTCAACATTTTCTAATGCGGTCATCTTGCCTAAAAGATTAAAGTTTTGAAAAATGAAGCCAATTTTTTGGTTTCGGATCTCAGCCAAATCGTGATCCTTGAGTCGATCAACGGCGCTGCCGCCTAACACGTAACTGCCGCTATCTGGTTTATCCAAACAGCCTATGATGTTCATCAAGGTCGATTTTCCCGAACCGGAGGGCCCCACAATGGAGACAAAAGCCCCTTCTTCAATGGTTAGATGAATACGATTGAGTGCATGAACCACTTGCCCGCCCAGCTGGTACGTTTTTTCGACGGCTTTCATTGTAATGATCGCTTCGGTCATGGCCGTTGTCCGCCTCCGTTTCCACCAGAGCCGAAGTTACGTCTGCCTTGTCCTTGCCCTTGGCCGTTCATAGCTCCGCCGTTTTGCATCATCTGAAATTGGCCTTGGCCTCGGTTGCTGTTCGTTGAAGTTGATGAGGGAGATGATTTGGTTATCGGATTCAACTGAACCGTCTGTCCTTCTGTAAGTCCGGACTTAATTTCAATCGATTGGTCGTTATGAATCCCGATCGATACGGTTTGCTGACTGCCGCGTTCGCTTTCCATACTTGCGCTTCTGCGGAAAGCTTCGTTATTCGAATCGCTTGACCCCGTTGACTGATAAACATAATAGTTGTTCCCGTTTTGATGTACGGCTCCGGACGGCAAATAGAGAACATTCGATTTTTTCTCAAGGATGATCTTTGCCGTTGTTGTCATGCCTGGCTTCAATTGCGTTGATTTTGTTAAATGAACGGTAACGTCAAAAGAAGAGGTCCCGTTTGTTATTGAACCTTCCTTTGCAATTGATGTTACCTTTCCACTGAACGTCTTATTTGGAAAAGCATTGACCGTAACCGTAACCTTTTGACCCTTTTTAATTTTCGAAATATCCAGTTCATCAATGGACAGAACGGTATTCAAATCGCTGTAATTTGTGAGATGGACCACCTTTTCAGCTGTGTTTACCCGGCTTCCTTGGTAAACAGAGACACTGGTTACGCTCCCCGATTTCGGTGCAGTGAGCGTTGTGCCATCGGTAAAGGTCAGCAGCTTATCTCCTTTTTCAACGGTGTCATTTTTCGAAACGTTTACTTCATCAACCGTCTTTGACGCATCCTCTGCATCAATCGTGACCTCTTCATCAACCGCAGGCGCCAACGCTCCTGATCCGTCAACACTGGTTTCGAGTGTTCCTTTCTGAACCTTCGTGGTTGGAATGAGCGTTTGCGTTTCCTGATTTTTATTTTTCGACAGATACCAGTATGTACCGCCTCCACCTAAGGCAAGCACGACCACAAGCACCGTGATCCAAATCTTCTTCATGACAATAACCCCTCCGACATCATCGTTTGTATTGGTTTATGCATTTCAGTTTACCGACGGATTCTTAACTTTTGCTTAAGCGGTGCAAAGCAAATCCGTGTATCAACCAAAGGCAGTCAGGTCATACGCGCAGATTGTCTGTTTTCGGGTAAAAAAAAATGCTTCAGCCTATGTTCTCTGAAGCGCAAAATAAAACGTTATTGTGCGTATTATTTTTTAAAATGAAAGGGAACGGTTGCGATCACAATGTCCTTATGGCGAATCAAACTTGCTTTGATCAATACCCCGGACTGGTTGTGCAGCAGGCTCTGCCACCATTTCTTCGTGTAGAATTGCGGGAAGACAACGGTCACTGTTGCGCCGCGCTTTTCTGCCTTGTATTTTACCGTACTGATAAATTTGTCGAGTGGATTGACAATGCTGCGGTAGGGCGAATGTATGGTCACTAAGCGTACGCCTGGATTCCACGCATTCCATGCATCATCCATTTTTTGAATGGCTTCCGGACTGTCCCCGACAAATACAGCGATGACATTATCCGACAGTGATCGTGCATAAGTGAGCGATTGCTCGACAACTTTGGTAATTCCTGCAACCGGAACGACAATAATGTTATCGGAAGCATGAATAACCGGTACCGGCTGGCGAGTATCCACGCGGAGCTGCTCGGCAACCAGCACATAGTGTTCATGAATTTTATGAAACATAAAGACAACGATCGGTACGAATATCAGGACCGGCCATATTTGCGGGAACTTGGTTAAGAAGAAAATCACGAGAATCATGTAGCAGATCAATGCGCCGATCAGGTTTATCACCAGCTTGCCGATCCAACCGGATGGACGCCGCTTCATCCAGTGCACGATCATCCCGGTCTGTGATAATGAGAACGGAATGAACACACCGACTGCATAAAGCGGAATCAAACTTTCCGTACGTCCTTTAAAAATAATCAGCAAGAGGATCGACAAGGCTCCTAACGTAATGATTCCGTTCGAGTAGCCAAGGCGGTCGCCTTTCACCTTAAACGGGCGCGGCATATATTTATCCTTCGCCAAGTTGAATGCTAATAATGGGAATGCAGAATAGCCGGTGTTCGCCGCAAGAATCAGGATCAATGCAGTAGACGCCTGAATGATGTAATAGAGAATGCTGCGGCCAAACAAGTGAGATGCCAGTTGCGAGAGCACGGTCTGGTCGGCAGACGGATGCACCCCGTATAAATAGGCTAAGCCAACAATACCAAGCAGCAAGACCGCAAGAATTCCGCCCATCATCAGCAGCGTACGCGCCGCATTTTTCGGTGCTGGTTCTTTAAAACTCGGAATGGCGTTTGAGATCGCTTCGACACCGGTCAGCGCTGAACATCCGGATGAAAAAGCACGCAGAAGCAAAAACAGACTCATCCCCATTACCGGTGTACCGATTGGTGCCGATTCATGGATAGGCGCCGACTGTCCGGTCATCATCGCAAATATCCCCCCACCGATGACAAGGAGCATCATCAATACAAAGAAATAGACAGGATAGGAAAGCAACGTTGCCGAATCCGTCAACCCACGTAAGTTCAGAATGGTAATGATCACGACAATAATCACAGCAACCGCAACGCTATGCGCGCGGAGCGCAGGAAATGCAGAAGTGATGGCATCGCCTCCTGCCGATACACTGACGGCAACCGTTAATATATAGTCAACCAGCAGCGCGCCGCCGGCAGTCAGTCCAAAATTGGTTCCAAGATTTTCTTTAGCCACCACGTAGGCGCCGCCGCCCTGCGGATAAGCATGAATGATTTGCTGGTATGATAAAACCAGTGCAACAAGCAGGATGAGTACCGCAAGACCAATCGGCAGGGAAAACCAAAGTGCGGTACTTCCAGCAGCCATGAGAACAATGAGAATCTGTTCCGGTCCATATGCGACTGAAGACAGCGCGTCAGAGGACAAAACGGCAAGTGCCTTAAACTTACTTAACTTTTGTCCACTTGATTCATTTGATTTCAATGGCCGGCCGATCAGCAGCCGTTTCATTTTTGTGAACATCATCAATACTCCTTTATCGAACCACTTATATTTACGCACGCGTCTTTAAAAATAAATGAACACGACCGAATCACGTTTAGACGTTCAAACGTTTTTCGATCGCGTGAATCGATTATATGCCCTTTTTTTAAACAGTACAAAGACAAAAAACAACCGTTTATAGGCATAAGTCCTGCAAGATTCGTCGTTATTTCCCAGGCAATAATCAGCAAGCGACATTATTTTCTTTTATTTTTTACATTTTTTTGTGCAAAGGCGAGTGACACAACCGTGCCGATAATACATAAAGCGCCAAGCCAATCAAATAAAGTAAACGGGACATGCAGCCAAACCACACTAACCAAAGCTGCCGACAGCGGTTCAGCGCAACCAAGCATACTGGTCTCCAGCGGCTTCAGATAGCTCAAGCTGGCTAAATACAAATAAAAGGCGATTAACGTCCCGAATAGGATGACAAAAACGATGCCAATGAACGCCGCCATCGACCATTGCCCATGAAAAATCCATGGCGGATAGAATAAACTCATTGCCGCCCCGCCGATCACCATACCCCAGCCGACCACAACACCCGGACCAAACTGTTTCAGGATGGATGCCGGTTGGGTAGCGTAAATGGCGCCGCCAAGCGCCGCCAACAGTCCCCAAATGATGGCGCCCGGAGCAATCGATAATTGATTGGGATGTCCTTTAGTGACCAGAAAAAAGACACCTAAAAGTGCAATCACCATTGCGGCGATTTCTATAACTCTCGGTTTTTTCCTCAAAATAAAAATGCTAAATGACAGGATTAATACCGGACTGAGATACTGCAGCAATGTTGCGGTTGCAGCGTTTCCAGCCGCGACCGCTTCAAAATAGGTATATTGGGCGCCAATCATTCCCACCAAACCAAAAATGATCACCCGTGCCGCCGAATGGCGCGTCTGCCAAATCTGCCACACTTGGCGTCGATTTTTTCCGCATTGCATCAAAACAAGCAGTAAAAAGCCAGCCGTGAGCATACGCACCGATGTCAGCCAGCCAGCACTAATCTTCTGCGTATCAAATAAATATTGGGCAGCATTTCCGGAAACACCCCACAGTGTTGCGCCGTTAAGCACAAGCATGATGCCGATCGGTCGCGCCCATGATCGAATGCGGCCGGCCGGTTGTGCGTATTCTGCCAAATTTTTCACCCTCCCTATCGGTAAACGGACACCCATATCATATCCATTCGCCTCTCCTCCGTCAATCATACATTTTCTACTCATCTGAGTTTTGTGACAATGAAGTAAAGATATTGAACGGTGACGCTTATCTTTTTCCGTAAAAGCGTATAATGGACTGTACGAAACGCTTGCTTTTTTTCAGGGATGAAGGAGGAGCACGATGAAAACAGCAGTTTATGCCCACCGCGGCAGCAAGTGCAATTGTCCTGAGAATACATTACCGGCTTTTGAAGAAGCAATACGTGTAGGAAGTGACGGCATTGAACTGGATGTGCACTTGACCAAAGATCAGCAGGTCGTCGTCATGCATGATGAAAAGATCGACCGAACGACGAATGGAAAAGGACAAATTAAAACCTACACGTTGGATGCATTAAAAAAATTTGATGCAGGTTCCTGGTTCTCACCTAAATTTAAAGGAACACGCATTCCGACACTGACTCAAGTACTTGAATTTATTGCTGATTATCAAGGCGTATTGAATATAGAACTTAAAACAGATCGAAACGTCTACCCAGGCATCGAATCGCGAGTGGTCGCACTCGTCAATCGCTACCGACCGAATCTTCCGGTCGTGTACTCATCCTTTAATCATGAATCCTTAATGCGTCTTAAAGCAGTTAAACCGAATGCCGACCTGGCTCTGCTCCTATGGGAACGCCTTGCCGAACCTTGGCACTATACGAAACAGATTGGTGCTTCCGCGCAACATCTCTGGCAGCCGTCCGCACTTTCAGACACAGCTGCCCAGCTGCAAAGCCATGGCATCAAAGTACGGGCATGGACCGTCAATAAACCTAGAATTATGCAGCAGGCTTTTGAAATGGGCCTTGACGCAATCATCACCGACCAGCCGGAAGCGGCATTAAGCTTGCGGAAAAGCTGCTGCAAGTAACTTTTGCAAGCGGCCGTACGCGCCCCTGAGTAGCCTCTTTTTTTTACTTGTTTATAAACCCATCGATGTGCCATTGGAAGCACGCGCTGCTTCCGCTATAATGAAATGGGATAAATGAATGGGACGCATTAACTGAAAAAAGAGGGATACTCATGAATGGCAAACGAGCAGCAGGACGAAAAGCGGTTGAAGAAATTAAGGATGGCATGACCATTGGCCTCGGTACCGGCTCAACAGTCTATTATTTTCTAGAAGCGCTTGCCGAGAAAGTTGCTGACGGGTTTCATATGACCGGTGTTGCAACGTCTCAAAAAACAATTGATCTTGCTCACCAATGGAACATTCCGATGCAACCGCTGAATGCGGTCAAAACCATTGATATCACGATTGATGGTGCTGATGAAGTGGATGCGTCACTGAACGGGATCAAAGGCGGCGGCGGTGCACTGCTCTATGAGAAATTAGTTGCTAAAGCTTCAAAACGCCGCGTCTGGATCGTTGACAACAGCAAAAAGGTTGAGCAGCTGGGTACATTCCCGCTTCCCGTCGAAGTGGTACCTTTCGGATGGAAGCACATCGAAACCTATCTTGAAGGGAAAGGCTATCAACCGCAAGTGCGCCGCGGCGACGACAATGAACCGTACATCACCGACGCAAAACACTATATTCTTGATCTCCACTTAACGTCGATTGCCGATCCGCGTGCACTGGCCGATGAATTGGACCACCTCACCGGTGTTGTTGAGCATGGCCTTTTTCTCAATATGACCGATAAAGTGATTATCGGTTACCCGGACGGGCAGACCGAAACACTCGCGAAGTAACCGTAAAACCCGAATAGAAAACAGTTCAAAGCGGTTTGACCACATCTTTCATGAGGTCAAACCGTTTTACTAGGGGGGACCCATCGATTCATCACGCTTGACATCAATTATCCTTGTAATTAGAATAGTTACAGGTGGTGACTATGAACCCATGATTAATACACGTGTTGCCGTCGCGATCCACACCATGGCTCTGATTGCATCTAGACCGAATGATGATTTGCCGTCGGACGACATTGCAGCCAGTGTCAACACAAATCCCGTTGTCATACGACGCATTCTCGGCATGTTAAAAAGAGCCGGATTAATTCGGACAACTGCCGGAAAAGCAGGTGCTTCACTCACTCGTGATCCGGAAAAGATTTCGCTGCTTGATGTATTCCATGCGGTTGAGCCAAATGGAAGCTTATTTGCCGTACATGACAATCCAAATGTCCACTGTCCGGTAGGCAAAGGTATCCGCACTGTGCTCGATGAAGCCTTTGGTGCTGCACAACATGCCCTAGAGAACAAGCTTTCTTCTGAAACACTGCAAGACATTCTTCATCATCTCTTTGATGATGCGTGATTTTTTGCATATACCCTGTAACTATACCCGTTACAAGATGGAGGTTTTAACAAATGAAAATTGCTGTAATTGGTGCTGCCGGGAAAGCCGGGTCAGCAATCACTCAAGAAGCAAAGCAGCGCGGCCATCAAGTGACTGCGATTGTACGGCACCCGGAGAAATTAAAAGAAACCGATGTTCCTGTTTTGAAAAAGGATCTCTTTGACCTAACGCGTGAGGATCTGGCTGATTTCGACGTTGTTGTTCATGCATTTTCGGCGCCTGCCGAGCAGGCAGAGTTGCATGTTAAAGCGGGAAGGAAACTCATTCAGCTGCTTTCAGGATTAACGAATACTCGGCTGATCGTTGTAGGGGGGGCCGGCAGCCTATTCGTTGATGCGGACAAAAAAGTGCCGCTTGTCGACACACCTGAATTTCCGGAAGCGTTTCGTGCTATTGCAACGAATCAGGCAAAAAATTTGCAGGATCTCTATAAAACCAGCAAGCTCAACTGGACATTTCTCAGCCCATCCGCAATCTTTGCTATTGGGAAGCGAACCGGGCATTACACAACAGGCGAGGATCACCTGCTCATTAACCGGACCGGAAAAAGCTACGTCAGCTATGCGGATTATGCGGCCGCTTTAGTTGATGAGATTGAGCACCCTAAACATCAGAATAAACGATTTACTGTGGTATCCGAAGAAGACTAAGAAGCAGAATATGCACAGGATGTTTGCGTTTGACGCGGGCATCCACTTCACATTCATCCCCCTTGGATCCGTTCATCAGTACGCGGGCCAAGGGGGATTCTGATTGCATTGCGTCTACATTAAAACGCACCCTTTTTCACAGCCTGTGCACAACGATCAATCCATTGCTTCACAAATGGATCATGCGGCAGAATGCGATCCTTCAAATCGTCTATAAAGAGAATCTTATCTTTACGGCACCACTCAATACGGGTTTAAAAGAGCTGCATATCCAGATCGTCTGTATCCCAATAAACAGAAACCACCGAAATACGCGCCTTTTTATAGAGAAAAGCCCGTGTATGTCCATCCGTGAGAAAAACCTCCCCGCCAATTTTTCTTACCGGAAGCGGTGGATTAAATCGAACCCTCAGCGGATCAAACGACTGGTTTAGCCGCGCCACTTTCTTCTGATCCAAATAAAGCTGGCTGGGACGAATATCCATTAGATCCATCAAAAATGTGTACATTCAAATCGCCCTCTTTTCTTTATCGTCAGCCGCTCGCGGTTTGCGAATCAAAAGATAACCGATCAATAATGCACTCAATTCACAGATGAGGATCATCACTGCCATTGGAACGTAAGTATGGCTGCCGCCCAGTCCAACGAGCGGCGAGAATAAAGCACCGATCGTGTTCATTCCGAGTCCGAGTATTGCTGAGGCAGAACCAGCTGCCTTTGCCTGAGTCTGCATGGCGAGTGAAAAGGCCGTTGCGTTAACAAGTCCGACCATCGAAACGATCAGAAAGAGAGGGATCATGACTGCAATCAGTCGCGGCGGGTCAAGCAAGGTACTCGTAAACAACATCACGCCTCCCAGTGCAGCAAGGATCACCCCAGTATACAGGATTTTATGGGCGTCAATGCGTCCAGCCAGCAAACCGGCAAGCTGCGACATCAGGACAATGCCAAGACCATTTGCAGCAAAGAACACGCTGAAGCCTTGCGGCGAAACAGAAAACATTTCCTGAAGGACAAAAGACGAACCTGAGATATAACAAAACATGGCGCCCATAACAAGACCAAGAACAAGTGCATAACCGATAAAACGACGGTCACGGATCATTCCACCCATTGACGCGCGTGTTGCAGCAAGTCCTCCGGAAATCCGTTTACCTTCAGGCAGGGTTTCCGGAATAAACGCCCATGCACTGGCCAATAGCAAAAAGCCGATCACACACAGAACAATAAATACACCGCGCCACGATGCAAAACGAAGAATCACTCCACCCATAATTGGTGCCAGAATAGGAAATAGTCCATTGACAGCCATCAACATTGAGAAAAATTTCGTCAGTTTCGTTCCCGAGTAAAGGTCGCGGGCAATGGCCCTTGAGATCACCATGCCGGCTGCCCCTGCCGTCCCTTGTATCAAGCGCAGAACGATCAGTAAAAGGATTGATGTGGTCATCGCACACAGAAAGGACGTTACGGCGAAAGTCGCCAGTCCGATAAGCAACGGCATCTTGCGGCCATACCGGTCACTGAGCGGACCCACGATGATTTGTCCTAATGCGAGACCCACGAGACACGCCGTAATACTTAATTGAGCAAATGAAGGCGTCGTCACAAAATCTTTAGTCAAAGAAGGTAACGCCGGCAGATACATATCCATCGAAAGCGGGCCAAACGCACTCAGCGCTCCAAGCACCAACACAAATCGACGATAACTGCCCTTACGCTTATGTATTTTTACGAAACCCGTGTGCGCGTTTTGCATCCATAACCAGCCTTTCTATCTCGTGTCATTCCCATATCCCTTTTTGATTTCGATCAATTAATGATTGCCCATCTCTGCAAAAGCATCTGACGCTATCATAGCAAAAAAGAGGCTGTCCCAAAAGGGTGTTGAACTTATACTGCTACTGCGCTCCGATTGCTCGCATCAACTGATCGCGACCGCAGGCGATCCAGGAGCCTCCTCAGACCGGCAGGAATCTGCGGGGGCTCGCACGCATCAACAAAGTGCGATCCTGCAGGCGTCAGAGTACCCCCGCTTTGATTCTCGGTCAAGACATGGGTCTACTGGCTTGAAGACGGGGCAAAGCCTCACACTTACTTATTCTGAAAAAAAGGATACGTTTAACACGTATCCTCAAAAAAGTATAACAAATTAGGGGGTACTGCTTTTGTGGATAATGCAAATCATCTACAAAAAGCGTACTTATATGAAACAGCCGTATTAGAACGAATCATTCTGATACAGACGTGTCTCCGCAAGTTTCAGTTGTTTTGCAACCTGGTGCGGTGCGGTTCCGCCTTCGCTTTCGCGCGCGCGCATGACATTCTCAGGAAGCAGTGCATCAAAAATATCTTGTTCAAAGAGCGGACTGAATTGCTTGTATTCACTCAGCTCAAGATCCAGCAGATATTTCTTGTGTTCAATTGCATAAAGAACCATCTTTCCGGTGACCGCATGTGCTTCGCGGAACGGCAGACCTTTTTTTGCGAGATAATCGGCAATGTCGGTTGCATTTGAGAAATCTTTTTCAACCGCATGACGCATCCGATCTTTCTTAACGGTCATCGTCTCAAGAATCGGCGCAAGTAATTTCAGTGCGCCTTCCAATGTTTTGACCGTGTCAAAAATGCCTTCTTTGTCCTCCTGCATATCCTTATTGTAGGCAAGTGGAAGCCCTTTAAGCACAGTCAGCAGCCCGACCAAATGACCGAACACGCGTCCCGTTTTGCCGCGCAGCAATTCGGAAACATCCGGATTTTTCTTTTGCGGCATGATGCTGGATCCGGTGCAGAAGGCATCATCCAGCTCAATGAACTGAAATTCCTGACTGCTCCACAGAACCATTTCTTCTGATAATCGTGAAAGGTGCACCATGATCAGTGAACAGTCTGCGAGTGCTTCGACAACAAAGTCGCGATCACTCACTGCGTCTAAGCTGTTTGGATAAACGTCGGCAAAGTCGAGCAGTTCAGCCACACGGCGGCGATTAATCGGGAACGTTGTCCCAGCCAGCGCACCGGCTCCGAGCGGCAGAACATTGATCCGTTTCTCACTGTCCTGAAGGCGCGATTTGTCGCGTTCAAACATCCAAAAGTACGCAAGCAAATGGTGCGCGAATGAGATCGGCTGTGCCCGCTGCAGATGTGTGTATCCGGGTAGAATGGTATCCACATTGGCTTTTGCCTGTTCAAGCAGTGCATGCTGCACGTCTTCAAGAAGATCAATCAGCACTTTGGTCTTCTTCCGCATGTACAGGTGCATATCCGTTGCCACCTGATCATTGCGGCTTCTTCCAGTGTGAAGCTTTCCGCCAACCGGGCCAATCTCGTCAATGAGCATCTTTTCGATGTTCATATGAATATCTTCCATATCGGTAGAAAAATGCGCGTCGCCTTTTTCTATTTTTTTCAGAATTGATGTCAGACCTTGTTGAATCGTCTTCGCCTCTTCCTCGGAGACAATGCCGCATTCGCCAAGCATCTGAACATGAGCCAAGCTGCCCTCAATATCTTCTTTTGCTAGTTCCTGATCATATGAGATCGATGCCGTATAGTCATCAACAAGCTTGTTAGTTGATTTCGTAAACCGGCCGCCCCAAAGCTTCGCCATGATCTGCCTCCGTTCCTTTCTTGTGCACTTCTGCATTCACTTTCGTCGGCAGTCCCCACAGTTTGATGAAGCCGACCGCAGCATTGTGGTCGAACGCATCACCAGTCGTATAGGTTGCCAGTTTTTCATTATAAAGGCTGTTGTCCGATGCGCGTCCTACAACGTCGTGATTTCCTTTGAAAAGTTTCACGCGAACTTTGCCGGAAACCACTTGCTGTGTTTGTTCCACAAAAGCCATCAGTGCTTCTCGGATTGGCGAGTACCAAAGTCCGTCATAGATTACCTGTGAAATTTCTTTGTCGACCAACGGTTTAAATTTCGAGACTTCTTTTGTCAGCGTAATCGTTTCGAGTGCCTTGTGCGCGTTGATTAAGATGACGCCTGCAGGGCTTTCGTACACTTCACGTGATTTGATGCCGACAAGACGGTTTTCAATATGATCAATCCGCCCAACACCATGTAATCCGCCCATTGCATTCAGTTCTTTAATAATTTCAATGAAAGGCTTTTTCTCGCTGTTTAAGGCACAAGGAATCCCTTTTTCAAAGTCAATTTCAACATATTGCGGCGTATCCGGTGTTTTTTCAATGGGATTCGTCCAGGCAAATGCCGCTTCCGGTGCTTCATTCCATGGATTTTCCAGAACACCGGCTTCACATGCACGTCCCCAAATGTTCGCATCGATTGAGAACGGGTTGTCAAGGTCAACCGGAATCGGAATCCCTTTCTTTGCCGCGTATTTGATTTCTTCATCGCGTGTCATTCCCCATTCACGAACTGGAGCAACAACCGTCAACGATGGGTCAAGTGCCTGGATGGCGATTTCAAACCGCACCTGGTCATTTCCTTTACCGGTACATCCGTGAGCAACAGCGGTTGCCCCTTCCTTGTGTGCAACATCAACGAGCAGTTTGCCGATCAACGGACGCGATAGTCCGGAGGAAAGCGGATAGACGCCTTCGTACAGCGCATTTGCTTGAAGTGCCGGTGCAAGGTAGCCTTCGGCGAGCAGTTCTTTCGCATCGACAACATAGGATTTGATCGCGCCGACATCAAGTGCTTTTTGCTTAATCTTTGCCAGATCTTTCCCCTCTTCGCCAACATCAATACTGAGTGCGATCACGTCGTAATTGTATTTGTCTTGGAGATACTTAATGCAAACCGATGTATCGAGACCTCCGGAATAGGCTAAAACGATTTTTTCTTTTGCCATTGGTAATACCCTCCTAAAAGTTGTCTTTTTTAAGCATCTTTTTCCATCAAACATTTCAGAATTGCCTTATGTGCATGAAGCCGATTTTCCGCTTCATCAAAAACAACGGAATGATCGCCGTCAATGACGCTCTCCATGACTTCTTCGCCGCGGTGAGCCGGCAGACAGTGCATGAAGATATGATCCGGTTTAGCAAGTGAAACAAGCGCATCATCCACTTGGAACCCTTGGAAATCGTGCAGCCGCTTGTCCTTCTCAGCCTCATCGCCCATACTCAGCCATGTGTCGGTGATGACCACATCGCAATCTTTGGCAGCCTCCTGTGGTGAATCCGTTACGGAAATCGCGCAGCCGTTCTTTGCGCCTCTAGCTTTTGCCGCCTCAAAAATAGCTGCATCCGGTTCATAGCCCTTTGGACTTGCAACCGTCATATCCATACCGAATGCCGCAGCACCCTCCATCAGTGAATGGGCCATATTATTGAAGCCATCCCCGATGAAGCATGCCTTGAGTCCGCCGATTTTACCCTTGTGTTCGTAAATCGTCAGCAGATCGGCAATGATCTGCGTCGGGTGATGCGTATCGGTCAATCCATTAATCACCGGAACATCGGCGTTCGCCGCCAGCTCCTCAACCACGTCATGACCGAACGTACGAATCATAATACCGTCGACAAAGCGAGAAAGCACCTTAGCCGTATCGGCAATCGTCTCGCCGCGGCCGATTTGTATGTCTTTACTGCTTAAGTATAATGCAGAACCGCCTAAATGGTACATCCCCACTTCAAACGCAACGCGTGTCCGTGTCGACGCTTTTTCAAAGATCATCGCCAGCGTCTGTCCGTTTAAGAAATGATGCGGAACACCCTGCTTTTGCATCGTCTTCAAGGCAACAGCCGTATTCAAGAAGGTCATCAGTTCATCTTCTGTAAATTCAGCGATCGTAAGAAAATCTCTGCCTGTCAATGTTGCTGCTGTTTCGTTTTCCAAGACATTCACTTCCTCTTATTGATTCGTATAACTGAGATTCCGATATTCATCAAGCGTGTGTACATCCGATGAAATGGCGCACTTTGCTGCATGAAGCGTCGCAACGAATGTGTCGGTGCAGGTATACACAGGCACTTGGTAGCGTAGTGCGAGCGCTCTGATTTGAAAGCCAAACGATTGCCGGTTGCGCCCGGCCGTCGGAATATTGTACACGGCGGACACTTGGCCATTTGCAATCAATTGGGCTGCAGCCTCTGCATCATCATTTACCTCAGCGACCGTCATTCCTGCCTGTCTGTATGCAGCAGCGGTCCCTGGTGTTGCAAAAATCTTGAAGCCGTCTTTAGCAAGCTGGCGGACAACATCGAAACTCTCCTCGCGCTGATTTTCAGTGATGGAGCATAAGATGGCTTTATTCGCGTTGTCCTTTGCAAATGGATTGTCCTCGTTGCATAAGACACCTTTTAGAAATGCCTCGTCAACCGTAGCGCCCATGCCCAGTTGTTCGCCGGTCGATTTCATTTCCGGACCGAGAACAGGATCAACCCCCTGCAATTTCGTAAACGAGAACACCGGTGCCTTCACCGCGTAAAAATCAGGAGATGCACAATAACCATCATCCAAATTCTGATCGCGTAAAAAATGACCGAGTTGAACGCCTACTGCATGCTCAACCATTGGAATACCGGTTACTTTGCTGATGATTGGCACCGTACGTGACGCACGCGGATTCACTTCAAGCACATATACCTTTCCTGAGGCGATCACAAATTGAATGTTAATTAACCCCTTAACATTCAAGCTGCTGCATAGTTTCCGTGTATCTGCTTCAATTTCATCCTTCACTGCTTGGCTAAGGCCGAACGATGGAAAAACTGCGATGCTGTCTCCAGAATGAACACCGGCACGTTCAATATGTTGAAAGATGCCCGGAATTGCCGTGTGCACGCCGTCGCTGATCGCGTCAACTTCGCACTCAATGCCCGGCATGTAACGATCAACCAATAAAGGAAATGACTGCTGCGTCATGTTTCGATCGCTGGTCATATATGCTTCAAGTTCATGCGGATGATGGAACAGGAACATGGATTGACCGCCGATCACGTAGGAAGGCCGGACAAGAATCGGATAGCCGAGCGCTTCGCCTGCTTTTGGAAGATCCTCCATTTTGTGCACCGTCAGTCCCTTGATATGCGGAATGTTCAATGACTGCAGCAGTTCATAAAATTGCTCCCGATCTTCGACGCGGTCGATGCTTTGCGTTGAGGTACCAAGCACTTTAATTCCTGCTTGTTCAAGCGCTTTTGCCACATTCACAGCCGTTTGACCGCCAAATTGAACCAGCGCGCCCTGCACTTTTTCCTTTTCAGCAACATGAAGAATGTCCTCAACGGCAAGCGGATCAAAATACAAGCGATCGGCAATTGAATAATCGGTGCTGACGGTTTCCGGATTATTGTTAATCACAATTGCTTCATAACCGTTCTTCTTCACTGCCATTGTTGCTTGAACCGAGCAATAGTCAAACTCGATTCCTTGCCCGATCCGAATTGGTCCTGATCCGATGATCAGTATCTTCGGCTTATCACTGACCTGTGCCTCATCGGCGCCAAACCATGTCGAGTAATAATAGGGGGTCTGCGCTTCGAATTCACCGGCACATGTGTCCACCAAATGGTAAGATACCGAAAGTCCGGCTGCGCGAACACGTTTGGAAATATCCTCCACCGGGGCATTCAGCAGATCAGCCAAACGCTGGTTGCCGATATTCAGCCACTTCGCCCGCTGCCATATCTCATCGCTCAGCTCCGTTAGAGTCTTCCCTTTCATCGCTTCTTCAAAAACAACGATTCCATGAATTGCGTTGAGGAACCAAGGATCAATCGCCGTCATTTCCCACAAAGCGTCGACCGTCCGTCCTCTTCGGAATAATTCGCTGATCGCAAACAGCCGCAAATCGGTTGCCTGCTTCATACTGTTTTCCAATACAGCGTCTGAAAGAACCGTGAACGCCTTATTCTCGAGACCGGAAAAGCCCATTTCCAAAGAACGTACACCTTTATTCAATGCGCCCTCAAAGGTACGGTCAATCGCCATCACCTCACCGGTTGCTTTCATCTGAGTCCCCAAGCTTCGATCCGCTTCGGTAAACTTATCAAAGGGGAAGCGCGGCAGCTTGACAACAATATAATCGATCGCCGGTTCAAACGATGCATACGTGGTCCCGGTAATCGGGTTCAAAATTTCATCAAGATGGAAGCCGACCGCACACTTCGCTGCGACGCGTGCGATTGGATAACCGGTCGCTTTCGATGCCAACGCGGATGATCGGCTCACACGCGGGTTGACTTCAATAATCGCATACTCGTTAGAACGGGGATTCAACGCGAACTGAATGTTGCATCCGCCGACAATTTTTAAAGCACGGATAATTTTCAGCGATGCGTTGCGCAGCATTTGATAGTTCGCATCCGAGAGCGTCTGTGACGGAGCAACAACGATACTGTCTCCTGTATGTACGCCCACAGGATCCATATTCTCCATGTTACAGACAATCATGCATGTATCATTGGCATCGCGCATCACTTCATACTCAATTTCTTTCCAGCCTTTAATGCTCTTTTCAATGAGAACCTCATGAATCGGACTGAGCTTGAGTCCACGATGAAGCACAAGATCAAGTTCGTGTTCGTTATAAGCAAAACCTCCGCCAGAGCCGCCTAAAGTATAAGCAGGGCGGATGATCACCGGGTAGCCGATTTCATTAACGAACGCGAGGCCGTCTTCGTAAGAACGAATGATCTTGGACTCAGGAATCGGTTCCTTGATTTTCAGCATTAAATCTTTGAACAGCTCACGGTCTTCTCCATGCTGAATGGAGTCCACAGAGGTTCCGAGCAATTCCACATGATAGTTTGCAAGAATCCCTTGATTATAAAGAGAAACAGCTAGATTCAATCCTGTTTGTCCGCCAAGTGTGCCAATCAGTCCATCCGGGCGTTCCTTGGCAATAATTTTTTCAATCGCAGCAAGCGTCAATGGCTCAATATAGGTTCGATCAGCGATCTGATCATCCGTCATAATTGTTGCCGGGTTGTTATTAATCAGTACAACCTCAATGTCTTCTTCTTTCAGTGCGAGACAGGCCTGTGTACCGGCATAATCAAATTCCGCTGCTTGACCGATTACAATCGGTCCGGACCCAATAACCAGCACTTTTTTAATGTCAGTACGTAACGGCATGATTTGCTTCACCCTTGCTTTGTTTCATCATATGAATAAATTTTGTAAACGTTGGATGGGTATCATCCGGACCGGGGTGGGCTTCCGGATGAAACTGAACCGTTTCAATCGGAAGCTGATGATGCGTCAATCCCTCAACCGATCCATCATTAACATTCAGATAACTAATCGAAAATTGCTTTTGATCAACACTGTCTTTCTCAACAACATAGCTGTGATTCTGTGAGGTCATCCATACCTTTCCGGTCGCAAGCGCCTTGACCGGATGATTGGCACCGCGGTGACCAAAAAGCAGCTTGCCCGTGCTCGCTCCATACGCCAGCGCGATCAATTGGTGGCCAAGGCAAATCCCCAATGTTGGATAAGCCGATGTGATCTTCTTGATTTCCCCAAACAGCGGCTGCAATTGAATCGGGTCTCCAGGTCCGTTGCTGAGCATCACGCCATCCGGTTGGAGAGATTTCACCGTTTCTGCATCCGTATTGTATGGAACAACCGTGACCTTGCATCCTTCAGCCAGAAGCGCTTGAAGCATCGATTTCTTATACCCGTAATCCATTAAAACGACATGAGGTCCGTTTCCTTCATAAACCGTCGTTTTTGTTGAGGATACTTTCGCAACCATATCTGTTGGCAGCGGCTGCCCCCAATCAATTGATGCAGCATCAGGAAGATCACTGATGACTGCCTTCATCGTACCGCTTCGGCGAACGGCTTTCACGACGGCTCGTGTATCAATATTAGCAAGACCCGGAACTCCTGAGCGTTTCAGCCACTGATCCACATTCATCACCGACTGATAATGGCTGGGCACATTGCAAAGATTGCTGAACAACACCGCTTGCATTTCAATGCGTGCATGCTCATTATCGTAAAGATTAATTCCATAGTTGCCGATCAGTGGATAGCAGAATGTCATGATCTGTCCGGCGTACGAGGGATCGGTCATAATCTCTTGATATCCGGTCATGCTCGTGTTAAAGACCAATTCGCCCATCACGCTGGAAGAAGCACCGACGCGCACACCTTGAAAAACTTGGCCCGACTCCAGAAGCAAATATCCCTTTTTCATGATCAGCAGACCCCCATCTTTATCGTTCTTTTAAAACCGCATCAAAGGCAGCAATAAATGCGTCAATCTCCGTTTCATCGGTCACAAGCGGCGGCAGAATTCGCAAAACATACTTTCCTGCCGTTAGGATCAGTACATGATGTTTCTCTCTCAATTCATTAACCAGATCGATCGCCGGAGCTTTTGTCTCAACACCGATCAGCAGACCCAGACCGCGAATTGCCGTCAGCTGTTTCGGATAGCTTTCTTTCAGTGCCGTCAATTTTTCATGGAAATAGGCGGCATTGCTTGTACATTGTGCCAAGACATCCTGTTGATCAAATACCTGAATCGTGGCTACTCCGGCAGCTGTGGCGAACGGATTTCCACCGAAGGTTGATCCGTGGCTGCCCGGCGTCATCAGTTTGGAAATCTCTTTTTTCGCCATGAATGCGCCGATCGGGATGCCTGATCCAAGTGCTTTAGCTGCCGTTAGAATATCCGGTTCAATACCGTATTGTTCATAGGCGAACAGGGTGCCGGTACGGCCCATGCCTGTTTGTACTTCATCAACGATCATCGGAATGCCTTTTTCCGCGCAAATGGCTGAAAGCTGCTGTACCCATGTTTTATCCGCCGGAATGACGCCGCCTTCACCTTGAACCATTTCCAGCATGACCGCAATGCATTGATCATCCGAGGCAATGTCTGCTACAGAATCTTTACTATTATAAGGAAGATACTTAAACCCAGGAACGACCGGGCCATAACCACTTTGGATCTTCTCCTGCGCGGTGGCTGCCATGGTTGCCAGCGTCCGGCCGTGAAATGAATGGTTGAACGTGATAATATGCCCTTCCGGCTTATTCAGTACGGAAGCCGCATAGCGACGGGCCAGTTTTATCGCGCCTTCATTGGCTTCTGCGCCGCTGTTGCAAAAAAATACTTGATCACAGCAGGTTCGTTCTGTTAGCATTTTTGCCAGTTTCTCCTGTGGCCCGATGTGGTAGAGATTCGAACAATGCCATAGAAGTCCGAGCTGTTTCTTCAATGCTGCCTCAACGGCATCCGGGACATGACCAAGTGCAAGAACGGCGATCCCAGCCGTAAAGTCAAGATATTTTGTTCCTTCAGTATCCCAAACATAGCTGCCCTTGCCCTTTTCAAGCGTGATGGGAAAACGTCCGTATGCTGACATGACCGGTGCGAGCGTTTCTTCTGATTTTGTGTTAAGCATGAAGGATTTCCTCCTCAAGGAATATTTTTGTACCGACTTCAACGCCATTCGTATAATCAATCAAACAATCCGGCATCATCCCGTTCACGATGACGACTTCTTTAACGTTCTTCTTTAAGCTGTCAACGGCTGCTTTTGCTTTTGGAATCATCCCGCCGCTGATCTTCTTTAATTCGATCATTTGTTCAATTTCCAGATTTGAGACTTGTTTCAAGGGGGTCAATGCTCCATCCTTTTCAACAAGAATTCCGGGAACATCACTGATAAAGCACAATTTTCCATTCAACGCGACGGCTAAACTGGCAGCTGCCTGATCCGCATTAATATTCAGATGCTGTCCGTGCTCATCCATTGAAATCGGTGAAACCACGGGAATAAATCCTTGACCGGCAAGGCTGCGGATCAACCCGGCATCCACCGATGTAATCTCACCAACATAGCCAAGTTTGGCAAGTGACGTTGGCTTTGCCAGAAACAAGCCGCCGTCAACCCCGCTCAGACCAACGGCCTTCCCGCCCGAAGCGGCAATTTTGGAAACAATCTGTTTGTTCATGGTTCCGCTGAGTACCATTTCAGCGACATCGAGTACTTCCTGCGTCGTAACCCGAAGTCCGTGATGAAAAACGGTCGGTATTTCCATCTTATCCAGCATTTGTGAGATGGCCGGCCCGCCGCCATGCACGATGACCGGTTGCCATTTGCCACTCTCTTGAATGATTTGTAGGCTTTTAAAAAATTCAGGAGTGAGTTTATCAAAAACGCTTCCCCCGCATTTAATCACCAGATAGTGAGTCATGGTTTTCCCTCCTTACGTTTTTCACGAACGGTACGACGCATTTATTTTTACATAGTCATAAGTTAAATCGCAGCCCCAGGCAACCGCACTGCCGTTTCCTTCACCAAGGGACGCTTTGATCACGATACTGTTTTTATTTAAAGCGTTCTTCGCTTGTTCTTCATCAAAAGGGGCGGGAACGCCGTGCTCGAAAAGGACAAGGTCGCCCAGTTTCAATGTGACGTGATTGGGATCAAACGCTTCGCCGCTGTAGCCCATGGCACAGACGATTCTGCCCCAATTCGCATCGCTGCCGAACACCGCCGTTTTCACAAGACTTGAACCGACAATCGTCTTAGAGATCACTTCAGCCGACTGATCATCTTTAGCACCGGTTACCTGAACCTCAATCAGCTTGGTTGCCCCTTCGCCGTCACCGGCAATAAACTTCGCAAGTCCCTGACAAACGGCCTTAAGTCCTTTAAGAAAGACGAGCCATTCCGGATGCTGCGCGCTGAGCGGCTGATTTTCAGCCTGCCCGTTTGCCAGAAGCAGCACCATGTCGTTGGTACTGGTATCTCCATCAACCGTAATTCGATTAAACGTTTTATCAACGATCGTCTTTAACGCTTGACTGAGCGCGTCCGGGGCAACAGTCGCATCTGTCGTGACAAAGCCAAGCATCGTTGCCATATTCGGATGAATCATTCCAGATCCTTTGCACGCCCCGCCGATCGTCACCGGTTTGCCGTCAATTTCAAATGTAACCGCCAAATGTTTCGTTTTTGTATCGGTTGTAAGAATTGCTTCTTCAAACGGTGCTTCGCTTCCAGACAAGTCAATGGCGGCAATGCCTTTTTTTATCTTTTCCATCGGCAGCTGCATGCCGATCACACCGGTTGAGGCAACCCCGACAAGATGATCGGTGATGCCTAAATGCTGCGCCAACCATTGTCGGGTGACACGCGCATTTTCCAAACCCCGCTGACCGGTACATGAGTTTGCGCTGACCGTGTTAACGAGCACCGCTTGCAGTTTCTTCTCTTCAGCAATGCTCTCTTGTGTCACCTGAAGCGGCGCGGCTTGAAACACGTTAGTTGTATATACACCCGCTGCCGCTGCCGGGACCTCGGAATAAATCCAGCCAAGATCCGGTTTTTTCGTACGTAGTCCGATATGCATGCCGCCGGTTTTAAAGCCCTTTGCACTGCCGACGCTTCCGTTTTCTATATAAGTAATTGCTGGTTTTTGGTCTAATTTTTCCATTGAACTCGCCCTTTCACGGATAGATCGGGGTGAACGTAAGGCCTGTTTGTTCATCCCAGCCCTTGATAATGTTTAAATTTTGTACCGCCTGACCGGCCGCGCCTTTCACTACATTGTCGATTACCGAGACAATGGTTAGCCGCCTCGTTCGTCCATCAACATTTAAACCAATATCACAGAAGTTTGAGCCAAGTACTTCCTTTGTTGCCGGCCAAGTCCCAAGCGGCCTGATCCGCACAAAGGGCGATTTCTTATAAAACGTTTCATAGTGTTCCAAAAGTTCACGCGTTGAAAAGCCTTGTTTCAGGTTTGCGTAGGTGGTGCAGAGCAAACCGCGTGTCATCGGAATCAGATGCGGGTGAAACGTGATCGCCGTTTTTTGACCACTGATTTCTTCAATCATTTGTTCAATCTCCGGCGTGTGCTGATGGTGATCTAACTTATAAGCCTTGACACTTTCATTCACTTCACCGAATAAATTACCGATCACTGCTTTCTTTCCGGAACCGGAAACCCCGGATTTACCGTCGACAATAATTGAATTCAACTCGATCATGTCATGTTTCAATACCGGAGCAAGCCCCAGCAGCGTGGCTGTTGGATAGCATCCCGGATTTGAGAGTAAAGATGCCCCCTCGATCTGCTCCCGATTAAGCTCCGATAAGCCGTAAACCGCATCGCTGAGCAGAGCGGCGTCAGCAGGATCCTTTTTGTACCATTCGGCATAGTCCTGCGGATTCTTCAAGCGGAAATCTCCGGAAAGATCAATGCAAATCAGACCGCGCTTCAGACATTCAGGCAGCAAATCCTTGCTGACACCGGCAGGCGTTGCAAAAAAAACAACATCGGTTCGCGCCGCCAGTTCATCCGCATCAAATGCCTCGAGCCTTCGCTCCACAATCCCGCCGAGATGGGGGTAGATGCTTTGGATCTCCATGCCGCTAGTAGAATGAGCGACCAGCATCTCTATTTTGATTTGCGGATGATTCAACAACAGGCGGATCAATTCCACTCCGCTGTATCCATTTGCGCCAACAATACCTGCCTTCACCTGTAAAGCCTCCAATAATCCAATGTTTTTCATTCACTAATTCGTTAAAACTTCAGAGTAGTAAACTGTAAAAGTAGTACACAATCACCGTGCACGGGGGCCTGCGGAAAAAAATAAAACGCCCGCCTCTTTTCTTTAGAAAAGAGACGAGCGTTGATCACAATACCCGCGGTACCACTCTAGTTATTCCCATACGTTTTACTTGAAAGTGTAAAACAAGGAATCTGCTTAAGACTCTGTAACGGGAGTTCCCGGAAAATCCTACTCATTTCAGATTTTCACCTTCGAAGTGCGGTTCGCAATTTCGCCTGTGCCGGCTCCCATCATCCCGGCTTGCTGGTGCAGCGCTCCATTGTTACTCTCTTCTTCATTGGTTTTCTTCAATCAATTGTTAGACATTTCTAACTCGTGTGATACTCATTATACATTGCTCACCGAATTAGTCAACCCATATTTTAAAATATGTTTTTTATTTATGCGGGTCTGATTATACTTCAATTAATCGATTCATAAAAAAATTGTTTAGAAGTACGGATTCTGTATTTCTCGACGAACAGCTATAAGGATGCAAAGCGTGAATATGCTATAATAAGAGGGCTTGTTTGACAAACGAAACGAATACCGATTTAAGGCTGGTGAATTTTTTGATTCAACTATTCATTGCGGTCATTCTCGGAGCCGTAGAAGGATTAACCGAATTTGCGCCTGTTTCCTCAACGGGGCATCTTATATTGGCTGCCGATCTACTCAATTTTAAAGGCGAGACGGCCAAAACGTTTGAGGTCATCATTCAATTAGGCTCCATCATGGCTGTTGTCGTCCTCTATTGGAAACGATTGTGGAGTCTGTTCGGATTTTATCGAAATGAGCCAAAAACCGGCCCCGAAAATTTGAATTTAATCCACATCATTGTTGCTGGAATTCCTGCAGGTATCCTCGGCTTTCTTTTGCGTGATTTTATTAAAAATGTTCTCTTTTCGCCGCAGAGCGTACTCATCGCACTGGTTGTTGGCGGTATTCTAATGATTATTGCAGAAAAGATTGCTGCCGGTCGTGGCGGCAGAGGAACAAAAGAGCTGTCTTACGCGCAAGCCTTTGTCATTGGTCTGTTCCAATGTCTGTCACTCTGGTCCGGATTTTCCCGTTCCGGTTCCACGATTGCCGGGGGGATTATTGCCGGGGTAGAACGCAAAACTGCAGCAGAATTCTCCTTCATTTTGGCTGTTCCGATGATGATTGGAGCAAGCGGATTAGACTTTTACAAAAGTCTTGATTTTCTGTCGGCAAGTGACATCCCGCTCTTTGTTGTTGGTTTTCTAACCGCATTTGTCGTCGCGATGCTTGCCATTCTCTTCTTTATGAAACTGTTACGCCGCTACACGCTTGTACCGTTTGCGGTCTATCGTTTTATTCTTGCTGCTGTTTTCGCCCTGTTTATCATTTTCTGAGTACGCATCACGATGATTTTATCAAGTCCTTTCTATGCGATGTGCCGCATCTTCAGCGGAACATCGCATTTTTGCATTAAAGCAAGTCCTTTTAAGCAGATTTTCTACTCCTATTATTTCTTCCGATTGACCCAGTTTCCACAGAATTTTTGCGAATAGGTTAACGGTGTTTCGTTGATCAATCGTTCCATTTATAAGGATAGAAGCGCCATGACATGTATTAAGGTACCTGATGAGCTTTCTATTGACGGCGCAGATCTCATTGATGACTGCTTTGGCAGAATGCGCGTCGGAGTGGGGTCTATGCGCGTTCGTGCAGCATCTTCTTAAACCACCTGCTCGTGTCTTCTCTGTGCTGAATCGTCGCTTCGGTTACTCGCTTGCCGCAGGCGCCCGAGCATCTGCGCGTTTGACGCACTGTCTTTTGCGTGACCAAAAACACATCCTTTTTCACCTGTAAAAAACAGCTGACTGCTGTCGCGATGCATCAAAGCGTACCCTAATCATGGCCACCGTACCAACAACTCGTGACTGAGAAGAGGGCAAAAGTTATGGAAAAACTGAAACTTGCGAAGGCTATACATAACAAACGTTTGCTCGTGAAATTATTCAGTATCGCTTTCTTTGTTAGTTTTCTCGTCGTTCTTTTTTCAAGCTTCGCCTATCCATTTGATTATCTTCAAAAGCACGGCTATATTGGTCCCATATTGTCACTGGGTCTTTTCGCAATGATTGTGCTTCTGTTTTATCTCGCATTCTACCGTTGGCTTTCGCGCTTTAATGACCGGCATATTCGTATGATCAGTACGCTGATTGGCGTCATCATGCTTGGCTTTGTTACATTTCTGATCATTGGCTTTCATGCGGTTCTCCCACCGCTCATTGACGGGGGGCACACCTATGCCGAATCGCTGTATTTGCTTGCGCATGGGCATGCGTCCGATACACTCTACTTTAAGGTCTATCCAAACAACATTCCCATAACGCTACTGCGTTTTCTTCTGTATAAGTTTGCCGGTCTGTTCCACATCTCAAGTTATATGGGGATTGACCGCTCATTCTGCGCCATCATGCTTGGCATCAGTATTTTTGCAGGATGGCAGCTTGTTCGGGATTGGATTGACGAACGGGCGGCCTGTTTGTATCTGTTGATCCATCTGACTTGTCTGCCGCTATTTTTTTATACGCTATACTTCTATACAGATACTGCAATTATCGCATTCCCTGTTCTGATGCTCTATTTCTGGCATCGTTACGCGCAGTCAAGTAAACTTCGCTTTATCATGATCCTCGGAGTGTTTCTCGGTATTGGCCAGCTGATCCGTCCGAATCTGATTCTGTTTCTACCGGCACTTTCCATTTACATGTTCTTTGTCTTGAACTGGAAGAAAGTGCTTCTTAATTTAGCGGTCATCGGTGTCCTGCTGGCAGGATCAAGCTATTCGTTTCAAACCGTTGCGCAGCAATTTGGCTATCAAAATGACCCTAATCTGTCAATGCCAAGTGTGCATTGGATCATGCTCGGTCTGTCAAAAGACGGTTCATATAATCGCAGCGACTATGATTTTACGCGATCACAGCCGAATCAAGCCGCAAAAAAACGCGCCGACTGGCAGCAGATTAAAGCGCGCATCGAGAACAATCCCTTTCCAGGGCTTTTGCGGCTTTGGATGATCAAAGCGTTCCGAACATGGGGAGAAGGCGCGCACGGCTATGATTGGTACACACATCTCTCGAGTCATCCAACTGAAGTTTACCAATATCTCTTTAATCATAACAAGCAACTGACACTGATAATCGTGCAAGTGTTTCATATCGCTGCACTCGTTCTGCTGCTGCTTTCAGCTTGCCATACGTTCCGTTTGAAAAAACCTGCGCTTGGTCTATTGATTCAGATCACTTTATTCGGAAACTTTCTTTTTTACACCTTTATCTGGGAGGCGGAACCGCGTTACAGTCTGCTTTTTACACCGTTTCTCTTAATTGGTGCCGTTCTGGGGCTAACGGAGCTGGAGCAGCTTCGAGCTACAGTTCAATCGGCAACGGGTCGCAAACTGAATGTAATCCGGTTACCACTGATCTTTGGATTAGCTGCCGCTGTCGTTGTCTGTGGCGCTTCTGGAGCCGGAATTTATTTGAATCCTAAGTTGCCGCAGCGCCACTATCTTGTGGATCAACCGTTTGCAAGCGCTAAGCAAACCGTGCCTCTCGATGCCAAGCATTCAATCACTCAGACATTTCATGCGCCGACCCGTTTCAATCGTATATCAATGGGTGTCGCTAGCCAGAGCGGAAAAGGCAGCTATCACTTTTCACTGGTCAATCTCCGCTCTCAGCAAACCGAATATGCGCGCAGGTTTGCACCGGATCATGGGCACGGGCCGATAACATTTGCGTTTCCCCCGATCGACGGAAACACGCATTTTCTTCTTAAAATACGTCAATTAAGCGGCAATGACGACGCACGACTTGAGCTGTTCATTAACGGTCATCGCCATGGATTTGAACAACGTGATGCCTATCCAGGAGGAGCATTGTCCCTAAATGGCATGAAAGAGGTCCGAAAAGATCTTCAGTTCAGCGTCTATGAGCAAACCCCCGGTCCCTTCATCAACCCATTTATTTATGTCTTATTGATGACCGTGCCGCTTTCGATGCTAACTGCATACGCTGCAATCGGTTCAGCGAATGAATCCCAAAGACGCAAACGACAAAATCGATTGGCATCACGAAGCAAAACCCAAGATTTCAATGAATAGAATCGTTCCATGCAGCCAATAGCAGCTGGCGATCACAGAGAAATAGCCGATGCGTAGCAGAACGCGCATCGGCTATTCGAATTGCATGCTGTTTTTTTACAAGTAAAACAAGCAATGGCCCGTTGCGACCGGCTCTTTTTTCACTTGCTGCACGCGATGCTATAGAAAACCCCCTTGGAGTCGAGATATCGCCATTCAACGCCAAGGGGTAAAAAAAGGTTATTTCTTCTATTGAGCTTCGCTTAGTTACCATACTCCGGAACATCAAAAATCAAACTGTATTTGGCGGCCATTCGATACAGATTATCAATCATCGGTGTTTGTTTCACCGCCCAGCCGACATCTGTCGCATATTGATGTGCCGCGTCGCCAATGACCAGCGCTTCGGGATTCCAGCGCATTTTATAGAGTGTATCTTGACGATACGTTTGATTATAAATGTAATAGTTTGCAATCCATGCTGCTCCGCCTTGAATCGCCTTTTCCGGAGTCGTCCACCCTTGATTGTAGGCATAAGCAGCGCCGCTGGATACGGCACTGCCATCGTAGGCACCAATTCCAAACATGTTGTAGACCGTTTTGCCGTTATACTCCACGCCCTTGGCAAGTGTCGAGGAACCATTTCCTGTCTCAAGCAAGGCGTGAGAGACGAGGTAAATTTCATTCACTTGATATTTCTTAGCTGCATCAATGAATGCTTGCCCTTTACCAGAAAGAATCCCTTTTCCCTGAAGCATCGTATCCATATCGCTCAAGGACACACTCGCCAATGAAGATAATTGCAGAAATTGATAGTAATCAATGCTGCCCTTTGTAAAATTATTTGGATTTAAATAGTAGGCAAGTGAGGAACTATTATTTACTTTTTCTTCCTTTGCTAATGCTTGTCCGAATGAAACCGAGTACTTTGTGGTGATATACGCGGTGTTGCCATCCTGAATGGTTGAGGTGGTTTCATCCTTCAAAAAGTCGCCACAGATGTAACCATCCTTGCCATTATAGCTTACCTTAATCCATCCGTCCGCTCCTTGGGCGAGAATTTCTACTTTCGTTCCGGCTTGGAGGACACCGTAGCTTTGATACGTTTTCCCCGGACCTTGGCGAAAATGGACACCTGTCGTCGTTAAACCATAGCTTGTTGATGAGCCGTTCTCTGATGATCCCGATTCATTAGACGATTGATTTGACGAATCGTCGGCAGATGTGTCGTCGGATGGCTGTTCGACAAACTCTGCGGACACATAGCCAGTGCCGCCGTTGTACTTGATCTTCAGCCAACCGCCCGCTTCGCTCACAACGTCGACGCTGCTTCCTTTTTTCAGCGTTGTCAGGATCTTGTTCGACGTGCCGGCTCCTGAGCGCACGTTCAGGTTCGCTGTTGTTTTGCCCGTGTACTTCACTGGTTCGCTGTTTGATTCACCCGTGTTGCTCGAGCCGGGCTTGCTTACAAACTCTGCGGACACATAGCCAGTGCCGCCATTGTACTTGATCTTCAGCCAACCGCCTGTTTCGCTCACTACGTCGACGCGGCTTCCTTTTTTCAGCGTTGTCAGGATCTTGTTCGACGTGCCTGCCCCTGAGCGCACGTTCAGGTTCGCTGTGGTTGTGCCTGTATACTTCACCGGTTCGCCGTTTGATTCGCCCGTGTTGCTCGAGCCGGGCTTGTCCACAAACTCTGCGGACACATAACCGC
>NZ_JFZC01000050.1 GCF_000648615.1 Sporolactobacillus terrae DSM 11697 | reverse complement strand
GAGGCCGCTGAAAAACTGTCGATTTTTTGATCTGAGAATTCTGGTTGGCGCAAAAAAGGACCACTTTTCGTCTGCGTTTTGACAAAAAGTGGTCCTTTTTCCCTTCTTTTTTATCTTTTTTCGTTGAGGATCTTCAGAATCCGCTTGAGATTGACTGCGAAGATCGTGGTCGCTCCCTGAATCTCCATTCCAAACAGACCCGCAGATGATGCTGTATCATACCCGTGTCTGTTTTTTAACTCACTGTTCTTCGCTTCTATTTTATAACGCGTTTTTGCCAGTGATTTAAATTGTTCCGTATTTTGAAATGCTTTCTGTTCTTTATGTTCTGTGGATTTAATCGTAACGTAATAAGACTTCGTTTTTGATCCTTCCTGATAACACCCCTCACGCATGGAACATACTTGGCATTTCGTTACATCGAACATATATCTTACACGCGGATTGACCTTTTTCGTTCCTTGTCTTCCATCGTATTTCTTTTTAAAAGCCATATGCCCTGCCGGGCAGACAAACATACCCGCATCTTTATTAAACTCAAATGCTTTTTTGCGCGTGCCTTGTGATACCACGGGGTGTAATTTTGAAACCAAAGCTATATGATTTGTTTTTGTATAGGTAATATTATCTTTTTCTGAGTAAGCCGTATCGCCAATGACCGTATCAATGGTCATCCCTGACTCCTTACTTTTTTCGATTAAAGGCTCCAGATAGTTTCCATCGCTCTTTTCGCCTGTCGTAATGACGGCCGCTGTAATAATACGTTCATCGCTCATCGCCAGATGTGTTTTATAACCAAAAAAAGAAGAATCTTTTGTTTTATGTCCGATCCGAGCATCGGGATCATTCGAAGGGTTCATATGTTCCTTAAAATCTTCGACACTCTCTTTGAGGACATTTAACTTTTCTTTAACCGCAGGCAGCGCGGTGATTTGCGGTTCGGTTTCAAGGGTGGAAATGAGTTGATGACAGTAATCTAATTCCTCGTTGATTTCGTTAG
Source organism: Sporolactobacillus terrae DSM 11697 (assembly GCF_000648615.1). Taxonomy (GTDB): domain Bacteria; phylum Bacillota; class Bacilli; order Bacillales; family Sporolactobacillaceae; genus Sporolactobacillus; species Sporolactobacillus terrae. The sequence continues at coordinate 684 of NZ_JFZC01000050.1, read as the reverse complement.
ATGTATTCTTTTCTGGAAATTTTGGTTTCATGGATGCATCCAATTGATAGACGGCTTTGCGAACATTTTTAGATTTCTCTCGTAGAAATTCGATCGGTGATTTTTGGTTATAACGCGCTTTTGTATGGGTGGCATCAACAATAAGCGTTTTACTTTTAATAATTCCTTTTTCAAGCGCAATCTCAACGGTTTTCCCAATAAGCAGATCTAACAATTTAACGTCCTGAAGACGTTGCCTACGAAAATGCGTTAACGAACTTGAATCAATGACGTCCTCCTCAGGGGCCATGTTGAGGAAATATTTAAACGACAGGTCATATTTAGAACGCTCGACTAAATCGTTATCTGATAAATCATGAATCGTCTTTAATAATAAATATTTGAACATTCGAATTGGAGAGATCGCTTTACGCCCATTATCAAGACAATATTTTGTTTTCAATTCATCATAAATGAATGAAAAGTCCACGAGTTCATTGATTTGACGAAGCATATTATCTTTTGGGACAACAAGATCGTAGAGTGCTGCATAAGGGCTAAGGTTGAGTGTTTCTTGATTTGAGAGCATTGAGTTACCACCTATATACGTTGATAGCTCCATTATAAAGGAAAAGGGCCGTTGAATGTTTGATGAATCAAACATTCAACGGCCCAATGAATAGGTTGGACTTTTTCAGTGGCCTC
>NZ_JFZC01000049.1 GCF_000648615.1 Sporolactobacillus terrae DSM 11697 | reverse complement strand
ACAAAGGGGTTCACGGCCAGGAATACAGAATTAAAGATTATCTCTAAACAAAAAAGGACCGGGCGTATTTTGCCCGGTTTTTCTTATCGAACGGTATAAAATCTACTTTTCCTGTCGATCATAATGCTAGTTTCAAGGAGGAGTTGAAAAGTTCGATGAAGAAAGGCATGTTAAAGCAAATTCTATTAATCACGGATGGATGTTCCAATGAAGGAGAAGATCCGGTGGCAATGGCTGCGTTGGCGCGTGAACAGGGAATTACGGTGAATGTCATTGGCGTGCTGGATAAATATGATACCGAGGATGGCCACGGACTTCATGAAATCGAAAACATTGCTGAGGCAGGTGGCGGGATCAGTCAGATTGTTCAGACAAAACAATTGGCCCAAACGGTTCAAATGGTGACCAAACAGGCGATGACTCAGACGATCACTGGGGTGATCAATCAGCAGCTGCAGGATATCCTCGGTGATTCGGGTACTGTGGAAGATCTCCCACCTGAAAAACGCGGCGAAGTCATGGAAGTTGTTGAGGAAGTTGGAGAGACATCGGATCTTCAAGTTTGTATTCTTGTGGATACCAGCGCCAGCATGAAAAACAAGTTACCAACGGTACGCGAGGCGTTGACCGATTTATCGCTCAGCTTATCGGCACGAATGGGCGAAAACCAATTTTGTTTGTATTTATTTCCCGGGAAACGAAAATCTGTTCAAAAGGTGGTTGCTTGGACACCTCAATTGGATGATATTGAACGTACTTTTGATAAAATCAGCTCGCATGGGATAACGCCTACCGGACCGGCGCTTAAAGAAGCGGTAAAAAGTTTCGCTTCACTGTCCAGAAAACACGGGTTCTTCCGCAATGATGATGAGGCCTATGATGACGGACCGAGATGATTTGCGCTTTGCAGCAGGCACGGTCATCGTCGGCAAATGGCACCGAAAGCAATATCGGTTGGTCAAATGGTTAGGAAGCGGTGCTCAAGGCACGGTATATCTGGGTCATGACGGTGCGCGTACAGTCGCCATTAAGTTAGCCAAAGACCGCGCCTCATTGATTTCAGAGGTTCATGTGCTTCAGCAGTTCGAAAAGCTTCAAGGAGGTCCTCTGGGGCCTTCTTTGTATGATAGCGACGACTGGATACATGGTGGACGGACCATTGGGTTCTGTGCAATGGAATATCTGAAAGGCGAATCGCTTTCTTCAGCGCTGAAACGGAAACCGTTTGACTGGGTACTTGTGTACATGCTGCAGCTGCTCAAACAACTCAGCCAGCTTCATCAGGCCGGCTATATTTTCGGAGACCTGAAGCCGGAGAATTTGATCCTGATGCATCCGGGCCATTCCATTCGCTGCCTTGACTTTGGTGGTGTGACCCGCATTGGCAGGTCGGTTCGTGAATATACGGAATTTTTTGACCGCGGGTATTGGGGGATCGGCAGCCGTCGCGCGGAACCCAGTTATGATTTGTTTGCCTGTGTGATGATCTTAATCAATGCGGCACTTGGAAAACGAATCGAGCGATCACGCGCACCGCAGCAACAGCTGATTCATTTAATTAAAACCCACCCCAAGTTTGCAACGATTCACCGTCCACTCCTGCAGGCGCTGCAGGGGCACTATACGCGCGCAGAAGAACTGCGGCAGGCACTGCTTTTCGAAATCATGGCAAGTCCGCCGCCGCTGTCGCCGCAAGTGAAGCGGCATCAGCATCGGCAGCAGAGACATGCGATCAAACGTAACCAAAACGGCTGGCGGCCGGCCTGGGCAGCTGCTTCCGTATTAATTACCGCCTATATTTTATTTGTCGTTATTTACGTGATGTGATTTTTAGCGTATGGTGGACATACATTATAAAGAAAACTTGGCTTGGCTAAGTCTTTGACGAAAGCGAAGACCTCGTTGCACGGATACTATTTTCTTTGAAATTTTATGCTTTCTTATCGTGTAAAAGGTGACCGGAGGCAAGGGAGAATTCTACGATGACCGTTAATGAAAACGTGACGCAATTTATCGAGCGTCATCATTTAATTCAACGCGGATCCCGCCTGCTGCTTGGGGTCAGCGGCGGTGCGGATTCCATGGCGCTGCTTCTTTATTTCGAGAAAAAGCAGCGTGAATGGGGGCTTGAACTCGCCGTTTGTTCGGTGGATCATGCACTACGTGGAAAGGATAGCAGCGAAGACTTAAATTATGTCGCATGTTTTTGCGCGGAAAGGGATATCCTTTTTATAGGGAAAAAGGTGGACGCACGTGCATGGAGCCATGCGCAAAAGATCAGCCTCGAAGCCGCTGCACGCGCGTTGCGCTATCGAGCTTTCGCGGAAGCAATGGACAGCTTCCGAGCTGATGCACTGGTTCTGGCCCATCATGGGGATGATCAGGTGGAAACGATGCTGATGCGTGCGGTGCGTGGGACAGTCGGCATTGGCCGTGCGGGAATTCCTGTACGCCGTCCCTTTGCCGGAAAAACGCTTGTTCGTCCGTTTCTTTCACAGACAAAGCGTGATCTGGAACGCTATTGCGCTGCAAACGGTATTGTCCCAAGAAATGACCCTTCGAATCAATCAGACGTGCATACGCGCAATCGCTTTCGCAAATATGTACTCCCTTTTTTAAAAAAGGAAAATCCTAAAGTCCATCTTAAATTTCAATACGAAAGCGAGCGGATGAGCGAGGATGAATCGTTGCTCAATGAGTTGGCTAAGGCGCAGCTGAAATCGGTTACTTTAAAAAAGCAAAAATCAATCTATGCGCTTTCAATTCCTGATCTTCTTGCGGTCCATCCTGCTTTACAAAGGCGGACAATTCATCTAGTATTATGTTATCTCTACACAAATCAACAGCTGCAGCCGATGCACCAGCCGATACATATTGAAGGCCTATTACAGTTTCTGCATGCCGGCCGTTCCTCGGGATATATGACTCTACCCGGTGGCCTAACAGCAAGCATTTCGTATGAAACCTGCATGATCGGGTTTCTGCCAGCAGAAGACGAGGTCAGCAAACCAATCAAATTAACCATTCCCGGTCAAACGGATTGTCCGTCCGGTACTTTTGAAGCAGACGCTTTAGGTATTGATTTTCTGAAGCGTGATGCATTGGACGCTTCTTGTCTCATTTTTGATCCGGCAGACGTTTCGCTGCCGCTTTATGTGCGAACAATACGTCCCGGAGACCGAATGAGGCCGAATGGAATGACGGGCTCGCAGAAAATCCAGCGTATATTTATTAACGCAAAAGTTGACCGTAATCAGCGAAACCGTTGGCCGTTGATTACGGATTCAGACGGCCGCATACTTTGGCTGCCGCTGTTGAAACGGGGCATTGCATGGCCATCACCCCGGATTTCAGAGAAAAAAGAATATGTTAAGCTTAAATTTATACCGTTTTCAGGATTTGGGAGGACGCAGGCATGAAGGATGACGTCAAGGAAATATTAATTACGGAGCGTGAAATACAAGAGAAGGTCAGTGAGTTCGGAGTAATGCTTTCGGAAGAATACGGACAGTCCTTTCCGCTCGTGATCGGCGTATTAAAAGGAGCCCTTCCTTTTATGGCTGATCTGGTCAAAAAAATCACCGTTCCGATTGAAATTGATTTTATGGATGTATCCAGTTATGGCAATTCTGCCGTATCTTCAGGTGAAGTGAAGATTCTCAAGGATTTGGATACAACAGTGGAAAACCGGGATATATTAATTATTGAGGATATTATTGACAGCGGACTTACCTTAAGCTATCTAGTCGAACTATTTAAAACGAGGAAAGCGAAGTCCATTAAAATTGTGACGCTTCTGGATAAGCCGTCAGGACGGAAGGCGAAGATCGCTCCCGATTTGTCGGGATTCACGGTTCCTAATGCCTTTCTAGTGGGGTATGGTCTCGACTATGCTGAGAAATACCGCAATCTTCCATTTATTGGTGTGCTGAAGCCTGAGATCTATCAGTAATAAGGAAGCGATAAACAGGGCGGAAGTCGAAACGAGGCCCGCCAATGGTAAAAATGTAATTTGTTGAGTGGCAACATTTGTATGTGGTACTATAAATTATGATTGTTTTTAGAGCGGGAGGAGGTAAGGCATGAATCGACTTTTTAAGAATATTATCATATATTTATTTATTGCTTTAGTGATCATCGGGATCGTAAGCTGGCTGACGGAAACAAACCGCACCGTGAAACCGATGACTTACAGTGCTTTTCAAACCAACCTGAGTCAGGGTAATGTAGATCAGCTGACCTTACAACCGGAAGGCAGTGTCTATGCAGCAACAGGACATTTGAAAAGCGCGGATGAAAATACGACGTTCAAGGCCTATTTGCCGGCAAGCGACAAGGCCGTTAACCAAGTTACGGATATGGCCGCGCAATACAAATTGGATGTAAAACCGGAGGAACGTGCAAACGGATGGTTAACATTCGTTACATCGTTAATTCCCTTTGCAATTATCTTTTTCTTGATTTTCTTCTTGTTGAATCAAGCACAGGGCGGCCGAGTTATGAATTTCGGCAAAAGCAAAGCGAAGCTCTATTCGGAAGATAAGAAGAAAGTTACATTTAAAGATGTGGCCGGGGCAGATGAAGAAAAACAGGAACTTGTCGAGATTGTCGACTTCTTGAAAGATCCGCGTAAGTTCGTGTCTCTGGGTGCCCGGATTCCGAAAGGGGTTTTGCTTGAAGGCCCTCCAGGTACCGGTAAAACCTTGCTGGCGCGTGCGGTAGCAGGTGAAGCGGGCGTGCCGTTCTTCTCGATCAGCGGATCAGATTTCGTTGAAATGTTTGTCGGTGTCGGTGCATCGCGTGTGCGCGACTTGTTTGAACAGGCAAAGAAGAATTCGCCATGTATTATATTCATTGATGAAATTGATGCGGTTGGCCGTCAGCGCGGTGCCGGTCTCGGCGGCGGTCATGACGAACGCGAACAAACCTTGAATCAACTGCTCGTTGAAATGGATGGGTTCGGCGCTAATGAAGGTATTATTATCATTGCAGCCACTAACCGTCCGGATATTCTGGACCCGGCTCTTCTGCGTCCGGGCCGTTTCGACCGCCAAATTCCGGTTAACCGTCCGGATCTTGTCGGCCGCGAGGCAGTACTTCGTGTACATGCCCGCAACAAGCCGCTTGCCAAAGAAATTGATCTAAAGACTGTAGCAAAACTAACCCCAGGTTTCTCGGGCGCCGATTTGGAAAACTTGCTGAATGAAGCAGCGCTGGTTGCGGCTAGGGCCAATAAAAAGGTAATCAATATGGAAGACATTGATGAAGCCGTTGAACGTGTGATTGCCGGCGTTGCCAAGAAATCACGGGTTATTTCGAAAAAAGAACAAAACATTGTCGCTTATCACGAATCCGGGCACACCATCATTGGTCTTGCACTTGAGGGCGCTGATGAAGTACACAAAGTTACCGTTATTCCTCGTGGTCAGGCTGGCGGCTATACCGTCTCGCTGCCGAAAGAAGACCGCTACTTCATGACCAAGCCGGAACTGCTCGAAAAGATATGTGGTCTGCTCGGCGGACGCGTCGCTGAAGAGATTATATTCGGAGAAATTTCAACAGGCGCAAGCAATGATCTGCAGCGTGTCACCGGTCTTGCTCGACGAATGGTTACTGAATTCGGTATGAGCGATAAGCTTGGCCCAATGCAATTTGGCAATAATGACAGCGGCCAGGTGTTCCTCGGTCGTGATATTCAAAACGACCAAAACTATAGTGATGCGATTGCTTTTGAGATTGATCAGGAAGTGCAGCGTCTGGTTAAGTCAGAGTATGAGCGATGCAAGAAGCTGCTTCTGGAACATCGCGATAAGCTGGACCTGATTGCTCAGACACTGCTTAAAGTGGAGACACTGGAAGAAGAGCAGATCAAATCGTTGTATGAAACAGGAAAGTATATTGAACCAAGCAAGACGCGTTATGCTTCAGAAGACAGCAGTAAAGAAGATGCGACAGCGGTTGCTCCGGATGAGGGGGCAGAGAAACCTGCTACCGATGTTAAGGTGACGATTCATCCAAAAGAGGACCGTCCGGTTGAGGCAAAGACCGAGACACCGGATGCATCGGATCAAGTGAACAAGGATGACGGGCATAAGCTCTGATTTTTAAAACTTGCTGTTGTATAAAATAAAGGGGGACTCTCCAGATTAGGGAGTGTCTCCTTTTTTCTTACAGGGTGGAAGGCATAAGCGCTTTGCAGAGTTAATAGGGTGTGAACCAACCACACAGTGTCTCTGGTGATCGCAGACCAGACTCGCATTCCTTAGACCCGAGCTGAGGAGGCTCCTGGATCGCCGCGGCATGCGAGCAGCTGTAGTGCCCGTCAGGCACAAAATTGATAGCAAAGGCCAAGCGCAGCCCGGTATTTAAGCGATTTCCACAAGACGGTTGTGAAACAGGAGGAAAAAAGATGATCTTTGTTTGTGATGTTGGCAATACGCATGTTGTGCTCGGCACCTATGCCGACGGTGTATTGACCAATCACTGGCGCGTATCGACCGATCGTGAAAGAACTGAAGATGAGTTTGGTATGCTGATTAACGATCTTTTTAAATATGCAGGGCTCTCGTTTGCAGATTTCAACGGAGTGGTGATTTCTTCAGTAGTTCCGTCGATAATGTTCGCGTTAGAACGGTTGTGTACAAAATATTTTCACCTTCAGCCGATTGTTGTCGGCCCTGAAATTAAGACCGGCCTGAATTTAAAATATGAACATCCGAGAGAACTTGGTGCAGACTTGATTGTCAATGCAGTTGCTGCCATCCATGACTACCAGGCACCAATGATTGTGATTGATTTTGGAACCGCAACGACGTATTCCTACATCGACGAGACACAAGCATATATTGGCGGTGCCATTGCACCTGGAATCGATATTGCGACGGAGGCATTGTATGAGCGTGCATCGAAATTGCCGAGAATTCAAATTACGAAACCACCGAGCATTTTTGGGCGGAACACGATTCACGCCATGCAGTCCGGTGTGCTTTTCGGTTATGTTGGACAAGTGGAAGGCATTGTCTCGCGGATGAAGAAGCAGGCAGTGGGAGATCCGGTTGTGGTCGCAACCGGAGGGTTGTGCCGCTTGATCTCGAATGAAACCGATGTGATTGATCATGTTGATCCCTTTCTGACCCTTAAAGGACTTTATCTGGTTTATCTGCAAAATGCTTAACTTGAATGGAGGTCTGCATATGAGCGATTATTTTATTAAAGCACTCGCATGTGACGGAAGCCTTCGTGTGATCACTTCGGTGACTACGGAGACGGTGAACGAAGCACAAAAGCGCCATCATACATGGCCGACAGCAACGGCAGCGCTGGGGCGAACGATAACCGCAACGATGATGATGGCCGTGCAAGAAAAAGGTGATGAGAAAGTAACGGTTACGATACAAGGCGGTGGCCCGATTGGAGCGATTGTTGCCGATGCGGATACCAACGGTCGGGTACGCGGCTATGTAACCAATCCCCAAGTACATTTTGAATTGAATGCTCATGGAAAACTTGATGTTGCGCGCGCGGTTGGCAACAATGGTTTTCTGAGTGTGGTCAAAGATCTTGGACTGAGAGAGAATTTTACCGGACGTGTGCCCATTGTCTCCGGAGAGCTTGGCGACGACTTTACGTATTATTATGCTCGCTCAGAACAAATCCCTTCAGCTGTTGGTGTCGGTGTACTTGTTAATCCGGATCAGTCGGTGAAGGCATCGGGGGGATTTATTATTCAAGTGCTTCCCGGTGCGGATGATGCAGCGATCGATCGGCTGGAAGAGCGGTTAAAGGCCATTCCACCCATCTCAAAATTAATTGATGCGGGCCATTCACCGGAACAATTGCTGGACGACCTTTTCCCGGACGGGGATTACAAGGTGCTGGAAAAGCACGGAGCAGCTTTTCATTGCGGCTGTTCAAAGGAAAAATTCGGCCAATCGCTGCAAGGTCTTGACGTCAAGGAAATTCAAGCCATGATTGATGAAGACCATGGAGCAGAGGTCGTTTGCCATTTTTGTGGAACGCATTACCAATTCAGCGCCGATGAATTACACGCATTAATTGCTGAAAAGAATTAAGCAAGAAGGGTGTCTCAAACGCTAGGAACAGTGAGGGAGACGCTCTTTTTTTGGACAAAAGCTGTTTTTTTATTTGACGCTCGCAGGTTGTACTGATAATATAGTGTATAAATCATACATGATTACTAAGGATTTAAGAGGGGGATCTTCATGACTGTTGCAAATTCGGTTACGGAATTGATTGGAAATACGCCTATTGTTCGTCTCAACCACTTAACAGATGAAAACGATGCAGAGCTGTACGCAAAACTTGAATACTTCAATCCGGGAAGCAGTGTGAAGGATCGAATCGCATTGGCCATGATTGAAGCGGCTGAAAAGGAAGGAAAATTGAAGCCAAACGATACGATTATTGAACCGACGAGCGGTAATACGGGTATCGGATTGGCTCTGGTCGCTGCAGTGAAGGGCTATAAAGCCATTTTGGTTATGCCGGAGACAATGAGCATTGAACGACGCAAATTGTTTAAGGCCTACGGCGCGGAAGTTATTCTAACGCCAGGCGCCCAAGCCATTAAGGGATCAATTGAAAAAGCACAAGAACTTGCCAAAGAGAAAGGCTATTTCCTACCACAGCAATTTAAGAACCCGGCAAATCCGAAGGTACACTATGAAACGACCGGTAAGGAAATTGCCGCTGCATTTGACACGCTGGATGCGTTTGTTGCCGGTGTTGGAACCGGCGGAACGCTTAGTGGGAGCGGCAAAGCCCTGAAAGAGAAATTTAACGACATCAAAGTCTATGCAGTTGAGCCAAAGGATTCACCGGTATTGAACGGCGGCAAGGGTGGCCCGCACAAAATTCAAGGAATTGGTACAGGATTTGTTCCTGATACTTTGGATACGGAAATTTATGATGAAGTGCTGGATGTGACAAACGAACAAGCATTTGAGTATGCGCGTCTTGCGGGTAAAAAAGAAGGTGTCCTTGCCGGCATTTCCGGTGGAGCCGCAATCTACGGCGGCGTTCAGGTTGCAAAGAAACTGGGCAAAGGCAAAAAAGTTGTAGTCATTGTGCCTGATAATGGCGAGCGTTATTTAAGCACACCGCTCTATCAGGTTGAGGAGTAACTGCTACTAAATAACAGAGTCTGATGCATGAGTTAAAGCTGATTGCAGAAGGACGGTAAAAGACCAGGGCGTGAACTGTCCCCTTAAAGTTGAACGATGAAATTCAACTTAGAGGGTCACAGCAGCGCACCTGGTTTTTCTCATTATAGCCGTTGCGGCATAGGGTACTTTGTTCCATTTTTGCAACTGAGGAATAGGCCGTGATTGTGTTATACTGTTTTTATCAAATCGATAGTTTTTCAGGAGGATGGACTAAATCTGTGAACACATATAAGCTTTCACCCTACCATCTGCTCAAGGTCAGGGAAACGACGCTTGACTTTCGGAAAAAAACTGTGATTATGGGGATTTTGAATGTGACTCCGGACTCCTTTTCCGATGGTGGACGCTTCAACCATTTAGACCTTGCTGTTCAGCATGCACGGCAGATGGAAAGCGATGGTGCCGACATCATAGATATCGGCGGAGAATCGACACGTCCGGGACATCTTCCCGTTGATTTGGATGAAGAAATAGCCCGCGTTGTGCCGATGATTCAGGCGGTGCGTAAGCAGACGAGCCTTCCGATATCCATTGACACTTATAAAGCGGAAACGGCTCGACATGCGTTGGATGCGGGTGCAGATATAATTAATGATATTTGGGGAGCTAAAGCAGACCCGGAAATGGCAAAAGTTGCTGCTGAATATCAGGTGCCGATTGTTCTCATGCATAATCGGGACAACAATCACTACAATCGGATTATCGAAGACATGAAGCGGGATCTTCAAGAGAGCATTGACCGCGTGCTGGATGCCGGTGTTGTCCCGGAGAACATCATTCTTGATCCGGGTATCGGCTTTGCAAAAGATGATCGACAGAATCTCTATGTAATGAATCATCTTGATGCACTTCATGAACTGGGCTATCCTATTCTGCTTGGCACCTCACGCAAGGGGTTTATTGGAAGAGCCCTAGATTTGCCGGTGGATCAGCGTGTGGAAGGTACGGGAGCGACGGTTTGTCTGGGCATAGCGAAAGGTTGTCAAATGATGCGTGTTCATGATGTACGTGAAATGGCGCGTATGGCAAAAATGATGGACGCGATGCTGCAGGAGGATCATCTTGACTGACGCGATACGTTTAAATCGAATGCAATTTTATGGCTATCATGGTGCACTTGAGGAAGAGCGGCGTATTGGTCAGCGTTTTGATGTTGATGTTTCGCTGATCTTGGATCTCTATCGTGCCGGAAGCACCGACCGGCTTGACCAGACGGTGAACTATGCAGAGGTTTATACCAGAGTGAAGGAGATCGTTGAAGGGCCGGCATGTGCATTAATTGAACATGTGGCAGAAAAGATCGCTGAAACGGTCTTGCAAAATTATTCTGTGGTCCGCGAATGTCGCGTGCATGTAGTAAAACCCAATCCGCCGATTGCCGGGAATTATGACTCGGTATCGGTATTTATTGAACGCCGGCGCACAACCGCTTATTTGGGCCTCGGGTCGAATATGGGCGACCGGGCAGGGTTTTTGAAACGTGCACTTGAGGGACTGCAGGCAGAACAAGGCGTGCAAATTGTTCGCTGCTCCTCAATCTATGAAACCGATCCTTATGGGCCGGTTGAGCAGGCAGACTTTTTAAACATGACTGCGCAGATTGAAACGCTGCTTCCAGCTCTTGCACTTTTGAAGAAGTTGCAAACGATCGAAGCAGATTTGAACCGAACAAGGGAAGTGCATTGGGGACCAAGAACGATTGATCTTGACCTGCTTCTTTTTGGTCAAGAGATGACCTATTCCGAAGTATTGTCACTGCCCCATCCCGACATTGCACGCCGCGCCTTTGTCCTCAAACCGCTTGCTGAGATTGCGCCCCATCTGGTGATCCCAAGAGAGAATCATTCGGTGCTTACGCTGTGGCAAAATCTCAATGAAGAAGAGGGAGTGCGATTATGGAAACAGAACAATGGGGACGGAGAGTTCGGGCTTTTCGAAAGCTAAAGGGCTATACGCAAGCCACTTTTGCAAAAGAATTGGGTGTCTCTTTGACCCTTTTAGGTGAAATTGAAAGAGAAAGCCGTAATCCGGATGCAGACCTTCTGGTTAAAATTTGTGATAAACTAGGCGTATCTCTTCAGGAGATGAAGGAGCTCTAGAAAAGAAAGGATGATTCGGTTGTTAAAGATTGGTCCGATTGAGATGAAAAATCAAGTCATCCTTGCGCCAATGGCCGGCGTATGCAATACAGCATTTCGCCTGATTGCTAAGCGTTTCGGCGCCGGACTCGTATGCGCAGAAATGGTCGCCGACCGCGGCATTATTCATCACAATCAACGGACCTTGGATATGCTGTATGTTGATGAACGGGAAAGACCACTGAGCTTGCAAATTTTCGGTGGTTCACGAGAAACGCTCGTTCAGGCAGCGAAATATGTGGATAAAAATACAAATGCAGATATCATTGACATAAATATGGGTTGCCCGGTACCGAAAGTCACGAAGTGTGATGCCGGATCACGATGGCTGCTTGATCCTGATAAAATTTATGAGATGGTTGCTGCCGTCGTCGATGCGGTTGATAAACCCGTTACGGTAAAAATGCGCAAAGGCTGGGATGATGACCATATTTATGCGGTACGCAACGCACAGGCGGTTGAGCGTGCCGGCGGACAGGCGGTTGCGGTACATGGACGTACACGCGTACAGATGTACGAAGGCGTTGCAGACTGGGATATTATCCGCCAAGTCAAGGAATCCGTCGGTATCCCGGTGATTGGAAACGGGGATGTCCGTACCCCGGTGGATGCGAAACGAATGCTTGATGAAACCGGTGTGGACGGCGTTATGATCGGACGCGGCGCACTTGGGAATCCGTGGATGCTGTACCGGACGGTTAAATACCTTGAGAGTGGTGTACTGCCGCCGGAACCGACAGCCAAAGAGAAAGTCGATGTTTGCCGGATTCATTTCGATCAGCTGAGCAAATTGAAGGGCGAGCATATTGCATCGATGGAAATGCGCAAGCATGCCGCCTGGTACATGAAGGGCCTAAGCGGCGGCAATGAAGTGCGTAAGCGAATCAATCAGTGTGAAACGGGAGAAGAGCTTCGACAGGTGTTGATTGACTTTCGTGAAACCCTTCAACCTGAAGCGGCACCCACGGTCTGAGGTTGACAGTGTTTTTTTTATTCTCTATAATTCGGTTAGATATAGAACTGCCGGTAGCTTAACTGGCAGTTTTCTTTATGATGTAGATGTGTCGGTAACTGAGAAGCGCTCGATCCTGCATCGGCGCGTTTTAGCGCCCGCAGGATACGACTGGAGGTAGAACAATTAATGAGTCAAGGAGTAGATCTGACCGATCAGCTTCAAGCCCGTCGCGAGAAGCTGAAGGTTTTATTTGAACAAGGAATTGATCCATTCGGTGGTCACTATGACCGCACCCATGATACAGGAGACATTCGTTCACGTTACGCAAATCATACAACCGAAGAGTTAGAAGCGAATCCGGTTGCTGTTGTTATGGCCGGCCGTTTAATGGCGAAAAGACGCAAGGGAAAAGCGGGATTTGCCGATATTCAAGACTTCAGCGGCCGTATCCAGCTGTATATTCGCAAGGATGCAGTCGGAGAGGAACAGTACGAGATTTTCAAACATATTGATATCGGTGATTTTGTCGGCGTTGAGGGAATAGTATTTAAAACCCATGTTGGCGAGCTTTCGATAAAGGTCAACAAGTTTGAGATTCTCTCCAAAGCGATGCGACCACTCCCGGACAAGTTCCACGGGCTTAAAGATGTAGAGCAGCGCTATCGTCAGCGTTACTTGGATCTGATCGTGAACCCTGAAGTTCGAGAAACATTTATCCTAAGAAGTAAAATTATTAAAGCGATGCGCGACGAATTGGATGGACAAGGCTATCTGGAAGTTGAAACGCCGACGATGCATTCCATTCCGGGCGGTGCGGCGGCGCGTCCGTTTATTACACACCATAATGCCTTGGATATGGACCTGTATATGCGCATCGCGATCGAGTTACATCTTAAGCGTCTGATCATCGGCGGCTTTGAGAAGGTTTACGAAATTGGCCGTGTGTATCGCAACGAAGGTGTATCAACGAAGCACAATCCTGAGTTTACGATGATGGAACTCTATACCGCCTATCAAGATTTGCGTGATGTAATGGAACTCACCGAAAAGCTCATTTCTTCCGTCGCGCAGAAGGTACTCGGAACAACCGAAATTACTTATGGCGATGCGAAGGTTGATTTGAAGCCGCACTGGCGCCGCGTGCATATGGTTGACGCGATTAAGGAACAAACCGGTGTTGACCTGTGGCCGCAGATGAGTGATGAGGACGCGCGAAAATTGGCTGCCGAAAACGGTGTATCTGTAAAAGAAGATATGACTTATGGGCATGTAGTTAATGAATTCTTTGAGCAAAAGGTCGAAGAAACGCTCATCCAGCCAACCTTTATTTATGGACACCCGGTTGTGATTTCTCCGCTTGCGAAGAAAGACCCAAAAGATCCGCGTTTCAGTGATCGTTTCGAATTGTTCATCGTCGGCCGCGAGCACGGCAATGCGTTTAGCGAATTGAATGATCCGATCGATCAGCGCCAACGCTTTGAAGATCAGATGCGTGAACGTGAAGCGGGCAACGACGAAGCGCAAGTGATCGATGAAGACTTCCTGGAAGCAATGGAATATGGCATGCCGCCTACTGGGGGACTTGGAATCGGAATCGACCGTTTGATTATGCTTCTTACCAATTCAGCGTCGATTCGCGATGTGCTGCTGTTCCCGCAAATGAGAAAAAAAGATTAATGAATTTTGATTTATAAATCGTCCGCTCTTGAGCAAGAGTGGACGATTTTCTGTATAAGGACATCTCAAAAATCTATGATGTTGAGATGTCCTCTGGTGGTTGCCGCGCCGCATAACAAGGACCTTTTGGAACGGTCTCTATTATTGTATGCCAATGTCGCTTAAACCGCACTCGCGGGTGTTTACAGCGCTTGTCGTCAGCCTTTGTTTGCGTAGGGTCTGCTCTTTTGCTTTTTTCCATCTATGGGGGTTACCTAAACATGCTTAGAGCCGGCATTAAGCGTAGATGCCGCATAGATCTGAATGAAGTGAGGCTAAAAGGGTGTTCGAGACATTTTGTAAAAAACAGCAATGGATGTAAAAAAGTTCTTGTTTTCCGTTGACAAAGACATTATATGCTGGTAATATATTTTCATGTTGCTGAACAAGAGCTGTCAATTAATATTGACAACTTAAGCGAGCATATGTATAATTGAAGAGATCGTTTTGAGGCTGACAAGCCTTTGAAAGAAAAAAGTAATTAAGGGTTGACATGATTGCTTATTCTTGATAAGATGTTCAAGTCGCTTCAAGAGCGATGGAGAATGTTCCTTGAAAACTAAACAAAAGCCAAGCGTGAATAAAGGGTTTTTAAACCCCATAATCAATTCAATTTGCTATGGATCATAG
>NZ_JFZC01000048.1 GCF_000648615.1 Sporolactobacillus terrae DSM 11697 | reverse complement strand
TTTTGTCAAAACGCAGACGAAAAGTGGTCCTTTTTTGCGCCAACCAGAATTCTCAGATCAAAAAATCGACAGTTTTTCAGCGGCCTCAGTGCAGGCCAAAGGAGACCCCGCAGATAAATTGCGTGTCCGGGGAGGCTCCTGGACTGCCCGCGGCAAGCGAGCAGCTGAAGTGTCTTTCAAGTATATTGTTGGTGAATGAAAGCCGCGTTCAGAGTGGTTTAAGGATAAAGATAGCTTGGTTTTTCTTGTTGTTCTTTCACGAGTTGTTCCATGGTCGCTACATCGGCTGGTGCCCATTTAAGAGCGTTAAGATTTTCACGTTTCAGCCAGATCAGTTTTGAATGCTCATGGGCGGTTGGAACTCCTTCTTTTAGTGTGCAGCGTATCGCAGTTAGATTAATCGAGAATGTATCATAGTCATGATGACTAACAAGGAAAATACGATTTGCTTTTATGCTGCACTTGAGTTCTTCACGAATTTCCCGTTCAATCGCTTGCTCAGGTGTTTCTCCTTCCTGAATTTTCCCACCAGGAAATTCCCATTGATTTGGGATTGACATTCTAGGAGAGCGAAGCGCACACATAATCTCGTGCTGATCATTCTCTAAAATAGCTGCAACTACGGATAAAGTCTTGCGCATGAAATCACCTCAAATCAGATTCGTACATATACGATTATACATGTTTTCGCATTGTTGTAGGTTTCGGTGCACCGCTTGATTAGGCGAGCGATCAAACTGAAAAACCTGGGCATGTTTCCATCAACTCAGCTAGACTTTCCGCCTGGGTGGATCATCCTGCGATTTACATAAAGAAAATCTCTTATTTTCCTTCAATTAATACCCGTCCGTTAAACTTTTCTATGAGGTTGAAAATCGATTAAAAACAGAGGGAGTGGAGGATTTAATGGTGAGACAGAAAATGATTTCCATTGTTGTTGGGTTGACTTTGCTGCTGGCACTTCTTGTTGGTTCATCAGGTTTCTTAAGCAGTGCATCAGCTGAAAGCCCCAATCCGGCGGTGAAAAAAGTGGTTGTGACATTTATGGGGGACGCGCGAACGACCAAGGGGTTTACGTGGTATACATCGCTTGCTTCAACCCAGAGTGATCTGCAGCTGGTGAAGAAGAATGGCAAGAGCAAAAAGAAGCCGATTTTCAAAGAAGCACTGACGTTCAAAGGGACAAGCGCGATTTCATCGAATGACAGTGAGGAACGCATGCACAAAGCTGAAGCAAAAGGCCTGCGACCGAACACAGAGTATTATTACCGTGTCGGCGATGCGAAGCAGAACATCTGGAGCTCGGTTGGCGTAATCAAAACGGCGCCAAAGAAAAATGGTGCGTTCTCCTTTCTGGAACTGACTGACCCGCAAGCGAAGACCGAGGAAGAGGGCCAGCTGGCCGCAGACACGTTCAAGCAGGCTGCAGCAACCGTAAAACATTTTGACTTCATGACCGTTACCGGAGATTTTGTCGATAATGGTGTGGTTGAAGATCAATGGGATTGGCTGATCAATAACAGCCAAAACGTATGGGGGAACACAACGGTTGTTCCGGCCGCAGGAAACCATGAAGACAAGAACCATGCGTTTATCGATCATTTTAATTTGAAACCGGCAGCGTCAAACACCGATACAACGACCGGCGCGTACTATTCCTTTAACTACAGCAATACCCATTTTACGGTGCTGAATACCAATGAAGATTCAGAGCAGTACCGCGATTTCACCCCAGAACAAGTGAACTGGATGACTAACGATATTAAGAAAGCCAAGGCAAACGGCGCGAAGTGGAGCGTGGTCTTGATCCACAAGGGTCCGTATACAACGTCCAACCACGCAACTGATTCGGATATCATTGGCGAAAACGGAGTGCGCAATAAAATCGCGCCGCTGATTGGCAAGCTGGGCGTCGATCTGGTCATCCAGGGTCATGATCACATCTATGCACGTACGCTGCCAATCAATGGGGATAACCAGGCAACCCATCCAAAGCAGATTACGGAATGGATGAATGGTCAGCGGATGACCTATTCAGTAAATCCGGATGGAACGGTCTACTCCATCCCGGCGACTGCTGGCCCAAAAGTGTACAAGAAAAATACTTCCCCTGAACTTGGTGAGGCATTCTACAGCAAATTTGTCCGCGCTGAAGAAAATCACGCACTGAAATACGGGCTTGATCCAAGTGATCCTTCAAGACCGGTACGCGGTGCAATCCAAAACTTCTCAAAAGTAACGATTGATAAAAAGAAGATCTCCGTTGTGGTCTATGAAATTGACCGCATGAAAGGAACTGCTCCATATATCGTTGATCAATTCGGTATCGTTAAGAAATAACACGAATCTCATAAGAAAAACGATTAGAACAGGACGAGGCTCAGCTTCGTTCTATTTTTGTTGCCTAGGAAATGATACACGATCGACTTGTGGATCACTCACCGCGGAGGAAACATCAAACTTGAAAAGTTGAATCAAACATAGCAAAATTCGTATCAAACCTGAAATCAGGCATACCGTTTGTTTTTTGTTAAGGCGTATCTAGTGATTGTGTTTTGTCACCTTCCGTTTCTTTCTTAATCTCCTTCGGTACCCGTTTTGATGCTTCAGGTACGTTGCGTTTCGAAAGTTGAATCATGTCGGATGAGTAGAGGGCGAAGGCAATCGTTCCGCCGTATTTATGGGCGCGAATCAGGACGGGCTGATTCGATGTATTCTTAAAACGAAAATCCGGTCCATACCAGCTGACCGTGGCATCGCGGCCTTCAGGTACATAAGCGACCCGTTTGCTGTGTGAATACCGCTCCACAATCTTTAAGCCGGCACGATCTACAGCATTAAAGAGAGTTGATGATACTTGACAGATGCCGCCGCCAATTCCTTCGGCGTATTCGCCGCGGACGATGATTTTGGCACTCAGATAGCCTTTCGCCTTGGTGCGCATGCCGACGGTTTGATTAAATGAAAAGACCTCATTGGGAAAAACAACATGACTGTCAAGCGCTTTGGCCGCAAGTTCGATATTATGGGAACGGCTTTTATTTCCGGCATTAAAAAAGGTTTGATAAGAACTAATACGCTGCTCACGGATTTGTGACAGAAGTTCCTCGTCAACTTTTGGGTAAAGGGTGAGGAGCGGCAATTTTAGTTTCGATTGGTTGTGGCTAAACGTGTGGTGGTACAGCTGCTTTTTAAACTGGTGACGCTCTAATGTTTCTCCATTTTTTCCAGGTCGAATCGTACCGCTGTGGCCAATCCTTGCATTCACCGGCGCTTTATAGACCTTTCGAGCAATACGCTGCGTGAATGCGTCGAGCTTTCTTTGATCGATTAGCGGAAGAAATGGAACGGAAAGCTCAGCAGGATCCGCTTTCATCACAATTTTTCCATGATTGGTCATGATGAGTTTATCGGGAAAGTCTGGCTGTTGGCATAGAAGCAGAATCCCAGCCGCCATAAGTAATCGCATCAAGACGCACACCTCCCGACGTTAGTATGAGCGCTTTTTATCATTTTAGCCGTGCTGATTTTAAAGCAATGAAACGTGAACCGCTGAAGAATTGGACATAATCAAGACTTGCCGCGTGCGGTCAGGGTAAGGAGACAACAACGCTTTCTCCTCATTCATGGCGCCATTGCCTGTTACTGAGAAATGGCAGGCATTCACAGGTGAAAGAAGTTCTAAATAATTGGTGAAATCGCTCGAAAGTATATATAATAAGTCAGCAGTTTTTGCTAAAATGAATGAATTGCTTTTTGGAAGAAGATGAACGTTCATGAATCTTTTACTGAATTTAAAATTTTACCTTGGCTTTATTATTGCTGGAAATGCAGTGGTAGCCTTGATGATTGGCGCTTATCTGCTTAGGCATCGTTATGAGGAGACGCTGCGTACGTTTTTTCAAGGCAGGTGTCTGCAGACCGCGGCTTGGATCATTGTGTTCTTTAATGGAGGCGCATTGGATCGGGTTACTGCCGCTTTTGGCAACAGTCTGCTTTTTGCCGGCTGTGCAATGGAGGCCTGTGCGTTGTTGCAGTTGACCCGTACGTATACATTGCGGCTGCGTCATTACTATCAATGGATGACTGCGGCAAGCATCGTTTCTTTTCATCTGATTCTGTTTACGCGTAATGATTTGAATTTACGGGTGGCCTTTGCAGCGACATGTCTCGGAGTGTTGCTGCTTTTACCTGTTTTTCGTATGCTTTTGGGAGCCGGTAATTCGCTGCTCATGAGGCTGATCGGCTTTTTGTATCTTGTTATTATGGTTTCTCACTTTGTACGATCGGTTTCGATTATGCTGCTGCATCATACGATTGACCACAGCCTCTTCAGTGGTTCATTGGTGACAAGCCTTGCCTATTTGACACTTAATTTATCGCTCATTCTCGGCGGAACCGGGTTTGTTTTACTGCTTAAAGAAGTGACAGATGAGAAACTGTTGAATCTGGCCAACCATGATGATTTAACGGGCGCGCTTAATCGGCGTGCATTTTTTGAGCGTACCCAAAGCGCGATTTACCGCTATGCAAGAAAACAACAGCCTATTTCTCTGCTGCTGTTTGATGTGGACAGGTTTAAGTCGATTAACGATACATTCGGTCATGATGTCGGCGATCGGGTGCTGCGCAGTCTTTCACGACACATCCTTGGCAGGCTTAATGAGCACCATTTGTTCGCTCGTTTTGGTGGCGATGAATTCGCCATCTTAATGCCGGGATACGATGAACAGCAATCCGAACAAGAATCGGAGAGGATTCGCGTAGAAATTGCCGCGTCAACGATTCATCTGCCTGATCAATCGTTGATGTATACAATCAGCATTGGGCTTGTCACGCTGATTCCAGATGCGTATACCGATAGCGAACGACTTTATATTTCTTGTGATAACGCCCTTTATAGGGCGAAAAGGAATGGAAAGAACAGGGCTTGCCGCGGGCAATATCTGAAAGAACTGTGACGATTGGCTGTATTTGTCCGCCAATCTGAATGAAATGTGTACAAGCTCCGGATACTAGCGGTAAAAAGCAGGAAAAGGAGTTCTTTTGGTATGCACATTTTTTTTACACGAATGGACCTGCAGGCGAAGGGGATTTGGTTCCCATTATTGATCGCTCTGCTCTTGATTCTTTATGTTTTAGTCATGAAAAAACGGCAGCTCACATGGCGACAGATCTATATGACGTTTGGAGTCGTATGCGGTGCTGCGTGGATCTTGGACATTATTTCCGCAATCTACTTTGAGACCTTTGTTTACGGAAGCAATCATGGGATCGGTATTGCCGATCTCCTTGTGATCAGTACGGTTCCATCCTGTTTGGCGATCATCTATTTAAACTATTGGACAGTGGCAAGAAGATGGGTTCTGCCCATCCTATTCACGCTTATCTCTTTGCTTATTGAATGGCTTGCGATTACCGCCGGTTACTACCGTCATTTGCATTGGGGCATGCATTATTCATTAATCAACTTTTTTATTATTTATCGCTGGCTGCTTCCTTTGCACAAACGAGCCATCGGCGCTCATCATGCTCACATTTAGTTTCTGTGCCTTTTTTTGATCCAATAGAAAACTAAGACTGCTAAAGCTACACCAATCCCCACATAGGTGATGTGCGCGTACAGATCCATCCATTCTAAGACTTTGTCCCATGACTTTCCAAATGCGGCACCGAGTACGACTAAAAGGGTATTCCAGATCAACGTTCCTGCTGCGGTATAGATCAGGAAAAAGAGAAAATTCATCCGTGCCATGCCGGCGGGAATCGAAATCAGACTGCGAATGAGCGGGATCATTCGGCAAAAGAAGATTGCTCGATAGCCGTGTTTTTCGAAACGGCGGCTTGCTTTGCTCAGGTCGCCGGGCTTCAAGCGCAGAAGATGTCCCCAGCGAGCGACGCCCTGCTCCAGTCGCTCAATGCTGAATATGCGGCCAATCGCATAGAGCAGGGCAGCACCGGCTACTGAACCTGCTGTGGCAAAAAGAATGACAAGCGGTATCGTCAGCCGCGCTTTTGTGGTCATAAAGCCTCCGAAGGTAAGGATCAGTTCGGAAGGGATTGGCGGAAAAACATTCTCTAATAAAATCATTAAGAAAACACCGGTATAACCATGTGTCTCCATGAAGGTCACAATCCAGTCCTGCATCTGCGCTCCTCGCTTTCATCGAAATCGTTTGGTTGAACGGGGGATGGTTGCATTTCCATTGCTTTTTTCTTGCGTTTTCGGATGTAATGCATGACTGAAAAAGGTGAAAAACAGACGCTTTTTCTTTCGCTTTTCTATGATAACATACAGTTTAGGACAACTTAAATAGAGATATGAGGGAACTGACTTGATGAACCCAAACGAATTGACTTATCGAATGCCTGCCGAATGGCAGACCCATGCGTGTACCTTTCTTTCGTGGCCGGTGCGCGCCTCGATGTGCGCGCCGGAAAATTATGCACAGGTTTGCCGTGGGTACGCGGCCTTTGCTCAAGCGATTGCCGAATTTGAGCCTGTGGTCGTTCTGATTAATGAGAATGAGGAAGCGAAGGTATCTTCGTTTCTTCACCCTTCTGCCTATCCCATTAATCTGCGCGTCCTTCCGCATAATGACTCCTGGGTGCGCGACAACGGACCGACTTTTCTCATTAATGAACAAGAAGCACTTGCGGGTGTAAATTGGCGCTTCAATGCGTGGGGCGGTAAGTACACTCCTTGGGACCTTGATGATGCCTTGGCAGCGAAACTGCTTGATGAACTGGGGATTAAACGCTATGATGCGCCCTTGGTCATGGAGGGGGGCTCCTTTCATGTTGATGGCGAGGGCAGCCTGTTAACAACGGAACAATGCTTGCTAAATGCGAATCGGAACCCTGAGCTGGATCGCGCGCAAATTGAACAGAAACTGAACGAATATCTCAATATCAGCAAAGTCATCTGGCTTAAGCATGGTCTTTCCGGTGATGAGACGGATGGCCATGTAGATAATATCGCCTGTTTTGCTGCGCCCGGAAAGATCTTAATTCAAAGCTGCGGCGACTCGAACGATGAGAATTGGCAGATCACAGAAGAAAATATTGCCCGACTGCGACAGATGCTGGATGCCAAAGGGAGGAAGCTTGAGGTGATTCGCGTGCCGCAACCGCCGAAACGAATGAATGGCAGCGAGCGGTTGACACTCAGTTATTTGAATTTCTATTTTGTTAACGGAGGGATCATTCTGCCGATTTTCGGTGGCGATGCCGAGGAAACGGATCAGCAAGCGATCACCATTCTTTCTCAAACATTTCCTGATCGGCGCATTCGTCCGGTTGACGGTACAGCAATTATCGGTGAAGGCGGAAATGTCCATTGTGCCACGCAGCAAATGCCGGTTTATCGGAAGAGAGGAAGTGGAACAAGTTGAGAAAAGTGAAAGTAGCGGCAACGCAGATGAGCTGTTCCTGGTCTGCTGAAGAAAATATTCATAAAGCTGAAGCGATGATACGTCAGGCGGCGGCTAAGGGCGCGCAGATCATTTTGCTTCAGGAACTGTTTGAGACGCCTTATTTCTGTCAAAAAGAAAAAACGGAATACTACGCGTTGGCGAAATCACTGGAAGACAGTCAGGCAGTGGAGCACTTTGCAAAGATTGCGCGTGAGCTTGGGGTTGTTCTGCCGCTAAGTTTCTACGAACGAAAGAATAATGCCTTATACAATGCGCTGGCGATGATTGATGCCGATGGATCTGTGCTGGGTACCTATCGAAAAAGTCATATACCTGACGGACCTGGCTATGAAGAAAAGTTTTATTTTAATCCTGGCGACACCGGCTTTAAAGTTTGGTCAACAAAATTTGGAAAAATTGGTGCAGGAATCTGCTGGGATCAATGGTTTCCCGAGTCGGCACGCTGCATGGCGCTTATGGGGGCCGAACTGCTTTTCTATCCTACGGCAATTGGTTCGGAGCCGTATGATGCGTCGATTGATTCGAAGGAGCATTGGCAGACCTGTATGCTCGGACATGCTGCATCGAATTTAATGCCTGTGATCGCGTCAAATCGCGTCGGGACTGAAGCAGATGGCGATTCACAAATTACCTTCTATGGGTCTTCGTTTATTGCCGGACCCCAAGGGAACAAGCTTTGCGAAGCGGATCGGACAAGTGAAACCACTCTGGTCGCTGAATTTGATTTGGATAAGCTTCAAGAGATGCGTTTTGAATGGGGGATTTTTCGTGATCGCCGACCGGACTTGTACCAGATTCTGACTTCTTATGATGGCGACCGGCGTTTCAAATAAGACCAATTAAAATGTGAGGGACTGCCGCGATTACAGCTTCAGCAGTCCCTTTTTTATGGCACGGACAACGGCACCAACACGTGATTCCACGCCCAATTTTTTCAGAATTTCAGAAATGTGATACTCGACGGTACGCTGACTAATGGACAGCTGTTTGCTAATTTCATAATTTGTCAAATCGTTAGCAATATATTTTAAAATAGTGAGTTCTTTCGCCGTGAGCGGTTCATTAGGAATGACCGGCTTAACTAAAGGAAAGACTTTCTTTCCTTGCATGACCGCACGGATCACATGAACCAGTTCCCTAGTTGAATGATCTTTGGTAATATACGCGTTTGCGCCCGCCTGCTTTGCTGACGCTACATACTCATCGCAGGTGCACCCGGAGAGAATAATAATTTTCACTTCTGTATTTGTTTTCCTTATCGTCCTTGTTAATTCGATTCCGTTTGTTTGTTTAAGCAGAAGATCAATAATCAGCAGGTCCGGTGCTGTGCTGGTGACGAGTGCTGCAAGATTTTCAGGCTCATGCACGATTTTAAGCACATGCATATCTGATTCCTTTTCAAGTAATTCTTTCAGCCCCATCAGCACGAGCAGTTGATCATCAATTAATACGATGTTAAGCGTCATGTTTATCCATCCAATCCAACGAAAATCGGAATGAATCCTAGATCCGTTTGCTAGTGTTATTTTCTATTTGAAAGACCTCCAAGCAATTTAATGGAAGCAATGCGATCGGTTTCCGACCGACTTTGTTGCTGATCCAAGTGTTCTCAAAACGATGAAAAATGTAAGTGACAAAAAATAGAATAGGGACAGCCCGCAGATTCTTGCCTGTCTGAGGAGGCTCGTGGTGCGCCCGCGGCAAGCGAGTAACCGAAGCGACGATTCAGCACCGAAAAGACACGAACCCATCATACATGGCTGAAGATTAGGGACCGGGCGCTTTTTGCCCGGTTTTAGCGCCTGAACGCATGACATGGCAACGTTTTAACAGGCTGTTCTTTTAAAGGTGCAAGGTTTATCAACACGAACATAAAGAAGTTTTATCCTGAATTATTCATAGCCTAATTTGCTAACTGGCCAAAACGCTTTCCCCACAAGGAGATAACCCTTTTCGTTTTTTCACCGATT
>NZ_JFZC01000047.1 GCF_000648615.1 Sporolactobacillus terrae DSM 11697 | reverse complement strand
CTAATCGGTGAAAAAACGAAAAGGGTTATCTCCTTGTGGGGAAAGCGTTTTGGCCAGTTAGCAAATTAGGCTATGAATAATTCAGGTTAAATTTATTAAACATCACTCAGTCAAAAGCATTCGAAAAATATATCATTCCAGCTATAGAAAAGCGATTAAGAGCGCGCCGCTGGAGTAAGCGAATGAATACCTTATATCTAATTGAAAGTCTCGGGCCTGCCGCTTCATGGATTAATCTATGGCAAGTCTATCACCGAAAGCACATTTCTCGTCAGGATCAATATATCATTTTAAGAATTAATGCACAGGTAAACGAACGTCTCGGGAATATCGTCTGGAAGGCACTAACAACCCCGCACCCAAAAGTTCGCTACGGATTTTCGGTCGTTCCGCGTCCAATAACCAATTGGGTCATTCCCCGGCTTCTTCCCAAGCGGCTTATTGATGTTTTTATGGCGAACAATCTTGGTTTGAAGTATAAAACGGATAAAAAATCCGAGAAAAATTTATAAAGCTTAATGATTGCCACGTCACGTTAATCCTTGTGGCTTTAAAACGGACGTTTGGCTGATGATCAGGGCTGGATGAAACAGAAAAAAGAAACGAAGCAAAAAGAAGCCGTCTGCACCTGTGTCTGTTTTCAATTATTTTCATTGACATTATAAAGGAATGATCGTTTGAATGAAACACTCGGGAATCCTTAACTAAAAAGTACTTATTGTGATTGACGATACGCTTTAGGTGTTTTTCCCATTTCTTGATTAAAAACATGTGTAAAGTAACTGGGCGCCTGAAAACCGCAAAGGGCACTGATCTCAGAAACGGTTAAATTCGTACTTCTCAGTAAATCACGGGACTTAGAAAGCCGGTAGCGGATCAAGTAGTTATTGGGTGATTGTTTTAAATATTTTTTGAACAGCTGGCAGCATTTGCTTCTGCAAATGGCCCCCGCCCCGGCAATGTCGTTCAGTGAGATTTTTCTGTCGTAATTCCGTTGTATATAATCCGTCATTTTCCAGACAAGATTCTGATCAGGGGTTTCATCCAGATGCTCTTTTCGGGTTACTAAGTGGTCGCCGACATCCGCGCATAAAAGTGTCGAAAGAGACATAACGCGAAGAATATTAGGCTGATCTTTTGTCATTTCCCTATTAAGGAAATACATAGTGTCAAGAATATTTTTTTGCCATTCGATTCGTTTGCTCAGGGAGAGGCAGTCTTGGGACAAACTGCCGAATTTCTCTTTAAAATAGTGCTTGGTCACAAGTGAATGCTCAAAAAACAGTGCCGGACTGATCACCAGTGCAATGAACTCACATTCAGTATGATCCTCCGAAAATCCGTAATGGAGTCTTTTGCTGTTTACAAAGATACCGCTGTTTTCCTCCAAATGATGAATGCCACCGTTTACGAAAAAATCCATGGAACCATGAAGGACGAAAATGAATTCCAGATCCGTATGCCAATGGCAAAGTGCTTTGTATCCGTATCTGCTCAAATCGTCTCTCTTCAAATAAAGCGGGAAGTCAGGAATATTGTAATTGAGACGTTCTGACAGATCGGATGAGACGCCTAATGGAGTGCGCATCGCCTTGACTCCTTTACATACGATTTTTACATGATTATATACGATAAAGATAGTGCTTTCAAAGTCTTTTAAATACAATATTTATAGAATAAGTTCTGTTTAAATTCATTGTCGTTTTTTTGCCACTCCGTTGATTGGATCGGAAGGCGCGTGATGCCTGCGGTAATCAATCTCCTGGAGAGCGACAGGTGAGTTTAACAAAGTCATAAAATAAAAAAAGGATGGTAACCGATTTTGGAAAATGTGAAACTGATTGCAACGGATATGGACAGCACCTTGTTGACAAGTACCAGTGAATTGCCGCCTGATTTTGAACGCTATGTTTTAAAACTTCGGGAATTGGGCGTTGATTTTGCGATTGCAAGTGGCCGGCCGCTTTACACACTGAGTGATATTTTTTCAAATCTAAAAGAGGATATGGTCTTTATCTGTGATAATGGCGGATTAGTCAGTTACAAAGGGAAGATACTCTTTAACAGTCTGATTGATGTCAGCGCTTATCAGAAGATGATCCGATTTGTCGAAGATGAAACCGATGGTGTCGCTATTCTATGCGGCTTGGATTCCGCCTATATTTCGAAGAAAAATGAGCAGTATAAATCGTTCCTGTATACGTACTATACCAAAATAACCGTTGTTGAAGACATGCGAAAATTGGCGGTGAAAGCAGATAAGTTTACGATTTATTTCCCGGGGGCAGGCAGCAAGGCGCATTACGATCGAATTTTTAAACCGCAATTTGTAAAAGAATTTTCAGTGGTGATCAGCGGCACGCTTTGGATTGATATCATGAATAAAGGTATTGATAAAGGGAAAGCAATGAAACGATTAGGTGACTATATGCATATTGATTCTTCTCAAATGATGGCTTTTGGCGATACGTATAATGATGCCGAGATGCTTCAATCCGTAAAATACAGCTATATAGTCGCCAATGCCAGCGAAGGTATGAAACAATACGCAAACTATATAACCGCGTCAAATGATGACTATGGAGTTATTAAAATTGTAGAAGAATTGATCAGGCGCAAAGAGCGCAGAGCATAGCTTTTGAATGGAGGTGCCGGGGTGAATAACAAAGAAAGAAAAGAAAAAGGATTGCCCTATCATTATGACGATCCTGAGATCATGGGGAAACAAATGGAGTATCTGGAGTTGCTGCATGATTATAATGCCACAAGACCGTTAGAAAATGAGAAAAAACGGAAATTGTTAAAACAAATGTTCGCGGAGATTGGCGAAAACTGTCATATAGAGACACCGCTCCATGCCAACTGGGGCTGCCATCATGTCCATTTTGGAAGTGGCATTTATTGCAACTTCAATCTCACCTTTGTTGATGATACTGATATATACGTTGGCGACCACTGCATGTTTGGTCCGAATGTTGTGATCGCAACATCCGGACATCCGATTCTCCCCGTACTTCGAGAGCATCATTACGTCTACAACCTGCCCGTTAAGATTGGCACGAATGTCTGGATTGGTGCTGGTGTCCAGATCCTGCCTGGCGTGACGATCGGGGATCATTCGGTTATTGGCGCCGGAAGCGTGGTGACGAGAGACATTCCCGCCAATGTTGTGGCTTACGGCTCCCCTTGCCGTGTGATCAGAAAAATAGGGGAAAAAGATAAAACCTTTTACTTTAAAGATAGAAAACTGGATGTTTGGGAATAGCCGTTATCACTTAATGTAAAAAAACAGAGGTGTACAAATGGAACAATATTGTTTGACCAATTGGAAATTATTTCTAGGCGATCTGTCAAATGCCTGGCAAAAAGATTTTGCGGATCAGGGCTGGAAAAAGGTCACCGTCCCTCATGATTGGAGTATTACTCAGGACTTCACAAAAGATGCGTCAAGCGGCACCGGATATCTGCCGGGAGGCATTGGCTGGTATCGCTGCCATTTTAGCGCTGCGGAATTGGGGGATCTATCGGACCGTGTCCTGCAGATTCGTTTTGAAGGTGTCTATAAAAATGCGGATGTATGGGTGAATGGTTATCATCTCGGCTATCGTCCTTCCGGCTACAGCTCATTTCAGTATGATCTCACGGATCTTGCTGCGTTTAACAACAATGACGAATTTGTGATCGCCGTGCGTGTGGACCACTCGGATATCGCAGATTCCCGCTGGTATAACGGATCGGGAATAACGCGTCCGGTTTATCTTGCCGTTTTGGATCAGGTCTATGTCGACCGTTATGATGTCACTTTTGAAACAGAAGCCATCACCGATCGTGCAGCCAAGGTGAACGCGTCAGCGATATTAACCAATGCACTGGATACAGAGACGCAGGTTACGGTTGAACAGACGCTAAAAGAAATCGGCGGTGAATCTTTCTTTAAATTAGGAGAAGAAACGGTTTCCGTTCCCGCTCACGGTAAACGGGCAGTCGTTTTCGCAAAAGAATTGGCAGAGCCCAAATTATGGAGCGCAGAAATCCCCGCTCTTTATCAATTGGAGACAAAAGTCACTGCTGAAGGAAAAGAATCACATTATCTGGAAAACGTGGGCATCCGCAAGTTTGTCTTCGATCCCAATAAGGGCTTCTTACTGAACAATCAGCCAGCGACGAAATTGAAAGGTGTCAATCTTCATGAGGATGCTGGCTGTTTCGGTACAGCTGTCCCAACTGCGGTTTGGCTGAGGCGCCTGTTTAAAATTAAGGAAGCAGGAGGCAATGCCATCCGCATGGGGCACAATCCTCATGCGCAGAATCTGTATGACCTGTGTGATGCGCTTGGTTTCTTTGTCATTGACGAAGCATTTGATGAATGGGAAAACCCCAAAAATAAATGGTGCCGGGGCCATAATATTTATCCGCCAAAATATGAAGGCTATGCAAAGGATTTTCCCGTCTGGCACGAAAAAGATCTTGTCGATATGGTTCGCCGCAATAAAAATCATGCCTCCGTTATTGCCTGGAGTATTGGCAATGAGATTGATTACCCGAACGATCCGTACGCGAATCAGCTTTTCAATGAAATGACGGGAAATAACGATGCCAATAAACCGGCCGAGGAACGTATCTATAACCCGAATCGTCCGGATACGCGGCGCGCTACTGTGATCGCCAGACGGCTGACAGACATTGTGCACAGAGAGGATGCAACTCGCCCGGTGACCCTGGCGGCAGCTTTTCCGGAGCTATCCTCTCAAACGGGCCTGATCGACGTTCTCGATCTTGTCGGCTATAATTACAAAGAAAATTTATATGAAGATCATCACAAACGCTTTCCGGACAAGCCTTTTTACAGCAGTGAAAGCAAACATAGCTATTCCCAGTGGCTGGCGGTGAAGAATAATAATTATATTTCGGGTCATTTTATATGGACCGGAGTCGACTTTCTGGGAGAAGCGCGTGGTGTATTTCCGAGGCACGGGACATATCGCGGATTGATTGATCTGTGCGGTTATCCAACCATTATGTTCTATAAAAGAAAAAGCTGGTGGGTTGAAGCGGCAACGGGCAAGCTGTACACGCGCCCCTATGATGGCTGCAAAACAGAAGATCCATGGACACCGGTCTTTAGAAAATGGAACTATCGAGACGGAGAAGATGTTGAAATTCGCCTTTATACCAATGCCGATCAGTTTACCCTAAAAATGGGACAGACAGATATTCCGATGACCTTTGATGAAACCGAAGGCTATTACACAGCAGTGACCCATTATCAAAACGTTCCTTTAACGCTTGAAGCAAAAAAAGACGGCAAGCCAATTACAGATTTATTGGAAGCGGTTGGTGAATCGTGCCAATTAATGGCTAACGTCTGGCAAGCACCGGTTAAGTGGTCGCGATTTAACCGCACATATAATCCAGACAAAGTGATCCATCAAATTGAATTAACGTTTATTGATAACAAAGGACGCGCGACAAGCGATGAAAGAATCGTGACTTTTTCGTCGGATGATGCAGCATTTCTCGGGTTTGAAAACGGGAATGTCGATGATATAACCAATTACGTGGAAAAATGGCGCAGAAGCTTTAACGGGCGCATGATTTGCTATGTGCAGACTGACAAGGGGCAAAAAGGCTCCGTGAAATTTTCAGTCGAAGGATTTTCACCGCTTGTTGTGTCCCTTTAATCCTTTATTTAAAGCTATGTCAGAAGGTTACGTTGCTCCCTATATGGATGGGGTATTCGTGAAAAATGCTGACTTTTACGTCTTTCCTCTAACGATATAATCAGAGTATAAAATTAAAAATGAGAGAAGTTGAGAAAGTGGATAGAGTTACTATGAAAGAGGCTCTCTACAAAGATATTGAAAATAGAGCGCAGGCAATCTATCAACAGTACCAATATTTAATGCAGAAAGTCTTGAAAAGTAATACTAACTCAACGAAATCCCAATTGAAATTTTATCTCATAGAGGATGAAAGACTAAATGGAAAATCTGGGCATAAAAACAACGTTGATAATATTGGAATAAATACAGGAGTAATCGATAAGTTTTTTGATTATTTTTATGACTTTGCAAAAAAAAGAAGTGAAGAATTTATAAAGGCGATGTCGCTTGGTGCAGATGAGATTGATGGTGAGGAAATATCATATGAAGGAATTGTATTCGACAATAATGGAAAAGCTAAAGCTATAGACAGCAAAGTTATTGACGTAAGCCTAGCTAGTTTGCTTAATACATTTGTTGCACGTTTCATTTTAACTCATGAATTGGGTCATTTGCTTAATGGCCATTGTGAATATATAAGTGCAAAACAAAGCAGTAATATGCAGTATATTCCGATGTTTTATAGAGATGCCGACAAAATTAATAGTGTCTCACCGTTAGATATTAGGACCATGGAGATGGATGCAGATGCTTTGTAGGCAGAAAGATAGCCTTTATTTCCAGTTAATGGAAACAGCCATTGACTGGAAATAAAGGACACCAAGCGGTAGCGCGGTAGGATCAAGAAGCGATAACTATGGAAAAGAGGGTGACCCCTTGGTAGAATCAAAGTTGACCACAACGATTCGAAGGAGCACCTTCATGAAACAGAATAACACAGTGTATATGAATTTAAAACAACTGGAACAATGGGTCTGGCGGCAGCTACAGGAGACGTTCACTCAGGTGATGAAAAAGCTCTTGGAGGACATGGATCAACAAATTGCCGACGAACGGGATAAAAAACAGTATCGGCTCGTGAGTAAACGCCCGCTTCAAATCACCAGTCTTTTCGGTGAACTCACGATCGAACGCGCTTACTATCGCGACCGAACAAAGAATGAACATGTCTATCTCCTGGATCGGTATTTGGCTTTTGAAAAAGCCGGACATCTCAGCCCGATGGTTGAGGAAGCTGCGATTGAACTGGCGATTCAAGGTCCGTCACCGAAGGTGCTGCCGAAAAGCGCCCTTATGGTTTCGTCGCTTTAATGATAACACCGGATTTTATGATGGTGTTTTATTACCCAACCTAACTGGCTATTTGATTTTACAACTGGCCGCCCGTATTATAAGAAATTATTTTTTGAAAATCCCATGCAACCGTTGCATGAATTTCTGCTATAATGAAGTAAACGGGAGGAATATTGATGGTAACTATTCGGGATGTAGCAAAATATGCTGGTGTATCTGCATCAACGGCATCACGCGCCATACGGAATAGTTCGCTAATCAGCCCAGAAACACGAAAAAAAGTGCAACTTGTTGCAAAAAAAATGAACTATGTTCCAAATTTCAACGCACATAATCTAGCAACTAACGCCAATAACACTGTTGGTATTGTTTTCCCAGTTGATAAGGATGATTTGTACCAAAACCCCTTTTATACTGAATTAATTGAAGGCATTAATCAGGAATTAATACCAAAGCATTTTTTCATGACGGTGGCTTTAGGTGGTACCGTAAAAGAATTGAAGCAAACTATCAAAATAATGATTGAAAATAGTAAAATTGAGCAATTCATTTTATTGTATTCTATTGAAAATGATCCTATTTTGAAATATTTGCAGCAACGAAAAGCAAAGTATGCTGTCATTGGAAAGCCCTATACTAACGCCAATAGCATCCCCTATGTCGACAATGATAATGTCAATGCTGGATTAGACGCAACGGAATATTTGATAAACAAAGGACATCGTCAGTTAGGGTATGCCTTTACTAGTAGATACCAATTGGTACAAACAGACCGAATGCTTGGTTTTCATGAAGCAATTCGTCGCAATGATTTATACGGTTATAATCTGGAACTGTGCAGTGAACGTTTTGGTACCGCCATTAAGGAATATTTGCAACGCTATCCAGACATTTCTGCCATTTTGGCGAGTGATGATATTTTAGCCTTTCAAGTCCAAAAAGCTGTGCAGCGAATTGCCCCTGAAAGGCAGATTGAACTGATGGGATTCAACGATTCTTTATTTGCTAAATTTGCCGAACCCAAAATCAGCACCGTACAAATTTATCCGAAACGACTTGGCAAGGCAGCCGCACAGTTGATTATTCAGCAACTCGAGCAGGAATCGAATGAACCTTTCGAAAAAATAATTGTACCCTATAAAATCATCGAACAAAATTAATTAAAAAATTTATCGGCTGATTTGGTCCGCCAATCGTGCAGTTAATTCGCCTAAACCGCGAAGGAGCTGCTTTTTTGTTTGCTTTTTGATGCAATCGACTGTCCCTTCGTAAAAAAATCTTAAAAAAACCAATTGCAACCGGTTGCATTTTTTTGTAAGCCGTTACATAATAGATTATGCAAGTAACGAACATTATCCTTTTTAAGGCATTGTTGTTCGATTATGGAGGAGGAGAAAGAATGATGTATCAAGAACAACCCGTTAAGACCGATGTAAAAAGCACCGAACAGAAATTGCCAAGTCTCCCGGTCAGTACGATTTGGATGATTAGTTTTGGGTTTTTGGGCGTGCAAATGGCATTCTCATTACAAAGTTCAAATATGGGACGGATCTTCCAGACGATTGGCGCAGATCCTACTAAACTCGGTTTCTTCTTTATCTTGCCTCCGCTGGCAGGTTTAGTTGTTCAACCCTTAGTTGGTTATTTTTCCGACCGCACGTGGATACCAAAACTTGGTCGCCGTATCCCTTATCTGCTCATCGGAGCCATTGTTGCTGTCATTGTCATGTGCCTATTGCCTAATTCAGGCAGTTTTGGTTTTGGTTTTGGTTCAATGACAGCACTGACATTCGGAGCCATCACGATTCTGTTTATGGATCTGTCATCAAACGTTGCTATGCAACCGTTTAAAATGATGGTTGGCGATATGGTTAACGAGGAGCAAAAAGGGTTTGCCTATTCTATTCAAAGCTTTCTCTCAAACAGCGGCGCTGTGCTGGCTTGTATTTTTCCCTTTGTTTTAACCGTGCTGGGCACGTCAAACAGTGCACCAAAAGGGGTTGTTCCTCAATCAGTTGTTATTTCATTTTATGCCGGAGCAATTATTTTAATTGTCTGCAGTTTAATTACGATATTCAAGGTTAAAGAGTATTCACCTTCTGAGTATGCATTCTATCACGGGATCACAGATAAAACCGCTCAGAGAGAAAGTAACATTTTCAAACTGCTTGTCCATGCACCAAAAGTTTTCTGGACCGTTACTATCGTGCAACTCTTCTGCTGGATGGGTTTTCAGTATTTGTGGACTTACGGCGCAGGTGCCGTTGCTAAGAATGTTTGGCAGACGATTGATCCAACAAGCGCAGCTTATCAAGACGCCGGGAACTGGTTTGGTATTTTATCAGCTGTGTATTCATTTGCTGCCGTTTTGTGGTCACTTGTCTTGTCGCGCCTGCCAAATGATAAACGCAAACCGGCTTATGCCTTCAGCCTGTTGCTAGGCGGTATCGGTTTTGGTTCAGTATTCTTCATTCATAATCAATGGGCATTGATCGTTTCATTTATCTTGATCGGTATAACCTGGGCTGCTATGATGACATTCCCATTCACAATACTGACCAATGCTTTGTCTGGCGAGAATATGGGAACGTATCTCGGACTGTTCAATGGAAGCATTTGTTTGCCGCAAATTATTGCATCCTGTGCAAGCTTTGCCTTATTCCCGGCGTTTGGATCATCGATGCCGTCAATGATTTTATTTTCAGGTGTTATGCTGATTATCGGTGCATTCTCTGTTTCAATTATCAAAGAAACCTATGCAGAATAAGTTAATCAGCAATATTAATTGAAACCGCTTTGATTTTTGCTTGACGATGCAACCGGTTGCATTTAATATAAGAGCATGAAAGAGCATTCAAAATGGACATACGAGGAGGAATTGGCATGCAGCGAATTTTTGAAATTGACCCTTGGGAAGTCGTTACCCATAAATTAGACAAAGAAAACAAACGGGTGCAAGAAAGTATGACTAGTATTGGAAACGGCTACATGGGCATGCGTGGGTTTTTTGAAGAAAGTTATAGCGGAGACACACTGCAAGGACTTTACATCGGGGGGGTTTGGTTCCCTGACAAGACACGCGTTGGATGGTGGAAGAACGGCTATCCAAAGTACTTCGGCAAAGCGATCAATGCTGTTAACTTCATCAAAACAAACGTATTGATTAACAGCGAACCGATTGATTTAGCCAGTGATTCGATCAGCGGCTTTAAATTGCAGTTGGACATGAGACGTTCCATACTATCACGGGAATTTATTGTTGAAAAGGGCGACGCTAAATTAAAAGTATCCATTAATCGCTTTGTCAGCGCCGCACAAAAAGAATTATTCGTGGATGCTTATCAATTTGAAAACGAGGGTTCAACGCCTTTTAAATTAACCGTAAATACCCAAATTGACGCTGATGTTCAAAATGAAGATGCAAATTACGGAGAACGTTTCTGGAAAGTTTTAGATAAGTCCCAAAGTAATACCAAAGGTCATGTTGTAGCGATCACTAAAGAAAATCAGTTCGGTACTCCTCGATTTATCGTTGGTAATGAGATGGTCAACAAAACGGATTTGACTGCTGAAAAGACGGATGAATTAGAATTAGCCGTTCAAAACCAGTTCAGTAAAGAACTTGTACCAAGTGACACAGCTTATTTTGAAAAACGTGTCGTTGTCATTACTTCACGCGATTACGATGACCAAGCGAGTTTAATCAAAGCCATGCATGAATTAGCTGCCAAAATTGCGGATGAAAAGTTAGCCGATTTACAGGCGGCTCACACACATGTTTGGGCACAACGTTGGAAAAAATCCGATGTTGAAATTGACGGCGATGCTGCTGCACAACAAGGAATTCGTTTCAACCTGTATCAATTATTCTCTACGTACTATGGTGAAGATGATCGGCTGAACATTGGCCCTAAGGGCTTTACTGGCGAAAAGTATGGTGGTGCCACCTATTGGGATACCGAAGCATTTGCCGTTCCAATGTACTTAGGAGTTACCGATTCTACAGTGACCCGAAACTTGTTAATGTACCGTTATAAGCAGCTCGATGGTGCTTATGTCAACGCTAAAGAACAAGGCTTAAAGGGTGCGCTATATCCGATGGTGACGTTCAACGGAATTGAATGCCATAATGAATGGGAAATTACCTTTGAAGAAATTCATCGAAACGGCGATATCGCATTTGCCATTTACAACTACACCCGATATACAGGTGATAAATCCTATGTATTAAACGAAGGCAGCAAGGTCTTAACCGAAATTTCTCGCTTCTGGGCAGATCGGGTACATTATTCACAACGTAAGGATCAATACATGATTCACGGTGTAACCGGTCCAGATGAATATCAAAACAACATCAATAACAACTGGTATACGAACTACCTGGCACAATGGACTTTGAAATACACACTTGAAATATTGGATGAAGTTTCATCCGAACAAGCAGTTCAATTAAATGTTTCTAATGAAGAAAAGAAACAATGGAAAGAGATCATCAACAAGATGTACTTACCAGAAGACAAGAAACTTGGCATCTTTGTTCAGGACGACGGATTCCTGGATAAAGATTTAAAACTGGTCAGTGAACTTCCAGCTGATCAATTGCCGATTAACCAGCATTGGTCATGGGATAAAATTTTACGTTCGCCATACATCAAGCAAGGTGACGTTCTTCAAGGAATATGGGACTTTATCGATGAATTCACACCGGAACAAAAGAAAGCCAACTTTGACTTCTATGAGCCTTTAACCGTTCATGAATCAAGTTTATCTGCTTCGATTCATTCGATTTTAGCTGCCGACCTGCATTACGAAGATAAGGCAGTTGAAATGTATGAACGGACCTCCCGCTTAGACTTAGATAACTATAACAACGATACTGCCGATGGACTGCATATTACCTCAATGACCGGTAGCTGGCTCGCCATCGTGCAAGGCTTTGCAGGCATGCGCGTTCGCAATAATCAACTACACTTTGATCCATTCTTACCGAAGAAATGGGAAGGGTATCGCTTCCGGATCAACTTCCGTGGACGGATCATCCAAGTTGCTGTCGATCATGTGGGAACACGGATCACATTAGTTTCTGGTGAACCGCTCACCATTGATGTTAAAGGACAAAACGTTCAACTGGATTCAGAAACCGTCACGGCTTAAATTCATATTGAGTGAGTTTCTGCATTTATCCCTAAAGTATAGAGGAAAGTTAGGGGGTAGTAACGGTGAAAATTACGCAAGCAACGATTGGTTCAATTGTTGATGAGCCAATTACACAATATACCTTAGAAAACGATCACCATGTTCAGGTCGTCTGTATGTCCTATGCAGCAACTTGGCAAGGATTTATGGTTCCAGATCAAAATGTCAAATTACACAATTTGATTTTACGATTCGATGACATCAACACGTATTTGACGAATCCATTTCATGTTGGTAATACCATCGGTCGCGTAGGTGGCCGACTTAAAAATAGCAGCTTCGCCATTAACGGCATTAAATACCATGTTCCTGCAAACGAAGGTCCGAATTTAATTCATGGCGGCAACCATGGCTTTTCCAGTTGGAATTGGCATGCCGCTATGGAAAGCTCTCAAAATGCAGTGAACGTGACATTTAGTCGGAAGATAGCAACTCAAGATGATGGTTTTCCGGGAAATATTGAGGTGAAAATCTCATACACCCTAGACAATCAAAACAAAGTCACGATTCAATTTTTTGGTCAAAGTGATGC
This sequence comes from Sporolactobacillus terrae DSM 11697, assembly GCF_000648615.1. Lineage (GTDB taxonomy): Bacteria > Bacillota > Bacilli > Bacillales > Sporolactobacillaceae > Sporolactobacillus > Sporolactobacillus terrae. Next base: position 73,677 of record NZ_JFZC01000047.1, on the reverse strand, counting down.
AGATACGCTCTTCAATCCGATGACGCATGTATATTTTAATTTGAGCGATGACCAAGAAACCATTATGAATCATGAATTGCAGATCAATAGCCTGCAACACGTTGAAGTCGATGATCAAAAACTGCCGACCGGTCGTTTACTTGAACATAGTGGAACGGCATTTGATTTTTCTAAACCTGTAATGTTGCAAAAAGCGCTCGCACAGCTACAAAAAGAAATGGGTAAAAACCAATTTGACGACGCATTCAAATTGGTCGGCCAAGAACATCCAGCTGTTGTGATTCGGGATAACGCTTCCCACCGTCAAATTCGCGTTTATTCTAACCGAAATGGTATCGTGATGTTCACGGCCAATCCTGAAGTGATTGGAAAATCGAAGGAATGGGAAGCAAGCCATCCCTATAATGGTGTGGCAATCGAAGCACAGACGCTTCCGGATGCCATTCATCATCCGGAATTTGGCGATATCGTATTAAAAGCGAATCAGCCGAAAGTATATACCGTACACTATCAATACGAAGAAATTTAATGAGAGGGGAAAATTGCTTGACAAACTTTAATGATATTAAGGGATTCATCTTTGATTTGGATGGCGTAATCGCGCTGACATCTAAGTATCACAGTCAGGCTTGGCATCAGATTGCCGATGAGTTGGATGCGACATGGACAAAATCACTTGAAGATGGGCTCAAAGGGATCAGTCGAATGGACTCTTTAGAAATGATTTTGAAAGCTGGCAATAAAGAAAACGACTATACCGAAGAAGAAAAAATCAAATTAGCGGCAAAGAAAAATGACAATTATTTGGCGCTTATTGGAAATATGAATAATGATGATCTTTTACCTGGAATACCAGAGTTCTTAGAAGATTTAATGGCCCACAATTATAAGATTTGTTTGGCATCTGCTTCAAAGAATTCTTCAATTATTCTTAAAAAGTTAAACCTGGCAAGATATTTTCCAGCTGTTGTCGATCCATCTAAACTGAAAAAAGGAAAGCCAGATCCTGAAATTTATATTCGTGGAGCTGAACTGTTGAACTTGAAGCCTGAAGAATGCATTGGAATTGAAGATGCCGCTGCAGGGATTCAATCCATTAATGGTGCTGGTGAAACATCAATTGGTATTGGTGATACACAAGAACTAAGTGCCGCTGATATTCTTTTCTCAAGCACAAAAGACATGACATTAGCGAACATTGAAGCTGCAATGAAAGTTAACGCATAAATCGATCATTTAAATTGTTTTCAGTGTAAGAGGCTGTCCCAAAAGGTCAGCAGATGAAAGACGAGAGGGAATTTTTATCCCTCTCGTTTTTTCGCGTTTCTGGATAAAAATCATAGAAAAAAATCGCCAATTCTCTTAAAATGAAATTATCCCGAATCTCAATAAAAGAAGGCGATTTTTTTGAAAAACATTATCTTCGAAAAGTATAACATGCATCAACTCATTCTTCCAATGGATTTCAGCGACAGTATTCCCAAAAGCCATATATGACAGGACTGCTATAAGAGGGCAATTTATTGGTCTCGTTATGGCCATAAGAGTACAATTTATTAGAAGTATGCCTTGCTTTAGCATTTTTTCTCAGTGGTTAAATTTCTTGCCATCTAAATGATTTTTCAGGTCCATTTTATAGACAAAGAGAAGTTGTGCCGGATCTTTATTGCCATCTTCATCATAACCGCCGACAATAACTTTCTCTACGATGCTCTCAAAAGTGAACCAATCAAGTTGATTCAGCGCCTTATTCTGTTCCAGGGTCTTCTTGAATTCCTCCAACCTAGCTGGCTAATTTGATTTTACAACTGGCCAATATAAACAAATTCATTCAAGAAAACGGAGAATTTTCAATGTCTTCTTTTCAAGTATTACATTCTATTATAAAAAGGAAATAGATAATGGTCTAGAAGATTTTTAGTTTGTGTAATAAAACCACACTTACACCCATTACGGAGAACCGTACCATAAGTAAGTGAGGATTTGAATCAGAAAACAATATGATAAGGGACTCTTTAAAAGAGATTCGTCATAGCCTACGCCTCCATCACGATTAGCGACAACCGAGTGATTGCTTGATCAAGCAAAGAAAATACCTGTTTAACATTACACCTCATGAATGGATACGCTCGCTGGCACGCATCAACAAAACGCGAACCCGCTGACGTCAGAGTGGAGGCAAAATCATAAACTTTCTGTAAAAAAAGCCGCTGTACTAAAAAATGATTAGTACAACGGCTTTCCTAACAATTAAGTTAGTGTATGAGTCTTTTAATCTGGTTAATTTCTGATCAGGTAATCGAATGCACCGAGAGCAGCGGTTGCTCCTGACCCCATTGAAATGATGATTTGTTTATAGGGACTGTTGGTGCAATCACCTGCGGCATACAATCCGGGAACACTGGTTGCGCCGTACTTATCGACAATGATCTCGCCGACGCGTGTACGCTCAACAGTTCCTTCTAACCAATCGGTATTTGGTACAAGACCGATTTGAACAAATACGCCTTGTAATTCGATATGTGTTTCTTCTTGGGTTGCGCGATCAACACAGGTAATGCCGGTTACTTTATCGGTACCGGTGATTTCTTTTGTTTGAACGTTCTTTAAGACGGTAACATTAGGGAGGCTGTAAAGACGTTTCTGCAGCACTTCATCAGCTTTGAGCTCTGGCATGAATTCAAGAACGGTCACATGTTTTACAATACCTGCTAGGTCAATAGCGGCTTCAATGCCGGAATTACCACCGCCGATAACGGCTACGTCCTTTCCTTCAAATAAAGGACCGTCACAATGTGGGCAATAAGCGACCCCTTTGTTTTTGAATTCTTGTTCACCGGGTACGTTAACATTGCGCCAACGTGCGCCGGTGGATAGAATGACGGCTTTACTTTTGAGCACCGCACCGCTCTCAAGTTCTACTTCAAAAAGATCGTTCTTTTTGATATCCTTGGCGCGCTGAAGGTTCATGACGTCGACATCATAGTCCTTAACATGTTCTTCAAGACTGGCTGCGAGTTTTGGACCTTCAGTATGTTTCACACTAATAAAGTTGTCGATACCCAATGTTTCCTGAATCTGGCCACCGAAGCGTTCCGCAACAACCCCTGTACGCAATCCTTTTCGTGCGGTATAAATCGCCGCACTTGCCCCTGAAGGACCGCCACCAACAACGAGTACATCAAAAGGATCTTTATTTGAAAGCGCTGATGAATCGGGTGCGCTGCCTAGTTTGGCAAGAATTTCTTCAAGCGAGATTCGACCGCCGTTGAAGAACTCACCATTTAAGTAAACCGCCGGCACGGCCATAATGTCCTTGCTTTCTGCTTCTTCTTTAAAGGATGCCCCATCAATCATCGTATTTGAGATGTTGGGGTTCAGAAGGCTCATCACGTTTAATGCCTGAATAACATCAGGGCAATTGTGACAGCTGAGGCTGACGTAAGTTTCAAAGTGGTATTCACCGCTTATCTTCTTAATTTGATCAATGACGCCCTGATCAACCTTTGGCGCCCTTCCGCTCACCTGTAACAAGGCCAATACGAGTGATGTAAATTCGTGACCAAGAGGAATACCTGCGAACGTGATGCCGGTATCTTCTCCAGGACGGTTGACACTGAAGCTTGGCGTTCTTGGAAGCGATGCTTTTTCAACCGTGATTTGGGAAGATAAGGAAGCGATCTCGTCGATAAAAGCCAACAGGTCCTTTGACAATTGATCAGATCCGGCACTGACTTTAAGCTGAACGTTACCTTCCATGAGTTGAAGGTATTGGTTTAATTGATTCTTAATAGCTGCTTCGAGCACCATTGGTACACCTCTTAAAGCTTTCCGACAAGATCAAGGCTCGGTTTCAGTGTTTCAGAACCTTCTTGCCATTTAGCCGGACAAACTTCACCAGGGTTCTTACGAACATATTGAGCGGCCTTGATTTTATTAATAAGAGTACTTGCATCACGGCCGATACCGTCTGCGTTAATTTCGGCAGTTTGGATAATGCCGTCCGGATCGACGATAAACGTACCGCGGTCAGCAAGACCTGCCTCTTCGTTTAAAACATCGAAGTTGCGGGAGATTGTTTGCGATGGATCGCCGATCATGGTGTATTGGATTTTTGCGATCTTTTCTGAAGCATCGTGCCATCCTTTATGTGTAAAATGAGTGTCCGTTGAAACGGAATAAACTTCAACACCCAGTTTCTTTAGCGTATCATATTCAGTTTGCAGATCTTCAAGTTCAGTCGGACATACGAAGGAAAAGTCTGCCGGATAAAAGCAAACGACACTCCACTGACCCTTTAGCGTTTCTTCAGAGACGTCAATGAACTCACCATTTTTGTAAGCTTTTGCTTGGAACGGTTGTACTTCAGACCCAATAATGGACATAATTAATCTTCCTCCTAAAAGTGGTTTTGGTTGTATTGATTATAACTGATCTATCTATAATTATTATCAATGTAAATTAATTATTGATTAAGATACGTTCTATTGTCAAGTGAAACACTCTCAGCCTTATTTTTGTTGTGGTAACCGTAATAGATGTTGAAAGAATAAACGGTAGAGGATGAAAAGAAATTTCTTTATTTGTAGCGTGCCACGGATTGAATGGTCGGTAAATGATACCATTGTCAATTACTTGACAAGTTAGCTTATTGCCTGAAATCCAAGACCTTTTCCTTGTTCATAAACAATGTGTACCATAATGAATCTTATTATTCATTGTTTTTTTGACACTTTGGAATTTAGTGATGATGGGTAGAGATATCTGAACGCAGTAAAAAGTGAAGATCACAAATGGAAAAGAGCGGATGTCACAAAAGGTTGTTGAACGTATACTGCGTTCCGGCTGCCGCTTTCCATAGACTTTTAAGACAGCCTCAGGGAGGCAGAAGAAATTGTGCAGGTTCAAGACCAAACAACGATATAGGTCATTGATAACTTGTCTAAATTGGATTACGGTGTTGTAGCTACTGTGAATTTATTTCCATCCTTGGATAGGAGGAGGGATTGGTTAGGTTACACTTAATAGGACAAATAAATTAAGGTCATGTACACTTGGTTCAACTATTCGCCGGACATATGAAAAAGGAACGAAGAACTTTTTCAAAAGAGTTCAGAGAAAAGGCAACTCACATGTATCACATCTTTCCTAAAAATCAATTTGAGGAAATAAAATGAAGCACTAGGTTTATAGCCCAATGCTCATTTTGCCTCTTAAATAACTACGGTGAACCGTATCATAAGTAAGTGAGGGTATCAACACTGAATTAAGGAGGTAACGTGGATGAATGCACTTTTAGTACTAGATCCTCAAATTGGTATACTTAAAAAGAAAGATTTCTCGGAGGAACTAACCATAATCAGAAATGTTATTAGTGATTTTAAAGATAGGGATCAGTTAGTTGTATTATTTCAACACATTGACTCTGCAGATAAATTCCCTAATAGTCCGCTTGTAGAAGGATCAAAAGGTAGCAAAATATTTCCTGAATTTATTAAGTTAGCTGATTATATTGTTCCAAAAAGAACACCAAGTGGCTTTATGAATACTGAATTACAAAATATTTTGCAAAAATCAAATGTTAATCATGTTTTTGTTGTAGGTTTTAATACTGAATATTGTTGTTTGTTCACATCGCTAGGAGCTTTCGAAAAAGGATATGATGTCACATTTATTGAAGATGCCACAGGAACTGTTAACGATGAAAAAACATATGAGATGCCTGGATTAGATATTAGAGATATGGTAGGATCAATTCTTAATTGGTCCAGGGTGATTGAAGTTCTATACTATGCTGACTATGTTGAAAAATATGGGCACAAACGAAACCGGTGAATTCGGGTGAGGTCTGATCTCATTGGTTATGGGATGGTCAGCCTAAGCCCCGATCTGAAAAATTGACGGAATAAATTTGCTTAATTAGTAAAAAGGATAAAAACTAGCTTCAATAGACGGAGAGATTCCGCCTATTTACTCGAAAAACGTGAAAATGGGGCTTTTTGCTTTGCATAGTCGGAAAACATCCCTTATATACCCTCGAAAAGAGTCCCATTCTGCATCTAACCGAAAAATCTCCGCTTATTTAACTTTTTGCTAGTGACTTAATTAAGGACAAAACTTCTTATCTAACATTGCGAGACAGGTTGACTTAGCGTTCTTTTTATATTTCAAAAATCCAAGGGAACCTCATTTTGCTACGCCACGGTTAACCGTTATCATAAATAAATGTGGTTTTACCAAACACAGTCTTGTAAAATCGTTTTGTTACGATACACTTTTTATGGGAGAGACAGTCTTAAATGATGTCCGAACATGCACGGAGCAAAGTCTAGAAAAAAAACTCAACGAGAACTGCTGGAACATTGGGAATTGACGTAGATCCCTGCTGCACCCTTAGAACTAAATGTCGTTTTATCATAAATAAACAAAGTGTTGGAGATGGAATCGTGAGCATAAAAAAACAAAGCCAGCGAACCTGGCTTATCTTGCTATTTGTCATTTTATTAATCTCTGCCTGCCTGCGTGCGCCCTTTACCGCTGTTGGGGCCTTGATTCATCTGATTCAGAACGATACAGGGCTTAACGGAACGCTGAGCGGTTTGCTGACTTCGCTGCCCATGTTCGCTTTTGCTTTTATTGCGCCGATCACGCCGCGTTTCGTTCGTCGATGGGGCATGGTGCGTATGCTGTTCGCCAGTATGGTCGGGCTGACGGCAGGCATTCTGGTTCGTTCGCTGGTTCCGGGTATTCTCGGTTTATTCATCGGGACAGCAATTTTGGGCGTAGCCATCGCAGCCGGGAACGTTATTCTGCCGAGTTTTATTCAATATCGCTTCCAGAAGCAGATCGGTTTAATGACCGGCGTCTATTTAGTATCCATGGCACTTTGGGCAGGTGTCAGCTCTGGATTCAGTCTCCCGCTTGCCGTAAGCGGGCATCTTGGCTGGAAAGGCAGTCTGCTCATCTGGTGCCTGATGTCCCTGTTTGCGCTCATTGCTCTGTCTCCTTTTCTGCGTGAGCGCAATGGAGAATTGAAGGCCGCTTTGCCAGAAAAAGAGAACAGTGAGTCAGCGGGTTCAATCTGGTGTTCGAAGTTAGCTTGGTGCGTTACGCTTTATATGGGCATCCAGTCCATTCTTTTTTATACAGTGTTGGCTTGGTTTCCCTCTATGCTGAACGCACAAGGGCTGTCGATGAATCAGGGCGGTTTATTGCTGCTGGTCATTCAGATTGTTTCCCTGCCGACTTCTTTTTTGGCGCCTGTCCTTGCAAGTCGTGCAAAGAGTCAGACAAAGCTTGTCGTGACATCCGGCATCATTTATGTGATCGCTTTTGCCGGTTTGCTTAACGGGCACTGGATCCTGCTTTGGTCCATCTTGATTGGGCTCGGCAGCGGCGCTTCGTTCAGTTTTGCCATTTCACTTTTCAATCTGCGGACAAATACGGCAGAAGAAAGCATAAAGCTTTCCGGCATGGCACAATCCGTCGGTTATCTGATGGCCGCAGTCGCACCGGTAGTCACTGGCTATATCCACGACCTTTCCGGCAGCTGGGAAGCAACTAAAATCTTTCTTCTTATCTGTTCCGTTTTGCTAACCGTGTTGGCTTTTGGCGTCGGTCGAGATCACAAAGTTCATTTGGTTGTACGCAGAAGATCCTGAGGATGAGCACCGTATCATGAGTAAGATTAAATAAAAAAAAGAAAGATCTACTTGTATATGCAGTTGTTTTGATACAATTAAAGGTATTGGCATAGGGATATAGAAAAATCATTTTACTACGTCATTGTTTCCTCTGTAATGACCACATCATTCTCCTTTAGTCGTGATTTATCGGTTCGAGATACGGATCAGGTTTCGCTTTTAATAAGAGCATTCTTTTTATATCAGTCATTTTCAGGGTTAGGTAGGTGAACAATTAGTGGAAGCACAGCAAAATCAAGTGAACGGCAAATCGATTGCAGCGTTGGTTTTAGGGATTACCGCGATTATCATTCCTTATGTGGGGTTAATCTTGGGTATTCTCGGCATCATTTTTTCAAAGAAAGCACTGAATGAAATTGCTCAATATGGCCAGCAAGGCCGAGGAATGGCCATTGCCGGTTTGGTCACCAGCATCATTTCCGTATCGATCTATGCACTGATTATCTTTTTTATTGTGATTGTTGCAGGCGTTGCTGCCAATCTAGGGTGAATTCGATGAAAAATCCTTTAGCCACCGATATAGAGGTTTTTTATTCGATCAGAAAGCATCTGATTTTCAGTAAAGCAAAGGGTTGTGAATCAAATGCGTAAGTACTTGAGAGCCTGTGGTCGTGCCGTGTTGATGCGAGCAGTGGCATGTTGTTCAAGTGTAAGGGTGATGAACCCAAGCCATTAGCAGAGTGGTGCTAAGGGACTCGGTTTGCCTGGTTATTCAACTAATGTGAGGGAAGATGAGCGCGCTTATTGCTTTCTTTTCCTTCCCTTTGATTTTTTTCTTTTAAACGAATTAGGGACGAGATGCTTGAGAATTAGGGGGCGCATGCAAATGGTGAGAACGGAACGCTTGCAAAAAAATGGGCGCAAAAACCAACCTCAATCAATGAAAACTAAGATTTTTTTGACGGCGGCAGTTCTGACTGCAGCAGCGGCTGCATGCAGAGTGGCCGGTACAATGGTCGGTAATTATTTTTACCGTTTGGCCATTGCTCGGGAGAAGTCGCCGCGGCGGCAGAATCTGGATCCAAAAGCCGGAAAAGTTGCCCTTTCTTCGGTCATACAGACACGTATAGATGAGCGGAAAGCAGCAAAGAAACAGTTTCTTGAGCAGTGCCCGCCGACCGACCGGTTTATGCGATCATCGGATGGGTTGAACCTGCACGCATTTCGATTTGATGCGCATCCGAACAATCATCATTGGATTATACTCCTGCATGGCTATATGGATGAAGCTTCGAACATGTTTTATTATGCCTCTGTTTTTGCTGAACATGGCTATAATGTGCTTGTTCCCAACTTGCGCGGAGCAGGGAGAAGTGAAGGGGACTACATCGGTATGGGCTGGAATGACCGTCTCGATGTTGTGGGTTGGATCAAACAGCTTGTTGCGCACGACCCTGAGGCTAAGATTGCTGTTTTCGGCGTTTCCATGGGCGGCGCGACGGCGATGATGACCGCCGGCGAGAAGCTTCCGCCAAACGTTTGCTGCGTGATTGAAGATTGCGGCTATACATCCGTAGCGGATGAATTTGCCTATGAACTGCGCAATTTGTTTCGGCTTCCAGCTTTTCCTATTTTGCGACTGGCGGATCGAGTGACGCGTTCGCGTGCCGGCTATGGCATTTATGAAGCTTCGGCAATCGAACAAGTGAAGAAGGCAAACGTACCGATCTTATTCATTCATGGCGATAACGACACGTTTGTCCCAACTCATATGGTGCATAAAGTCTATGAGGCGGCAGCCGGCGAGAAGGAGCTTCTGCTTGTGAAAAAGGCGACCCATGCGGCTTCGTCAATTGTCGATCCTGAATTGTATTTTTCAACGATCTTTCACTTTCTTGAAAAGCATGTGCCGCCAAACGAATAAATGGGGCAGGCTGTTCCATTGCCGGACTGTATAGATGAGCAAACCGCGTGTCGCTATTGGACACGCGGTTAATCGCTTCTCTATATCATCTTATTTAACAAGCCGATCCCAAATGACGACTTGGCCGCTTTTCAGGGACGGCTGCACATCAATAATCCGCTGATTTGAGCTGCCGCGGAATTGCAGGGTCAGGTCTTTCTTTGCCAGATCAAAGCGGCCGTCGACGAGAATATCAATTTTTGACAGGAGTTCGCGCTTGTCCTCAGAGTCGTGCTGCAGTTCTTCCCACGTGTAGCCGCTCCATGACCAAATATCTTTAGCTTGTCCGTACTCGCTTCGGATTCGGTTCACGAGCGAAAGGCAGACGCCGGTGTTTAAGAACGGTTCACCGCCGAGCAGCGTCAAGCCTTGTACATAAGACTGTCCGATGTCGGCAATGATTTGATCCTCCAGCTCCTTGGTATAAGGTTGCCCGTAACGGAAGTTCTGGGCCGCTTTATTGTAGCAGCCGGGACAGTCGAAAGGACAGCCGCTGACATAGAGGCTGCAGCGCACGCCTTCTCCGTCTACGAAATTGAATGGTTTGTAGCTGGCGATATAGCACCGGCTCAAGCGTTCGGCCAGCCATGTTTTTGGGTTCGGGTCGCGTGGACGTTTTCTCTGAGCCGCATCATTTACCAATGGAAGGCCTCCCTTTATTGCCGAGCAATCGTGTTGCTGTCGTTACCGAGGCTTAGATGCTTGACGCGCGATGCGATTTCCACATGCCGCCCGTGAATCATCGGTCGTTGCTGCGGGTTGCCCAAGTAACCGCAGGTTCTTTTTACAACGTCACAGGACTGTGGATCGGTATTGCCGCATTCCGGGCATTCAAAGCCGCGCTCGGTTGGTTGGAATTCGCCCTTGAAGCCGCATTTGAAGCATTGATCAATCGGTGTATTGGTACCCAAATAGCCGACGCGGTCGTACGCATAATCCCATACTGCTTCCAGCGCTTTCGGATTTTGCTTCAGATTCGGATATTCGCAGTAATGGATGAATCCACCAGCGCAATACGGCGGAAAGTCCTTCTCGAAGTCTAATTTTTCAAATGGCGTCGGTGCTTTGCGTACATCATAGTGGAAGCTGTTTGTGTAGTATTCCTTATCGGTAATGTCCTTCACTTTGCCGAATTTTTCCGTATCTTTGCGGCAGAATTTGTCGGTCAGGCTTTCACTTGGTGTGCTGTATACGCTGAAATGGTAGCCGTATTCTTCTTCCCAATCTTGGCAGTGTTCCCAGAGCTTCTTCACGACGCTGATGGCGAAGTCTTTGGCTTCCGGATTGCTTTCCCATGTACTGCCGTAAAAAACGGTGCCCACTTCATAAAGGCCGATGTAGCCAAGAGAAACGGTGGCGCGGCGATTCTTGAAGAGTTCATCAACCGAGTCCGTACGCTTTAGTCGCTTGCCAAAAGCACCGTATTGATAAAGGATCGGCGCGTTGTCCGGCGTTGCCTGCTTCGCGCGCTCCACCTTAAAGACGAGTGCTTCCTTGCAGATCTGCAGTCGTTCTTGGAGAATCTTCCAAAAGGCTTCCTTGTCCCCTTTTGATTCCAGAGCAATGCGCGGCAGATTAACCGTGACCACGCCGAGATTCATTCGTCCGGAATTGACCTCTTTGCCATTCTCATCATGCCAGCCTTGCAGGAACGAGCGGCAGCCCATCGGTGCTTTAAAACTTCCGGTCAGTTCGACCAGTTTGTCATACATCAGCACGTCCGGGTACATCCGTTTTGTCGCGCATTCAACAGCAAGCTGTTTGATGTCGTAATTCGGATCTTCCGGATCGAGGTTGAGCCCACGTTTCAGACTGAATACCAGCTTTGGGAAAATCGCGGTGCGGTGTTCTTTGCCTAACCCGGTAATGCGTATACGCAGAATCGCTTTTTGAATTTCACGTTCAATCCAATTGGTCCCTAGGCCAAAGCCTAAGGTTGTAAAAGGTGTTTGCCCTTGAGAGGAATAGAGTGTATTGATTTCGTATTCGAGTGCCTGCATGGCGTCGTAAATATCTTTTCTCGTTTTCTTACGGGCGAAGGCCTGCTGTTTTTCCGTTCCTTCAACCCATTCTTCCGCATCCGTTAAATGTTTGTCATAATTCTTTTTGGCAAAAGGAGCAAGCAGTTCATCCACACGATCGGCGGAACAGCCGCCATATTGACTGGAAGCAACATTGGCAATAATCTGAGCCATTTGTGCAGTTGCCGTTTGAATCGAATGCGGCGGTTCGACCTCTGCATTGCCGATTTTAAACCCATGATTGAGCATTTCGTTGAAGTCGATTAAGCAGCAATTGGTCATTGGGCTGTATGGCTGATAGTCAAGGTCATGCCAATGGATCTCTCCCTTAAGCTGTGCATTGGCTACCTTTGGCGGCAGCATCTTCAGTCCAATCGCCTTGGCGACCGTACCGGCAGTAAGATCGCGCTGTGTATTAAAGACCTGGCTGTCCTTATTCGCGTTTTCATTGACGATGGATTGATCTTTATGTAAGAGTTTTCGAATGGTGAAATTGATGTCGGTTGCCTTATTACGGGCAAAATCACGCTCGGTGCGGTAGTTGATGTACTCTTGAGCAATATCATACTGGTGATGGGTCAGAAGCGTTTGCTCAACAATATTTTGAATCTCATAAATTTTGATGTCTTCATGGAACCGTGATCCGATTTCAGCGAGCACATCATCGGTAATGTCATTGATTAATTGAAACGTGATTGGATCCAAATCGCCAAAAACGTGCTTTGCGGCTTTTAATAGCGCCGTTGTGATTTTCTCAGCATTAAAATCTATAATACGGCCGTCGCGTTTTAATACTTTGATGGCCGGTGTGCTGACTGTAAATGGTTGTTTTGTATCGATCATCGTGAACGCCCCCTTGAAAACTACTAAACTATCATAGGATATTGGCACATCGGTTTCAATCTATATATGGGATGCAAAACTCGGGAAATATTGTGAAAAGTACTAGATATGGTATTGGGGAAGGGGAAATACGATTTGTGACAAGCTTGTGAAAGATGCAAACCTCATGTATTCCAATCTTAAAAGATCGAAAAAAGTGAGTTTTTTCCTGCAACCTTAGGGTGCGGGCAGCGCGCAACCAAGGCTCGCTTTACTTTTTGAGGCAGAACAGGTGAGAATAAGGTATCACGTGATAAAGGGTGATCGCTGAGATGGATTTTGCAGATAAATTGAAAAAATTACGCAAGGAGAAAGGTTGGTCACAAGATGACTTGGCAGAAAAGCTGTTTGTTAGCCGGCAGTCGGTTTCTAAATGGGAAATTGGTCAAAATTATCCGAGCATTGAAAGCATTATTAGACTAAGTGATCTGTTTGATATGACGATCGATGACTTATTAAGGAGTGATGTTGCATTGACTGAGAAGGTGATTCAGGACAGCAAGCAACTGGCGCATCCAAGACTTAAATTTTGGTTTGAAGTGCTCTTTTTATTCGGGGTAGCACTTATGCTGATTAAGTTAGCAGTGCTGCTGATCAATAACCTAACGGCATTGGATTTGCCTCTGATTGGCGGCAAGTTGATTTGGAACTTGGGATCCGTCTTGTTTATGATTGGCGGAGCGATTGGCTCCAATGGGGTTAAAGAAAAATACAAAGAAGATTAACCCTTGAAAGTCACGCTGCCCAAAACGTAGTGGACAGAAAGCGTTTTATTGATAAGCTGAGGCTTTTTGTTCACTTAGCCTGTGACAGTAAATAAAGAAAATAGGGTGCACCGAGTACGGACACAATGATCCCGGCTGGAAGTTCCGCCGGCTGAAGCATCCAGCGGCCGAGGGTATCGGCGGCAAGAAGCAGAAGTGCGCCGGAAAGCGCGGAGACGGGGAGCAGTCGCAGATGCTGCGCCCCCACAAGGCGGCGGGCCAGATGGGGAGCAATTAGTCCGATAAAACCGATCCCACCGCTGACTGCAACGCAGGCGGCGGCAAGTGCGACTGCGGCAAGAAGCAGCATCCGTCTGTTTTTTTCGATCGCAACGCCGAGACCGATCACGGTTGGCTCATCAAGTTGCAAAAGGTCCAGCGTCCGTGCATGATACAGGACATAAGAAAAGAGCACGAGAACCCAGGGTAAAAGTGCAAGGACAAAGTGCCAATTCGAGCCCCAGATCGTTCCCGCAAGCCATGTAGACACAAATTGATATTGATTCGGATCGAATTTAAGCGTCAGGATAACCATGAGCGCGCTGATGCCTGATGCGACGGCGATACCTGTTAATAAGAGCCGGGTGGAAGAAAAGCCTTGGTGCTGCCTGAGTGCAAGCGCATAGATGAGTATCGCTGCAGCGGCTGCGCCGATAAGCGCAGCCATTGGGAGCATATAAACCGGTACCGCTTGCCGACTTTGGAAAAAAGAGATAAACAGTACGATCGCTAGCCCTGCACCGGCATTAATGCCTAGAATACCCGGATCGGCGAGTGCGCTGCGCGTGACACTTTGAATGATGCATCCGGATACGGCGAGTCCCGCGCCGGCCAGTACCGAAATGATGATGCGCGGCATCCGGAATTCAAAAAGAATAAGCGACTGAGCGTTTGTGCCGCCGCCGAACAGGGTCTGAATCACTTCAAGAGGAGCCAGTCTTGTAAATCCGGTATTCATACTGATGACAAAGAGGACAACAATAAGTGTGGTCAGCAAGACCATTATTTGAATGCTTCGATTCCTTTTGTGCCGTTCCGCGGCAGTGAGGCTGCTCATTTAATGGTCGCTCCTTTCCGATCCGGCCAAATAGAGAAAGAACGGAATGCCGATCAATGCGATTAATACGCCGACGGGCGTCTCATAAGGCGGATTGATACTACGGGCGCCAAGATCGGCCAGAACCAGCAGCAGGCTGCCAAGAATGGCTGTGCTGGGAATGATTTTTCGGTAATCCGTACCGACAAGATAGCGGGTCAGATGCGGGACAATTAACCCAACAAACCCGATCGCACCGACGACCGACACTGCGGCACCGGCAAGAATAAGCACCATGACGATACTTGCCGTTTTAATGATGCCCGTATGCATGCCAAGCCCGGACGCTATGTTGTCACCGAGGCTGAGAATGGTGATGGATGGTGACAGAAAAAGAGCAGCGAGAAACGCGCCAATCACCCAAGGAAGGATCATCATAAGCTCAAACCAGTGAATGCCGGTCGTTCCCCCTGCATACCAAAAGGCAAGATCTTGCCCGATCTGAAAATAAATCGCTAAGCCTTGACTCAGTGCAGTGAGCAAGGCGCTGACTGCGGCACCTGCCAGAACAAGGCGGACCGGTGACATGCCATTCGGCGACAGCGAACTCATTCCATAGACGATGCCGGCACCCACGCCTGCACCGATAAAGGAGCAGATCATCAAATAGAAGAAGGGAAGCGCCGGAAAGAAAGCATAGCAAAGCGCAAGTACAAAAGCCGCCCCTGCGTTAATGCCAAGGATTCCTGAATCGGCGAGTGGATTTCGGGTGACGCCTTGCATCAATGCTCCGGAAACGGAAAAACAGGCACCGATAATGACACTGCCAAGTACACGCGGCATGCGCAGTTCCCAAATGATTTTATGCGGCACAAGTTGAGCATTATAGTGGAAGACCGCATCCCAGACGGTTTTCAAGTCGATGTTTGCCGCACCATAGGAGATGGAGACTCCGATCGCAAACACCAGCAAAAACGGTCCGACGATTAATAGGATCGGAAAGGACCACTTTTTCATTCGGCTATTCTTGATCGATTGATTGATGTGTTTGGCTTTTAGCGCTGCCAGTTTTGCCACCGTTCTTTCTCTCAGTTACTTTTCTATGTCTCTTTGGCTTATTTGCTTAATTTTTCCGTGATAATTTTTGCTGTATTCAGCTGTGACATCGGCGTATTGTTAAAAAAGCTGGAATCGACCACGTAAACATGATGATTTTTAAACGCATTAAGCGATTTCCAAATGTCTCCGCTGGTGATTTGTTTCAGACGTTTCTTCGATACTTCCGGTTTCTCATCCTGCTTGCCGGTTTGTACGAAGATGTAGTCAGGATTCATTTCAAGCAACTTCTCTAGTGAGATCGCAGAAAAAAGGTCCTTTGATTCAATGCCGGCAACCGGTGTCAGTCCAAGATCGTGATAGAGCACACCGCCGACACTTGACGGTAAATGATTATAGATACGTACCTGCTTGTCCAGCAGTCTGATGAACACTACTTTTTTATTTCCAACCGTTTTTTTCAGTTTGGCTTTATAAGCATCAACCTGCTTTTGATAGTTGGCTAAATAAGTTTTTGCCTCTTTCTGTTTTCCCATGAGCTGTGCATAGGCCTTGAAGTCAGTACGCCAATTCTCTGTTTCCTTAATCATAATAGACGGGGCGATTTGAGCCATCTTATCGTAAGATTGTGTGTTTTCTCTGACGAAAATGAGGTCCGGTTTTTGAGCCAGAAAGCCTTCAAAGTTAAGTGGGGAAGATTCGCCGACAAGATGAAAGCCCTTTTGTTTGTCTTTCGGGAAGTAGCTGTAAAAGTTATCGCTGATGGTAGCTTTAGGTGCAATTTTGACGGGAATACCGAGTGGGATCAGGTATTCCATGAGCTGCTGGCTTGTGGCCGCGACCTTTTTCGGCTGTGCAGGAATGGTTTTTTTGCCTGTTGCATCGGTAATTGTTCTTTGCTTGGTCGATGTATGATCCGTATTTTGGTCACCTTGTTGTCCGGTGCAGGCCGACAGCAAAGTTAACGTCAAGATCAAGACGGCGATTCGTACAAGTACTTTTCGATTATATGAAAAAAAATGCATGAAGTTGGCTCCTTTTAATGAAAATGATTATCAATTTCATTAAAATGTTACCAAAATGCGACAATTTCGTCAATCATCAAAATTTTTGGCGAGTCATTTAACGAATTTTTTTCTCATGCTTTGGCGGGTTCAAGTTTTTTTGAAGAGCGGGAATGTGGTCATTTAAAAATTTTCTTGCATAAACAGCTGAATCATTTCTTGTTGCAGATTGGTCAGAAGATGATTTGATCGATAGACGAGCTGGATTAAGAATTCCGGCTGCGGCTGATCGCGGAGCGTCAATACGGCGACCGGATCCTGCGGCAGCAGGGCGGCCGCGCTGAGCAGGCTGATGCCGACACCCTTTGCAACCATGCCTTTGATAATCTGCACATCATTGGTTTGGTAGATGAGTTTCGGTTTAATCTGTGCCTGTCGGCTGAGTTGATTGAAGGCGATGGAATGCACAAAACGCTCATTTAACTGAATGAAGGACTCTTGCGCAAGATCGTAAAATCGGATTGAACCGTTTTTGGCTAAAGGGTGTGCTGGGCTTGTAATCACTTTAAACGGCTTTCGTGTAAGCAAACTTACGGACAGCTGGTCATCTTGAATAGGCGTGGTAGAGCCAAGTAAGGCGAGATCGAGCTGTCCGTTTTTTAACTGATTCAGGAGCGACTTGGAGCCGTCTTCATGCGTGTCCAGATGGCCAAGCAGATTTTTCTGGGAAAGTCTTGCTGAAAGGGCCGGGAACAGCGCGCTGCCGATAATTGGCGGCAGGCCTAGCCGGACGCGTTCGTGTTTGATCGCTGAAATTTCTAACTGTGCTGTCTTTAATTCCTGCAGCATTTGCGTGGCATGCTGCGCAAACTGTCTGCCGCAATCCGTGAAGGTGAGCGCGTTGTGCGATTGGTCGCGAATGATCAGCTGTGCGTCGAGCTCTTTTTCCAACCGCTGAATTGCTGCCGTGATCGTCGGCTGACTGACCTTAAAAAAACGAGCAACTTTTGTGAAATTTTTATCCTGACACAGCCGGTTATAATAGTGCAGATCACGTATGTTCATTCGGAATCCTCTCTCATTAAATCGTCTTATCCATTATTCTATCATGTACCGTACGCATGAAAAAACCGCCCAATGGAGCGGTTTTGGATTCCATGATACTAAGTATGAGGATTGAGGACGTTCTGATAAAAGGATCGGCGGTTTTTATATAGGGTCAGTTCGAGACCTGTAGACCGCTTGAACGGTTAAGAAGCGCGTACTTAGAGAAGTCCAATTAATTTCATCCACAGTGAACCGAGCCCGAGCCAGATGATGAAATAGACGATGGCGAGCATCGCGTTTAATTTCCACCAGGTTTGTTGCGTGACGTAACCTGATGAGAACAAAATCGGTGCCGGTCCATTGCTGTAATGCGTTGTTGAAGCAAAAAGGTTGCCAAAGAAGCCGAGCATTAGTGCAGCAAGCAATGCCGGAACCCCCGCTGCCAGGGCGACACCGAGCAGCGCACTGTACATGGCACTGATATGGGCCGTCGCGCTGGCGAACAGATAGTGACTGTAAAAATAGGCGAGGATGAGCACGACAAGCACGATCATCCAGTTCATTCCGTGGAGGCCACCTGAAATAAAACGGCTGAGCCATGGAATAAAGCCGAGTGTGTTGAGCTGACCGGCCATCATTACCAGAATGGAGAACCAGACCAGTGTATTCCATGCGCCTTTTTCACCAAGAATATCATTCCAGGAGAGAACCCCGCTAAGCAGCAGCAGCGTTAACGCGATAAATGCGGTTAGTGTTGCATCAATGTGCACTGTGCCGCCAAGCACCCATAAAACCAAAGAGATAAGGAAGATACCACTCATAAATTTTTCCGGACGCGACATTTTGCCAAATTCTTGCAGTTGACTTTCCGCCCACTCCTTGGCGTTCGGTGTTTCCTTGATTTCCGGGGGAAACCATTTATAGATTAAAAAAGGAACCACAATTAATGAAATCAACCCTGGAATTAAAGCAGCAGTGAACCAATTCATCCAAGTGATGGAAACATGCACCGATCTGGCGAGCGACTGCGCTAATGGGTTTCCGGCCATGGCTGTAAGAAACATGGCCGAGGTAATGATGTTTCCGTGGAACGCTGAAAAAATCAAAAAAGATCCCATTTTGCGCTGCGTATGACGTTCCGGACTGGAATCAAAAGAGCGCGACAGTGAATTGATGATTGGGAACATAATGCCACCGGCGCGAGCGGTGTTGCTTGGCGTTGCTGGAGACAGAACCAGATCGACACCAATCAGTGAATAGGCGAGGCCCAGTGTTTTTTTGCCGAATCGTTTGACAAAGTTTAGGGCAATCCTTGTGCCGAGTCCGGTCTTGATAAACCCGCGAGAAATAAAGAACGCCATCGCAATCAACCAAATGCTGTTGTTGCCAAATCCGGCAATAGCAGTCTCCAGCGGTACTTCTCCGGTCAAAACGCTTAATGTAAAGCCGATCACGGCCACGGCGCCAATCGGCAGCGGCTGGGTGATGCAGCCGATAATGGTGGCGACAAAAATGGCAAACATATGCCAAGCGGCGGGGGAAACCGCTGCCGGTTTAATTGGCGTCAGCAGCCATAAAATGACGCCAACCAATACAGGAATCAGAAATTTCTTGTAGCTGATTTTCTCTAATGTCATCGTTGATCGCCTAGATCTTTGTATTCAGGGAGCCATTTTTCTTTTTCAATTGCCGCGGCAACATGAGTCATTGGTTCCCGGTTCAGATTCTGCGCAACCGCGCATTTGGCCACAGCCAGAGCAACCGTTTGCGAGAAGGCATCCAACTTGGAAACCGGCGGGAGAACAGCCGCACCCGGTTGATCCGGATCAACAATACCGCCGAGCGAGTGGGCGGCAGCTGAAATCATTTCATCTGTTAATAATCGTGCCGTTGAAGCGATCACGCCAAGGCCGAGTCCAGGATAAACGAGGGCGTTGTTCGCTTGGCCGATGTGGTAGCTGATGCCGTTGTAGCGGACGTCCGGAGCAGGAATGCCTGTCGCAACGAGTGCACGGCCGTCCGTCCACTGAATAAGCTCTTCCGCTTTGGCTTCAGCGAGTTTCGTTGGGTTGGAAAGCGGGAAGATGATCGGGCGTTCGGTATGAGCGGCCATTTCTTTCACGATTTCTTCGGTAAACGTCCCCGGTTGCGTCGAGGTGCCGACGAGAATGGTTGGATGAATAGCGGCAACAGCAGCCCGCAAGTCCGTGAATTGTTCCGGGTTTTCAAATTCCGAACGGTTGCGAGCAAATGGCTTTTGTTCCGGGGTCAGCGTTGGATCGTCATCAAACAGCAAGCCCTGCTTATCCACCATATAAAAGTGTTGTTTGGCCTCTTTTTCAGACAAGCCCTGTTGCAGGAATTCATCATAAATACGCTTGGTGATGCCTGCCCCTGCGGTTCCTGCGCCAAAGCACATATAGATTTGTTCGGTCATTTTCTGTTTAGAGATATTAAGCGCACCGAGAATAGCGGCTAAAACAATGATTCCGGTTCCCTGAATATCGTCATTGAAGGTTGTGATTTTGTCCTTGTACTTGTTTAAAATGCTGGCGGCATGATCACGGCCAAAGTCTTCAAAGTGCAGGTACAGGTTTGGAAACAGCTGCTCCGCAGTTTCAACGAATTGGTCAACGAATTGGGTGTAGCGATCACCTTTGATGCGTTCATGGCGATTGCCGAGATACATGGGGTTGTCCAGCAGCTTTTTATTGTTTGTGCCTACATCCAGTACAACGGGCATCACCTGACTCGGATCAATACCGGCAGCAACGGTATAGACCATCAGCTTGCCAACCGATATATCGACGCCTTGCACGCCCCAGTCGCCGATACCGAGAATGCCTTCAGCATCGGTGACAACGATCAGACGGATGTCACGACCGCCAGCGGCATTTTTTAAAGCATCTTCCATTGCATCCGGATCGTTGATCGACAAGAAAGCGGCATTCTGCGGCTCTACGAACAGATTGCTGTAGTTTTCGATGGTGTCGGCAACCGTCGGATCATAGACAATCGGCATAAATTCAACAACATGCTGACTGAATAACTTAAAGAACAAGACACGGTTTTCGTTAAAAATTTGCATTAAAAAAAGCCGTTTTTCTAAGTTGGATGACTTTGATTTGAATTGGGCATAGGTTTGTTCCGTCTGCTCCGCCAAGGTTTGTACGCGAGGCGGGAGCAGCCCGGCCAATCCATAGTTTCGCCGTTCTTCTTCTGTAAACGCGGTTCCTTTGTTTCGAAAAGGATCATTTAGAATCGATAGTGGGTTCATAGAAAAGGATCTCCTTAACCTTTAGGATGGTTCATGAACATCATAGAAAGGCACGCAGAATATAGTCAAACGTAGCAGAAGCAATCAGATTTATTTATATGAAAGGACGAATTGCGGAATTTGTCCGTCTATTGACATTATTTCCTCTTGAATTTCTTTTATAATGAAGTGAAAATGAATTTTAATGATGATGCATGAGGACAGCGTGAACGATCGTGCGAAAGCATATAGAAAAGGCCGCTGCGTGTGAACCGAGTTTTAATCGCGTTCCGTGCGGCGTTTCATTTGACTTTCTTGGGGAGGAAAGGTTATGAAACCGGACGACTGTAGTTACCACATTTATTTGAATCTTTTAAAAGAGGAGCTTATTCCTGCGACAGGCTGCACGGAACCGATTTCCGTTGCTTATGCGGCGGCAATGGCAAGAGAAGTACTGGGCGTGCTGCCCGACACATGCACGATTGAGGCAAGCGGAAACATCATCAAAAATGTTAAAAGTGTCGTCGTTCCGAATACGGGGGGACTAAAAGGAATTGCGGCAGCCGCTGTGGCAGGCATTGTCGCCGGAGATGCCTCAAAGAAATTGGAAGTGCTGGGCGCGATCGAAGAGGCGGCGAAGTCTCAGATTAAGGAATATCTTAAAGCGCATACCGTGACGGTACTTCCAGCGCACAACGACATTGTTTTTTTTATTGCGGCAACGGTGAAAAAGGGCAATGACGAAGCAACGGTTGTGATTGAAGACAAGCATACCAACATCGTTCGGATCGTGCGAAATGGGGAAACTCAGTTCGAAAAAGGGGACGGCCCTGCTGAGGGCGGCGGCTTGACGGATCGGAACAGTCTAAATGTCAAAGATATTTTAGACTTTGCAGACAGCGTGCGTCTTGAAGATATAGCGGAAATCATTGAAAGGCAAGTCACGTATAACTGTGCTGTATCGGAAGAAGGATTAAAGCACGATTGGGGCGCTAATATAGGGAAAGTGCTGCTGAAAGCATATGGCAATGATATTAGAACGCGCGCTCGCGCTGCCGCAGCGGCCGGATCCGATGCACGGATGAGCGGCTGCGAAAAGCCGGTCGTGATTGTCTCAGGCAGCGGCAACCAAGGAATGACCGCATCGCTTCCGGTGATTGAGTATGCAAAAGCATTACATGTTTCACGTGAAAAGCTTTATCGCGCCCTGGTCTTGTCGAATCTGACGACCATTTACCAAAAAGCGGGCATCGGACGCCTTTCCGCATACTGTGGTGCGGTGAGTGCCGGATGCGGCGCGGGTGCCGGTATAGCTTATCTACATGGCGGCGGTTATGAGGAGATTGCGCATACGATTGTCAATGCACTGGCGATCACATCGGGGATTGTTTGCGACGGCGCAAAGCCTTCTTGTGCGGCCAAAATCTCCTCGGCGGTTGATGCCGGCATTCTTGGTTATCACATGTACCAGAATAAGCAGCAATTTTTTGGCGGCGATGGTATTGTGACAAAAGGTGTGGACGCCACCATTCGTAACGTTGGAGTTTTGGCCAAAGATGGCATGCGGCAAACGGATCGTCAGATTATTGATATTATGCTGAACCGGACCAGCAGCAAGCAACCCGCAGGAAATAAATCTTAAACACGTATGCAAAAAGCCCCGCAGCGCTGAGGCAAAATCGGCTGTGCGAGGGCTTTTCGTATTTAAGTTTACCAGGAGGGTACGACCGAGCCTTTAAATGTTTTTTTGATATAGGCTTTGATTTCATCAGAATGGTAGTATTTTTTGATTTGCTTGACCACTTCATCGTTCTTATTTTCGTTGCGGACAACAAAATAATTCGGATAGCGGTTATGCGTGAGCGATTCATGATCAATCGAATCGTCCAAAATCGTCAGTCCGGCACCCATTGCGAAATTGGAATTGATCGCTGCTGCAGTGACTTCGTCCAAATGGGAGGTAATTTGCGCGGGATCCATGGCAACGAACTGAATTTTTTTGGGGTTGCTGGCAACGTCACGGGTAGATCCGGTTGTTTGCGTTCCCGGTTTCATTTTGATGACGCCTGCTTTTTCAAGAAGGGTCAGGCTGCGCGGTTGGCTGGATGGATCGTTTGGGATGGCGATCTTGTCTCCTTTTTTTAGATCCTTGAGATGCTTGATTTTATTGGAGTAGATCCCCATTGGCAAGGCGACCGTCTTGAAAACATCCGTTATTTTATAGCCTCGGTCCTTGATTTGTGCTTTTAGAAACGGCAGGGTTTCATAGCTACTTGCATCCAAATCGCCGCCATCCAATGCGGTATTCGGCTGGTTATAGTCGTTAAAGACTTTTAAATGAATGGTGAGCCCATCTTTTTTGGCAAGTTTCGCAACCTGCTCCATAATCTGTTCGTGTGGTCCGCCGGTCACCCCGATGGTAAGTTCTTTCGTGCTGAGTGAGCCGGATGTGCTGGATCCGCATGCGGACAGAGCAAAAATTAGTATAAGAATTAATCCGATAAACACTGGCTTGACGTGATGCTTCATCTGTTTTGCTCCTCTTTTTTGGGTTTGTAGCTTCTTTCTATCTGTTTATATTAGCAAGGCTCGGCTCATTAAACAAATAAAACACAGATGTTAACTGTGCTTTTGGCGGCAACGATAAAAAATTTTTCCAACCTTGGATGCCCGGATTCGTGCGCTCATCGCTAAACGAGCGGGAAATCATGGGAAAAATACTTTAGTGAATAAACGCGTTGCATTGCGAAATGCGATGTGTTAGAATAGCAACACTCACCATTGATGAAGAAGAACTAGAGAAAGAAAACAGGAGAGGGTGTTGCAGGTGGGAAGAGAAAAGATGACGGTGAAAACGTTTGTAAATCACGTGCTTGTCGGTCATGCGGTTGGAATTGTGGCAGCGTTGGTACCGTCGGCATTGCTCGGTGAATTGAGTAAAGCGTTGATGGGACGGGTGCCGGTTTTCGGTACGATCTATCAATTGGTCACAATCTTCATGCTGGCCGTTCCTCTACTAATTGGGGCGGCTGTCGCCTACCAGTTCAAAATGAAGCCGATTCCGATGGCTTGCGTGGCAGCTGCCTCATGGGCTGGATCGGGTGCATTGAAATTTACAGCCAATGGCATCGTCGTTACCGGAATGGGCGATCTGGTGAATACCTTGGTGACGATCAGTGTCACTTGCGCCTTGGTGCTTCTGATCGGCCATCGTTTGAAATCGTTCGAACCACTTGTATTGCCACCGGTCATCTGTATCGTCGGAGGCGGATTAGGTGTTGTTCTCTATCCGTTCGTCCACAATGTAACGGTTGGGCTTGGACAAGTGATCAATAGCTTCTCCATGCTTCAACCGATCCCGATGAGCGTTTTGATCGCAGCCGTTTTCTCGGTCGTCATGATCTCGCCGATTTCAACCGTAGCCATTGCATCGGCGATTGGCATGAGCGGTATCGCATCCGGAGCAGGCAATTTGGGCTGCGTGGCGGCGGCCGTTGGTATGTTTGTCGGTGGACTGCGCGTCAATAAAATCGGCCTTTCTCTCTCCATCTTGCTGGGGACACCGAAGATCATGATTGCGGCAATGGTCCGTCAGCCGAAAATTTGTATTCCAATTGTGCTTAACGCAACCTTCCTTGGCGTCATCGGTGCCTTGTTCCAAATTAAAGGAACGCCGATCAGTGCCGGATTCGGCTTCTCTGGAATGGTAGGACCGATCAATGCGCTGCATTTTATGCCTGGCGGCGCAACAGCGGCGAATCTGCTGATTATCGGTTTGGTTTACATCGCCGCACCCTTTGCCGGCGGCTTCTTCTTCGAATGGCTCTGCCGCAGCGTGCTCCATCTCTATGGTTCAGAAGACTACAGTACCGAAATGGCAGAATTTAAGAAAGAAAAGAAGCAATCGAAGGCAAAGCTTGTGTTGGAAAAAGCTTAATCGTATTAGAAAACTTGGCTTTGCCAAACCTCTGGCGAGGGCAAAGTCTTAGTTGTACTGACACTCGTTTCCTTGAATTTTTTTATATACTTTCTTACCAGTGTAAAAAGGAACCCCTCACGTGGCAGTTCACGCGAGGGGTTTTTAGCGTTTAATTCAAATTCGATACCTGAATCATTCAGTGCTCAGGATCTCCTCGATCCGTCTTTCGGTCTCTGAATCTAAGATCAGATCAGCGGCTTTGGCATTGTCCACGATTTGTTCCGTTTTGCTGGCACCTACGACGACACTGGCAACCTGCTCCTGACGAAGCACCCAGGCAAGGGCCAATTGTGCCATGCTGACGCCTAATTCAGCAGCGATTTTCTTAAGTTTGTTCACTTTACTCAAATTGAGTTCGGTCAGATACGTGCGGATCCCGCCTTTATTCTCGGCGGCACGGCTACCGGCCGGAAATTCACTGACGGAACTGTATTTTCCGGTCAGCACACCTTGCGCGAGCGGCGACCAGCAGACCTGACTGACACCATGCGCCGCACTTGACGGAATCACTTCGGCTTCGATTTCGCGGGACAGCATATTGTATTTAGACTGATTTGCCACGAAATGATTAAGCAGTTTCTGATCGGCAATATGTGCTGCTTCGGTGATTTGAGCCGCCGTCCATTGGCTGACACCGATGTAGTTTATTTTGCCTTGATGAATCAAATCGTCAAACGCACGCAGCGTCTCCTCAATCGGTGTTTCCGGATCAAAGCGATGGCAGTAATACAGATCGATATAATCGGTGTTCAATCGTTTTAGGCTGGCATTCGCCTGTTCCATAATATGTTTTCGGGAAAGGCCATGGTCATTTGGTCCATCACCCATCGGAAAGAATACTTTTGTCGAGAGCACGATCGCTTCACGTGGGAAGGCTTTAATCGCTTTTCCGACGACTTTTTCCGCTTCACCGCGCATGTATACATTGGCAGTATCAAAAAAGTTGATGCCCAGATCATAAGCTTTATGAATGGTACTTATTGCGTTTTCTTGTGCGACATAACCGCCGTAAGTCAGCCAGCTGCCCAGACTGACGGTGCTGACTTTGACGCCGGTACTGCCGAGATGGCGATACTTCATCAGAAACCTCCTCAAAATACGTTTTTTGCGGAATGCCTTCAGCGGACAATCACATGATCTCTTTAATGATAGCTGTCTTTCTCATTAAGCGCACGCAAAGAGAACCGCAAGCCAGCTTGTCCAGCTGCAACAAAAAGGACAGCCTGATTGCGGCTGCCCGTATCGTCTTCACGGCATCGGACACCAAACGATGATTTTGTACGGCACGGTTTGGGCGGGGATACTTTTTGTTGCTGCGCCGTAAATCACAATCAAATCACGATTTGCCGGATTAGGATTGAAGTCTTGGCCGTTTGCCAGCATAACCTGTGTAAACGGTCCCAAGTTTAATTGTAGTTGACCATCGCGGCTCAAGAGCTGTTCGTTGAAAAAACCGACCTTTACATTCTGATCGGAGCGTTCCTTTACAAGAATGAGCGCTCGGTATTGCGGTGGATAGATGAGAATAACCGGCGCGTTTCCGTCATAATATCCGCTGACCCGATCGCCAATTCGAATCTTGGCTTGGTCGACAACGTAAGTCATTGGCGACACCACAAAACGAACAACCTGATCGTTATTCTCCAGCGTCATCAGCTTCCAGCAGCCTGAATTTTCACCGCTCGGGCTGGTGATATAATCGTCAATCGCCGTAACAATGCCTTGAAACGATCGCCACTCCATACGCGTCACCCCTCACCTATTCTTCTTGATAAAGTCACCTATGGTTTTACTGTATGGTTTTGTGGCGGATGTGTGCCTAACTCAAAGGGTCCGTTTCCTGCCATTGGCAAAAAATAAGTCTTAAGGCGTAGCGGAATCCGGACTTGAGCGCATTACCCTGGACGGCTTGGTGTACTATAGTAGGATTATAGAGATGCGGCTGGGCAAGGGATGAACGGCCACATGCATCTTAGTCGAACGGGTCATGAAAGGAACGAACATTATGGGACTTATTTTCGGATTGATTGCAGCGTTGATTCTCTTTATTATCTTCATTGTAATCGGCGGTGTGCTGATTACATCGGCAGTATGGATTGTGCTAGCCGTCCTAGCAATTATTTTCATCATCTTCTTTGGTTTTTTGTTCAAGTGGTTTTTAATTCTTTTGCTGATTGTTGGTATTTTCGTCTTGGTGAAACGCATGTTTAACCGCTAAGCAGGGTTAAATAAAAGAGCAGAGCGAATTTTCTCGCACGGCTCTTTTACTCATCAGTGACCTCCGGGTTTAATATTACGATGGTGCGACCAATCTTTTTGCCGCTGAGCAGGGCGGGCAAGGCGTTTGGAAGCTGGCTCAAGGGAATTTCTTTTTGAGCGATTGCTGCCAGCTTTTCCGGCTTATGCAATTCGGCGAGCCGCTGCCAAATGACCTGGCGGAGCTCCATCGGGCAAGAAACAGAGTCGATCCCGAGCAAGTTGACGCCGCGTAAAATAAATGGAAAGACGGTTGCCGGGAGCTCAGACCCTGCTGCGAGTCCGCAGGCGGCAACATAGCCGCCATAGCGCATCCTGCCGAGTAATCCGGCAAGCGGCTTTCCCCCGACCGAATCAACTGCCGACGTCCACTGCTGTTTTTGCAACGGCTTTACCGTTCCGTCAAATACAGCTTCACGTGCGATAACGCTCTGCGCGCCTAGCATTTTCAAATAGCTTGATGCCTCGGCGCTTTTTCCGGAACTTGCGACAACCGAATAACCGAGATCGGAAAGTAGTGCAACGGCATGGCTGCCGACGCCGCCCGACGCACCAGTGACGATTACCTCTCCTTTGTCCGGCGCAATCCCTGCCTGTTCCAGGCGAAAAACAGACAGTGCTGCAGTGAAGCCGGCGGTTCCAATCCTCATGGCTTCCTTGAGTGTTAGCCCTGAAGGCAGCGGAACGATCCAATCAGCGGGGATCCGTGCGTATTCACTAAATCCGCCAAAATGGGAAACACCAAGGCCGTAACCGGTTACAATGACCGGGTCGTCTTTTTTGAAACGCGGGTCTTCTGAGGATACGACAATTCCTGAGAGGTCAATACCGGGCACAAAGGGATAGTTTTTCAAAATATGTCCGTTAGGAATGGCTGCAAGACTGTCCTTATAATTGATCCCTGAGTAGCAAACGCGTATGAGCACGCCTGCTTCAGGCAGATCGTTTAATGTTAAGGATTCAATCCTGCGTGAAAAACTTTGCTCGATTTTGTTAACCACAAGCGCATGGAAACTTTTATTCAAGCATCTCACCTACTTTTCATTCAGATCACTTAGCGTTCTCATAGATTATAATTAGCGAAAGGATGCCGAAAGCCCTTCAATTTGGCGCAACTTTTTTGAACGCAGCCAGTTATAAGGGTTATTGAGGCTCGCCACGCTTTTTGCAAAGTTCGATACAACCATGGCTGCATTTCTACGATTTGATGAACGTTTGATACGACTTTTCTCTGAACATAAAGTAAAAAAAGGGAAAGCACCGTCGGCTTTCCTTTTTTCATTAGAAATTTATGCGGCACTCACTTAACAGAAAGTTATTAACCTGTGGATAACTTTCTGAATGGTGAATGTGCACTGTGGATAACATGCGCATGCAGTTTTTATCTTCTTGTGAGCATCCGCTGGTAGGCCAGTCGTTTGCCGTTCGGCATATCGAGGTAAACGACCCCGCGATACTCAAAACCGGCTTGCTTGATCACGTGCTGCATGCGCGGGTTTTCCGGATGAGTATCGATGCGCAGATCAGTATAGCCTTTAAGTGCTGCAGCGCTAATCAGGTGATCCATCAGCACTGAAGAAAGGTGACGGCCACGAAAATCGGAGGAAAGTGCGATGCGGTGTATCGACACATACGGAACGCCAGTCTGTACCCAAGCACCTTCTTTGATCGCTTCATAAGCCGGTTCGAGTTCTTCAAAAAGAACACCATAACCGGCAATTTGATCATCGGTGATCAGGACAAAGCCCCTTTTCTGTTCAAGGTCATGATGCAGGACAGTGTCGTCCGGATAGCCGTCCTGCCATTGATCAATGCCGTCTGCTTTAAGCAATTGTTTTGCCTGATCAATGATTTTTTGTATACCGGAAAAGTCATGCGGAGTTGCTTGGCGTAAATAAGCGGTCAAAAGAGGTCCCCCCAATCTATTGATATTGCAGGCTTAAAGGTAACTTGTGATGATGTAAGTAATGATTTCATTATATTATAGAATCCGAGAGTCAAGCAATCACGGTGTGTGCGGCGGCGTTTGGCTGATGAAACGGTGAAAGAGCATGCACTGATTTGAAACATTGGATAAGTCGTTACCATACATAAATGGCTTTAAATGAATACAATGCAATTTAAATTTCAATCCTTTAGGAGGGGCACGTATGTTATTCGGTGGGCGCTTGAAGCCTATTATCTTGCCCAGGCAGTCGTCAGCTATACTTTGGTGCTGCGACCGGAGCGAATCATTCTCGCCGGGTTGCTATTGGCAAAAAAGCACTTAAAAAATGAGTTTAAAAAACAAATCCCCCTGACCGGAACGGCAAGGGGGATTTAACGTATTTAACGCAATTTCAGTGCAGCGGTGTCCACTGCCAATTGGAAACTTCCGGGAGATCTTGTCCTTCATCGCGAATGAATCGGTGATGCTTGGCAATCATTCGATCCATTTCTGCGATAAATGCATCGCGTTTTTCTTCATAAGCCGGTTGAATCATGACGGCGGTCTTAGCGAGATGGAACCGGTCGAGATGGTTTAAGACGCGCATGTCAAATGGCGTGGTGATATCGCCGTCTTCACGATAGCCGTGAACCGTTAACTTGTTATTATGACGACCAAAGAACAAGCTTTCGATAAGGTCTTCGTAGCCGTGGAAGGCAAAGAGAATCGGCTTGTCTTTGGTGAAATAATGGTCGAAGGCTTCATCAGAAAGACCGCGTGCACTTTTCTTTGGACTTCTGAGTTTGAGCAGATCAACGACATTGACAAAGCGAATCTTCATTTCCGGAAACGCGTCATGCAAGAGCTGAAGCGCGGCGAGCGACTCAAGCGTGGGTTCGGTTCCGGCGCTGGCAATGACAAGGTCTGGTTCCAAGCCTTGATCGGTACTTGCCCAGTCAATCATTCCAAGTCCATTCGCAACAAGTTCCGAAGCTTCTTCGATTGAAAACCATTGCGGGCGTGGGTGTTTGGATGTAACCACTAGATTGATTTTATTACGGCTTTTGAAAATCTTATTTGCAACGGCAAGCAAGGTATTGGCATCCGCCGGAAGATATTCACGGATAAACGCAGGTTTCTTCTCAGCGAGATGCGTCAGCATGCCGGGATCTTGATGCGTATAGCCGTTATGATCCTGCTGGAAAACGGTCGATGATGCAATCACGTTTAAAGAAGGATAGGAACTTCTCCATGCGAGTTCACTTGCTTTGCGTAGCCATTTGAAATGCTGTGTCAGCATCGAGTCAACGATTCTGAGAAACGCTTCATAGCTGGCAAAAAATCCGTGTCTGCCGGTTAATGTATAGCCTTCAAGCCATCCCTCTGCCTGATGCTCGGAAAGCTGTGCATCGAGGACGCGGCCGGCGGGTGCGACGAATTCATCACGCGGTTCGTCGACCTCGCCGAGCCATTGCCGGCTTGTGGCTTCAAAAACCGCGCCCAAGCGGTTTGATGCCGTTTCATCCGGACCAAAAATACGGAAATTTGTTGGATTCAGCTTAATCAAATCGCGGGCGTATTCGCCAAAGATGATCATGTCTTGTGCCAGCTGTCTGCCACGTACTTTCGTGTCTGTCGCATAGCTGCGATAGTCAGGTAAACGCAGTTCGCGCGGATCTACGCCGCCGTTTGTGATTGGATTCACGGCCATTCTTTTGGTGCCCTTAGGAATGACTTGAGCGATCTCGGATTGTAATGATCCGTCCGCATTGAACAGTTCTTCCGGCTTATAGGACTTGAGCCAGCGAACCAATTCATCGCTATGCTCCAGATGGTTTTGATCGACCGGAATTGGAATCTGATGCGACCGGAACGAGTCTTCAACTGGTTTCCCTTCCCATGTTTTTGGTCCGGTCCATCCTTTGGGGCTGCGGAAAATAACGACCGGCCAATGCGGCATGGTTGGATCATCGTTTTCACGTGCTTGCTTTTGAATCGCTTGAATTTTTTCAATCGCTTGATCGAGCGCGCTTGCCATTTTCGGATGAACCTCTTGCGGATCATTTCCGGAAACAAACAGCGGATCCCAGCCGAGTCCTTCAAAATAGTGCTGCAAATCTTGATCGGACGTACGCGAGAACAAGGTTGGGTTGCTCAATTTATAACCGTTAATGTAAACGATCGGCAGAACGGCACCGTCATGAATCGGATTGATAAAATGGTTGGACTGCCAGGAAGCGGCAAGCGGTCCGGTTTCAGCCTCTCCATCGCCGACAACAACTGCGGCAATTTGATCCGGATTATCGAGAATGGCCCCGACACCATGGGAAATCGAATAGCCCAGTTCGCCGCCTTCGTGAAGCGATCCGGGCGTAATCGGGGCTGCGTGTGAGGCCACGCCGCCAGGCCAGGAGAACTGTTTGAACAACTTTTGCATGCCTGCTTTATCCTGCGTGATGTCCGGGTAAATTTCGGTGTAGCTTCCATCGAGATAACTATTCGATACCATCACTTGGCCACCATGTCCCGGTCCTTCGATATAGAACATGGTGACGTCATATTTGTTAATAATACGGTTCAAATGAGCATAGATAAAATTTTGTCCGGAAATCGTTCCCCAATGACCGATCGGATGCACTTTGACATCGCTCGCTTTAAGCGGACGATCCAGCAATGGGTTGTCTTTCAAATAGATTTGACCCACAGACAGGTAATTAGCCGCTTGCCAGTATTTATCCAATAAATCGAAGTATGCTTTTGAAGAATAGTCGCTTGCTTTTTCAGTTGATTGATTCATGCTGCAACGTTCCTTTCTCTTGCAAGATGCAATGCTGCTGATGCGCCACCCTTAATTATTTAGAGTGTTTGTTAAATGGACGAAAAAAATGAGTCGGCATTGATGAAAAGCAGAACGACGCGTTCAAGTAGGAGAAAAACGATTTCAAAAATGTTTGCCGTTCGCTTCAACAAGCGCTCTCTATTTCTTTTTCCCCAACACTCTTGATAATTCCTTTATTTTCTAAAAAAATTTTTCACAATGAAGCGGAAAGAACGGAACTTTTCTACTCGTGGTTGATTTGATTTTTGACTGGAACATCAAATCAAAGACAAATATAATAGGAAGAAGTAAACGATTCATTTGCCGCTTCTCTTAATGAAATTTATGGAAACAAACGGTGTGAATGGGACGAATGATTGTTTGGTGAACGTATCGTTTGATCGTACACTGTTACATTAACGATGAATGCGTATTGGAGGTTATTTCAGTGAGTGTTGAAGAACTGAAACTAAGCTATTTCTTTGAGAATACGGAAAGCTTTGCTGTTCCTGAAGTTTTTGAAGGGGTTGAGTACCCTTGGGAAGCTTTGCAAAAAGCAACACAGATTGTTGACGAACGGGTTGAAGAAAAGAAGCTGCAAGTCAATGAAGGCACTTTAGCCGAGGGCAGTTATCTGCACGGCAACTATTTGATCGGAAAGGGCACGCAGATTCATTCGCAAGTGACGATTGAGGGCCCGGTGATCATTGGTGAAAACGTGACGATTCAGTCCGGCGCGTTGATTCGTCCCTACACGGTTATCGGCAATAACTGCGTGATCGGTCACGGCTGCGAAGTGAAACATGCGATTGTCGGAAACGGCGCGAAGGTGCAGAGCTTCACGTTTGCAGGCGATTCGGTGCTTGGTCAAGGTGCACGTGTCGGTTCCGGTACGATTATTGCTAATCGCCGCTTCGATCAAGGCATCATCGGCGTCAAAGTCGGCGACACCTATACCAAATTTGACACTGATTTCTTCGGTTGCGTGCTCGGCGACTTCAGTCGAATTGGCGCCAACTCGGCGACACTTCCGGGAACATGCATCGGACCATATACGTGGGTATTCCCGCTGACCCGTGTTCATGGCTTTGTGCCAAAGGAAACGCGCGTATCAACAAGCAAAGCACTGAACTTTACCCCGAACAAGAAAATGAAACTGAAGCCGTAAAAGCAAATGAAAAGCATATGATTTTGCCCTGCGTCAAAAAATGGATGAGACCGGTATTTGCTAGCGAGATTGGAATATCGCGATAAGGCCGCAATCGAGCAGCAGCGAAACTTTGAATCACGGGACCTTCTTTAGGTCATGCTATAATGAACTTAAAAGTAACCGATTTCACCTATTATAGCGATGGGGCAGGGGGGATAGATGTGACGCGAACGCAAAAGGCAACATTTGCCGGTGGTTGTTTTTGGTGCATGGTTCAGCCCTTTGATCAAGAACCGGGCATTATCAAGGTGCGCTCGGGCTACACCGGCGGCCATACGGAAAACCCAAGCTATCGTGAGGTCTGCTCCGGAACAACGGGACATGCAGAAGCGGTGCAAATTACGTTCGATCCTGAGGTGTATCCGTATCGCAAGTTATTGGAACGGTACTGGCAGCAGATTGATCCGACCGATCGTCAAGGGCAGTTCCATGATCGCGGCGATCAGTACCGAACGGCCATCTTTTATCATAATGCCGAGCAGAAACATCTTGCAGAAGCGTCAAAAAAAGAACTGGAGCAAAGTGGACGTTTTCGTGAGCCGATTGTGACTGAGATTGTCGCGGCAGGTCCATTCTATCCGGCAGAGGAGTCGCACCAAAACTATTATCGAAAAGATCCGGGCAGCTATCGGCGCTATCGCCGGGGCTCCGGTCGGGATGATTTTATCGCGGAACATTGGGGAACAAAGAAAAACCATAAGCAGTTAAAAGAGCAGATGACACCGATCCAGTATGAGGTGACGCAGAAAAGCGGTACGGAGCCGCCATTTCAAAACGCATATTGGGACAACAGTAGACCCGGGATTTATGTCGATCTGGTCTCCGGTGAACCGTTGTTTTCGACGACCAATCAATACGATGCGGGCTGCGGCTGGCCGAGTTTCACGCGGCCAATCAGCACCTATCGGATAGTGACGCATCCGGACAATACATTGGGTATGTCCCGCACCGAGGTACGCAGCAAGCTGGGCGATGCGCATCTCGGCCATGTTTTCACTGAACCGACCGGAACGCGGTTCTGCATCAATTCAGCAGCACTGCGTTTTATTCCGAAAGAAGATTTGGAAAAGGAAGGCTATGGGGAGTACTTGGCGCTTTTTAAACAAGGTGCACGATGAGCGGGTTTTTAACCGCTCTTTTTTTCTGCGATTGAATCCGCTACACTGGAAGATAAAGGGAAAAAGGAAGTGCTTTAAAATGCAGCAAGCGAGTCGCGTTCAACATGACCATAATCAGGCAGTGTTCAAGCTCTCACCATTCAAAAAGTTGTCGGAGCAGCAAAAAAAGCTGAAGCAAAGCATTGAAGCTTTTTGCCGGGTCCACGTGCAAACTTCCGATCCGGCACTGTTCGTCATTCAGGGCGATGCGGGCACAGGAAAGAGTGTTGTGCTCAGTTCCGTCTTTAACACGATTCAAAGCGCGTCACGCAGCGGTGCTGCAGATGATCCGCTGGCGCATACGGAGAATTACCTGATTGTCAATCATGCGGAAATGATTAAACTGTACAAAGAGATTGCTGAAGAACTGCCGCATGTGCGCAAAAAGGACTTTATTCGTCCCACCTCGTTCATTAACCTCATGCACAAACGCGGAGCACGCGCGGACATTGCCTTTGTCGATGAGGCACATCTGCTGCTAAGCAAAAGTGACCGCTACAATCGCTTCAATCAGGACAACCAGCTTGAGGAAATCTTGAAATGCAGCCGAGTGGTTGTGATCGTCTTTGATGAAAAACAGGTACTGAAATTTAAAAGCTATTGGAATCCCATGGCTGTTAAACGGTTTATGGACGGTATCCCAAGCGAAACCTTTCATTTAACCGATCAGTTTCGGGTGCGTGCTGCTGCGGATGTTTCGGAATGGATCAATGCCTTCATCCATAAGCATGTGCTGCCGCTGCCGCACAAGCAAGCCTTTGATTTTCGCATCTTCGATGATGCGGGAGAACTTTTCCAAGTCATCAAAGCGCGCAACAGTCGCGATCATTTGTCTCGTTTACTTGCAACATATGATTATCCTTATGCGCTCGACGGCAAGGACTATTTTATTGATGAGCCGAATTTCCATGTGCGCTGGGACCGCTCGAAACCGACCGAGAAGCAGGCGTGGGCTGAGCGTGCCGACACAATTGATGAAGTTGGATCGGTGTATACGATTCAAGGCTTTGACTTGAATTATGCCGGTGTCATTCTCGGTCCAACCGTTACCTATGATGAGCCGAACGATCAGCTTGTGATTCGTCCCGAAAACTACCAGGATGGTGCGGCGTTCGTCAAACGCGATGATCTCGCTCATGTCGATGCGATTAAAGAGCAGATCATCCTGAACGCGATTAATGTATTGATGACGCGCGGCGTTTATGGGCTGTATCTGTATGCCAGCGATCCGAAGCTGCGGCGCAGGTTGATGGCGCTTCAGGAAAAGAGACGCTGACAAAAAGCACGCGGCTGCTTGCGAAAGCTGCGTGCTCAACCTTGTAAAAATTGATAGATACGACATGCCATGGCGAGGTTCATCCAGTCTT
This sequence comes from Sporolactobacillus terrae DSM 11697, assembly GCF_000648615.1. Lineage (GTDB taxonomy): Bacteria > Bacillota > Bacilli > Bacillales > Sporolactobacillaceae > Sporolactobacillus > Sporolactobacillus terrae. The sequence continues at coordinate 38,291 of NZ_JFZC01000047.1, read as the reverse complement.
CGCTATGAGAAAGTTTAACCGATAAAATGGCTTCAATCTGATTGATCCGGTAATACAGTGTATTGTGATGGATCATCAATGCCTCTGTTGTTTTCTGCAGATTACGATTATGCTCCAAATAGACGAGGAGTGTTTTTAAGAGTTCTTTATGCTTGCGTGCATCATACTCCAGCAGCAGGCCCAGATGATCCTCAACAAAAAGCTTCAGCTCATCCGGGTCATGATTCATGAGCAAATGATCAATCCCGCCGCTGGAAAAACGGTACACTTTGCCGCTTTTTTTCTTTTTGAGCAATCGGATGCATTGCCGGGCGTCGTTGTAGGATTGATTTATTCGAATAAATCCCTCCTCCAAACGGCCGATGCCTACTTTGATCGCCCCCGGAAATTGATTAATGCGGGTGCTGAAGCGCGTCAGTTTCGAATCAATGGTTCGTTTCTCAGCATCAGATGGGAAGGATAAAAAGGCGACAATGGCTCCTCTTCTGTGGGCAACCAAGCCTTTAATCGTCACTTCCTTGAGTGCTTGTTCCAGCCACTTCATGCAGGCTTCACTGGCAAATTGCTCCTGAATTCCCGGAGTTGCCGCATGCGTGTACTCGCAGATGAGCACGGTGTAAAGATCCTTCTCATTCAGATCTAGATTTTTTGCCTGCTGAAGCATGTTCTCGTTAAAAGTATTACTCAGCACCTGATCAAAGATATCACCGAACAGCTGTCGCTTTGTCTGCTCAACAGCCTGCCGTTTCATGGACTCAAGTCCAAGAAATGAGGCGCTGTACTCAAGCAAGGTCCGGTCACTGTCGTTGAACGTATTTTTATTGATCCAGGCACAGAGAAATCCGATCACGCGTTCAGCACCGACTACGGGGATGATTAACAAAAGTTCATCCTCTGTCAGTTTGAGCAGCTGCCATTTTTTCACGCGTACGGAATAACGTGCTTCACGTGTTTTTAAAAAATGGTCCGGCAGTACGTGCTGCTCACTGGTTCCGCAGGAGGCAATAGGAAAGAGCAGTTCATCATAATAGACAATTGGCGTATGTGCGGTGCTGTACATCGCGCTCATGATTTCATTGATGCCTTTGTTATTACGACTCAATGCAGTCAGAATGTTATATAAGTCGAGCGTTTTTCGCAGCTGCGAGTGCTCGGTGCGAAGCGCGCGATAGGTGATATCCAGTTCACGCTTCGTCTTTTTCGCTTCGCGCTGGTTCTTATAACGACCGTATAATAATGAAATATAGTTTAGAACGTTCTGCAGTGTATCAACGATTTCCGGTGAAAAACAGGAGCCGTCGCTGAAACCAAACAAAACAACAACACCAAAGGATTGCTGGTTGTTGATAATTGGAAAAGCAAGCGCCGTGCTGGGCATCCGCTTCCACTGTGCTGCCTGAATCAGATAGTCCCGGTTTTTCGGCGACAGGGATGCCATGGCTTGTTGAAGAGCTGTTTTCGTGTTATAAACCAGCAATTCTTGTTTAGAAAAGGCGGTGCCGGCGAGCGACTCATCGGATGAGAGCTGAATGCGTTGATAATATTCATGATCGAATCCGATGCCGGACTCAATGACCAGTTTGCTTGTCCGCTCGTTATTCAGTAGCAATAAGCCGGCCTCGGCACCAGGGAGACCTGTAATCAGCGTGTCCAGCAATTTTGTGTAAAAGGAGTCGTCAACGTCATTTAATACCTCCCCGCTCAGACCGAGCCAAAGCTTTTCTTCAACGCTGCGCTTCTCTAAGGCTAATGCCGCTTCAAAGCATACAGGCAGAAATGTACGGCACTGCTGCAAATAGTCACGAAAAACGGCCGTTTTTTCCGTATCGAAGACAAGCAAAAAATGATCCGCTACAGAAACGCAGTCCGCTGCCTTTGGCAATTTGGCGATATAGTCCTGCTGAGGGAAGGCCCAGATGCAGTGCTTTCTGTCTCCGACCCGTTCCCACAATGAGAGATGGGTCAGCGCAAAACGACTGCACCAATTGTGAAGCGTTGCTGCGACAAAATGACGGTTATCCGGTTGTTTCTGGTTGCGGGTTCTGATCGTCAAAGGATTATCCTCTTTCTTTTTTCATCGCTGCTTGGCGATCCTGAAGTTTTACTCCTGCCCGGACTGCATCGATCCACTCATAGTATTCATCGATGAGCACATGCTTATTATTCTTGTAAATGGCGTTCAATTCCTGAATGGGCTCAGCTGAATCATCGACACGAAAGTCGACAAAGGGAAACCCCTCCTCAGCCACCACTTTGATTGCAGCCGCTTGTTTTCCGCGCGCGTCTCCGCCGACCTTGTCGCCTGCAAGCATCGCTGCAAGCAGACGTTCCTGTATTGGTCCGTTGGTTCGTTCAAAGGTTTCCGCTACGGCATAGAGTACATCCAGACTGGTCAGAATATTGCCTTGAACGGCAAATTGATCGCCGATAATATGCCCTTTGGCATCATCATTTTCAACACCGGTATAAACGGCACTGTTTCCAAAATGATCCATGACGATTAATTGACGCAATTCTCGGCCCGGATCTTTCATGAGCAGCGTATTTAACGTTTCATTGGCTGTTTTGCCCGCTTCCAGGTATTTGATTCCAATTGGCCCCAAAGTGGGGTTGACCCATCCCTGGGAAGCGATAATCCCGATATTGGCTTTAATGGTCGGGGAGTAGGCGCCGATACCTGGAAAACATGAGGTTACCGCTGCACCAAAATATCCGGTTTCTTTACATTTGGCGACAATTGAATAAGTCATTGGTGCGCCTCCTGAACAACGTGACATGCGACATAGTGACCTTTTTTCATTTCAACCCACTCCGGTTCTTTTTCTGCACAAATCGCTTTGGCGAACGGGCATCGCGTTCGGAAATGGCATCCGGACGGAGGATGGACAGGACTTGGAATTTCGCCCTTGAGCATGATTTTCTTCTTGGATCGTTTTGGTTCTGCAATCGGAATTGCCGAGAGCAGGGCCTGGGTATAAGGGTGCAGGGGTTCTTGATACAATGCATCCCGATCTGTTAATTCTACCATTTTTCCAAGATACATGACGCCGATGCGGTCACTCATATAATCGATCACACTCAAATCATGAGAGATGAAGAGATACGTATAATTGAAAGCGTGCTGAAGCTCCTTCATTAGATTGAGAATCTGCGCCTGAATACTCATATCAAGTGCAGCCACGGGCTCGTCGGCGACCACAAATTTAGGTTTCAATGCGAGTGAACGCGCAATGCCGATCCGCTGTAACTGCCCTCCGGAGAATTCATGCGGATAGCGATTCAAGTACTGGGACGGGATCCCAACCGCATCGATAAGCGTTTTGATTGTTTCGCTGCGCGTCCGCTTATCTTCGCCGTAAGCTTTTAGCGGCTCATGAAGACTGTCTTGAATGGTCATTCTCGGATTAAGCGCGGCGTACGGGTCTTGGAAGATGAATTGCATCTCCCGGCGTTTTTGCCACAGCGCCTGCTTCGACAGCTGCGTTAAGTCCTGACCGTCAAAAAAGAGTGATCCGGATGTCGGCGCCAGCAAGTGCAGCAGCAGTCGGCCGGTTGTTGATTTTCCACATCCGGATTCGCCAACAAGGCCAAGTGTTTCACCTTCATCGATTGAAAAAGAGACATCATCGACGGCTTTTACGTATTGGCTGTTTTTTCCACGCCAGTTTTTAGCAACTGGAAAATATTTTTTTAGATGATCGACACGAATGAATGGTTTATAGTCACGGTTCAAAAGGAATTCATCCTCTCACTTGATAAATGACAAGCAGACTGATGATTTTCTGCGATTTTATGCAGCGGCGGTTCGACATTTTTGCAGCGGTCAAAAGCGAAGGGGCATCGCTCTTGAAACAGGCAGCCGCCATGCATTTCATAGAGATTTGGCGGATGGCCGCTGATCGGTATCAGTTTTTTTCTTGAGCCGATTTTCGGCATCGATGCCAGCAATCCTTTCGTGTATGGATGCTGCGGATGATGAAACAGTTCGTCAACCGGTGCCTGCTCAACGATCTTCCCGGCGTACATGACGGCGACGCGGTCGCATACTTCTGCGACAACGCCTAAATCATGGGTGATGAGCAAAACCCCTGCTTGCGTCTCGTCTCTGAGCTTAACCATCAGGTCAAGAATTTGTGCTTGTATCGTGACATCAAGCGCAGTTGTCGGTTCATCGGCAATAAGCAATGATGGATTTCCAGCAAGCGCCATGGCGATAACTGCGCGCTGCTTCATACCTCCACTGAATTGATGTGCATATTGTTTGGCACGGGTTTCGTGATCGGAAATCCCTACTTTTTGCAGCATCTTTAAGGCGATCGACCAGGCTTTATTTTTTGCTGCGCGCTGATGCATCTGCGGGACTTCCGCGATCTGATTGCCGATGGTAAAGACAGGATTGAGCGAAGACATTGGATTCTGTGCAATAAAGCCAATTTTGTTGCCACGGATCTTCTGCATTTGTTTGTCGCTTTTTTTGATCAGATCCTCACCCTCGAAGAAAGCTTCTCCTTCAAGGTACTCCTTTTTTTGATTACCGATTAAGCGGAGCAGTGCCTTTGTCGTTGTGCTTTTTCCGCATCCGGATTCACCAACAAGGCCGAGAATTTCGCCTTTTTTTAAAGTGAAGGACAGATCATCGACCGCCTTCACGGTACGTTGTTTTGATCTAAAATATGCTTTGAGATGCCGAACATCAAGAAGCAGGTCGTCATTCATCGTGTTCTCCTCCCATCGATTAGTTGCCTGTGCCGGTTCTTGGATCAAGTGCATCGCGCAATCCGTCTCCGACACTATTGAAACTGAACACCGCAAGCGTGATTGCGATCCCCGGGAATACAGCCGTCCACCATGCAAGTTCCATCCAATCTTTTGCGCTGCTGAGCATGATGCCCCAGGAAGGGGTGTCCGGCGAGACGCCAAGGCCTAAGAAGCTTAGCGCAGCTTCCGATAGGATGGCGAAGGCAAAGGAAAGGGTGACTTGAACGATCAGCGGCGAGAGGATATTCGGCAGAATATGATGCCATAAGATCTTAATCTTCTTAACGCCCATTGAATAGGCGGCTTCAATATATAAGGAATCTCTGATATTTAATACGGCACCGCGTGCGATACGCGAGAAAATAGGTGTATAGACAATGCCGATTGCCAGCATCAAATTGTTTAGACTCGGACCGAGAATCGCCATGATCACGAGCGCCAGAAGAATATCCGGAAGCGCAAACAGAACGTCCGTAATTCTTGAAATCAGTGAATCGACCCAACCGCCACTGTATCCGGCGATTACCCCCATAACCGTGCCGACAATGAAGGAAACCCCAACGGCAATGATTCCGACTTGAAGAGAAATGCGCGAACCATAAATGATTCTGCTAAGAATATCTCTGCCGAATTGATCGGTGCCGAACCAATGCGAGCTGCTTGGACCTGTAAGCCGAGCCGCTGTGCTCATTGTATATGGATTGTGCGGTGCGATTTGTCTTGCAAAGATGGCGATGACGATCAGCAGAAGAATAAATACGAGGCCGCTGACTGCCAAAAGGTTGTGCCGATAACGATTCCAGACTTTTAACATGCGTGAATCACCTCATTTTACTTACTAAGTGCGCACTAGAAGATACTCAAGCGAGCTGCATAGGCATTTATTTATATCGAATGCTTGGATTGATCCATCCGTAGATCACATCAATGATCAGATTAATCATAATGAAGGTTACGGCAACGAACAGAATGGTTCCTTGAAGCAGGCTGTAGTCACGATTGGAAATGGCCTGCAGTGCAAGCCGGCCCATGCCCGGAAGTGCAAACACCTGTTCAATGATTACTGATCCGCCAAGCAGATAGCCGATCTGGATGCCGACGACAGTCATAACCGGTACCAATGCGTTGCGAAGCCCATGTTTCCATATGATTCTCGCATTGCTGGCACCTTTCGCTTTTGCCATTTTGATGTAGTCCTCATTAAGTACATCAAGCATTGCTGAACGTGTGGAACGCATGGTTACGGCGGCAACCGCTGTGCCAAGCGCGATAACCGGCATCAGCAATGATCTTAGATTTTCGCCGATACCTTTGCTCAGCGGCTGGTATCCGCCGGAAGGAAGCAGATGCAAGTGCAGTGAAAAGATGAGAATGAGCAAAGTGCCCAGCCAAAAGTTTGGAACGGAGATCCCGAACATGCCGAATGTTCCCGAAGCATAATCGGCTCTGGTGCCGTGTTTGTACGCGGCGAGCACACCTAGCGGGATCGCGATGATCAGGGCAACAACCAAGCTGAGCAGTGCCAGCTCCAGCGTGATCGGAAGCCGTTCCATAAGGGCTGAAAGCACCGGCTGTCCCGTAAATGAAGATGTACCGAAGTCGCCCATAAAGACGTGTCCAATCCAAATTAAATATTGAAGGATCACCGGCTGATCCAGTCCCATTTCGCTGCGCAGTTTATGCGCAAGTTTCGGGTCGTAATTGGTTCCAAGAATGGCTGTTACCGTGTCTCCCGGAACAAGCCGGATCAAGAAGAACGTTAAGATCGATATGCCGATAAGTATAGGTACAGCGATTATTAATCGGTGAAGAATGTATTTACCCATAAGCTCGCCCCTACAAAATTAGTATGTAATGAAAAAGACAAGGGCTGTCTTGTCTTTTTCGCAAGAAAAAAAGTATATCATTCGCCATAACCTAGTGTCCTAACTAGGAATCAAAAACGCAGGTCTATTAGCAGGGCCAAGGAGGCTTGCAGCGAGCAAGCGAAGCGCCCGTCAGGCACAAACTTGATGGCTTAAAACCGCATACGGAGCAAAAGGAACGTCCACTAAGTAAGGGAACTTCTGCTAACTAGAAATGAACTTTCGCTAAGGGAGTATACGTCCTGTATGCAACGCGAAAGCCACCGCATCCTGCGGAAGTAAGGACCGGGCGCTTTTTGCCCGGTTTTTCTCAATAAGACTTAGGATTATTTGCTGAGCCAAGTGCTCTCCAAAGACTTCGTTGTGACGGTTGGGTTTACATCAAATCCATGAACCGTGTCGGTCATCGCTGTTGATTGTTTGTTGGCATATAAGAATACCATCGGTGCATCTTCCACAATCAATTTCTGTGCATGGTCATAGATCTGTTTGCGTTTTGCTTCATCCATGGTGACGCGGCCTTCTTCAAGCAGCTTGTCAACTTCTTTGTTGGTGTAACCTTGCTGGTTGTAGGCACCGCCTGTATGGAAAATATTGTAGAAGAATTCGTCCGGATCAACGAAGCCGACCCAGCCGACAATCGTCATTTCAAATTGCTTTTTGCCTAGTGCATTAAAGAATACACTGTCTTCTTGCTGCTCAATGTTGACTTTAATGCCGACAGCTTTTAACTGGTCCTTAATAACCTGAGCAGCATCCACTTGATCCTGGTTTTGTCCGACCTTAAGTGTAATTGAGAACCCATCCGGATAGCCGGCATCAGCCAGCAGCTGCTTCGCTTTAGCTGTATCGCGCTTGCTGAATGTGTCCAGCTTTGCGTCATAGGCATGGCCGGGCGGGATTGGTCCACCCGTCAGTGGTGTTGCTTGTCCGAATTTCACTTGCTTATTCAGCGCATTGCGGTCAACGGCCCATGCAATCGCGTCACGGACTTCTTTTTTCTTGAGCGGCCCTTTGGTGACATTAAGCCCAATGTATTCCCAATAGGTGCCGGTCACCGACTTAACCGTGACACCGGATGCATGATCAAGCAGCATTTTATCTTTTGCGGTGAGCTGCAGATCGATATTTAATTCCTTATTTCGAATGGCTGTTGAACGGGCGGTGCTGTCGGGGATGGCTTTAAAAACAACTTTATCTAGATAAGGAAGTCCTTTTTTGAAGTAGGATTTATTCTTTTTAAGGACCATTTCCTGATCTTTCTTCCAAGAAACAAGCGTGAAAGGTCCGCTTCCTGCATCAGCCTGATCCAACTTGCCTCCATTTTTCTCAACAATAGTTTTGTTAACAATTGCGTTCATTGGGTTGGCTAAGAACGTCAGGAACGGAGCAACTGCTTGTTTCAGAGTAATGACAACCGTTGTCTTATCCGGCGTGTCGATGGACTTCACAGCATCAAATTGTTGTGCGCGAACACCCATTTTGATGATCCGCTCAATGGAGTATTTCACATCTGATGAAGTTAACGGATCACCATTATGAAATTTAACGTTATCGTGAAGATGAAGGGTATAGGTCTTGCCGTCTTTGGAAATCGTATAATCGTTGACGAGATCCTTTTCGATGATGCCGTATTTCCCATCCTTATAGCGAAATAAGGTATCATACATATTTTCGATATAGTGGAAGGATTGAGCACTAGTTTCTTTATGTGGATCGAGCCCTTTTGCATCATTAAGGTCGGCAATGGTCAGCGTGCCGCCGTATACGGGTTTTTGATCTGTTTTTGCAGATGTTCCGGAGTCCTTAGTACTGTTTCCAGAAGAACATGCGCTGATTATGGTGAATAAGAGTAGGAAGCATGTGAGCAATGACAACTTCTTCATGTAAGAAAACCTCACCTTCTAAAATGTATAACTAAATTATAGATGGGCGAAAATAGATATTATACAGAAAATTTACTAAAGATTAAAAACCGCTTTTTGGGAGAATTCCCAAAAAAGCGGTTTTGTTTTGCCATCATTCACAATGGTGTGGGAGTGACTGAGGGGTTATGTCCCCCGTCGCAGTGTCACCGGTAAAATATAGTTCTTTTTAATCCCGTCAAATTCATTGTTGATCTCTTTCAATAGAAGATCGACAGCGAGCTGAGCCATGGCGCGGATCGGCTGAACAATCGTTGTCAGCTCGGGGAGGCAGGTCGTTACCATTTCCGTCCCATCATAGCCGACGATCTGGATGTCTCTGTTTCTTTTGCGAATCATGCTGAGCGCGATTGCGGCGGTCAAATCATCACTTAAAAACATGCCGTCGATCGTTGGATCCTGATCCAATAGCGACGAGAGAATCTGTTTTTTGACTTCAGGGTCAAAAGGCGATTCGATTTCATAGGTTTTGAAAGGAAGACCGTGTTCGGTCATTACGTCCTCGTACCCTTTTCGGCGCAAGTAGCTCGAGGGCGCCTCCTTTTGACGGATGCTGTTCACATGAATAATTTTGCTCCGTCCTTGACGAAGCAGTTCTTCAGCGGCCATGCGTCCGCCTTGATAGTTATCGCTGCTGACAACGGTGATCGTTTCCGACATTTTGCGGTCGATAGCGACAATCGGCAGTTTTGCGCGTTGATAAATATCAATCCCGATATTGTGCGCACCAACGATCATTCCATCAACTTGATTGGACAGAAGCATGTCCAAGTAGCTGCGCTCTTTTTCCGTTTGATCCATGGTATTGCAGATCAGTACCTTGTAGTGTTTTTCAGAAAGGATATTTTCAATCTGAAAGATCAACTCTCCGAAAAAAGGATGCCCGGTGGATGGAAAAATTAGTCCGATAAAATGCGTCTTGCTGCCAAATAAAGAGCGTGCGATTTCATTGGGATGATAGTTTAATTGTTGAATAGCATTGTTCACATTGCGCCGTGTCCGTTCACTGATCGCGCCTCGGTTGTTCAGTACGCGTGATACGGTTGTCGGTGATACACCCGCAAGTTTGGCGACATCCTCCAGTTTTGGTTTTTCCGGCAAATCGACATCCTCCTCAAGACCACATCATACACGATTACAATTAGTATAACTGATTTGTTGATTAAAAAATAAATTTTCATCTGAGACAAACTTTTATTTCAAAAAAGTTTTCTGCGGCTCGGCGTAGCGAGTATTATCGCTGACTTTGCCGTTTTTTGCGATGCAGGCTATAGGCAATAAACAGAAGCAAGAACCATACCGGTGTCACAAAAAGAGCGATGCGTGTGTCGGCAGCCATGCCAATGAGCACAAGAAGAAAGATGAAAAAGGCAAGGACGATCCAATTAATTAATGGAGCGAGCGGTGCCTTGAATTTGGATGCGGCAGCAAGATCCGGGCGCTTTTTTAAATAGATAATATGCGCGACTAAAATGACGCCCCATACCCAGATGAAACAAATGGCGCTGATGCTTGTAACGAGCGTGAACACAATGTCGGGCAGGAAATAGTTAAGGATAACGCCTGCAAACAGTGCCAATGTTGAGCAGATTAATGCTGCGCTTGGCACGGCACTTTTCCCTAAGCGTGCGAAGCTTTTCGGTGCATTGCCGTCACGCCCGAGAGAAAAGAGCATACGACTGGTCGAGAACAGCCCACTGTTGCATGCGGAAGCTGCCGAGGTCAGCACGACAAAATTAATGATTCCGGCAGCGGCGGGGATGCCGACGAGTGTAAATACCGTGACAAAGGGGCTGTGCTCTGCATGAAGTTTTATCCAAGGAATGATGCAGAGAATGACAAATAGTGCGCCAATATAAAACAGCAGAACACGTACGGGCAGGCTGTTGATCGCGCGTGGAATATTTTTCTCGGGATCCGCCGTTTCAGCAGCGGTCACACCGACCAGTTCAATCCCGACAAATGAGAAGACAGCCATTTGAAAGCCAAGGAAAAAGCCATCGATGCCATGCGGGAATAAGCCGCCGTACGCCCATAAATTTTGGACGGAAGCTTGTCCATAATCTGTTTTAAAACCGATAACAATTAAAATTAATCCGAGGATAATCAAAGCAACGATGGTAACAACTTTTATGATGGCGAACCAGAATTCAATTTCACCGAACATTTTTACCGTAAGCAAATTTAAAATCGTTAAAACGATCAGGCAGAGGAAGGCAGGAATCCATTGCGGAACCTGAAACCAAAACTGCATGTACTTGCCTACGGCGGTGATGTCGGCCATGGCGGTCATGATCCAGCAAAACCAGTAGGTCCATCCGGTGACAAAACCAGCCCATGGGCCAAGGTATTCCGAGGTAAAATCGGTGAATGATGCATAGCCGGAATTTGATAAGAGCAGCTCACCAAGTGCACGCATAACAAAAAACAGAGCAATACCAATGATGAGATAGGCAAAAATAATCGACGGACCAGCTAAATGAATCGCTTTTCCGGATCCAAGAAATAATCCGGTGCCAATGGCTCCGCCAATTGCGATCAGCTGAATATGTCTGTTTTTCAGCTTTCGCTCAAGATGCTGATTTTCCACTTCATTTCCTCCCTGTTGTCGTTCTCTCTTATGATGGGTTCCGCCCGATGTTTAATCGGGGGATTTATATAGTATAACAAATCAAAAAAAAGGAAAGTGTATGAAAAAACGCCATTTACAACGTAACAGTGTTATGTTATGGTTGGCGTGTGAAAAGACGTGAGGGAGGATCGCGTGTGGATGAACCATTAATTACAAAAAAAGAGCTGCTTGAGCGAACGGGCATTTCGTATGGTCAGCTCTATCGTTGGAAGCGGAAAAATTTGATTCCGGAAAACTGGTTTATTCGAAAAGCAACTTATACCGGGCAAGAAACCTTTTTCCCAGAAAAGAAAATCTTAAATCGGGTTCATGTGATATCGGAGATGAAGGATACGTTGTCGCTTGATGAACTGGCAGAGCATTTTTCGCCGCGGTCGGTGACAAAAATCTTTTTATCTGAAGAACAGATGCTTGATCAAAACATTGTTTCAACAACAGCCCTGAATCTTTTCAAGAAGCAACGACCGAATCAGAGCGAATATCCGTTTATCGATTTACTGGCCATGTTTCTGCTTGACCAAATGCTGAGCGAGGGGCAAATGAATCGTTCGGAAGCCAGCGATCTACTCAATGTTATGCAGGAGAACAGCAGCAGACTTTACGATAAAAATAGTTATTTATATTATATCCGGAAAATGGGTGTTTCTGTGGTTTTGATTGCTGCAGATGAAGTTTCGATTTTCTTTGATCAAGGAGTGCACGTCATTAAGAAACAGTCAATCTCCTCGAATATTGAGAAATTAAAAAAACGAATCGAATCGATAAACGCGAGAGAAATCAGTCGAGAGGGCGGGTAAAATGAGTCAAGCGACAGGAAAAGACTTGAAAATAATGGGCGAAACGCAATCGAACGGCGGGCAATTCGATAAAGTGCGAACGATGGGTGAATGTACGATAACGGGATCGGTGGAAGCGGACTCATGCAAGGTGATGGGTGAATGCTCCATTTCCGGCGACCTGTCCTGTACGACATTTAAAAATATGGGTGAAGTCGCTATCGGCGGCAGTTTGGCAGCCAAGCAGGCCCGGCTGATTGGGACAAACGCAGGTGCAAGGTCATTGTGCGTTGCAGCAGTCCGTGGTTTACGGGGAACTGACGATTGCGCAGAACGTCACCGGTGAGTCGATGAAAGTACATGGTATGCTCAGCGTTTCCGGCGATGTATCGCTTGAGGCATTGGGTATGCGCGGCGGTATTCAGGTAGCGGGTTTGCTCAATTGCGACACAATTGATATGGTACTGAAATTTAATACGATCAATAAGGTGCGGGAAATCGGTGCAACAGCTGAGCGCCGAATCGATGATCATTAACGGTTCATGTAAGGTGAAGGGCGATGTTCATGGAGAACGCATTCAAAGTGACGGCCAGACCAAGGTGTTTGGTGCGATGCACGGCGACTCTATAAGTAGTTCCGGAATGCTGGTCGTTGAAAAAGATTTAGAGAGTGAGGAGCTTGCGGTTAACGGTCCGCCGTCAGACAGCAGCAACTGCGTTGTTTGCTTCACTGTTGAGCGCTATGGGTAAAAGAAGGTTGATCGTGGATACGATCGAAGGCGATGATATTTATCTCGAAGATACTGAAGCAAACGTTGTTCGCGGCGATCGCGTGAAAATCGGCCCCGGCTGTATGATTGGACGCGTGATCTATAGAAGTGATTATCAAAAAGATGATAAAGCAGAGGTTCAAACGTCGCTTACCATGTAATGGAAGATGCGTGCGAAACCCGGAGAGAAGCAAAAGAAGTCCAATCGGAAACAGCCATCCGCACCGTTCGCGTATGGCTGTTTTATCAGAACAAACGAAGAAAGAAAAGCGTAACAAGGAGGCTATACAGCGGTGAAGCAACCGATCGATGCCGAAAGTCATTGAAGAAGGTGCACGTGTGCTGATTCTTGGTGCGATGTCGGGACGTGCGTCCCTAGCTAAGCAACCGTATGACGCGCATCCGCGCAATCAATCTTGGCCAATTGTGTATATACTTTTCGGAAGCAGGAAACGTCCCTGCTTCATATCCGTCAATGCGTCCGACTCCATCGCGTTAGAAAAGTTAAAGGAGTGGCCCAAAGTTAAAAACGAGTTGTCATCTCACCGCTCATAGACAATCTGCTCGTTAACGATGGTTTTTCGAATGGTCAGCGCACGCAGATCTGCAGGATCAACGGTAAAGGGATCTTGATCGAGTACCGTGAAATCGGCAAACTTGCCGGGTGCAATCGTCCCGCATGAACCGCTCTGACCAGCCGCTGCCGCACTGCCTGAAGTATAAAGCGACAGCGCATCAAAAATACTCAGCGCTTCTTCAGGAAAATAACGCTTGCCGTTCACATCTGAATTGCAAGTCCGTGTAACGGCAGCATGGATGGCCAGAAACGGGTTAGGGACTTCGATTGGGGCATCACTCCCACCGGCTATCGGGAAGCCGTTTTCCTTGATCGATTTCCAGGCGAAGGCAAGCGGCGGAAAGTCCGAACCAAGGACATCCAGTGCCCAAGGCATGTCGCTGCTCATGAATTGCGGCTGAATGTCAAAAATCAGCGGCATGCCTTTTGCCGCATCAAGCATATCGCTGCGCAGCCACGGCGTATGAATCATGCGATCAAGCTGACCCGGCTGCGGCGGGAATTTCTTGAGTACGTGAACCACGTCGGCAAAAGCGCGATCGCCAATGATATGAACTGCCACCGGAAGCTGCGCGAGTCGTGCTTGCTGCACGATCTGCTCAAAGGCTTCCGCGCGATGAAACTGCAGCCCGTAATTATTCGGCTCCCCGGCATACGGTTGGGTCATGAAGGCGGTATGTGAGCCAACCGTACCATCATAGAAAATCTTCACTGCGCCGAGTGTCACAAATTCGTCGGGCGAGGTAACGGTGCGGGGCGCGCGTAAGTAAGCATCCAGTTCACGGTGATGAACGAGCAGATGCGCGCGAAACGGGAAGGGTTCGTTTAGTGTCTGCCGATACGCTCGGACGGTCCCAACAAGCCCATTGAAGTAATGAAGGTCCTCTGAGTGTGCACCAACAATCCCTTTTTTCCATAAATCGTTGACGGCGATCCGGATTAGCCGCGCCAGTTCTGCCTGAGACTCTTTTGGGAATCGCTCTATGGCGAGTGTCGATGCCTCATCGCGCAAAACCCCGGTCGGGAAACCATCATCATCTAAGTCAATCATTCCGCCTCCGTCAAAGACTTGATTGCGTTTGAGTCCAATTGCGTGAATGAACGGCGTATTGATGCTGACGGTGTGGTAATCGATGCGCCGGACCAGGATCGGATGCGTGCGGCTGATCGCATCGAGATCGCGGCACGTCAAAAGTCGGTTGCTGTCGGTTAAACGATTGTCGTCATAGCCTTCGACAAACAGCCAGTCGCCATCCTTCAATATTTCGGCACGCGCGGCAATAGCTTCGAGACATGCTTTTTTGGTTGTAGCCTTTGAAAGATTGAGTCGATCCAAGGCTTGTCCATACCAGATCAAATGCAGATGGCTGTCGATAAAACCGGGAAAAATCGTCCTGCCTTTAAGGTCCATGACGTCAACAGCTCTTCCCCGAACCTGCGCTTCAGCTTCGTGACCGGTTGCGACAATTTTTCCATGTTCTGTGAGCACGCAATGGATGGTTTCTCCAGGTTTTCTCATTGTATAAAAAGTCCCATTTGTCCAAAACTTCATCTTTTTCACCCCATCTTTTAGATTAACATAAGGGAAATAAAAAAAGACAAAACACCCCCATTGCCGGTTGCTCAATCGGTGAATGGACACAAGAAATCATACGAGCGCATAGCAATCAGTGGACAAGATCGGGTATAATAGCAGTGCATGTGAGAAAAGACAGGCTTGATCGTCAGAGACGGGTAGCCAAAGAGAGAGGGAGTATACCATGATTGCGGAAAAATATAAACAAATGCTCGGTCAGAAATCAGTTATTCGCGAGCTTTCGGAATATGCAACAGAACGGGCAAAACAGATATGCGCAGAGAATATCTTCGATTACAGTCTGGGCAATCCGTCTGTGCCCGTACCTCAGGAATTTACGGATCAGCTGGTCAAGCTGGCCTCAAGCGATAATCCAATGGCGGTACACGGATACAGCCCAAGCCTTGGCATCACCTCGGTTCGTGAAAAAGTGGCTGCGTCGCTTTCCAGACGATTTGGTTTAAATTATAAGAAAGAACATATCTTTATGACTTCCGGTGCAGCAGGTGCCTTGGCACATGCACTGCGCTCAGTTGTGGCTGCGGGCGATGAAGTGTTAACCTTCGCACCGTTCTTCCCGGAGTATACCCCTTATGTGCACGGTCTCGATGCTGAACTGAAGGTTGTTCCGCCGAATACGGAAACGTTTCAGATTAACTTTGATGCATTCGAGGAAATGCTGTCGCCAAAAGTTTCCGCAGTACTGATCAACACGCCGAATAACCCATCCGGTGCGGTCTACTCTACGGAAACCATTAAAAAGCTCGCATCGATTCTGACTCAGAAACAAGAAGAATTCGGTCATGACATTTATTTGATTTCGGATGAACCGTACCGTGAAATTGTTTTCAACCATGTCGATGCGCCTTATGTCGCAACGTACTACGCGAACACGCTAACCTGCTATTCATTCAGCAAGTCGCTGTCGCTTCCCGGCGAACGGATTGGCTACGTTGCGGTGAATCCGAATTGCCCTGACGCCGAACTGATCGTGAACATGTGCGGACAAATATCGCGTGGCATCGGTCATAACTGCCCGCCGTCGATCATTCAGCTTGCCGTTGCTGAAGTCATTGATCAAACATCAGATTTGTCGGTCTACGAAAAAAATAAAGACATCTTGTATGACGGCTTGACCAAGCTCGGCTTTTCTTGCGTCAAACCGGGCGGGACGTTCTATATTTTTCCGAAGGCATTGGAAGAGGACGCCGTCGCCTTCTCTAAACGCGCGTTAAAGTATGATCTGATCCTTGTTCCGGCAGACAGCTTCGGATGCCCAGGCTACTTCCGCATGGCCTACTGTATTCCAACAGAAAAAGTTGAACGCTCGCTTGCAGCTTTCGAAAAGCTGGCGGAAGACTATAAACAATGAGAAACAGCTTCACTTAAGGTTGCCTGAATGAACGAAGTACGTTATGATCGTGAAACGGGACCGTCCTCTGCGGAAGAAGCCCGCTGGGAAAAGCTGGGCATTGTTTTCTCCGCTGCTCAAGAGGTATGCGGCTAAAGGCTAGTATAAAAGTAAAAAACGTATAAAATGAGCGTCTCAAAAGTCCGTGTTCGACTTTGAGACGCTTTTTGATGGCGAGTCGCTGAAGCTTGTCGAGCCAAAGCGGCATCTAAGACGCCATCGTTTGTCCGCCATTGATATGAATGACCTGTCCGGTGATATAGGAACCATCGTCAGAGGCGAGGAGGACATAGGCAGGAGCGAGCTCATAAGGCTGTCCAGCACGTTTCATTGGCGTATCAGCGCCAAGCGTCTGAACCGTATCGGCAGACCACGAGGCCGGTTGGAGCGGTGTCCAGATTGGACCGGGAGCAATCGCATTGACACGAATCCCTTGACCTGCAAGACTATGTGCCAATGCTCGTGTAAAGCTGACAATGGCCCCCTTTGTCGAAGCGTAATCAATCAGATTTCTGCTGGCAAGATACGCTTGGATGGATGTTGTGTTCACAATACTGTCGCCGCGCTGCAAATGGGGGATCACTGCCCGTGAGAGCCGGAACATCGCTTTGATATTCACATCAAAAGTAGTTTCCAGCTGTTTGTCGCTGATTGCTTCCAGTGATGGTTGTGGGAATTGAACGCCGGCATTGTTGATCAGAATGTTTATTTTTCGATAGCTTTGCAAGGCGCGGGACACAATCTGATCTGCGGCGCCGCGCTGCCTCAAGTCAATCGGCAGAAGCAGCGCGCTTCGGCCCAGCTTTTCAATGGCTGTTTTCGTAGTCTGAGCATCTTCTTCTTCCGACTTCATGGAGACAATGACCAGATCCGCACCTTCCTTGGCGAAGGCAACGGCAACAGCCCGACCGATGCCACTGTCGCCGCCAGTGACGATGGCAACCCTGTCTTTTAATTTTCCTGTACCGATATAGCTTGGGTTATCATAGATTGGTTTGGGATTCATCAAATACTCCAGACCTGGCTGCTGATCTTGGTGCTGTGCCGGGAAGGTGATCGGTACCTCGTGACACTGAGTCATTGAGCCGTAATAGGGTGATTCATCACGTTGCATGGTCTTCAGTCCCTTTCGTTCAAAGATCGTAACAGTGTACGCATCGAAGCGGGAATCAGTGCCTAAAGCGCATCAATTGCGTCAATCCTTTGGGAAAATGGATCAAAAAATAAAAAAAGATGTTAAGATTAAAAGAGCACAACATCATGTGAAACGGGAGGCAACCCATGAAGAAGACACTACTAGCATTATTCATAATCGTAGTTCTTGTCCTAGGTGGATGCGCAAATCAAGAGGACAAGGCTTATGACCAAGAGATGGAAAAAGGACAGGCTGCCTTGGTTTCTAAGGATTATGATGCTGCGGCAAGTGCTTTTAAGAAAGCTTTAACGCACAAAGAAAAAGATCATCAGGCAACGCTTCTTTTAGCACAGACCAACAACTTTATTCATGCAAAGCGTTCGATCAATCAGCCGGCGCAAACTAAAAAATTGTTGAACTTAGTCATTAACCAAGAAAAAGGTTCTGCAGTGCTTAAAAAAGATGCCATCGCTCTGAAAAAACAAGTGGTAACGATGCGTGAAGGAAGTGTGACGACAGCGTCAGCCGCTTCTTCAAGTATGTCATC
Organism: Sporolactobacillus terrae DSM 11697; assembly: GCF_000648615.1. GTDB lineage: Bacteria > Bacillota > Bacilli > Bacillales > Sporolactobacillaceae > Sporolactobacillus > Sporolactobacillus terrae. The sequence continues at coordinate 20,319 of NZ_JFZC01000047.1, read as the reverse complement.
ATCCGAAGCATTCTCTGAGGAGTCCTCGTCAAGTGCAGTGAATTATTCGGATGAAACAGCGCCGCCATCAGCTGCTCCAAGCAGTTCAGGAAGTAAGGCAAGCCGTTCGTCAAGCAGCACAACGGAGGTTCAAGCACAACAGAAAGAGGCGGAGCTGGCGGTCATTCAAGCGGCCGGTTATTCACCGAATAAGGTGTATATCGATACGCGCGATGACGGTGCGTACTACTCAATGGAATTGAGAGAGAACCACAAAAACGACAGCGCCGCAGATTCTGATACGGCACCGTCCATCGGTTTTTTTCGATACTATAAAAATTCAGGGAAAGTTATGCAGTTAGATGTTTTAAGTAATAAGTATAAGGAAGTTAAGGATTAATCTGTCCAAGGACGGACGAATAAAAAATGGATCTGCCGCGTATTTCCGGCAGATTCATTTTTTACACTGGTAAGAAAGGATAGAAAATCAAAGATTTAAGGAAACGAGTGTAAGTGGTTCGGTAGAACGCCGCGTCCTGCGGCTCACCGAACACTAGGCCGTCCATGGCCGTCGCGGGCGGCGACTTTGCCTTCGCCAGAGGCTTGGCAAAGCCAAGTTTTCTAACAGGATAAAGTTTATGATTTTGTCCCGTCTTCAAGCCAATAGAGCTGTGTCTTGACCGAGAATCAAAGCGGAGGCGCTCTGGCGCCAGCGGGATCGCGCGTTGTTGATGCGTGCCAGCGAGATCCCGCAGATTCCTGCCTGTCTGAGGAGCTCGCGGTGCGCCCGCGGTAAGCGAGTAACCGAAGCGACGATTCAGCACCGAAAGATGTGTTGCGAGATCTGAAGATTTAGCCAAACCGATCTTTATTTAGGACTTCTGCTGCGTACGTTTTTCTCAAGCCATCCATTAACGAGTAGATTGGCGAGAAATGGAGCAGCTGCTTTGCTTTGGTATTATCCAGTGCAATGTGGCGGACGTCTGCCGGGTTTGGATCTGTATAAATGATGTTTAATCGTGATCCATGGATTTGCTCAAGCATTTCAATGAGCTGGTTGATGGTCGTTGTCAGTGAGGTACTGATATGAATAACCTCCCCGTCACCATGATTGACTGCAGCCAAATTTGCGCGAACGATATCCTTTACATAAATAAAGTCACGGCTTTGCGTTCCATCTCCAAATACGGTTAACGGTTCCCCTTTCTTTATCTGATTTATAAAGGAGGAAATCACGCCGTCTGTTTTTTGTGTGTGCTGTCTTGGACCAAATACACTGGCATATCTGAGAATGGTGTAAGGAAGCTGTTCGATACGATTAAAAAGACGGATGTAAGACTCTTCTGCTAATTTTGCCCATCCATACTTGGTTGTTGGTCTCGGGGGATCCTTCTCTGCGATCAGATCAGTCCGAGGGTCACCATATACAGCAGCGGTTGACGCGAAAATGACCTTATTGACTCGGGCAAGGCGGCAGCCCTCCAACAAATGGATCGTACCGTCAATTGTAATGGCGGAACCGGAATTCAGTGACGGTGCGGAGGAGGCTGCTGCTGTTTCTGGATGATCTGCTAAATGGAAGACGACATCAGGTTTGATCCGAACAATCAGATCCTTAATCTCCGGACTCGAACCGTCCATTACATGCACCGTGGCACGCGGATGGAGGGCTTCAAGGTGGCCTGAGTGCAGATTATCAATAATGTGAACCTCATCACCGCGGTTAATCAACGCATCCACGAGATGAGCACCGATAAATCCTGCACCTCCTGAAACAATTGCTTTCATTGTGCTGCCTCCCTAGTCGGTCATTACTTTATAAAGACAAATTTATAGTGACCGTTTTTTGAGGACTTCGGGTTCTGATCAACAGGCTCGATAATCTTCTTACTTGACTGAAGCGGTGTAATGCTGAGCGCAGGCTCGGTTTTCGGTACTGCTGCCTTTCTGTTTTCGTACGGGCTCAAGGCTGAACGCTTCTCAGGCTTAGGGGCAATGGTTGGTGTGACTGCTTTGGTAAGATGAATCCGTTGATTCAAATGCTTCGATGGATTGGTTTTCATGGCAGCGGCATATGGAAGGATTGTGTTGTCGTTTGGAAGCTCCGCGTTTATTTTGGAAACCGTCCGGCCACCCTTACGTTTTACATCATGTTTAACGTCTGTCGTCGCGTTGTAGCGCGCATCGATATTGCTCAATGTGCTGAGATCCGGAAAGGTATAACTGGTTGGCAGCGAATGAATAATCTTCTCGAAAATAGGTTCCGACATGAAGACTGTTGCGTCCTCCTGAGGCGGAGAAGTAAAGAGTGAATGCGTGTCTTTGATGTTTAAAAGCGTAGGATCAGTACGTTGCTCACTCATAAAGTCAGGCGTGTTGCTTGGTTTCTTCCCCCATGCTTTTTTCAAAAGATCGGTAACTTTCCAATAGCAGACGAGAAAAATATATTTGAAGAATTCAATCAGCTTATACAAGCTTCTCACCCTTTCTTTTGGTGTATATGGCCTGAAGATAGACGTTCAGAAGATCCTGAGTGCCGCGATCGATTGACCAATGTGTCAAACCCCATTTTCGAGCATTAATTCCGAGTTTTTTTCTCAAATGATTATCAGAGAGCAGCTGATTGATCATATTGAATAGTGCATCAGCATTTTCAGGCGGTGTCAACATGCCTGTCACACCCTGCTGAATCATTTCCGAGATTCCGCCAACATTGCTTGCAATCACCGCTTTGCCCGCTATTTGTGCTTCGATCACTGATAAGGGCTGGTTTTCAATCAATGTCGGCAGAACAAGTATATCTGCTTGAGTGAGCAGACTTGGCACATCCTCTCTTTTTCCTAGAAACCGCACGGAATCACCGAGACCAAGCGACAGCACTTGGCTTTTGAGTTCCGATTCTTTTTCACCAGTACCGACGATCCAGCCTACCCAGTCGTTTCTAATTTGTTTCAGTTTGGCTAATGCGTCGATGAGATAATTGACGCCTTTAAGTTCAACGAGCCTTCCGGTGTAAATAATTACTTTTTTGCCCTTCGGTGCCTCAAGGGTTGCCTTTTGATGTAATTTCTGAATAAAGCTCTCGGTATCAAATCCGTAATGCAGCACCTTAAGCTGATCTTTCGGAACATGGAATTCATCGGTCAGCATTGTTTGCAACCACTGATTGCAGACGATGGTTGTGTCTGCTGATACCGCTCCGTCGTGTTCCAACTCATCGTAGTATGTTCTGGCGAGATAAGCCGTTTCCGACTTGTGAACGGTTTTCAACTGACGTCTGATCTCGTGAGCAACGGATCCGTGCAGAGTGGCAATTAAGGGTGTATTTGGATCCTTGATTCGGCTCATTGCAACGGTGGAGAGTACATCCTGAGTGTGGATGATGTCATAATCTTTAACACCGAAATAAGCGGCGCTTAATTCATAGACATAACGCTGCATTTCTGTCCATTTCACTAAGAAATTAGCATACATTGCAGGATAATTTTCTTGCGTAAAATGGGCATCGATTAATGGAGTAACCTGTTCTCTTGACAGAACCAATCCTTTATTGATCACGGTGACGTTAAGGTTGGATTGATCGTAGCCAAGCAGATCAACTTCATGACCATATGACTCCAGCTTTTTTTTCAGCTGGGTCATATATTGCCAAACCCCGCCCACATGGGGAATGGACCAATAAGTGGCTAGCAAAATTTTCATTGTCCGCATCTCTCCTATGGTTGATATATTGTTACTGTATTGTGCAGGCATGATATTGTGTAGGCATGTTTCTTTCTTTTTGACAAAAAAATATTTTAATCGTCTATTTTTTTTAGGTTGGCGCTGATCGAAGCAATGATTGTGTTCTAGATCAGAAAGGTCTAATCCTGTACATTCTTTGTGAACAAAAAACAACGCCAAAGTGTCTGCTTGGTCGGCAGCTTTAGCGTTGTGCGAATTGAGCGTGATTTAACAGTTTCTGCAGTTTATCTAATATGAACCCCTTTTAAGACTTGAGCCCAAAGTGCGTTATTTCCTTCCCATCTTTCACCATTAGGGAACTCCAGTGAAAGGACATTGTCAAGCGGCCAGTCTTTGACAACGATCCCAGCAACGTTTGTATGGTTGATCACAAGAATGCGGAAGTCGCCCTTAACCAGTTTAGATAAGGTATCTTCTAATGCTAGAATTTCATCAAATGTCCCCTCGGTTCGAACAAAAAGAATCCGTTTGCTTGTTTCGCATTTGTTTAAGAATCGCTTAATTCGACGATCAAATTTTGCTTTTACTTCCGGATAGGTTGCCAAATAGGCTAAGGTATTTCTTTCTGTATCGAAGTCATGATTTGACATAATACCATACTGCTCCTCAGCGACTAGTAAATTTTGTGCATTGGCATAGCCTCTAATCGACAGATGTGAAGCGTCCATAAACCCTTCAAATCTATTTTTAAGCAAGCGATTGACATCATTCAGAGATGGCGATCCCATCCAGTCGATAACGCCGGCAAATGGACGCAGATTGTGTCTTCTTAATTGAATACTGGCTAAGCATAAGTCGCCTAAACTGAAAATCGCATCATAGGTTCCATTGATCGTTTTAAAACGCATGGTGCACCTCTTCTTTCTTTTTAAATGGACTTCCTTCTTCACTTGTTCAATTTCTCCCAGTTCCCGAAATTGTTTGATTTTAAAACGGGTTCTTGAAAACCAATGCAATAGTTTATATTTTAAGATAAACAGAGTAGTCCGCTTCATTGTTTAATCCGGTCCTCCTTTGCACTTACCTGTTCATAGACACGCACTAAATTTGGTACAGCATGTTCTTAAGACCAATGACTGTGCCCCCATTTGTTTGCATGGGTTCCTCGTTTTTCTCTGAGTCGGTTGTTGTCTAACAAAAGATCAAACGTTTCACATAGTGTCTGAGGATCACGCTTAGTATAACCATTCCGGTGACGCCATCAGCCACCCATTCAGGCAATCCGCCTGAACGGCTTACAACAACCACTTTTCCGGCAAGTTGAGCTTCAATGACGGACAGGGGCTGGTGGTCAAGAAGACTGCTGGGTTGTTTCAAGCTCATAGAAAACTTTGAGTGTGACGGATCCATACAATGTTGCGACGAGTGGGACATGCTTCAGCTTGATACGGCTTATGGCGACCGTTGCCAACACATCTTGTGTGTGGATGAGATCATAGTCGCTTAATCCAAAAGACGCTGCTGCCACTCATAGAAATTCATAGGAAGTTCCAAACCCCACCGACATGAGGAATCACCCAATACCTGGCAAGCAGTATTTTCAAAAGTCAACCCGCCCGCTTTCGCTATATGACATAATGTATTGCTCGATCCCGAATTTGGTTTGGATAGTTGACCTAAAGATCGAAATATCTCCGCTGCTTCTCTGTGAAAATAGCATCAGCGGGCGCGTATCTCATTTATCTTCAGTACACCGGCATTTATTCCTATTTCGCTTTAAATTAAGGAGACTGCCTATGACAATGAAACTAGGATTGCATACGTTATAAGAGTCGGCGCTTGATCAACGAAATCGTTCGATTCACCACGTGGCCATCGCGTAGCAAAGGAGCGTTCTTCCTTATAAAAACAGAAAAAAGCCGAACGACGACGGATGAGTTTAATAGCGTAACGTTGAAATTAGGAGGCATTGGACGTGTTGAACAATCAGACCATCCTTGTAACGGGTGGAACGGGATCATGGGGCTATGAGTTAGTTAGGCAACTATTAGATAAAGGGCCAAAAGAAATTAGGATTTTTTCACGCAATGAAAACAATCAATTTATCATGAGACAAGTATTTAATGGGGAATCTCGAATGCGTTTTATTATAGGTGACATAAGAGAAAAGGATGCACTTATTGAAGCTTGCCGAGGGGTGGATTATATTTTTCACCTAGCAGCATTAAAGCATGTCCCTGTTTGTGAAGAGCAGCCGCTCGATGCTCTGAAAACAAATGTGATCGGCACGCAGCATGTCATTGATGCAGCGATTCATTGCGGCGTGAAAAAAGTGGTTTATATCTCAACGGATAAGGCTTCTGATCCACTAAACTTTTACGGATTTTCAAAAGCAATGGGCGAGCGCTTGGTGATTCATGCAAATACATTGACCGCACAAACGAAATTTGTCTGTGTCCGTGGCGGAAACGTATTAGGAACAAACGGAAGTGTCATCCATGTCTTTAAAAGCCAGATGGAACAAAGCAATAAGATCGGCATTACCGATCCTAATATGACGCGCTTTTTCATGTCTGTGCAAGACGCAATTAAGCTTGTTTTGAAGGCCACTTATGAAAGCGTTGGCGGAGAAACCTTTGTCATGAAAATGTCTTCCTGTAAAATTAGTGATCTGGCACAGGTGCTGATTGAAGCTTCGGGAAGAACAAAGATAACGATTGAGACACTTGGTGTTCGTCCAGGGGAAAAAATTCATGAGCTGCTGCTTTCTTTAAATGAAAGTAGGAAAACCATTGTTTACAGCGATCAGTATTATGTGATTCTTCCAACCCTCCCGATTGAGGGTGTGGAAGAACATTACGCAAACTACCCCGCGGCAAAAATTGCAGAATACAGTTCCAAAGAGGGGTTAATGCGTAAACATGAGATCAAAGCGATGTTAGAGAAAGACGGTTTCATTAACTAACTCTGTCTCTCTTGAATGAATGGGCCGAACGCTTTAGCAATGCCAGGTGTCTGAATATAAAAAGTGCAGCGTGAAATACGTGCGCTGCACTTTTTACGTCATATGGAAGGGTAATGGAATGGTGCGTTACGCTTGCTTGGCGTTCAGCGCTTTTAACGAACGGGCAACGCGCTGTTTTTCGTCTTGGGTGTACGCAGAGGATGGTTTGACCCCGCCGAATCCGTCTGCAATACCTACAACTTGAGTGGGAGTCATGACTTGATCAACGATGAGATCGCCCCGGTTGCCGATAATCCCGCCGGACACCATATCATACCCCCTATCAGGGACGGTGATGCGCCCCATGACTTGCGAAAAGAATGCTTCTGCTTCATTGCTTAGAAGAAGCAAATGGTACAGAAAAGCAATCCGGACATCCAATCGGTAACATGTGACGCCTTTTGCCAGAGCGCCTTGAATGAATGATGCGGTAAAATTGTTAATCCCGCCGTCAATGACTAAGGAATGCGTGCTTAGCAGTGGTAAGTAGTTCGGGCCGATGATTCGTTCTGCAGATAGAAAGGAAATGATCATCGTGTAGTGTTGCTGAGGTTCTTGAATTGCTTGAATTGGAGGCGAAAATTTAGGAAGCATCAAATTGAGCGCTTCTGCGATTTGTGCAGTTTTTTGATGATTTCTGCTTTGCAGGTACACCTTTGCTTGCCGTTCGGCCAATCTCAAAGCGATTTTAGTACTTAAATTTCCTGATCCGACCACAAGTACGGACTTATGCTCCAACCGATCCGCGTAATGATGCCTAATGAGCAGATCACAGGATTCAATCGTCGCATCATTCGGTTTACACGTCAGGACCTTAGATCTTGTGATCAGTCGTCGGGCTTCGTGGATCAGTGTCAGGTCTTGTTTTCGCTCGATATCAATGAATATATAGTCAACATGGCCATCTAAAGCGCAGAAGCATGCTCTTGCTTGATCCATTTCCGTTACCAAGAAGTTGATTGCAGTAAATCCCATTGCAGATCGTCTTGGCAGCACACGCAGCCCGCTTGATTTTCGAGCCGTTGTACTGATAAAGGCGGCTGTTTTGGCGTTAATACCCTTCAGATAACTGAGTTCTCTCTCAATGCGTTGCGTGTCGCTCGTCATATAGATAAACCACCCACCCCATTGTAACGTTTCGCTTTGTCTGTACCTGCAACTAATCATAAAAAATAGCCATAAACAGTGTATTTAAGCAGCAAGCGGTTTATGACGGGAATTCATCTATTGTCATGTCGGTAATGCGTATCCTTTGCCTTAATGCGTTTAAAACAAAAAAAGTGCAGCGGTATTTATGCAAATGCACCGGCAAACCGTAACGGCTATAACGCGTGTGCGAGAACGGTATAGGCGCTGTTTTTAAAGTCAGCATGAACCGTTTCTTTGCATTTTCCGTTAGCGAATGGTAACCATTTGCAAAATGATTGGCGTTCCTTTAATTGGGATGTCCTCTGTACGGATGATTAACTTCCCTTGAGCAACGGCATAGCTTTGCTTGGATTGTAAAATGCCGTTAATGAATAAGTTCATGTAGGATACTTCATCAGGGGCTAAAATGACTTCTGTGCCATGGCCGCGAAGGGCGTCAGCGGATGTGTACACCCGTTTCCGCCCGTCGGATAACGTGTAAAACGTGAGCGTATCCACCTGTTGCGGATGCGTAAATAAACGTTTTGGGCCGCGTACTGCTTTTGGAAGTGACAGAAACGGCTGAGGAATGAGTGATTTTCTTTTTGCATAAAAACGGTGTTCCATTTTACTTCCCCTCTCCCGCTAACAGTATATGAGTACGCCCGGATTGAGTGCGCCCTGTTTTTTGATCGGCAGATTAGACGTATAAAGGCGGTGCACGCTGCATTCAATGAGGCTGTTGCTTGTTTATTTTCTGTCGGCATTTCTTTCGCGTGTGTTTCATGCCCACCATGATCCGTTTAGGTGTTTTTCTTATCTTTTTGTTTGTTGGCTTTCGTGGATGTCCTTTTTCCTTTTCGAGCATATGGTGTACTAAGTCAGCCAAGATGAGAGATGAGAACGATTAAGCAATGCGCTCCCTCTCAATAGAAATCTGATCTATCGATTAAAGGAGGAGATAGGATGGGCCTTAAAATCATTAAACCTGTATTCGAGGCGAAAACGAGCATCGCACTATCGCCGTCAGTGACCCGTTTTTTCTATGAACTGGAGCAGTCGGTGCCAGAGGAGACGGTCGTGAAAATTGATGCGGCGAAGTTCTTAGATGATACAGGTGCAGCGGTTCAATCATTTCCGGAACTAGAGCTTAATAATAGTTATATCAATGTCTACATTAATGGTGTCGTACAGATGGAGGACAATTTTGCTTATACAGCAGGTGAAAATGGAGTTGGCAACTTATTGATTACTGTACCTGAAGGATCAACGATTGCAAAAGGAACACCAATTATTATTGAAGTGGCGAACTTTGATCCTGTTCTTGCTGCTGATGCTGACTCTGATGAAAAAGAATAATTAATGATCCGTGATCCGCTTGAGGTTATTCATGGGACAGTTACATGTCCTATGAATAACCTTTTTGTCAAAAGAAAAGGAAATAGATGACTTTACTTTGTAGGACTACCATAAGCACATCCTGTAAAAGCAGGGACTAGGTGTAGCTTGGCTTCTCTTACATTTTGTCATGGCAGGGCAGGCCGTAAATGAAAAGGGCGGTTAAAGAAATTTTTTGATTGGACGAAATACGTTTTCCTCAAAGTTGCATCTCTATATTGATGTGAAGCTTGATGTGGAATGGCAACGCGCCGTTGCTGCAAACCACGTGCCAAAAGGGCATGATTCACAAAAAAATCACTTTTTCAGCACATTGCCGGATTGTCGATAATCACATGCAATGGTATACTTTTAAAGTGAAAAAAGGTTTCAGAATCGTTCGTTAAACAATAGGTTAAACTAACAAACGGTTGACTGACTGTTTGTCGGGCGTTGAAAAAGTTTTTCCATTGTGAAAACAATCACGAATAAGGGTACATCCCTGATGTTCAGAAACATCGGGGTAGAATAAATTTCTCTAGGAGGATGTTTCAGCATGGCTTTTAAAATTATTGCGTATGGTGTAGAACCTTATGAAGAACATTTGTACAGTGAATTGAACAAATATGGCTTTGAATTGACATTGGTTAATGATTTGCTTACTGCAGACAACGGCGATTTGGCAAAAGGTTACGATGGCGTATTGCTTTTCGTCAACTGCCTTGCAGATCGTGCAAACCTGGAAAAATTCAATGACTACGGCATCAACTATGTATTTACACGTACCGCAGGCTTCAACCACATTGATCTTCAGGCTGCTGCAGATCTCGGTATCAAAGTTGCCCGCGTCCCTGCATACTCACCGAATGCAATTGCAGAGCTTGCTGTTTATCTTGGTACGGCACTTCTTCGTCACACGGTTTACACAACTGCTCGTACATCGAAACTGAACTTTACCGTAACAGAAACAAACTTCAGCCACGAAGTACACAAAATTACGGTTGGTATCGTTGGAACAGGCCATATCGGCTGCGTTGAAGCAGAACTGTATAAAGGTCTTGGCGCGAAATTGCTCGGCTACGACATCTTCCAAAGCGACTTCGCTAAGAAATTGGTTGAATTCAAGGAATTGGATGAACTGCTTGCTGAATCTGATATTGTCAGCCTGCACCTTCCATACTTCCCGGGCAAGAACGAAAACTTTGTTGGTGAAGACTTCATCGGCAAGATGAAAGACGGCGCGATCTTGATCAACACGGCTCGCGGTGAACTCATTGATGAAGCTGCTGTTGTTAAAGCGATCAAGAGTGGCAAGCTCGAAGGCTTCGGCGCTGACGTATTGACCGACGAAGCACGCTTCTTCGGCAAAGATTTCTCTGATGGCACTGAATTCCCAGATGCTACGATCAAAGAATTGATCGAATTGTATCCGAAGGTATTGATTACGCCTCACGTTGCTGCAATGACGGATGTAGCCGTTTCAAACATGATTTCAACAAGCTACGACAACTTCAACGCAGCAATTAAAGGTGAAAGCCTTGGACGCGCAGAAGTTGAACTTCCTGAACCAGCAAAAAAATGAGTTGAGTGATAAAGAAGTGGCCTCGCGATTGCGGGGCCACTTTTTATATGATTTGTCTTGTAGTACGGCGAACAGCGGCATTTCATCAATAAGTCCGTTACAGACACGAAAGCGCTCCGGCGCCCGCGGCAAGCGAGTAACCGAAGCGACGATTCAGCACCGGGCGCTTTTTGCCCGTGGACTACAGCTTGATGCGTACGCGTAGCGTGCAAAATAAATAATGAATCCTTATTGAAAGGACCCCCTGAAGTTGGACAAAGGAAAGGCAACTTTAGGGGGTCTTGTTCATTGAAGGGTCAGCGCTGGTTGAGATACGCGCGCATTATTTTTTTTCATTGTCCATTTTCTTCTTCACAACTTGGTATAATTCATCGCTGTTCAGAAAATCAAAAAACTCGTTCAGCCATTTGTAATAATTTAAAATGTATTGATATTTATCCATGTCCGTTTGGATCAATTCGCGGTCGCTTTCGGAAAGCTCAGGATCATCCATGAGTCGCGTTAATTCGCTTAAGGATTGACGTACAGCCTTCATATTCATCGCAGTAACTTTTCGCCATTGATTCGAAAAGAAATCGGTAAAGATTTGGTACCAGTCGTCCTGAGCTTCGTACAAGTCTTTTCGAATCCCTTTTCTCCAGGCACGCTCAACCATATTCAGTTCCATGAGTGTACGTACGGAAGTACTCATGCTGGTCTTGCTCATTTTTAATTCTTCTTTCATATCATCTAAGGTCATCGGTTCACCATTGAAAAATAAGGTGCCATACAGTCGCCCGATCGAAGGGGAAACGCCGTAAAGATACATATTTTGTGATACAGATTCAATGACACGATCTCTTATGTTTTCAACGATCTCAGAGCGATCCATTTCATTCACCAACTTCATTGTAAAATTCACTACAGTTCATTGTACCCGTTGCTATTCTCTCTGAAAAGATGGAATTTGTTGCACATCTATTCATTCAGTATACATAGTTTTATCGGTTTGTACAGTTTGAACTGTACAAACAACTATGTTAACATGGTTTATGTTGCGAGTGATGCGATAAAAAAGTTTTTGGAAAAAATGTCGTGCCCATCCACGGTACACAGCAGCGTTTTGCGTGCTCCGAGTAAAAATAAATGCGAAAAATTTTGCGGAACTGAAGAAATTCTGTCTTTATTTTTACAGGTATTTGACAAAAATAAACGAAGAAAGCTGAGGTGTTTCAATGAAAAAGCTTGAGGTGAAGCAAGCAACTAAGATATTCGGAAAAAGTCCGAAACGCGGGTTGGAACTTTTGAAAAAAGGGCTAAGCAAACAAGCGATTAAAGAAAAAACTGACTTAAATGTTGGTGTGGCTGGTGCAACCTTTAACGTAGAATCCAATGAGATCTTTGTCATCATGGGCTTATCGGGCAGTGGCAAGTCGACACTTGTTCGATTGTTGAATCGGTTAATCAATCCGACTTCAGGAACGATTCTGATTGATGGCGAAGATATTACGCGAATGAATGCCGAGCAATTGCGCACGGTACGCCGTAAAAAAATCAGTATGGTTTTTCAAGGGTTCGCACTGTTTCCACATCGAACAGTTCTTGATAACACGCTGTTTGGGTTGGAGATCCAAGGCGTTGATAAAGAGGAACGAAAGGAACGTGCACGTCAAGCCCTCATACGTGTCGGGCTGAAAGGTTATGAGGACAGCTTTCCGGATCAGCTGTCCGGGGGGATGCAGCAGCGTGTCGGTTTGGCAAGAGCGTTAGCCAGTGATACGGATATTCTGCTTATGGACGAGGCATTTAGTGCGCTCGATCCATTAATCCGTAAAGAAATGCAGGATCAGTTGCTCGATTTGCAGAGCGATATGCAAAAAACAATTGTGTTCATTACACATGACCTGGATGAAGCGTTGCGCATTGGTGACCGAATCGCACTCATGAAAGATGGACAAATTGTTCAAATTGGCTCGCCGGAAGATATCTTGATGAATCCGGCTAATGAATATGTGGAACACTTTGTTGAGGATGTTGACTTGAGCAAAGTCATCACGGCCGGCCATATTATGACGCGTGCGGAGGCAATGACTTGTGACCGTGGTGCACGTGTGGCATTGCAGCTAATGAATGACAATGGCATTTCCAGTATTTTTGCTGTAGACCGCAATAAAAAATTGCTCGGTGTGGTGGATGCGGATGACGCTGCGGCAGCATCTAAATCAGGTACACCGCTGAGGGAGATCGTACAGGAAGTGAAACCGGTACAAGTAGACACTCATCTGAGTGACTTGTTTGAAGATATTTCCAAGTCCACGATTCCGCTTGCTGTTGTTGATGAACAGGGCAGGTTACGCGGACTGGTGCGCCGTGCCGCAATCATTCATGCTCTGGCCGGAAACACCGCCTTCACTAAGGCTGAGGAGGTTCAGAACGTATGAATGAAACGTTTTTGCCAAAAATTCCGATCGGCCACTGGGCTGATTTGCTGATTCAATTCATCACGGATCATTTTGAAGGGTTTTTCGGTTACATTGCTTCAGGAATACAGAGTTTTGTGGACAGTCTGGTCTGGATCTTTGCTTTAATGACGCCGATTGTTTTCATTTTAATTTGCGTGGCCATCGCTTTTTGGCGTCGCGGTATCGGAGTTGCTTTATTTACTTTGATCGGTTTGGTCTTAATTTATGATTTAGGTTATTGGGCACACGCGATGCAGACGTTTGCGCTTGTTCTGACCTCGGTTGTTTTGTCGATTCTTATTGGGTTTCCACTTGGAATCTTGGCTGGGATCAATAAAACGTTTCATCGCATTATGACGCCAATTCTTGACTTTATGCAGACCATGCCTTCATTTGTTTACTTGATTCCAGCTATTTTTCTGTTTGGTACCGGCATGCCTCCGGGAGTTGTGGCAACGATTGTGTTTGCCATGCCGCCGACGATTCGTATGACCGGACTCGGCATTCGTCAGGTTCCATCAGATTTAATAGAGGCTTCAGATGCATTTGGCTCGACCACTTGGCAAAAACTCTTTAAAGTCCAAATTCCAATAGCAGCGCCGACCGTCATGGCCGGTGTCAATCAAAGCATTATGCTTTCACTGTCAATGGTCGTTGTTGCGTCACTGGTTGGCGCACCGGGACTTGGTGCCGATGTCTATCTCGCAGTAACATCACTGCGTACCGACATTGGTGTTGAAGCGGGTCTTGCGATCGTGATTATTGCGATCATGCTGGACCGCATTTCACAAAATACGCGAAATAAAAAAACGGGGGAATCCTAACTTGAAGAAAATGAATCGTATCATGATGAGTCTGTTTATTTTAGTTGCCTTGACGCTAGCCGGATGTCAGAGTCAGAGTTCAGGAAATGCCGATGCGTTTGGCAATAAAGTCGATCACAAAATTATCGGTATTGATCCTGGCGCAGGCGAAATGAAACTGACCGACAAAGTCATTAAGGATTACGAGCTGAGCAATTGGACGGTACAGTCCGGTTCTGAGTCAACGATGATTGCTGCACTTGATAAAGCGATTAAGAAAAAAGAACCGATCGTCGTTACCGGCTGGACGCCGCATTGGATGTTCCAGAAATATGATCTGAAGTATCTGAAGGATCCGAAGGGTATTTATGGGAAAGAAGAGAAAATTCATACCGTCGTTCATAAGGGCTTCGAAAAGAAAGACCCGAATGCAACCAAGGTTCTGGATCAATTCTCTTGGACTGCTGATGATATGGGAAAAGTAATGCTCTCGATTCAAAACGGTACCGATGCGAAGAAAGCAGCCGCCCAATGGGTTAAGGATAATGCAGACAAAGTCAGCGCATGGACAAAAGGTGCTAATAAAGTCAGCGGCAAGAGCATCAAGCTCGGTTATGTAGCTTGGGCTTCTGAAATTGCCAGCACGAATGTTGTGGCAGCGGTACTTGAAGATTTAGGCTACAACGTAACGCTTGAACAGCTGGGTGCCGGACAAATGTGGGCTGGACTGGCTAAGGGCAGTGATGATGCCATCGTTGCCGCATGGCTGCCGACGACACATGCTGATTACATGAAACAATTTAAAAGTAAGGTTACCGATCTAGGTCCGAATTTGGAGGGAACAAAGCTTGGACTCGTTGTTCCGTCCTATGTAAAGATCGATTCGATCAATGACCTAAAAGATTGATCGAACGAACAAAGGTGTCTCAAACGTCAATTCATTTTGACGATGAGGCACCTTTTTTTCATCTAATCGGGCCGCATGCCAGCGGAACCTGTCTGAGGAGGCTCGCGGATCGTCCGCGGAAAGTGGGCACCAAAGTGTTGATTCAGGCCCCTAAAGGATAGAGCGAACTTGTTTGAGTAGGCATGGCATGTTTTCTCGACGGGTATTAATTCTTAAATATAAATATTCTTAAAATTCTATTGACATTCATAAAGGGATCATGTAAACTAACAACACTCACAAAAATTGTCTTTCAAGAAGGTTACCATTATGTTTCAGTTCAGAACGATAAAAGTAGTCGTCATTTTGATTAGCTAGGGCTCAGGTGCATCACCGTCGATAAACGATCGCGTGTACCTCGAGTCCTCTTCGTTCTGAGCGGGACTTGAGAAAGCCCCATTCAGAATTCCCTGAATGGGGCTTTTCGTATGGAAAAAGAGAAGCGAATGGGAGAAACCCATCAGAAAAAGAGGCAGGAAAGACAAAGAGAGATGAGAAAAAAGAGACTATACGAAAAGGAGACGAGAAGGATGAAGATTGTTGTGATCGGTGCAGGCGCAATGGGGTTAAGGTACGGTGTTCTGCTGCAGGAGGCAGGCAATGACGTTCATTTTGTCGACACATGGGAACCCAATGTTGAAGCGATCAAAAAAAATGGAGGCGTCCATGTGTGGCGCGATGGAAAAGATGAACGCTTTGTTGATGTCAGTATCAGCTATCCGGAAGAATATCATGAAGCACCGGAACTGGCGATTGTCTTTGTTAAAGACATGCATACGGTGGAAACAATGGAACGCTGCAAACCTTTCATTGGGGAGAATACCTATGTGATGACCAATCAAAACGGCTTTGGCGGTGCTGAATACATTGCACAGTTTGTGCCGCGTACGCGCATTATTGCCGGAACCGCAATGATTGCGACCGTACTGAAAGGGCCGGGTAAGGTAGACTTCATTGGTAAACGAGGCGGCGGTCATGCGCATATTGTCCGTGTTGAAGGCGAGCCGAATGACTTCATCTATAAGGTTGCCGACGAAATGGAAAAGGCATTAATGCATCCGACGGTTCAGAAAGACTATATGGGTACCGTCTGGACCAAGCTTGTCTTTAACTCGGTTGTTAATACCCTTTGTACACTGATGAATATTAAAATGGGTCAATTCGCTGCTTACAAAAATGCGAAAGAAATGGCGCGCAAATTGATCGATGAAGCCTACACAGCGATCGATGCAGAGGGCATTAAAATGGAAGAAACAAAAGATGCGCTGGTTGATCAAGTGATGTATGTATCGGAGGTCGGCAATCCGCGCCACTATCCGTCAATGCATCAGGATATGAGCACGAATCGGCCGACCGAAGTGGATTACATCAATGGCGCGATTGTCCGCCTTGCAGAGAAGCATGGACTTCAGGCGCCTTATCACGCCATGCTTGTCGACCTTGTTCATCTGAAGGAAGAATCCAGAAAATACAACGAAGAATGAACGAAACAGTGCAATGAGCAGACAGGAGCAAAAGACTCTGGATCAGGCCACGGAACGCCTGATTCGGAGTTTTTTGCTCCTTTTTATGGGTTGGGGTAAAATGGGAGATAGATTTTACGCGAGTGACAAATACGCGGTTTTTTCGAACCGTTTTACTTAATAGGAGGATCCCATGACCAAACGCTTTAAACGGATTCATATCATTGTCTTGGATTCGGTTGGTATTGGCGAAGCAACCGATGCAGCAAACTATAATGATGAAGGCTGCGACACCTTGGGCCATACAGCAGAAGCAATGAATGGATTGAACGTCCCCAATTTAACAAAGTTAGGCTTATCCAATATTCGTCCGGAACGACCAATTCAAGGTGTTCCGATTCAGGAGCAGCCACTGGCCTATTATACGAAAATGCACGAAGTGTCGGCTGGAAAGGACAGTATGGACGGGCATTGGGAAATGATGGGGCTTCCGGTTAGGACGCCGCTGCATACATTTCCAAATGGCTTTCCCGATGAACTGATTCAAAAGATTGAATCTTTCAGCGGCAGAAAAGTCCTCTGGAACAAGCCGGCGAGCGGAACGGAAATTATCCAGAAACTTGGTGAGCGTCAACTGAAGACCGGTGAACTCATTGTTTACACATCCGGAGATTCAGTACTGCAGATTGCAGCCCATGAGCATGTGATCCCGCTTGAGGAACTCTACAAAATTTGTGAATATGCACGTAAGCTGACCATTGATGAGCCCTATCACCTCGGCCGGGTCATTGCACGTCCATATGTGGGCAACTCTGCGGATACGTTTGAACGCACAGCCAATCGTCGCGATCTGACATTGGTTCCGCCTGAAAAAACCGCGCTCAATTTTCTAGATGATGCGGGACTGGATACGCTGGCAGTCGGGAAAATTAATGATATTTTCAGTGGCAAAGGAATAAAAGAAGGATGGCACACCGTCAGCAACGAAGATGGTATGGAGCGGTTCATTGCACTGCTTGACCGTGATTTTCATGGGCTAAGCTTCACGAACCTCGTCGATTTTGACGCCAAATACGGGCATCGCCGCGAGCCGGTTCTTTTTGGGAAAGCGTTGGAGGCGTTTGACCGTCAGCTCGGTGAAGCACTTCCAAAATTGAAAAAAGATGATCTGTTGATGATTACGGCGGACCACGGCAATGATCCGGGGTTCCGAGGAACGGATCATACACGTGAATTTGTACCGCTGCTCGTCTATTCACCATCCTTTTCTTCAGTCGAAGCGCTCCCCGTTCGACAGACATTTGCTGATTTAGGTGCGACTGTGGCCGATAATTTTGCTGTGGAAATGCCGAAAACGGGTGAAAGCTTCCTAAGTTTCTTAAACTAAATTCGAGGTGAGCCAAAATGAGAATGGTTGACATCATCACGAAGAAGCGAGACGGAGGCGTTATGTCTCCTGAGGAGATCCGCTTTTTCATTGAAGGCTATGTAGGCGGCACAATCCCCGATTACCAAGCCAGCGCACTTGCCATGGCGATTTGTTTTCGAGACATGAATGATGCCGAAATTGCCGAACTGACACGTGCAATGGTTGATTCAGGCGATACCGTAGATTTGTCTGCAATTGCCGGAAAGAAAGTGGATAAACATTCGACCGGCGGTGTTGGTGATACGACCACACTTGTTTTGGCGCCGCTTGTAGCCTCACTTGGTGTAAAGGTTGCGAAAATGAGTGGACGCGGCCTTGGATTTACCGGAGGAACGATTGACAAGCTGGAGTCCATTCCCGGATTTTCTGTGGAGATGAGCGGTAAGCAGTTCATCGATCATGTCAATCATGATCATATTGCGGTAATCGGACAAACAGGCGATCTTGTGCCTGCCGATAAAAAACTTTATGCACTGCGTGATGTCAGCGGTTCGGTTGAATCGATTCCGCTGATTGCCAGCTCGATTATGAGCAAGAAAATTGCTGCCGGCGCGGATGCGATTGTTCTCGAAGTAACCTGCGGCGACGGCGCTTTTATGAAAAATGAACGCGATGCCATACGCTTGGCCAAGACGATGGTTCAGATTGGAAAACATGTGGGGCGGGAAACGTCCGCAGTGATTACGGATATGGCGCAGCCGCTTGGCTATGCAATCGGCAACGCGCTTGAAGTAAAAGAAGCCATTGAGACATTAAAAGGAAATGGACCGAGTGATTTAAAGGAATTGGTTTATGAACTTGGCAGCCGCATGGTGCTTTTTGCCGGCAAAGCGGACCATTTGCCGGATGCACGCAAGCAGCTTGAACAAGCGCTTGCTCAAGGAAAGGCCTATGAAAAATTTAAGCAGTTCATCACCAACCAAGGCGGTGATCCGGAGATTATCGACCATCCGGAACGGTTGCCGAAAGCACAGCATCAATTCGAGTTTCGGGCATCATCTTCAGGAGTCGTGGCACGATTAAAGGCGGATCAAATAGGACTTGCGGCGATGCTGCTTGGCGCTGGGCGCGCAACAAAAGAAGATTCAATCAATCATGCGACTGGAATTGTCTTGCATAAAAAGGTTGGCGACAAAGTAAAAGAAGGCGAATCGTTGTTGACCATTCATGCGGATACTGAGGATATCGATCACGTCTTAGAAAAACTGGAACAGAGTATTTCGATAACCGAGCAGGCCGAGCCGTTGCAACTGATTCGCCGCATTATCAGCTAAAGAAATAAAGAATAAGGGTGATCAATTCGATGAATAAACTTGCGAGCTATATTGACCATACGGTTCTTAAACCAGAAGCAACAGAAGCAGAGATTATCAGAATTACAGATGAAGCCAAAAAGTTCGGGTTTGCCTCCGTCTGCATTAACCCGTGTTGGGTTCGTCTAGCGGCTGATCAACTAAAGAACAGCAAAACAAAGGTGTGCACGGTGATCGGCTTCCCGCTGGGTGCGTCAACGAGTGAAGCGAAGGCATTTGAAACTAAAGATGCAATTGCTAAAGGCGCTGATGAAGTCGATATGGTGATCAATATCGGTGCCCTAAAAAGTGGGCAAACGGATGCAGTAGAATCGGATATTGGTGCTGTTGTTGCAGCGGCAAACAAGCAAGCGCTTGTTAAAGTGATCATTGAAGCTTGCCTGCTTAGCGACGATGAAAAGGTACTGGCCTGCCAATTAGCGGTTCAAGCAGGCGCAGATTATGTCAAGACCTCAACCGGATTCTCTAGCGGTGGGGCAACCGTGAAAGATGTTGCACTGATGCGGAAGACGGTGGGCAGCGGAATTGGTGTCAAGGCAGCCGGGGGCATTCACTCTAAGGCAGATGCGGAAGCGATGATTGAAGCAGGTGCCTCACGAATCGGAGCCAGCTCAGGCGTGAAAATTATTGCCGCAAGCGTTTAAACCTCATACGATAAGGTCATCCGAGGTAAGTATCACATCCAGAAATTAAAAATAATTGCTTGAATCAATGATCAAAACTGTGGTATAATGTTTGTCGTGCTGAATGGGTGGTTAAAACGCCTATTCAGCGTGCAAACATGGTATAGGGCGTTGGGCAAGTGGTTAAGCCAATGGATTCTCATTCCATGATCGCGGGTTCAATTCCCGTACGCCCTCTAGAAATGAGATGCTCTCCGTAAACAGCGGGGAGCATTTTTTTTAAGGAGTAAGAAAGTATCTGATTCGTCTTTCAAACCAATAGACCCGTGTTTTGGCTAAGAATCAAAGCGCAGATTCCTGTCTGTCTGAGGAGGCTCCTGGACTGCCCGCGGCAGCGAGTAACCGAAGCGGTGATTCAGCACCGAAAAGACACGAGCCCATCACACATGGCTGGAGATTAAGGACCAAGCACAGCTTGGTTTTTCTCACAGGTAAAGAAAGTTTATGATTTTGCTTTGGTGTAGAACGATAAGCGGCAATTTCATCA
>NZ_JFZC01000046.1 GCF_000648615.1 Sporolactobacillus terrae DSM 11697 | reverse complement strand
ATTATGATCCATAGCAAATTGAATTGATTATGGGGTTTAAAAACCCTTTATTCACGCTTGGCTTTTGTTTAGTTTTCAAGGAACATTCCAAACAGCAACTCAATTATCATACCATCTTCCAAAGTTCTTTGTCAAGAACTTCTTTTCGATGAATCAGCATTTTTGTTGCCGACTTTACAATTGAGATTATCAAAACGACAAGAAATATGTTACCATATCGGATGATAGTGTGTCAACTTTTTTTATTCTCAATTGAAACACATGTACAAGATCCGACATGTTCAGACAAGATGTTGTAAAAGACAACGTCAATAAATTTAGCACGGATTATGAAAACCGTCAAGAGCAAATTTGTGAACAGTCAAAAAAAGCCAATGCCAAGGAAGCGGAGCGACTGAGATAGGATTGCCGATCCCCTTATCCCCTCGCCTGATTCTCCGCAATGCAAAGCATAAGTCCTCTTGCACTATCCCTCTCGTATAAGCGCCACAGCAGTCTTTCTTGATACAAGACAAAGAAGCAAATACAAGAAAAACTCACCCGTTCTATAATGAACAATCAGTAGAGCATACCTTCTCATATGCGCTGCAAATAAACAAACCCATTGTAGAGGGAGGGTTTGGACATATAAAAATGCCGCGCTCAAGACGCGGCATGACTTCATAGACGAGTTATCGCTTTTCCAGTTCAGGTTGCAGCTTCGTGCTCTGGCGATGAAAGATCGCTTGCCTTTTGCTTGGCTTGGCATTCCGGACAGACCCCGTAAATTTCCAATCGATGATGATCGACTTTAAAGCCGGTCACTTGCGCCGCTAAAGATTCAACTTCGTCTAATGCGGGATAGAAGAAATCAACAATTTTGCCGCATTCGCTGCAAATGACATGATAATGGCGATGGGTCGAAAAATCAAAACGGCTCGATGCATCACCAAAGGTCAATTCTTTTACTAATCCGGTTTTTTTAAATACACGCAGGTTGTTATAGACGGTCGCAACACTCATATTTGGGAATTTATGTTCAAGCGCTTTATAAATTTCATCCGCAGTCGGGTGTGTATCGGAAATAACGAGATACTCCAGAATCGCATGACGCTGCGGAGTAATCCGAACTCCGGAGCTTTTCAATAACTCAATTGCGTGTTCAACAGTTACTTGTTTATCGCTCACCGTCATGCACCTCACTTTCAAAGATGTGATTATCAAAACCAATTCTCAAATTACAATCGTTATAATTATATCTTCAGTGTACATGGTTGATGCTCGTCCTGTCAACGTTAAGCGCTTTTTCCTAATTTTTTCATATAACCTGTACGTTTAGTTTGCCTTGGTTGAAAGAAAACATACTGGGGCACACCATAATGAAAAGATCAGAACGACACATGCGTTCTGATCTTTTGTCATTTATTAGCGTTTTTTGAGAATCAGCTATCTCATTTACACGAGATTCTGTTTGACGAACTGAAATACATCGTCAACATGTCCGGCAACTTTTACTTTCGGCCATACTTTGCGAATCGTTCCTTCCCGATCCATAACAAACGTTGAACGCACGATCCCCATCGACTTCTTTCCAAACATGTTCTTTAACTGCCAGCTGCCGTAGGTTTCAGCAA
This sequence comes from Sporolactobacillus terrae DSM 11697, assembly GCF_000648615.1. Classification (GTDB taxonomy): domain Bacteria; phylum Bacillota; class Bacilli; order Bacillales; family Sporolactobacillaceae; genus Sporolactobacillus; species Sporolactobacillus terrae. The sequence goes on along the minus strand of NZ_JFZC01000046.1, from coordinate 20,481 downwards.
CTTCATGATTCGGATCGGACAAAAGCGTAAACGGAAGCTCATGCTTGACGGCAAACTTCTGGTGCCGTTCTATCGGATCCGTGCTGATGCCCAACACGACCGTGTTCACCTCTTCAAAACGGCTGTTCTGATCACGGAAGTCGCAAGCTTCTGTCGTACATCCCGGAGTCATGTCTTTCGGATAAAAGTACAGAACAACATTTTTTCCTCTATAGTCTGACAGCGTGATTGGTTTACCGTTAGTTTCTTGCAGTGTAAAATCCGGTGCTTTCGTACCCGTCTCCAGCATATCGCTTATTCTCCTTTGTCATCATGAATTGATTTTAATTGCAACTTTGCCAAATTGCGCCGATTGTTTCAGATAACTCAGCGCTTCGCCGGTCTGTTCCAGATCATAGGATCGATCGACAATTGGTTTGATCTTATGCTCGCAGAACAAATCAAGCATTTCATGAAATTCTTCAATACTCCCCATTGTCGAGCCATGCAGATTCCATTGATTATAGAAAAAGCTGCGCAGATCAAGCACAATCTCATCACCTGCCGATGCGCCAAATGAAACCACCGTACCGCCTTTTTTAAGCATGCCAAGCGAACGGTTAAAGGTTGCCGCACCGATGCTTTCAATCACGAGATCCACCTTTTCTCCATTCAATGCTGCCGCCCAATCTTGGTCATTATCCAGCAACAGATCTGCACCCATTTTCCCTGCTTTCTTCAATTTCTCAGTACTACGTGAGGAGACGACTGCCGTTGCGCCTACCGCCTTTGCCATTTGCAGCATATACGTCGCAACCCCACTCCCGATCCCCGGAATGAAGACGGTTTGTCCACCTTTTAATCCGCCTCGAGTAAACAACGCCCGATAGCCGGTCAGCGCGGAAAGCGGGAGCACACCGGCCTGTTCCCAAGACAAATAGTCCGGTTTGGCAGCGACCTGAACCTCTGGAAGGACGATTTCTTCAGCAAACGTGCCATGGTCCGGCAATCCGAGAATTTCAAAGTCTTTCGGCGGTGCAGGCGTGTTCTTCAGCCAACCCAAGCTTGGGATAATCAGCACCTCATCGCCGACGCGCACATTCTGAACATCGGCGCCAACCTCTGAGACAACCCCCGCTCCGTCCGAACCAATGACCAGTGCCGGATCGTTTGACTGATGCCGCGTTAACACGAACAGGTCGCGATGATTCAGTCCGACAGCCTTCAATTTCACCTTTACTTCACCGGATTTAGGCGCCGGCGGATTGGAAAAGCTCGGCGCGAAGCATGCGCCATCCATCCCCGCAGTACCTTCATGAATAAATGCCCTCACTTCATCACCCGTTCCTATTATTCATTCTACTCATCATAATAACCCGTGCGGCTGCACTTGTGAACTAAAGCGGCTTCCGCTCGGCAGCAATCAGGCAGCAGGCGACGAAAAATGATAAACTAGAGAGGTAAAAACGATTGATCACGGGTGATCTTATGGATATAAAAAGTATTACACGACGAATTGAAAATGATGGCAGTATCATTGGCGAGGATACGGCAAAAAAATCTGCGCTGTTCCTTCCGCTTATTTATAAAAACAACACATGGTCGCTTTTGCTTGAAATTAGGGCAGCCGAATTGAAGCGCCAGCCGGGTGATATCTGTTTTCCCGGCGGACGAAGCGAAAAAATCGATGGATCGATGCGGGAAACTGCGGTGCGAGAAACCATCGAAGAACTGGGCATTCGCAAGGAGGCGATCCAGGTCATTGGCCAGATGGGCACATGCATCGCAACCTCCGAGTTGTTCCTCTATCCCTTTGTCGGCGTCATCGAGTCGGATGAACCGCTTAAACCAAATCCTGATGAGGTACAGGAAGTCTTTACGATCCCGCTCCCTTGGCTGATGAAGCAGATTCCTGAAAAGCATTCGCTCAACTTTACGGTTGATAAACATTCCGAATTTCCCTTCGAACGGATTGTAGCGGGTAAGCGCTATCCGTTTCGCAACCTTCAGATCAGCGAACCTTTTTATGAATATAAAGGGAAAACAATATGGGGACTGACCGCCCGTATTCTTGAACATTTTGTGTTTTTGATGAACCACCGCATGTTTGACTAGCTTTCGACGCGCTTTGCTTGTCATTTTCTGCCTGTTATTGGATACTTATGGGGAGCAAAAAAGAACCTAGAACAGGTTAAGGAGAGATTAATCGCAATGAATACGCAAACTTCTGAAAAACTCTATGCAGAAGCTCTCGAAAATATTGTCGGAGGCGTCAACAGCCCTTCCCGTGCCTACGCTGCAGTCGGCGGCGGCGCTCCAGTTTTCATGAAAAAAGGCAAAGGCGCCTACTTCTGGGATGAAGACGGCAACCGTTACATAGATTATCTGGCGGCGTATGGACCGATTATTACCGGATTCGCGCATCCGCATATTACAGAAGCGATCAAGAAGCAGGCCGAACGCGGTGTACTCTACGGAACGCCGACACGACTGGAAACCGAACTGGCCGTAATGTTGAAGAAAGGAATTCCTTCCCTCGATGAAGTGCGTTTTACCAACTCCGGTACAGAGGCCGTTATGTCGACCGTACGGGTTGCTCGAGCCTTTACCGGCAGAAAAATCATCTTGAAATTTGCCGGTAGCTACCATGGCCACTTTGACCTCGTACTCGTCGCCGCAGGTTCCGGTCCGTCAACGCTTGGCTCTCCGGATTCAGCCGGCGTCACCGAAAGCACCGCGCAAGAAGTGCTCACGGTACCGTTCAATAATGTGGACACACTACAGCATGCGTTTGAAAAATGGGGATCACAAATTGCAGCCGTACTCGTTGAACCGATCGTCGGAAACTTCGGTATGGTACGTCCGCAACCCGGATTCCTTGAAGCGGTGAATGAGATTGCCCACCAAGCAGGCGCACTCGTCATTTATGATGAGGTGATTACCAACTTCCGTTTCATGTACGGCGGTGCCCAGAACTATTTGGGCGTCACTCCGGATCTCACAGCAATGGGCAAGATCATCGGTGGCGGACTTCCGATCGGCGCTTACGGCGGCAAACGTGATATCATGGATCAAGTTGCCCCGAACGGACCGGCCTATCAGGCTGGGACAATGGCCGGCAACCCGCTGTCGATGGCTAGCGGAATTGCTTGTCTTGAAGTATTGCAAACACCGGGTATTTACGAAGAAATGGATCGCCTTGGCAAAAAGCTTGAAGAAGGTATGCTGGCAGTTAATGAAGAAAAATACCATTTTCCTGTTGTGATCAACCGGATCGGCGGAGCGATGACCTTGTATTTTTCAAACCATCCGATCACAAACTATGAGGAAGCGAAAGATACCGACAGCGAACTGTTCGGGCGTTTCTTCAAATTAATGCTCGAAAGAGGCGTCAATCTTGCCCCTTCAAAATATGAGGCATGGTTCCTGACAACCGAGCATACGGAAAAAGACATTGACGACACTTTGGCAGCTGCAGACGATGCGTTTGCGAAGCTTGCAAAAGGGTAATGTCTTCCTTCGAACGAAGAGCGGTCGATCCGCTCTTTTTTTTATCGCTCTTTTTTTGGTAAAATCAAATGAAAAGGAGGCCGACCGTTATGCACTTAGGCGCACGCAGCTTGAAAACCGGTGTTGCCGTGACGCTTGCCTTGATGACTGCAATGGCATTAGGCATGACGTCGCCAATCATGGCCGGCGTTGCTGCGGCAATGACCACGCGGCCTTCGGTTCAGCGTTCCATCCACGCGATGATCCAAAACATCTATGGGAATCTGATTGGTGCACTGATTGCCGTTGCCGCCGTCATTTTCTTCGGTGATACACCGATCGTCGTTGGTCTGAGCGTTGTGTTTGTGATCGCGCTGCATCTTAAATTTAATTTGCATCACACACTGACTCTGACCATGGTCACCGTGATCTTCATTATGTCGAGCGGTATGAGCGACAATGTTGCCTTCCTTTATGAAGGGATCCGCCGTTTTTCCATGATCTGTATTGGCGTCATCTCAGCAACTTTAGTCAATTTGCTGATTTTCCCGCCTCATTATGAAAATACGCTCTACACTCAGATTCTAACGCAAACGACGCAGCTGATTAAATGGACACGTCTGCTGAGCGGCGGAACTTCGGATAATCGAAAAATCAAACAGGAAATGGCTGAGCTCGACAGCAGGAAGCTCAAAATCGAAAACTATTACCATTGGTATAAAGAAGAGCGTGCCTTTCGCAAGCGGATCAAATCGGTTAAATTGCGGCGAACGGTCATTTTCCGTGAAATGATTCATGTGACGCAGTTGCTGCACCATCTATTGAACGAATTGGATCGCAATGAGAATGCCTTCCGCCTGCTTCCAGATGGTTTCCGTGAATCGCTCCGCATCCAGCTCAGCGGCTTAATGACCTACCACGAGCGCGTGCTGCTGAAATTTGATGGAAAAATTCGTCGCAAGCGTCATGAAGAGCAAGCGCGGAAAGACTATAAGCAAAGCGCAACGCTTGCCCGTTTGTTCTTCTCTCATCTTTCTACCGAAAAAACGGATGAATGGCTGGATCTGCTTCCGCTCATTTCAACCATCATTGATTACAATCAGCATATCGAACATCTTGATCGCTTAGTTACCAGCTACCAAGCGTTCCACCAAAAAGCAAATCAAATGAACTAATCAGGCAATCAGAAGGCTGGCTCGTGGTCCTACATCAATCCCATACCCTGAAAGGGCGTCTCAAAAGTCGATCGCTGACTTTTGAGACGCCCTCTTTATTTGATCCGATGCTTGCTGCCGCTAAGTCCAAAGACTTATCATAAGATACTGCTACGGCTCATTATCCTCGCCGCATCTTTTTTCTATGATTAAGTCATGGAAAGGAGGATCACATACATGAAAAAAATTGCCTTGTACTTGCTCGGAGCGGTCAGCCTGATCATCCTGCTTACACAAGTGGGACCGCTGATCGGATTAATCATCAGCTTGGCGGTGCTCTACTTCGCCTTCAAGAAGTTTACCCGAACAGATTCAACCGGAGTGAAGCTCTTTTGGGGCATCATCGGCATCATCGCCCTTTGTTTCTCACTCGGCAATGTTCCGGCACTAATCGGTGTGGCTGCGCTTGCCGGAATTTACGTCGCTTATAAAGCACTAAAGAACGATAAAACAGCCGATCCACAACCTAAAGATCCCTTTGACAACTTTGAAAAAGAATGGAAAGAATTTGCAAACAAATCATCCATATAAAGGAGCAACTGACAATGAGTAATCTCTTTACCCGATTAAAGGACTCAATTTCTGCAGATCTTAATGATATGCTCGATCAAAAAGAACAAAAAAACCCGATTGCGATGCTCAATCAACATTTGCGCAGCTGTGAAAAAGAAGTTAAACGCGTGCGTGAATTAATTGATCGCCAATATCTGCTCAAAGATCAGTTCATCAAAGCGTACCATGAAGCTTCAGAAATGGCAGCGAGACGTCAGCACCAGGCGGAAATCGCCGCGCGCGCATCGGAGAACGAGCTGCAGGAATTCGCTGAGAAAGAACATGACGATTACAGGCAGAAGGCCGAACGTCTTAAGAATGCCTATGATACAACAGTGAAGCAATTAGATCAGCTCGAGCAAAAGTATGCGACCATGAAACGTAAATTGAAGGACATGCATTTAAAACGGATGGAACTGATGAGTCGCGAAAACATTGCAAACATCAACAATCGGATGAATACGGTCGTCCATCCAGAGCGTGCATTCGGGCAATCCTTTTCTAAATTCGAGGAAAGCGAACTGTATCTGGAGCGGCTGGAACAGAGAGTCACGAGCAACTACCACCATAATACAATCGATGCGCGTATCCGAGAAATCGAACGCGAACTTGAGCAAAATAAAGCAAATTAATCCGTCTTAACGCGCTCGCTTGACCCACATAAGGATGTTAAAATGAAAAAAGGCGGAGAACGCCTTTTTTCACACTACATATACAGAGCAGAAAGGCAGATGATGCACCATGTTCGAGCAACTGAAAAAAGATCGATACAGCTGGTTCATGATGATCTGCCTGCTTCTCATAATCGTTCAAACACTCTTTGAAGGCTGGGAATTTCTTTTCCCTACCCTTTTATTCGGGGCCATAATCTACTATGGGCGCAACCATCGCCGAACCCAAAAGGGAAAAATCCTCTTCTGGGTCGGCTTGATTGGGCTTGGGTTTACACTCTTGAACCTGCTCGTCTTTAAGCTCTTCATCATTGCGCTTTTCATTTGCTATCTGATCGATTTCATCCAAAAAAAGAAGCATCCGACACGGATCATACCGGACATGGAACATCCTGGAAACGGCTCGGAGCACGTTTCCGTTCGCATGCCGCTGCTGCGCAATAAATGGTTCGGCAGTCAAGAAACACCGGATCATGATTTCGAATGGCAGGACATCAATATTCAGACCGGTGCCGGGGATACGATCATTGATCTTAGCCGCACCATTCTGCCGAAGAAGGAATCGGTGATCTTTATCCGCCATCTTGCCGGTAGAGTGCGCATTCTCGTGCCCTATGGCGTTGAAACTGCACTTCACTATTCCGTGGTGCTTGGCAAGGTCGATTTCTTCGATCATCACGAAGTTCAGCTGATTCATGATACACGGATTCTTCAGACTGAGGGTTATGAGCAAGCAGAGCAAAAGGTAAAAATTATGATTTCTGCATTTGCCGGCAGTCTGGAGGTGCAGCGCGTATGAACGTGGTTCAACGCCAGATCGTCACCGGAACCTGCTTCGCATTTGTCTGCCTGATCTTGTTTGGCGCTTTGTTCCTGTTTGCTTTTCCGCTTCCGAACTGGTCGCTGTTATGGAGCCGGCAAATCTGGCATCTTCCGTTTCTCTTTATCGTACCGATCCTTTCATTATTTGTCGGCGGAATTGCCGGGCTGCTTTCAGGGATGTATTGGCGCCGCCAGCTGGCGATGATCCGTGACGCGATGGATCAGCTAAGTCAAGGAAGCCATGCGGCTGCGTCCTTTTCTGCGCGTTCAGCCGAGATCGAGCCGGTCATGAACCGCGTGAAGCAGCTAAGCACGAAAATGAGCGCGCTCACAAAAGCAGCGCAACAAACCGTAAGCGACAAGGCAGAGATTGAAGAAAAAGCAATCCAAAAGATTGTTTCAGAGGAACGTAATCGGCTTGCCCGCGAGCTTCACGATTCAGTCAGCCAGCAACTGTTCGCTGCCTCAATGCTCATGTCAACCATTAATGAACTGCGCCCCAACACCGATGATCCGGAAGGAAAACAATTAAAACTTGTGGAGCAGACCATACACCAATCACAGCTGGAAATGCGGGCGCTCTTCCTTCATTTACGGCCGGTACAGCTGCACGGCAAAGCGCTCAAGCAAGGGATGGAAGAACTGCTGCTTGAATTGAAACAAAAGGTACCGATGACCATTAACGCCAGTATCGAACCGGTCTCGCTAAAGCGCGGGATTGAAGATCAGCTCTTCCGCATTCTCCAGGAAACGGTGTCCAACACGCTTCGCCATGCCAAAGCGCACAGCCTCGATGTTCTGCTGATTAAGCGTGAAGGGTTTGTCATCCTCCGCGTGACCGATGACGGCATCGGATTCGATGCAAAGAAAACAAAACCAGGCTCCTATGGGCTGCAGAACATAAACGAACGTTCCGCACAGATCGGGGCGCAAATTAAACTCGTGAGCGTTCCGGATAAAGGCACTAGTCTGGAAATTAAAGTGCCGCTCCTTGAAAGGGATGAAAACAATGATTAATGTTGTCTTTGTTGATGATCACGAAATGGTACGTATCGGTGTCTCCGCATACCTGAGCGCGCAAGCGGATATTAATGTCGTCGGCGAGGCGGACAACGGCCGCGACGCAATTGATCTGGTCCTGAAACTGAGACCGGATATCGTCTTGATGGATCTGGTCATGGAAGAGGTCGATGGAATTGAAGCAACGAAACGAATTATCGACCAATGGCCGCAAGCCAAAATCATCATTGTCACTAGTTTTCTTGATGATGACAAAGTATATCCGGCTATTGAAGCCGGTGCAACCAGCTATTTGCTGAAAACCTCAAAAGCAAGCGACATTGCAAAAGCAATTCGTTCGACTTACAACGGTCAATCCGTCCTCGAGCCGGAAGTCACAGAAAAAGTTATGGCGCGCATGAAGCACAGATCGGATAAAGCGCTGCATGACGATCTGACCAATCGAGAAATGGAAGTGCTGCTGCTGATGGCACGCGGCAAAAGCAATCAAGAAATTGCTGATGAGCTGTTCATTGCTTTAAAAACGGTAAAAGTTCACGTCAGCAATATTCTGAGCAAACTTGAGGTCCAAGACCGCACGCAAGCGGTCATCTATGCATTTCAGCATAAACTGACGCAATAACCGGCGATGTTTCCCGGTGATGACCAAAACAAAACCCGCAGCCGTGTTTAACGACTGCGGGTTTTGTTTCGTTATCGAAAATTATTTTACGGTTACATCACTTAGTGGTTCTGTCCCTGTTGGGCTTGGAGCGAATCCGGAGATCGTGCTCTTACCAACTAGTGCTGCTTTTGCATATTCAAGAGGTACCCAAGGGGCATCTTCATGAATAATCTCTTGTGCTTTGACATACAGCGCCGCACGTTTTGCATTATCCGTTTCAGATTGTGCTTGAGTAAAAATCTTGTGCAATTCATCATTCTTGTAGAACGATAAGTTGTTCGTACCAACGCTGTCTTTATCAAGCAGCGTATAGAGGAAGTTGTCCGGGTCACCATTGTCGCCGATCCAGCCCATCAAGTACATTGGCGCGCCGCCTTTTTGCAGCTTTTCAATGTAAGAAGACCACTCAACGTTTTCGATTTTGACTTTCACGCCGATTTTACCAAAAGTTGCTTGAATGGCTTCAGCTGTTTTCGCAGGCTGCGGCATGTAGTCACGCGGGTTGGACATCGTATACAACGTTGTCGTGAACCCATTTGGATAACCAGCTTCAGCCAGCAATTTCTTCGCTGCCTTCAGGTCATATGGATAATCCTTAAGATCCTTAGCAAATCCAAGAAGTACTGGAGGCATTGGGTTCTTTGCCGGTTCAGCTTGTCCATTGTAGAACGCTTTGTTCAGCGCTTCCTTGTCAACCGCCATGTTCAGTGCCTGACGAACCTTCTTGTTGTCAAATGGCTTCTTCGTTACGTTAAAGCCGAGATAAGCAACGTTCATCGGCGGACGATAGTAAACATGGAAATCCTTGTTGCCTTTAATGCCATCGATATCACTTGGGTTCAAGCCGTCCATAAGATCAATTTCGCCATTCTTCAATGCGTTCAAACGCGCGCTGTTATCCGGAATGACTTTGAAAATAATTGAATCAAGTTTTGGAAGACCTTTTTGCCAGTAGTTTTTGTTCTTTGTCAACGTAATTGTGTTGTTTTTCTTCCAGCTCTTAAATACATAAGGACCGGTACCTACGCCGGCAGATTGACCATATTTGTCACCATATTTTTTAATGGCTTTCGGACTTGAAATGGCGAATGGAGACATTGCCAAGTTTTGCAGGAATGGTGCAGAAGGTCTCTTCAAAGTAAAGACAACCGTCGTGGCATTCTGTGCCTTAACACGATCAATAATCAGGCTATTGTCGCCCTTATAGCCGCCGAACATGGACGGGAAATAAGCGAATTTTCCAGATGCCTTGCCGTTCATCCAACGATCGAAGTTGTAAACAACTGCGTCGGCGTTGAATGCACTGCCGTCGGAGAATTTAACGCCCTTGCGGAGCGTGAACGTATACGTTTTGCCGTCATCACTAATCTTCCAGCTTTCAGCAAGACCTGGCTTGATCTTTGTCGACTGATTCTTATAATCATAAGAAACGAGCGTTTCAAAGATATTCTGCGAGATACGGAATGATTCGCCGTCTGTAACCACAGCCGGGTCAAGCGATGTTGTGTCTGCACCGCGGCCAAAGACAAGCGTCTTGTTTGCGTCTGAATTGCTTGAAGAGCCGCTGCTGCCGCAACCGGTCAGCACAAGCGCAAGTGATAGAATGAGTGCAAACGCTGCGCTGTAATACTTCTTTTTCATGTGAATCCCCCTAATCTATATTTCTAAAACAAATCTTAAATATTGTATAGCTAATCTGATAATTTCACAAGAAAACAATAGAAATACTCAGAATTTGTTCACTTAGTTTTTCATCCGCGGATCGAGTGCATCGCGCAGCCCATCGCCAATCAGGTTGAACCCGACGACGACAAGGACAATGGCAAGTCCCGGAAACAGTACGGTCCATGGCGCGTTCTGAATATACTCCCTTGAATCGGACAGCATCTTGCCCCATTCCGGAAGCGGCGCCTCAGCGCCCATTCCCAGAAAACCTAAACCAGCGGCATCGAGAATGGCAGTCGCAATGTTCAATGTTCCTTGTACAATAATCGGTGCAATACTGTTCGGAAGAATATGATGGAAAATGATGCGCATGTCGCCCATACCGATCGAGCGCGCAGCAACAACATATTCTTCCTCTTTTACCGTCAGCACGCGCGAACGAACAAGACGGCCAAACACCGGTACGTTGACAATTGCAATCGCAACCAATGCATTATTAAGCGACGGCCCGAGAATGGCAACAATCGCAATCGAAAGCAGGATACTTGGGAAAGCAAGCAAAATATCAAACAGACGCGAAATGACAACGTCCAGTACTTTTCCAAAATAGCCGGCCAGAATACCAAGCAAGGTTCCGACAACAATCGATCCGATCACCGCGAGAAAGCCAACACGCAGCGAAAGCCGAGCACCAAATAAGATACGACTGAAAATATCGCGGCCGAAATCATCCGTGCCAAACCAATGTGCTGCTGATGGCGCCTGCAGTTTATTGGTTATATTTTGATCATTGATCCCTTGAGGCGCAATAAAGTTGGCAAAAATGGCGAGAAGGATAAAGACAAGGATAATGCCTGTCCCAAACAAAGCCGGTTTGTTCTTGCGATAGGATTTCCAAAATTCACTGATTGCGTTCACAAATGGGCTTCTTTCTTTCGCGGCACGCGTTTCAGCATGTACTTGAGCAGTTTGCGGCATTCTTGACACCTCCTTTTCTCAATTAGTGTTAGAAGATTTGTTTCGATCAATTTGGCTTATTTGTACTTGATACGCGGATCAATGAGTCCATAAAGCAAATCGACAATGAAATTGACCATGACAAAAATGAAGGCAATAATCAAAATTCCGGATTGGATCACCGGATAATCGCGGTACTGGATGGCGTTGTAGATGTACAAACCGACACCCGGCCAGCCAAAGATCGTTTCCGTCAAAATAGCACCGCCGAGCAGCAGTCCAGTCTGAAGTCCGATAACCGTTAAAATCGGGATAAACGCATTTTTCAACGCGTATTTGTACACGATCCAAACCATCCGCTGTCCTTTTGCCTTGGCGGTACGAATATAGTCGGATTTCAGTACTTCAAGCATACTGGAGCGTGTCATTCGCGCGATGATTGCCGTTGGAATGGTTGCCAAGGCAATGGAGGGCAAAATCATATGACGAATGACCATCCAGAACTGGTCCAGACGTCCTTGCAAAAGTGTATCAATCAAATAAAGATTCGTAATAGGATCGACACCGTTACGGATATCATCGCGGCCGATTGACGGCAGCCATCCCAATTTGATTGAGAATCCCCATTGTTCAAGCAGCCCGAGCCAGAACACCGGCATCGACACACCGATAAGCGCAAGGATCATCGCCGTATAGTCGAACACCGAGTTTTGTTTCCATGCACTGATAATACCAGCATTGATCCCAACAACAATCGCAATGATCATTGCGACAAACGACAGCTCAATCGTTGCAGCCAAATGCGGCCAAATCTCGCTTGCAATCGGCGCATGAGTCTGAATCGACGTTCCCAAATCTCCAGTCAATATATCTTTCAAATAGGAAAAATATTGAACATACCAAGGATTATCCAGTCCCAATGACTGATTCAACTGTCGAACAGCTTCCGGTGATGCTTTTGTGCCGAGAATGGTCAGTGCCGGATTTCCCGGAATCGCATGAATGATTGCAAAGACAATCAGCGTCATGCCAAGCAGAACCGGAATCAGCATCAGTATGCGTTTCACGGAATAATAGAACATATGTATTCACCTCTCTTTGAGCACCGGCAGCTGGTGCTGCTTGCGAAATTGCTGCTGCCTGGCTTAATCGTATAAGTGGCAGGAAACCAGCCTGCCGTCTTCAAGCTTTTTCAAATGCGGCCGTTCTTTAGAACAGATATCCATTGCAAACGGGCAGCGGTCATGAAAACTGCAGCCTGCCGGTGGATGTGCAGGACTTGGGACATCGCCTTGCAGTATCATTCGCTCCGTTTGTACATTCGGATTCGGCACGGGAACAGAAGAGAGCAGCGCTTTTGTATACGGATGTTTCGGATCATCGTACAGCCGCTCACTCTCTGAGAGTTCAACCAGTTTGCCGAGATACATCACACCAACCCGGTCGCTGATATGACGGACAACACTTAAATCATGGGCAATAAAAATATAAGTGAGGTTGAATTTTTCCTGCAGATCTTTAAGCAGGTTCAACACTTGAGACTGTACCGAAACATCGAGCGCAGAAACCGGTTCATCGGCAATGATCACCTTAGGACGCACGGCGAGGGCGCGCGCAATGCCTATCCGCTGGCGCTGTCCGCCACTGAACTGATGCGGATAGCGTTTTGCATGGTAACTGCTCAGTCCGACAAGTTCCAGCAATTCTTCAACACGCGCTTTACGTTCCTTTCGATCGCCGATGTTATGCACAATCATTGGTTCTTCAATGATATGTTCAACCGTATGCCGGGGATTTAGAGAAGCAAACGGATCCTGAAAAATCATCTGAATGTCTTTGCGCGCTTTTCGCATCTCTTTTTTTGAGAGATTCATAAGGTTTCGGTTTTGAAACACGATTTTTCCCTCTGTTGGCTCAATCAAGCGCATGATCATCCGACCGGTCGTCGACTTCCCGCATCCTGATTCGCCGACAATCCCTAGCGTTTCGCCTTCGCGAACCGAAAAACTCACGCCGTCGACAGCACGAACGGTTTCGGATACTCGTCCAAATTTCCCGCCTTTAATTGGATAATATTTTTTGAGATTCTCAACGTGTAACAGCGATTCAATCATGTGCGGACTTCCTTTCTGCCTTGCTCCTGATGAAGAAAGCAACGCGATTTATGCTCGCCTCCGGATAATTCCGGGGTGTTCACCCGACATTTATCCATGACAAATTCACAGCGCGGCGCAAACAGACAGCCTTTCGTAATCGATCCGGGCTTTGGCACACTGCCTTTTATTGTGTAGAGACGTTCTTTTTTTCCGTGCAAATCCGGAATTGATTGAATCAATCCCTCCGTGTACGGATGCTTTGGATGGTTGAATATATCCTTAACCGGTCCTTCTTCAACAATTTTGCCCGCATACATCACGACGACTCGCTGACACATTTGCGCAACAACGCCTAAATCATGGGTGATCATAATAATCGCCGTGTTGGTTTCCTTATTCAGCTTGATCATCAAGTCAAGAATTTGCGCCTGAATCGTCACATCCAACGCCGTTGTCGGTTCATCGGCGATCAGAACCTTTGGATTACAGGACATGGCGATCGCGATCATCACACGCTGACGCATCCCGCCGGAAAGTTCATGAGGATATTCTTTAAGCAATTCCTTTGCTCTAGGCAGACCGACACGCTTTAACAGTTCTACCGAACGATTCTCAATCTCTTTTTTTGGTAAACGCTGATTGTGTAGTTTTATGGCTTCCTCGAGTTGTTCGCCAATTGTAAAAACAGGATTAAGCGAGGTCATCGGTTCTTGAAAGATCATCGCAATCTCGTTTCCACGCAGTTTTCTCATTTTCGATTCTTTCGCATGACTGATGTCTTCACCTTGATAATAGATATGTCCTCCGACAATCTTTCCCGGAGGTGAGGGCAGCAGTCCCATGATAGAAAGCGAGGTCACACTTTTTCCGCAGCCGGACTCGCCGACGATGCCAAGAATTTCTCCTTCTTTTACTTCGAAGTCAATTCCACCGACCGCGGGAACCTCGCCATCATCAGTAAAAAAAGACGTCTTCAATCCTTCAACCTTCAATACTGGGTCACTCATTTTTAACAATTCACCTCCTCGTACTTGGCTATTATATCATCTTGTTCCATTCATGTAATATTTTTTAACAAGAAAGCTCACAAGAATAACGGAGAACACTAAAATTATTTTCTTTAAAAAAAGCCTTGTTCCATTTTTTGGAACAAGGCTTTTTTTGTCCTTATACGCATACGCACGTTTGGTGATTACTGCTTTTTTTGCTGTGACTTTTGATTTTGCTGACGAACTTGCTGAGCATCCGTTTCGCTCGCAAATTCACTGCTTGATTTGCCGTTCTTAGCCTGAGCATTTTGCTTTTTTACTTGTGCTACGTCAGTGTTTGCGTTTGTATTCTTAGCCATCGCGTATCACCTCCACCACAATACCATTGCCAATAATGGCAAAAGTTATGTATGAAGCGGTCGATTTTTTTCAATCCATCGAATAACCTTTTGATGCGATACCGGAAAAGGAAAACGCTTCAACTCATTCATTGTCGCCCAGCACTGCCTCTTCCGCAGCTTCATTTGCGACGGTGTCCGTCCGATCCGCAGCGTCAGCTTCCAAATTAAATGTGAAAAATGATGCGTATAGGAAAAAGCGGCTTCCGGCGGTTCGACGCTGCATTGAAAGCGTTCCCGACTATATGCCTGCTGCTGCTGTTCATCTTCGTATTCGTCAAGCGAAAGCATTGGAAATTGCCACATTCCGGCAAGAAGTCCACTGTCGGGCCGTTGTTCCACTAAGAAACGTCCCTGTTCATCGAGAAGAAGCAGCACCGCATAGTGAAGCATTCTTGGTTTCGCTTTGCCGCTCTTGACCGGATATTCCAGCTGCACCCCTTCTTCATAAGCGCGGCAATGGCTGCTGATTGGGCACTGCGAGCAATCGGCAATCTTCGGTCTGCAGACCATTGCACCAAGGTCCATCAAGGCTTGGTTAAAAGACGCAGGTTCTGTTTGGACAATTAAATCGCTTGCTAGCTTTTCAAATTTCTTACGTGTTTTTTGCTTCGCAATATCATCATCAATTAAAAAGATGCGCGAGAGGACGCGCATTAAATTACCATCAATCGCCGGCTCAGGTTCATGATAGGCCATGCTCATTAATGCGGATGCTGTATAAGGTCCAATCCCCGTTAAAGACAAAAGGTCCGACTTATTTTTCGGAAGTTCACTGTTGTAGGTGGCAACCATCTCACGTACACCTTTCTGAAGATTGCGGGCGCGCGAGTAATAACCAAGTCCCTCCCATGATTTGAGCACCTCTTGTTCCGGTGCATCTGCTAATGCTTCTGGTGTAGGAAATTTTTTGATGAATTGGTTATAATAAGGAATTACCGTATTCACTTGAGTTTGTTGAAGCATCACTTCGGATATCCAGATATAATAAGGATTATCTGTCTTACGCCAAGGGAGCCTACGCCCTTTACGGTGAAACCAATCCAGCAAATCGTGATTAAATTGCTGTATTTGCTGTTCCTTCATTCTTTTCAACCCTTCTCGTTCCATTTTCCCTCTGAATTGGCACAAATATCCCTTTCATTATCCTTGATTTTGTGTGACAATAAAAGTATTAACACAACTTCGTGTCATTGAAAAAAGGGATTTCTTCATTTAAGAGGGAGGACATAATTTTTTCATGGATACAGCGACTCATATTGTTATGGGGTTTGGCTTAGCGGGACTCGCAACCATGGATCCCGCCGTCGCGCAGAGTCCGCTGACTTACCAAGCGGTCATGGTCGGCGTTGTCGCAGGTTCAGTGATTCCCGACATTGACACGGCTCTGAAATTAAAAAACAATGCGGCTTACATCCGCAATCATCGCGGGATGACCCACTCGATTCCGGCAACACTGCTTTGGCCGTTGCTTCTTACGGCGATCCTCTTAGCAATGTTTCCAAGTGCAAACCCTAGCGGATTGTTGATCTGGACGTTGACGGCCGTCGCCACTCATGTCTTTGTCGATATCTTCAATGCGTATGGAACGCAAGCGGTTCGCCCGTTTACGGGAAAATGGGTTGCACTGGGGACCATCAATATCTTTGATCCGTTTATTTTTAGTATGCATCTTCTCGGATTTGCCATCTGGCAATCGCTTGGTCACGCGGGCGTCACCTTTATCGTCATCGATGCAATGCTTGTTGTGTACTATGTGCTCCGCGGCTTTTATCATCACCAAGTCATAAATGATGTGAAGCAGCAGCTGCCCGGACTAACCAAGGTTTATTTGTCCCCGACCATGCGCTGGTCTCATTATCATGTGGCAGCGGAAAGCGAAAAATACTACTATGTCGGAAAAATCAGCGGTAAACGCTTAGAGCTGATCGACCGATTTGATCGGATGCCGATTGATTTAAACAACGAAATGATTCAGGCAGCTGCACATGATAAAAATGTGCGTGCCTTCCTGTCCTTTTCGCCCATCTATCATTGGTCCATTGAGCAGCGCAACAACCACTGGGTCATTCAGTTTACGGATCTAAGGTACTATTCAAAGGGAACCTATCCGTTCACCGCGACGGTCTGGCTGGATCATCATCTAAAGGTGCAAAGTTCCTATACAGGCTGGGTATTCAGTGAACGCAAACTACGTAAGAAATTAGTGTTAGCTCAGGTCAATTCCTGATCAATTTGGAATGAAAAGGGCTTCTGAATGAATGTCAGAAGCCCTTTTTCATGTTGTTTTATTCATATATCGTTGATGCGCTCGCTTAAAAAAGCATTAATTGAATCAAGTGGAAATCCTTTTTGATACAAATAGTTTTTCACTTTTAATGTAAAATCGCGACCGGAAAACTTCTTGTACTTTTTCATCGCCTTTTCTGCTTGAGCGGTCAGCGCATTTCGTTCGTTTTCCTCTAGAAAGTCTGTGATCTCTTCAAGAACCTGATCACTGATCTCACGTGAATACCCATGCTGCATCAGCCGTCTGGCAAGAACAAGCCGTCCTTCCATCATTGATTTTTTATTTTTAACCGATGACGTTTGCTTTGCTAAATACCTGCGTGCATGTTCAAGTTGTTCCTCAACAGGAAACAGTCGATCCGCGCGCGAAGCGATCAATTGTGAAACGCCCGATTGCAGCAATTCGCGATAGATCAGCTGCGGTCCCTTGGTCGAAGTACGAATCCGCGTTCGGATAAAGGAATCCGCAAAGACTTCGTCATCCAGCAAATTCTCATGTTTCAAACGGTCGATAGCATAAGTCACTTGCTGCGTGCCAAACTCCTTTTTTTGTAAATAGCGCTTCATTTCAGACACACTGTGCATCCGATAGGAGAGATAGCGCACCCCCGCATTATAAGCCAAGATTCCCGACGCCTCATGAAGTAGTCGCTTAAGTTTTTGCGGCGACAACTCAAGTCCCTTGCGCAGTTCCTCCCGGACAAGGACGTCCTCATGAACATCCAAACTTTGCTTCTGACCGTCATCGCTTGCCAAATCCACGACAAAAAAGCCGCGTTCTTTTTCATTCGTACGTATCCTGGTGATCACCGTCATCGATCAATCCTCCAGCACTTTTATCAATATCATAGCACAAACCCATGCATGCATTGAACGCAAAGAACAGCAAGAGCAAAAAAAGCCGTTTTTTCATAAAAATTTAATGCACCAGCCTATTTTTCACCGATTCATTAAATTTATATTTCAGAATTTGCGAGATCATACGTTGTGCAAATGTCAATAACTCTGTGGATAAGTGGATAACCTCCAAAAATCCTTTATTAACGGGATGTAAAAATGTGTATTTTTTTGTTAATTAATCACGAAATCATTGTGGATTATGTGGATTAATGACGTAAATCGTCTATTTATCCCACCTTTCTATTTGTCAAATCTGTGGATAACGTTGTGGATACTGTTCTTAACTTTTTTTACAACTTTTTTTTACAAATCGACAGAAAAACCGAGCAAAAAGCGCCCGGTCCTTACCTCCGCAGGATGCGGTGGCTTTCGCATTGCATACAGGACGTACTTTCACAGGATGTGATGGCTTTCGTGTTGCATACAGGACGTATGCGCACTTAGCGAAAGTTCCTTAAAGTTCCTTAAAGTTCCTTAAAGTTCCTTTAGGAAAGTTCCTTTACAATCAGAAAGGTTCCTTTTGCTGCGGCTTTGATTCATCACTTGTGCACGGGTACGCTTTGGTTTCTCGCTTGCCGCGGACGCGCCACGAGCCTCCTCAGACAGGCAGAATCTTATACTTTTTTTGGCCTGTAAAAAAATACCTCAAATCCTTATTCGGATCGAGGTATCTAAGCAGATTCACCAAAATTTTGAGGGAAGGGCGCGTTCTGCCATCAAGTCATCCAAACTACGGAAACGGTACCCCTGCTTTTTCAAGTCATGAATAACTTTAGGAAGGGCTTCAGCATTGTCTTTGGAAACCGTATGAAGCAGAATAACGGCGCCTGGGTGCATGCGTTTCATAATGTGGTCATAGGCGTAATCAGCGCCATGTTGCTGATCACGCAGCCAGTCGCGATAGGCTGCAGACCAAAATACATTAATATACCCTTCATCATGACCAAGCTTGAGCGACCGCTCGCTGAAAGTGCCTCTTGGCGGACGCAAATAGTTCATCTCGGTTTTCCCGGTTAACTTCGTGTAGCGCGCCTTCAACTTAGCTAATTCTTTTTTGTATTTTGTATCGCTGATTTTCGCCAAATCCGGATGACTCCACGAATGGTTGCCGATGATATGTCCTTCGTTTACCATCCGTTTCACGAGCTCAGGCTGGTCGGAAATATAATGACCGGTGATAAAGAACGTTGCCGGGACATGTTCTTTTTTCAGTGTATCGAGTATGTGTGCCGTATAGCCGGCCTCATACCCATTGTCAAACGTCAAAAACAATTCCTTTTTCGATGGATCGCCTATATAGATCCCATCATATTTCTTTAATAAAGCTTCATATTCTGGTTCTGTCGTCGCTGGTTGATGATTTTTCGCAGGCTTGAAATACCAGTCCTTTGCAAACGCGCCAAATGGATCGATAACAAGCCCAAACAGAGCGACGAAGAGTACCAACGCGATTTTTTTCACACGATCACCCTCCATATCCTTAGCGTGACCGTTTTCGCGTCTTTTATGTTTTCCTTATTTTTCTGTTCGATTCTCGATCCAATCTTCACGAAAGCGGCGGATCTTCACTTCGAGATTATCCATCATCTGAAGTACACTGGCTAAGTCGCTCTCGTTGACGTTCTCCGCGTCGAACGCCTCGAAAACCTGGGTCAACAGTTTGAATCGTTTTTTTAAATAGATCACTTGATCTGCTTTCGAATGCGTCGCTCGTCCCATAGTGAGCACCTCCGTCTCCCATTCTCTTTTCACTTTAGCATAGTTTAAGAAAAAGGTTCAGACAAAGGCTTGTATCGGTTTATTGTGCGACGTAGCGCAGTGACAGATGATCGGTAATCGGCATCCAGGCTCCGATTCCTTGCTGCATGATGTTTTTAACCTCAATGTGTGCCCTGCCGCCTTTTAAAACGAGGAAAACTTCTCCATACGTAATTTTTCCGCGTTCATTAACTGCCGGCACGTAACCATAGAGGTGGCCAATTCGTTTTGACGGCACTTGATACGGACGATCAATTTTCGTTCCGGCACCGATGATCGTCGAAAAGGAAATCGGAAGATGCGTTTTTTTCATTGTTTTTGCTAAGATTAGCTGGCTGGCTTCTTCTTTCTTTGGAATATCAGAGGTCAAACCGCCATTCACCTTTGCTTGTACTTCTTGCAGATAGCCGATTTGCTGGCTGCTTTTGCTGCCGCGGGCGTCTGCCGCATTATCATTAATCTTCTTGTATTCCCAATTCACTGAGGTTTCCTTCGATGTATAGTTAAGCGGCCATTCACCAAGATAGATTCGCGCAGAATAACCAATCGACCATTTCGATGGATGAAGCGCCGATTCGTTTAGCAGTTTGATCAGAATTGGATTCTCGATCGTTTCATTTGCGGATTTGAGCAATGCCTTGGTATGGGCGCTCGGCACGAGCTCAGAAGTATCGTGAGCTGGATTCGGGTAGGTATTCTCCTTTGAAATATCGATCACCGATTCAGGCAACTTGGCAGGCAGCGTACTTTTTGCTTCAGCAGTACCCGAAAAACATAAGAGGACGGAGCAACTAAGGATTAAGGTCATGAATTTCTTCAAGGCAGAAGACTCCTTTTTTGCTTATTTTCTGCCGCGCTCCTAAAAAATATCCGCAAAATGCCTCGTCAGTTCTGATCCTGTTCCTTCATCACTTACACGCTTCTTTTTATATAAGAAAAACCGGGCAAAATACGCCCGGTCCTTTTTTGTTTAGAGATAATCTTTAATTCTGTATTCCTGGCCGTGAACCCCTTTGTA
>NZ_JFZC01000045.1 GCF_000648615.1 Sporolactobacillus terrae DSM 11697 | reverse complement strand
ATCCATGGATCACTAGACTACCTAACACCAACTGAATACAAGCTGCGACACCTTTAAAAATTTGTTTGATTTAGTGTTGACATACCAAATCATAAAAAAAATGATACGAATTGCATCCTTGTTGAAGGAACCTACGGTTCCGTCTATTGGTGCCCATCGCGGTCGAATTGGAACCAACGCGTCCTCTTCGAGTGCAGTAGGCAAACTGAACAAAGTGCTTACGTTTGCCTAAAAAATATGATTTTATACCTAAGGTGTACAAATTTAGAATTAAGAAGCTCTTTCCCAATAAAGAGTTCCGAGAAAAGCTTGACACATACGATCAGCCGTTCATTCTTGACTTCCCATCAAAGTCTGAATATAATTAATACAAATTAATGATACTGTGCGTTGACAGGGACTAGTAAATAATTGAAGGTGTGCTAGAGAACAGCATCCATCGGCTGGAAGATGCTCCGCTCCGTTCTTATTGAACCTGCCCTTGAGCTATTCGGACAAAAACCGAATCGTTTTCTTCACGTTACGAAGCGATTAAGTGAATACGCGTTCGTCGTATTAACAAAGGTGGTACCGCGGGCAAAGCCTCTCCCCGTCCTTTTTTAAGGATTGGGAGAGGCTTTTTCATTGAAAGGAAAGGATTAGATCATGAAAACAAAACGAGTGGTTATAAAAATCGGAAGCAGCTCGCTGACGAATATTCATGGACAGTTGGATTCTGAAAAGCTTGAGGATCATGTTGCCGCAATCGCGAGGCTTGCTTCAAGTGGCTATCAAATCGTCCTCGTATCATCCGGTGCAATCGCAGCTGGATACTCCGGTCTTGGTTATCCGGCTCGTCCGGTAACCATTGCCGGCAAACAAGCTGCTGCGGCTGTTGGACAGGTCATGCTGCTCAATCACTATACACGAGCTTTTCATAAATACGGAATCACCATTGCCCAGCTCTTACTCGCCAGACAGGACTTTGAACGACGTGAACAGATGAGTCATGCCTATTCTGCATTGTCCGAACTTTTGAAGCGATCAGTGATCCCAATCATTAACGAAAATGATTCTGTTTCTCTAGAAGAGCTGACGTTTGGTGATAACGATATGTTGTCTGCACTCGTCAGCGGCTTGATTCATGCCGATTTTCTTGCCATTCTTACTGATGTTAACGGGCTTTATGATAAGAATCCAAACGAATATGACGATGCGGTCCGCTATCACTATCTTGATCAACTTCCCGACCATCTGCTGAACGAAACAAGCGCTGCTTCTGGCTCTAAGGTAGGCACAGGCGGTATGAAATCAAAATTATCTGCTGCTCGTACCGCTCTGTCGCTCGGTGTCCGTACCTTCATTGGCACAGGAAAAGGGACGGGCAAACTCGTCGCGATTATAAAAGGCGAAGGCGATGGAACCTATATCGGTTCAAGAGAGTTAAAACCTTCGCTCAAGGTGTCAAAACAGTGGATTGCGCTTCATTCACCGGTATCTGGAAAAATAGAAATTGACGACGGTGCCGTTCGCGCATTAATGGAAAAGGGTAAAAGTTTATTGCCCGCCGGCATACGGAAAATCAATGGTCATTTTCATGCCGGAGAAGTGATTCAAATTGTGGACCGAAAAAACCATGTACTGGGTAAAGGTCAAGTGAATTACTCGTCCGAACAGCTTGAGGAAATCAAACGAATGAACAGTACGCATGCTATGGATTTAATTGACGGTGGACACGCTGAGGTCGTTCATCGCGACAATTGGGTACCGTGGACCGCAACACTTCGTCCTGAAAAAAAGAAGGGAGCACGAACCAATGGCCTTAGTAAAGAAAAATGAATTAATCGAAAAAGCAAAATCAGCGCGCACCGCATCACAGTTCCTTTCCGTGCAATCAAGTGCTGAAAAAGATCAAGCATTGCATGCCATCGCCGTTCAGCTGCATACAGACAGAAACATCATCATTGAAGCAAACCGCTTGGATCAGGAACGCGCAAAACAAAATCAAATGACCCCCTCCCTGCTTGACCGGCTCATGCTCAACGAAGCTCGTATTGATGCGATGGCAGCAGCAGTTGAAACCCTTGCCAAACTCCCAGATCCGATCGGTGATACGCTTGACCAATGGGACCGGCCCAACGGACTGCATATCCAAAAAATTCGAGTACCGATTGGCGTCATTGGTATGGTCTATGAAGCACGGCCAAACGTAACGATTGATGCCGCTTGCCTTTGTCTCAAAACAGGAAATGCCGTTTATCTCCGTGGCAGTGCGTCAGCACTCGAAACGAATAAAGCGCTTGTTTCAACCATTAAGCGAGCACTTCGGCAAACAAACATCCCTGAGGAAGCGGTTCAATTGCTGGAGGATACACGTCATGAGACCGCCAATCAGTTCTTTCGTTTAAACGGTATGATTGATGTACTGATTCCACGCGGCAGCAGTCGCTTGATACAGACGGTAATCAAACAGGCAAGCATCCCTGTCATCGAAACCGGAGCCGGGAATTGCCATGTATATATCGATGAATCCGCAAATCCTGAAATGGCAACCCGCATTGTTTTAAATGCGAAGACTCAGCGGCCTTCCGTATGCAATGCTATTGAAACCGTCATTGTTTCCAGAAAATGGTTCGATCAATTTGGCGACTCCTTAATCGATGCGCTTCTAACAGCCGGTGTTTCCTGCCACATTGACCCAAGTGCCGCCGATAAATTTCCTCAATTACCAACTGCTTCTGAGGAAGATTGGGCAACTGAATATCTAGATAAAATTATTGCAGTCAAACTCGTTGATACGCTTCAAGAAGCCATTGATCATATTAACCGCTACGGTACGAAGCATTCTGAATCAATTATCAGCGAAGATCCTGCACATGTTGCGGCTTTTTTCAAAGCTGTAGACGCCTCGACGTTATATCATAACGCATCAACACGCTTCACCGATGGCGAACAATTTGGGTTTGGTGCAGAAATCGGCATCAGCACACAAAAATTGCATGCACGTGGCCCAATGGGATTAAATGCATTGACCAGTATTAAATACCTCATCGAAGGAAACGGACAAATCCGTGAATGATCTCCATAAAAAATAAGCAAAAGCAAAAAAAACGAGGGTGTCTCAAAAGTCAATTGACTTTTGAGACACCCTTAAAAAACGTCTATTTTGAGATTAAGCGCGAAGATGCGAGACTCCTGTGGAGCGTTCCCGTTGATCGCGAACCAAAGGAGGCCTCGTAGGCTTTACAGGATCAGCCGAGGATGCTCCTGAATCGCCCGCGGTCGCGCTCTCTGTTGATGCGAGCAATCGGCGCGCAGTATAAATCCAACACCCTTTTGAAACTGCCCCGTTTTTCATTATTAAGCGCAGTCTATTTAAATGCTGCCGATGCGAAAGAGAATCAACGATCAGAAACGACCAAATAGGCAACTTTGACCGGACCATGTACGCCGACAACCAATCTCATTTCAATATCAGCACTGTTACTTGGTCCAGAAATGAAATTAATATACGAGGAAATCGTTTCTCCTTTTTGTACACGCTCTTCAACTCGCTGCATCGCTTGCGTCATTCGTGGAACAATACTGCTTCTCGGAACAATTACGATTGATGTCACAGGAAGCAAGCTGACGCTTCTCGCTTTGTCTTTATCATTAAACAAACCTGCTGTTGCGGATTCAGCCAACATTACATCGCAAATTGATAATCCGATATTAGCATGTGCCGCCTTTTCAATAGTCTTATGCCCTTCTTTATAATCCCAAACAGCAACATTGTTCTTTTTCAAAATCTCGTCTAAACCAAATGCATGAAAGCGCAAATCATTAGTGGCGATAATCGATCCCCCGCCATAGTCGGCAATTAATTGATCCAATTGAACACCAAGTTGTTCTGAATTTGTCTCAAATAGTTTTGTATGAATCGGCGCGCAAGCTTCTTTCATCATCGCCAGCAATTGATCTTCCGAGTAATTTTGATAAACCTTATTTTGAGGCGTGTACTTCCAGATTGGTTTATCTGGCACTTCACCCGGTATCCGATTCAATTTACCGGCAATTTTTTCTAGAAATGCATCGCGGTTTTCTATAGTACCTTTCATAGTGATTCACCTGTTCCTTTATCTTGAATCGCTGTGCCTTGCTGTTTATGATTCTTAAACCATTTTCTGAAGTTGTCCTTGCTCGGTGCCGGAAGATCCCTGCCATGGGTCCATGGCTTCAATGGGCCCGGTCCTTTGGTTATCGATCCATGGTGGACAAGCGGTTTAAGCATGATTGGAGCAGATTTTACGCCAACCTTGAAAAGCGCAGGAGAAGAAGCGCCAATGCCAAATCCTTTCATCGCAACCTTTTCCATAACTGGCGGATGACCGCCGCCTTCAACATACTTCTGACGGTGGCGAATCAGCAGCTTATGCAGTGGAATTTTAACCGGACATGCTTCCGTACAAGCTGCGCAGAGACTTGATGCATAAGGCAATTTTCCGTATTGTTCATACCCCCCTAAGATCGGAGATAATACCGCTCCAATCGGTCCTGGGTAAATCGAACCATACGCATGTCCGCCGATATGGCGGTATACTGGACAAACATTAATGCATGCCGCGCAGCGAATACAGTGCAATGCAGACTGAAATTCTGTTCCCAATGCATTAGAACGTCCTGCATCGACAATCACTAGATGATAATCTTTAGGACTGTCTACCGCCTCTTGATTCCCATCCGGTGTAATATCCGTAACATAAGTCGTTAACTTCTGGCCAACTGAACTTCTGCAAAGTAGTGAGACAACGACGTCCAGTTCTTTCCATGAGGGAACAAGTCGTTCCATACCCATGACTGTTATTTGAGTTTCCGGAAATGTGGTGACCATATTTGCATTTCCTTCATTGGTTACAAGGCAAACACTTCCGCTGTCAGCAATGGCAAAATTACATCCGGTAATGCCAACGTCAGCCTCTAAGAATTTCTTACGCAGTGTCTTCCGAGCAAAGCCAGCCAGCTCCTTCGCATCATCGCTGCCTTCATAGCCAAGCTTCTTAAATGCATCACGAATTTGCTGACGGTTCTTATGCACTGAAGGGACAACAATATGTGAAGGCTGATCATGATCTACCTGAAGAATAAATTCTGCCAAGTCTGTTTCAAGGACTTCGCATCCTTCGTCCTCCAATGCTTCATTTAGACTGATTTCCTCAGTAACCATTGACTTAGCTTTCACGACATGCTTGGCATTTTTTTCTTTACATACCTTTTTAATATAATTACGTGCTTCTTCTGCAGTTTCCGCAAAATAAACATGTCCGCCCCGCGCAGCAAAGTTATCACTTAATTGTTTTAAATAGTAATCCAGATTGTTTAGCGTATGGGATCTGATTTCTTCACCAGCACTGCGCCAATCTTCCCAATCCCCTAGTGCTTTATCGCCTACCGTAGCACTAATCTTTCGGCCTCGCAGTCCATCCTGGGCAGAGGAGACGGCATTAACCATAAATGAGTCATGAATCGCCTCATCAACACCTTCAAAGAATGGTAGATTTCCGACTTTCATCGGCATCTCGCTCATCTCCTTTGCCTTGATGACTGTTTAAAATTTGTGCAATATGTAACACTTTAATCGGTCTGCCTAAGCGTTTCATTCTTCCTCCAATATTCATCAAACAGCTGGCATCTGCACCAACAAGTACATCTGCTTTTGTTTCCTCAATATGACGGATCTTTTCATCAACCATTTGTTCAGAGATCGGAAACATTTTTACAGAAAATGTACCGCCAAATCCGCAGCAATCATAATTATTTGGTAACGGTACTAACTCAAGCCCTTTTACGTGTTTCAGAAGCGTATAATGCGACTCGCGTTCGCCTAATAAACGTGTCATATGGCAGGAGGTGTGGAGTGTAACACGCGCATGATACTCAGCACCTACATCAACAACACCAAGAACACGCACAATGAACTGTGTGAATTCATAGGTTTTTGCAGCAACTTGTTTTGCACGTGCTTCCCATTCCGGCTCATCAGCAAAAAAGTTAGGATATTCATGGAACATCGTTGCACAGGATCCTGATGGGCATACAATGTAATCAGAATGCTCGAAAGCCTCAATCATCTGTTTCGCGGGTCCTTTTGTATCCTTTGCATAGCCGCTATTATACGCCGGCTGACCACAGCAGATCTGTCCTTCTGGAACATCCACTTCGCAACCTAATCGTTCAAGTATTTCGGTTACATCTTTTAAGACATCGACGTAGAAAAGTTCACCCAAACACGTCGTAAAAAGAGAAACTCTCAATCAACTCAACTTCTTTCCTTGGCATGTGACTTCTCATACAAACTTATTCATATGCAAGTTTTTTCATCGTAATGATTGTCACAAAATCATCACTCTTCACTCACATTTTATACATATTATTATAAAGTTCAAGTCAATTATAATAATTATTATTACTAATTTATTATAATTTGCATTCATTTTTTCTATCCCGCTGCTTTAACTAATCACATTCACATGGCACGTTGCAGGTTCTCTAGCAAGCACTTAAGAAAAACTAAGCTGTGCTTGGTCCTTTATCTTCAGCCATGTGTGATGGGATTCGTGTCTTTTCAGTGCTGAATCGTCGCTTCGGTTACTCGCTTGCCGCGGGCGCACCGCGAGCCTCCTCAAACAGACAGGAGAATCTGCGGGCTCTCGGCACGCTGGTCCCGCAGGCGCCAAAGTACCTCTGCTTTGATTCATAGGCAAGACACGGGTCTATTGGTTTGAAGATGGGGCAAGATCTTATACTTTCTTTTCCTGCAAAAAAACACGCGTCTCTCAATTTCTGAGAAACGCGTGTTTCGCTTTGCCTGGCAGTGACCTACTCTCACAGGGGGACAGCCCCCAATTACCATCGGCACAGAAGAGCTTAACGACCGTGTTCGGGAT
>NZ_JFZC01000044.1 GCF_000648615.1 Sporolactobacillus terrae DSM 11697 | reverse complement strand
CTACAAAGGGGTTCACGGCCAGGAATACAGAATTAAAGATTATCTCTAAACAAAAAAGGACCGGGCGTATTTTGCCCGGTTTTTCTTAACCGGTAATACGTTGTACCGCATTAAAAGATTATTTCCAGGGAAATAGTCGCGGAACATCGAATCCTGTCACAGTCTATGAACGAATCAAGGCATTTTAGGTTTGTCAAGCGCGAGAAGACCTTTTGCGGTTTCTTCGGTAGTGATTAGTACATTCAGATGACGCCCATGCAATGCGCCGAGAATACCCGGAATCTTGCCTTGCGATTCTGCAACGCCAATGGTGTAGCGAGTATGGTGCAGCACGTCCAGAGGAATCGAAAGTGTGCGCTTGCTGAGGTGCGTAGCGATTTCTTTACCCGCATCATCAAAGAAATGCGAGCAGAGATCACCAACAATCTGCTTTTCTTTAAAATGCTGGACGGATTCATGCCCATAAAAGGCGCGCCAAGTGGCATGACCGGTGTTTTGAATCGAACCGATACCGACAAGGGCAATGCTGATCTTCTTCCAATAAGCTGAAATTTCATCATAATAATGGGAATGCATCCAATCGTCTCGTGTCGATTCCTTCTCAACAATAGCGGGGACATCGATCATTATGGAGCGGGCATTCAACTTTTCTGCTGCTTTAAAACAAATCGTATTGACATGATAGCGGCTCTCTAATTTGCCGGCGGGCCCGCCAATCATTGGCAGACACAAGAGATCGGCGTACGTCTCGGACGGCTCAAGCGCATCGACCACGGAAGCAAGACCGCTGCCCCATGAAAAACCAATCACATCATGGGCTTGCAAATGGGCCTCAAGAAAGCGGGCCGCTGCTTGGCCAAGTGCGGTTAACGTCACATGGCTCGGCTGCGCCGGATCAACCGGAATAACAATCGACTTTTCGAGCTGAAACTTCTGCTCAAGTTGTTTGGCAAGAGAAAGGTCGTTTAAGTCATAATTGATGGTGATTTTGACAATGCCCTCGTCGCGCATCTTCTTCAGCATCCGGCTGACTGAAGTTCGGTTGACGCCAATTTTCGCAGCAATTTCATTTTGAGTGAGATTCTGTTCGTAGTACATCTGGGCGATTTGAATATATTTCTTTTTCAACGCATCGCGATCCATGGTATTTCCCCCTGATACTGCACAAATGATCAATAGGGTTGTAAATGTGCAAAATAATGGTTCCTATTATAGAGCGAATAAGATAAAATGTAAACGAACAAGGGGATGCCCAACATTCGTCGAATATCTTTTGACGAAGCGGTTGCTTTGACGTACTATTATTTGTGACAACGGTTACATAATACGGTTGCATTTGATTGGGGAGGGAAGCTGTGATGAAAATTTTACCATCAATTCTGTCTGCTCATTTCGCTTATCTTGCAGATGAGGTCCATGATGTGGCACGGGATGTGGATATGATTCATGTGGATGTTATGGATGGACGTTTTGTACCAAATATAACCATGGGGGAAAATGTCGTCGAAGCATTGAAACGTGAATCAAAGGTTGCGCAAGACGTGCATCTTATGGTTGAAGAACCGATTCATTTACTGCCGGATTTTCTGGCGGCAGGGGCAGATATGATCTCCGTGCATGTGGAAGCGTGCAAGCATGTGCATCGCGCCATCCAAATCATTAAAGAGGGTGGTGCTAAGGCAGGGGTTGTGTTAAATCCGGCCACACCTGCCGCCGTATTGGATTCGATATTGCGCGACGTTGACTACGTCCTGATTATGACGGTGGATCCCGGTTTTGGCGGGCAGCGTTTTATTCCGTCAATGCTTCACAAAATTCGTGCGGTTGCCCGAATGATTCAGAAAAAGCAAGTGCCGGTTAAGATTGAGGTCGATGGCGGTATTAACAGCGAAACCTTGCCGCTGTGCCTTGAGGCGGGTGCTGAACTCTTTGTCGCCGGCTCGGCGATCTTTAATGCAGAAGACCGTCATGGGGCAATAGAAACTTTACTGCGAAGCGCGCAGGAAAAATAAAGGATTCGATAGCGTTGAAAAAAATTTCAAATACATGAAGTTGCGCGAGAAGAAGACTATAGTAAGGGATGTGCTGTAATGGTGCAGCTTATGTTTTCAGGAGGCGCGATTCATGGAACGGGTTACGGAATGCTTGGATTTGCTTGAAGACTACATGTCGAGGCATCCGACTATTTATGAAGTTGAGAAGTTGAATTTTCTCGGAGCCGGTGCAAAGGATGTCTATAATTGCACGGCCCCTTTTTGCGATGAAGGTCGCCAGCGGATTGCAGCGCGCGTCGAGTCGCGCGAGAGCGAGGCGGCGCATGTTGGATTCTTTGAACAGACCGCGGAAGGCTGGAGGCTTGTACCGGACTTGCCTCTTTTCCCGCTTCAAGATCCTTTTGTGACACGGATTGACGGTCAACTGCTTTTCGGCGGGGTTTGGGTCAAACGTGCTGCCAATGGCGACAGCCAGTGGCGAACGCTCTTTTATCGAGGCGCATCGATTCGCATGCTAAAGCCGTATTTTGAGGGCCCCATCGGGATGAAGGATTTGCGTCTTGCACAATTGCCGAATGGGCGGATTCTTGTGCTGACACGGCCGCAAGGAAGTAAAGGCGGTCGGGGAAAAATCGGCTATCTGGTTCTTGCTTCACTGAACGCATTGACACTTGATAAAATAGAAGAGGCCCCGCTGCTTGAAGGTCATTTTGCTGAAGCGGAATGGGGCGGCGCCAATGAAGTACATCCACTGAAAAATGGCACCGCCGGCGTGCTTGGTCACATTGCCTACTTTGATGCACAGGGCAATCGCCACTATTATTCGATGGTATTCACGCTCGATCCGCTTACTGGCAGGCATACACCGGTCAAAATAATCGCGGTTCGAAAGGATTTTCTGGACGGGCCGGCAAAGCGCACCGATCTGCGTGATGTGGTGTTCAGCGGCGGCGCAATCCGTCATAGAGAAAGCGGCGTCATGGAACTGTATGCGGGTACCAGCGACGCCGAAGCTCAGCGAATCGTCATTGATGATCCTTTTCTGGATGAGGAGCAAAATGAATAAACCAATCCTTCGATTAACCACGCACCCCCTGAAAGCGGCCGAGCAACTGCTGCTTCAGGGGCTTTTATGATGAAAATGACTATTGACTTATTTTTACAAAACTATGAAAATAAAAATTATAAATAAATTATTATCGCAATAACAATTATTTTGCGAGCGGGCTGAATGATGGATTGCTGCAAAGAGATAAAGGAAGATTTGATATGGGAGTGAGCCCGGTGGCAAAAAGTATTTTCGATGAACCTGTTGAACGAACGAACACGAACAGTGTCAAGTGGGATGGAGCGGCAATGCTTTATGGGCATGCGCATTTATTGCCGATGTGGATTGCCGACATGGATTTTCGCGCGCCAGACTGTATTCTCGATGCGATGAGGCATGTTTTAGATCAAAAAATCTTCGGCTACACGCTGTGTCCAAAATCACTCAAACAAACGGTACGGGATTGGCTGATGCGGCGCTACGCATGGAATGTACCGGATCGTTCGATCATTTTTAATCACAACGTGGTGTCGAGTATTGCCCTTGCCTTGCGCGCCCTGACAAGCGAAGGGGATAAAGTTCTGATTCATCATCCGGTTTATAATCCGTTCTTTGAACAGATTAATCAGCTCGGACGCGTGCCGCTTGTATCCGAGCTTGAGCTGCACAATCAGCGCTATTCAATGAATCTCGCCGATATGGAACAGAAAATCAAAGAGGAGCAGCCTGCGTGTATGCTGATCTGTTCGCCGCATAACCCCGGCGGAAGAGTGTGGGATCCTGACGAACTACAAGCGGTTATCGCGCTTGCTGCTGCGTACCATTTGCCGATCATTTCAGACGAGATCCATGCCGATCTGCTGATTCCCGGGCATCAGCATCAACCGATTGCTCAGTTTGCCGGCGAGACAGCCAAGCAAATTGTAACCTTGATGGCGCCGACGAAAACCTTTAACCTGGCGGGAATTGGTCCGTCCTACATTTTGACTTTTGATTCAAAAATTGCAGCGGCGATTAAGCGCGAGCAGAGAGCGATGGTTTATCCGGCGATCAATCCGTTCCAAATTGCGGCAATGACGGCCGCTTATGAGGAGGGCGAGCCGTGGCTGATCGAATTGATGCACTACGTGAAAGGCAACATCGATGACGTGCGTCGCATCCTTTCTCAGCTTGATGGCATCTATTGCATGGAAAACGACGCCACTTATTTAATGTGGATTAACTATGAAGCGCTGCATTTGTCCGAAAAAGAGCTGCAGCAAGCCTTGATTAAACAGGGCGTTGTTTTGCAGATGGGCAGTACCTATGGGCCGTCAGGACGCGGATTTATTCGTATGAATGTGGCCGCGCCGCGTGCGCGTGTTGAAGAAGGCACGCAGAAGGTGCTGCGTGCGTTTCAACATCTCCTTGCTGTCACTCAAAGCAGATCCTCAAACGAACACGATTCATAATCGTTCTGAGTGACGCATAAAGAAACGGTAAAAACAGGGTGAACCTAAAGTTTCAATGTTCCCGAGGCTAGGAGGAGATAGACATCACAGATCAGCTGAACCGGTTGAAGGCCTTCGTTTTCTTTTTAAGTCATGTGTTGGGGGAGGATGCCGAGATCGTGCTTTACGATGTGCGAAATCGTGCACATTCGGTCATTGCAATGAGCGAGACCAATTGGAGCGGTCTTTCGCTCGGGGCGCCTGCCCCCCCATTGATCACGAAGATGCTTCGAAAAGAGAGAGAATCGCACCGATCGTTTCGCACCAATTATGAAGGTCATGCTGAGGATGGAACCGTACTCAGATCGTCTACATATTTTATAAGAGACGAACATCGTGAACTGATTGGTGCACTTGTCATCAATATTGATTTCAGAAAAATGGACGAAGCAATTCATTTTTTAGACGATTTCATGGGATTGGAACACGACGGCTTCACGAACGCCGGCAACGCCGTGGATCGCCTGGGGACATCGATAGAAGACATAGCGATAAACAGCATCAAGGAAATTGTATCCAGCATGCATGTCCCTTCCGAGCGCATGTCGCAAAAGGAGAAGCGCGACGTTGTGGATAAACTCAATAGTCATGGAATTTTCCTGCTCAAAGGGATTGTAAGTATTGTTGCTTCTGAGTTGAAGACATCTGAAGCAACCATCTATCGTTATCTGAGCACGATGAAGAAAAATGAATTGAACGTAAACTTTACGATGCCCTGAGAAGTAAGGCCCATTAATAAGCGAAAAAAGATGAATCGATAAAATAAAAAAGAAGACGCGCAAAAAAAGGAAAAAGAGAGGGGTAGGGCGGTGACAAAACCGATGATTGGAATCAGCAGCGGTTATGTAAAACTCAGTGAATTTTCAGAGGGGGACTACGCACACAAGGATTATATTTCATCACTGATCAAAGCAGGTGCCGTCCCTTTGATCCTGCCGATTGTCCCCGGTCCAAGTGTTGATGCGTATGCGGCGCTTTGCGACGGCTTTGTGCTCAGCGGCGGCTGCGACGTTAACCCGCAATTCTTTGATCAGGATCCGACTCCAGGGTGCGGTGTCTTTGATACGGAGCGTGATCGGGCTGAATTTCAGTTGTTGCAGCAAGCAATGAAACTGGGGAAACCTGTGTTCGGGATCTGTCGCGGATTGCAGGTGATCAATGTCGCGCTCGGCGGCACGCTGATTCAGGATATTGCTGATGAAATTGACCATCCGATTCAGCATACTCAAAAAGTGTCCCGCAAAGAAGGCAGCCATCGTGTACGGATTGCGAAGGATTCCCGTCTCTATCAAGTGCTCGGTGAACATGAAGCGATTGTGGTAAACAGCCTTCACCATCAATCGGTCGCTCGGCTTGGCGATGGGCTGCGTGCGGCAGCGTTCGCCGCAGATGGAGTGGTCGAAGCGGTCGATATCACGGAAAAAGGCTTGATCGGTGTTCAATGGCATCCGGAATCAATGACCGCAGGCGGAAGCGAACTCATGCTTCATCTGTTCGAGTACTTTGTTTCCTTGAGCAAAGAAATGAAACAAGCAAACGCCGAGATTTGATGCGCGCGCCAGCAGCAACGGACTGAGGCGATTATAAAAAATAGAAAAAAGATCGGCGCATTATCTTGTGGATGATGCGCCGATCTCTTTTAATAAATAAACGAAGCGGGGATAAAATTTTGTCATGCAGTCAGACCGAAAACAGGGCATCAAAAGCAGAAGTGCTCGGGTGCTTCAGGAGCGTTCCCGTTGATCGCGAGCCAAAGGAGACCCCGCAGGCCTTACAGAATCAGCCGATGCGGCTCCCGACTGCCCGCGGTTACGTCTTGTTGATGCACGCAAGTAAAACCAAACATGTAAGCACGATCATGCTTTGGCTTCAATGCAATTTAACTTTTCAAAGGTCTTAACGACGGCTTCAGACAGAATCAAGACTCCGTTGTACATTGCGTCATGGTTGAACGTCATGTAAGGGTGATGCAGTCCGGGCTTGAGGTCACAGCCGAGACCGAGCATGGTTGATTTTAGCTTGGGTGTGCGGATCGCGTATTGATGGAAATCATCGCCGCCGCCGGAACGTTTTGCCGGATCGTAATGCTCCTCGCCAAGGACCGTCTTGATCGCTTCTGCCATTATGGCGATGGCTTCCGGGGCAGAGACGGCGGCCGGACTGCCGTGTGATTCTTCAAGGGTCACGGTCGCACCGTAGCTGGCTGCCACCCCTTGAACGATCTGGCGAACTTTTTTCTTGAGCTCTGTCATGATTTCGTTGTTCTGAGCGCGAACGTCCAGACTGAATTCGGCATGTCCGGGGATGATGTTGGTTGCCGAACCGCTATGCAGCGTTGTCATTTTGACGGAGCTTGGCGTCATCGGATTGAGGTGCAGATGACCGAGCGCGTCTACGATTGAGGCAGCGACCTCGATGGCATTTATACCGAGATGTGGCCGTGCACCATGAGCCTCTTCGCCGTCAATGACACCGCGGATGGTGCCGCATGCGCCGTGCAGAATTGCCGGGCGTGCGCGTCCATCCAAGGTTTCTTCAATCGGACGGAGGTGAACACCGTAAAAATAGTCGGCGTCATCCAAGACGCCGCGTTTGCTCAATTCAAGCGCGCCTTGGCCTATTTCTTCTGCCGGCTGGAAGACAAGCCGAATGGTTCCGTTCATTCGATCGGTTTTTTCCTTAAGGATCATCGCTGCGCCAAGCACCATTGCCATATGGGCATCATGGCCGCAGGAGTGATTGGCTTGCAGCTTGCCGTTTACTTCTTGCCAGAGCGCGTCCATATCGGCGCGCAAGGCGACAACCGGTTTTCCGCTGCCGATTTCAGCAATGACGCCCGGGCAGTCTGCGAAAGTATGCGTCCGATATCCGAGCGCATCCAATTGTTTTTGAATAAATTCGGTCGTTTGAAACTCTTTCATACTCATTTCGGCATGGGTATGCAGATAGTTAAAGAGCGTCATCACTTTTTCTTTGATGGCATCGTCCAAATGTTGGTTCATGAATCGTCCCTGCTTTCATAATTTTCATACTTTATGTAGTATTCTTAACGTAGCATGATCGCTGTTGTTTTTCAACCAAAGAAATGGGGCTTTGTTTTTGGGCTCATCGGCATTTTTTTGCTATATTAATAGATAATTGTTCATTGAATCGATTGATTTGCGGCGGGGGAGGCTGACAAGATGCAGATTCTTTTTTGTGTGGGAAAATCCTATGTGGCCATTCACCAGCAGATGGTGGATCGTTTAGAGAAAATGGGCGCTGAGGTTCGTTGTCTGATGTACGATCAGGCGGCGAATAAAGCGGTAGTTAAGGAAGCAATTCGGGATGCTCAAGTGTGCATCACAGCCATTGCACCGTGTGACCGCGAAGTGATTGAGGCAGCTCCCCGGCTCCGCTATATTTTAAAAACCGGGACCGGACTCGATAATGTGGCCATTGATGCCGCCACGGAGCGCGAGATTATGGTCAGCAATGCGCCGGGAGAAAATGCAACCTCGGTTGCGGAGCTGGCGTTTGGTCAGCTGATTGCCTTGTCGCGGATGATTCCGATGTTTGATCGCGGCACGAAACAGGGAAAATGGCCGAGCGGGGATGCCTATGAACTCGACGGCAAAACCATTGGCATTATCGGTTTCGGTTCGATCGGGCAAAAGGTCGCGCGCTATGCAGTTGCGTTTAACATGCGTGTCATTGCTTATGGAAATTATCAGGATCATGATGCGGCGGCACGGCTGAAGGCAAGGTTCGTTGCTCTGAATCAGCTGCTCCGTGAATCGGATTATGTGGTGATTTCTACAGCCTTGAGCACATCAAACTATCATTTGATTGATCAGCAGGCCTTGTCGCGCATGAAACAGACAGCCTTTCTTGTCAATATTTCGCGCGGTGCGCTGATCGATGAGCCGGTATTAATGGATGCTTTGCGCCGGAAACAAATTGCCGGAGCGGCGCTTGATGTATTTGAAAAAGAACCGCCGCAGGCATTGCCGGAGCTGAATAATCTGATTGTTACCCCGCATGTTGCCGGGACGACGCGCGAGAGCATTGCTCGCGTTGCACAGGTCACGGTTGATAATATCGACAAATTTATGCGCGGGGAGCACCCTGACTTTGTCGTGAATGAAAAAGCACTGAAAAAAGCGTGAACCAGTCATTGATTTTCCCGGTGCAGAATGAGATTGTGGATGCATCTGGGCTACTTATTGAAGGCGGCGCCCGCATCGTTTTGTTTCGATTAAGTGGCTTAATTTTTCGCTGGCAGGTGCAGGCGCGTTCATGTATGC
Organism: Sporolactobacillus terrae DSM 11697; assembly: GCF_000648615.1. Classification (GTDB taxonomy): domain Bacteria; phylum Bacillota; class Bacilli; order Bacillales; family Sporolactobacillaceae; genus Sporolactobacillus; species Sporolactobacillus terrae. Next base: position 39,515 of record NZ_JFZC01000044.1, on the reverse strand, counting down.
TAGTTTTATAATATTTGAATTGCTAGACTTATTTTATAGATGAGGTGAACGGGTGATGGCAAGTAAGGATTCGTTTTTAGAACAGGCACCAAAACAGCTTTTTATCGGTGGTAAATGGCTTGATGCGGAAAGCGGTGCGGTTGATGATGTGGTTAATCCGGCAACCGGGGAAGTCATTGCCCAAGTGGCACGCGGCAGTGTCGCAGATACAGAAAAAGCGATTGAAGCGGCTCAAGCTGCCTTTCCAATTTGGGCATCGTTGGATGTCGATGACCGTGCGAACGTTTTACGCCGTGTTGCCGATCTGATTACAGAAAAAGCAGATGAGCTGGCGGCGATTTTGACCATTGAACAAGGGAAACCGCTTGCTCAGGCCAAAGGTGAAGTCCTCGGCGGTGCGGAAAGTGTGCGCTGGCATGCTGAAGAACTCCGGCGCGTCTACGGGGAAACAATTCCGGGCCCGAATGGTCACCTTTTCCTCGTTCAAAAGGAACCGCTTGGTGTTGTCGGCGCGATTACGCCATGGAATTTTCCGTCGTCGATGATTACGCGCAAAATTTCGCCGGCACTGGCGGGCGGTAATGCGATTGTGTTGAAGCCGTCACCGGAAACGCCGCTTTCGGCAACGGCATTGATGAAAATTTTCCAAGAAGCCGGTATTCCGGATGGTACGGTAAACCTTGTGATGGGGGATGCGGCAGCAATCGGCAAAACGCTGACCGAAAGCAACACGGTGCGCAAAATTACGTTTACCGGATCAACCGCAGTAGGTAAACGGTTGTTCGAGCAGTCGGCAGATACATTGAAAAAGGTTTCGTTGGAACTTGGCGGACATGCGCCGTTTATCGTTTTCGATGATGCCCCGCTTGACAAGGTAGTCAATGATTTGGTTGCTGCAAAATTCCGCAACAATGGGCAAGTGTGCACGTCGCCAAACCGAATCTTCGTTCACGAATCGATCAGCGAAGCGTTCACAGAAAAACTGGTCGAGGCTGTGAAATCCGTCAAAGTTGGCAACGGCTTGGACGAGGGGGTACTCGCCGGACCGCTGATTCGCGAAGATGCGCTTGGCAAAATTCAGCGTCAAGTTGATGACAGCGTCGCAAAGGGAGCGCAGCTCTTAATCGGCGGCAAACGCTTAACCGATGGTGCGTATGCAAACGGCTATTTTTATGCGCCAACCGTTTTAGGCGGCGTCTCAACAAAGATGGCTATTTTCTATCAGGAAACGTTTGGTCCGGTGATCCCGCTGATTCCGTTCGCAGACACGGACGAAGTGATTCGCATGGCGAACGACACCAACTATGGGTTGGCCAGCTATTTCTACACGTTGGATTTGAAACGGATTGCCAAAGTCAGCCAAGGGCTGCAATACGGCATGGTCGGCGTCAACAGCAACACCGTTGCCTTCACGCAAACCCCGTTCGGCGGCGTCAAACATTCCGGATTTGGCAGAGAGAATGGGCATCAAGGGATCGATGACTATGTGAATACGAAATTCGTCAATTTGAATTACGGAATCTGAGAACAAGGTAGATAAAAATTCGAATCGCGCATGCGGCTTCGGATTTTTTTTATGCCAAATTGTGTCGTTACAAGTTGGGTTTCATCGCTAATTTCCGTGGATTTGTTATACTCGCGGCAAATGGGATCCCTTTCCTGCATGATTCAGTTTCTCGATGAGCTCGTCCAGATAGCCTTCTGCACGGAACCGGCGCAGCGCTGTGCGCCGGGCGTTAGCCCCGAGCCGCATTCGTAATTTCGGACTGGCGGCACAGTGCAACAGTGCGCCGGTTAAGCGCCGCTCCATGAATTGATCGGTTGGCAGAACAATACCAGAATCGCTGCCGATCAACTCGGGAATTGCGCCGACATTGGTGGTAATCACCGCTTTGCCCGCAGCCATCGATTCGGCGATGGTAAGCCCGAACGCCTCGTTCCACAGAGACGGCAGCGCGATCATGTCTGCTTGGAGGAGATAGGCCGGCAATTCCTCGTGTGGAATGGCATGCAGCAGCAAGTAGCTGCTGCCGGGCAGCCGTCCTAAGGCATGTTGAATCAGGATTTGGTCTTTTTTACTGGAATAGTCGCCGAGCAGAACTAAATAGAGTGCCGGATTTTTATGCCACGCGTGGAAGAACGCATGGATTAAATTCGGCACGCCCTTTCCTTGATTGAGCCTGCCATAATAGAGGACGACTTGCCGTTTTTCCGGAATGCCGCATTGCTGGCGGATCCTCAGCTGCAGTCGCGGATCATTCGCCGGATGAAACAAGCGGGTGTCGATGCGATTGTAGAGAACGCGCGCTTTGTCTGCATGCGCTCCTGCCGCTTTTACCCGTTTTTCAATATAACTGCTGACCGACAGCACAAGATCGCAGCGAGCGATGACCGTGCGCGCATAAAAGCAGTCGCAACTCAGCGTATCGTTATGCAGATGTAGAGCAAGCCGCGTCCGGTGGCTAAGATTGCGGCGCAGTTTTGGAATAAAAAGCGGCCGATTTTCAACAATGATCCAGTCGTAGTGCGTTTTCTTCAGCAGATGAATGGTCCGATTTAGAAAAACGTGGGAACAAAAGCGCACATGAAGTTTTGCGCAGAGTCGATTTGCAAAGCCGCGCATCCGCCGGAAGGGATCATAAGCTGAAACAAAATGAAACGTTGTATTTTTGAACGCGTGGCTTTGCCGTTGCGCTTGCGCATCTTCAATTGAATAAAGATCCAGATGCATGTCGTTTTTTTGTTCATTTTCCTTAACCAGCAGGTCGACCAATGTTTCTACCGCACCGCCTCGGACAGCAGGCAGCGGTTTTTTTTCTGTGCCGATGATTGCAATGTTCACTGTCAGTCCTCCTTAGACAATCGTGAATGCTGCCAGAGCTGCCAAATCATTCGAATCGTATTTTTCTGCAGCACGATCAGCAGGATAAACAGCAGCAGATTAAGGGCGGTAATGCCTGGGAATGCCTGTGCATTGATAAAAGCGCCGGCCAGCAAAAGCAGGAATACAGCATAATGCTTGGCAACAGGAAGCCGAATCCAATACTTTCCGGAAAAATAGGTGCGTGCACTGAAAAAAAATAGAAAAGCGACAGCGGTGGCGATTGCCGCACCTTTTGCACCAAACGGCGGAACGAGCAGAACATTGAGTACCGCGGCCGGGATCAGCGCGGCGAGACTGACCCAGATGTTCAGATCGCTTTTTTTGCTGAAGACGATGCCGAGGCCGGTGGCTTCACTGACGGAATAGATGATCGGCTGCAAGCAGAGAAAGCCGACCAGATATTGAGCTTCGCTGTAGCTGCCGGAGAGAAGCACAACAATCAGGTTTTTGAAAAGAAAAATTGCTGCTGCCAAAAGCGACATCACGAGCAGAATGGCTTCGCCAACCCGTTTAAATGAAGCAGCCGGCCGATTTTCGGAATACCAGCGATAGGCGGTGGGGACCCAAAAACTGGTGAACCCACTTTGAACCACATTGAGAACGGCGGCGATTTTCAAGGTCGCTGAAAAAATACCGATTTGATTAAAATCGCTCCAAAACCGAAGGACCAGCCGGTCGAGTCCGCCAAGCAGGCTGGAAAGTGACGTGGCTACGACAATCGGCAGACCGAACCGCACCATCATTTTTAAGAGGGGGCGGTTCATCGTCAACGTTCTAAAGTCAAGCAGCGCGCGGCAGCGCCAAAACAGCCATAGGTCACCAATGATTTGCCCTAATGAGGCAGCGTAGACAACCGTTAGAAAATCACGACGAATGAAAACGATAAAAAATAGGGTTAACAAGAGAACAGCCGCTTTGACGTTGATCGCAAGCAGCGAATACTCAAATGCTTTTTCCTGCATCCGGATCGACAGCATCATAAAGCGTTCGAGAACAATAAAAACCGTCATTAACCCGAATAGAAGTGTCGGCCAGCGCGCATCTGCCTGACCAAACAGAAGCAGCGACAGCGGCTGAGGTACAAGCAGTGCACAAAGGAAAACGATCATTGCCAAAGCAAAAGGCAGGAGCAAGGCATTTTGAAACAGCTGTGTTTTGTCGTCAACTTCATGGTATTCACGCGTATACGCTTGATCGATCCCCAAAAAAAGCAACGTGCCGGCAATGGTTTGGAAAAGCAGAAACATGCTTGCCTTGCCGTATTCCTCCGGGCTGATGAAATAGGTTGTAACCGGAATCGTAACGAATGAAAGCAGCGCGCCGACAACCGGTCCAAGCGAAAAGCCAATTAATTTTTTTATTAGCGAATGCATCTTCGTTCACACGCTTTTCTTCATTTATTGTTTAGTTTTTCAAAGAATGGTGTATTTCATACAGGGTTTTTGATTTATAAGGCGGTTTGAATCATGTATCATAGACAGAGATAAACCGATACAGGCTGTCACTACCGGTGTGATTCGCATGAAGACATAGGATGGGCGAATGAGGGAAAAACTAGGGACAATCCATACAGGAGGGAAAAAATGACTAGCCGATTTGCAATTTATGAGGAATTTGACGGCAGCAGGCCGCTGCCGGTGTCGATACGTCTGCCACAGAAAATCGTTGAAGCGGCTTCGATACGCGATGCGGTCAACGCTTTTTCAATGCGGCATAATCTGGATATCATCCGCTATGAGGAGCTCCCGGAGGACGATGTGCGCGTGCTGTTTCGCCGAACCAATGCGTTTGGACAGCGCGCCGACTTCGGCTATTACTTCCGAAAACTTCAATTCAGCGAATTAATTGAACAACCGTGACGATCCGTTCCACTCTAATCGGAGGGAACGGATTTTCTAATTGTCAGGGGAATGATCAATGATCGATCAAATAGGGAAAGCAGGATCAAAGCAAAGCTTCGACCTGCGTTGCTGAGGCTGGGATCCTTTTGCCGGCGCCGTCCGCAGCAAAACTTAACTAAATTCATCGTTTTCCTTAATATTCCCTTTACGTGCGGCATGCATAATAAGAAGCAATGCATGAAATCTAATTTTCGAGGATATCCTAATCATAGAGGAAAAATGTGGAGGGGACTCAGATGAAAATCGCGGTCATTGGCACAGGTTATGTTGGCTTAGTGACGGGGGTTGCGCTTGCGGAAATCGGGCATACCGTTACGTGTATCGATGTAGATCCGAAGAAGGTCGAGGCGCTGAATCAAGGGGTGCCGACGATCTATGAGCCGGGACTTGGCGAGATGATGCTGAGAAACCAGAAACAGAACCGTTTGTTTTTTACCGACCGACACAAGTTGGGGTTAGCCGATGCGGCTGTCGTTTATCTCGCGGTTGGCACGCCGCAAAATACGGACGGATCGGCAAACCTAAGCTATGTTGAACGAGCGGCAGTCGAAGTTGCCGAGCAGATCGATCATCCGGTTGTGGTTGTGATCAAGAGTACGGTTCCGGTTGGCACTAATCTGCGCATCAAGCGTCTTATGATGCGGCGTATTCGTCCCGGGGTGTTTATCCGGATCGCGTCGAACCCTGAATTTCTTAGAGAGGGTTCGGCGATTCATGATACGTTCCACGGAGACCGGATGATCATCGGCACTGAAGATGAGGCAACGGCGAGTCTACTTGCGGAAATTAATGAACCGTTTGGCATTCCAATCGTGAAAACCGATCTGTTCAGCAGTGAAATGATCAAATATGCATCGAATGCATTTCTGGCGACGAAAATCAGTTTTATCAATGAAATTGCTAATCTTTGCGAAAAGCTCGGCGCAAATGTCGAAGAGGTAGCCAAGGGAATGGGGATGGATCATCGGATTGGCGGTGCGTTCTTGCGCGCCGGCATCGGTTACGGCGGTTCTTGCTTCCCGAAAGATACCAATGCGCTGGTACAGCTGGCCGGCAACCATCATCATACGTTTAATTTGCTTAAATCGGTGATTGAAGTGAATAATCAGCAGCACCGCTTACTCATCGATAAAATACTCGAGCGATTCGGGTCGATCAATGGAAAAAAAGTGGCGGTGCTCGGACTCGCGTTCAAACCGAATACAGACGATCTGCGCGAGTCGCCGGCGCTGGTGATGATTCCGCAGTTGGCAGCACTTGGTGCAGATGTGATCGGCTATGATCCAATTGCCGCAGATCGGGGGACAAAATGGATCAGTGCGCCGGCACGTTATACGAATCATGTTGCTGAAGCGTTGGACGGTGCAGATTTTGCGGTAATCATTACCGACTGGCCGGACATCAAACGAATGGATCCGGAAACGTATGTACGTCTGATGGATCAGCCGATTGTCTTCGACGGTCGTAACTGCTACAGCATCGCGGCTGCTCGGAAAGCAAACCTAGAGTATTACTCGATCGGCCGTCCGAATGTTGTTCCAGAAGTCAGCAAGTAAACGCAATATATCTGAAGTTGGTGAGTCGTGAATGAAGATTTTATTTTTCGTCGGCGAATTTCCGAAACTCTCGCAAACCTTTATTTTGAATCAAATCACCGGCTTGATTGACGCCGGTCATGAAGTGACAATTCTGGCAAAGAAGAGCGGCGGTGCCAAAGTGCATCCGGATGTTCTGTATTATGATTTGCTTGATCATGTCGTCTATTATGGGGATTCAGCGCAGTCAAATTCGCGCATCCGAAAAGGATGTGCCTTTGTCCGCGCTTTTTGCGCACACGGCATTTCGCGCGTCTTCAATAAAAACGTTCAAGGTCAAGCGCCGCTTCGTGAATTGCTGGCCATGCCGAACTTGGTGCTGTTGATTCGCAAACTCAATCAAGTGGATCTTACCGACCACTCGATGATCATGGCGCACTTTGGTCCAAACGGTTTGCTTGCGCAGAAATGCATTGAAATGGGGCTGCTGCGCGGAAAACTATTTACCGCTTTTCATGGGTACGATATGTTGCGTTTTGTAAAGCAAAAGGGCAGCGCTGTTTACGACGATTTGTTTCAATCGCCATCAGTGATTCTGCCGATCAGCGAGCATTGGCGCCGACGCTGCATTGCCCTTGGCGCCGAACCATCGAAAACCGTTGTGCATCACATGGGCATTGATCTGCTGCGCTTCGATTGTCATCCCTCGCAGCCGGCCGTGCAGTTGTTCTTTGTATCGGCAGCACGGTTGGTTGAAAAAAAGGGTTTGCAATACGCGATTGAGGCGGTGGCTCAATTGGTGAAAAAGGGTTATTCCGTTCGTTATGCGATTGCCGGAGACGGTCCATTAAAGGACAAGCTTCAGGAGCAGATTGAACGGTGCAAAATGACACGACATATCCAGCTTGTCGGCTGGAAAACGCAGGATGAATGGATCAAATTAATGAAGGATGCGCAGGTTGTCCTTGCGCCAAGTGTAACGGCAAGCGACGGCGATATGGAAGGTATTCCGGTTCAGTTGATGGAAGCGATGGCGATGGAGAAGCTTGTGGTTGCCACGATACACTCGGGGATTCCCGAACTGATTCAAGATGGGGAAAACGGCTATCTGGTACCGGAACGGGATGCAGCATCGCTTGCACAAGCCTTAGAAAAGGCGATCAAAACACCGGAAAAATGGAAGCGGATCACGCAAAATGCACGGCGAACGATTAAAGAATCATTTAATATACAAAAGCTAAATACAGGGCTGCTTCGGCTGTTTAAAAACAGCCTGGATGAACCACGGAGAAACCCGAAGTAAGAGAAGAGGAAAAAAATGAAAAGCTTTATTAAGCGTCTGCTTGCGTTTTCGATCGGACCGTTTGGTGCAGCATTTATCGGACTGATTACGATTCCGGTAACCACCCATTTTGTTTCACCTGAGGAATACGGAAAAGCGAGCATGTTTCTGCTTGCGTTAACGATGCTGGCTACGTTTCAGTACCTCGGCATCGATCAAGCGTATACACGAGAATTTCATGAGGTGAACGATCGGGAAGCGTTATTCTTGAATGCACTGCTGCTTCCACTTTTGTTCGCCTTATTTATTTTGGCAATGATTGCACTGAATCTCAGCACAACCTCGCAACTGCTGTTTGGCGAACCGGATCATGATGCAGCATCACTGCTGCTCGGTGTATCACTTGTCCTCCTTTGCTTTGAACGTTTCTTGCTGCTGTCCTTACGGATGCAGGAAAAAGCGCTTGCTTATTCGCTTTACACCGTGTTCATTAAGCTTATCGTTCTTGCGGCTACGCTTGTGTTCGTTCTTTTCATCCGCCGCGACTTTCTTGCTGTGGTTTATTCAGCAGCTGTCGGTCAAATTTTCGGTGATCTGCTGATTCTATTTCGATTGAGGGCGATGTTTCGCCTCCGCCATTTTCGCCCCGATCGCGCGCTTTTACATCGCATGCTTCTTTTCGGTTTGCCGCTCGTTGTGGCCGCCTCGGCATCTTCTTTGCTCAATTCTGCCGGACAGCTTTCCCTTCGTACATGGAGCAGTTTTTATGCGGTCGGCATGTTTGCCGCCGCGCTTAAGGTTGCCGCCGTTTTGTCTGTGGTGCAGACGGCGTTTACGAGTTTCTGGGTGCCAACCGCGTATCGCTGGCACGCCGAGGGAAAATCGATTGCCGCTTTTCGTATGGTCAGCAGTGGCGTGCTCTTGTTCATGTCGGTGCTTTACTTCGTCGTGCTTCTCTTTAAAGAACCCCTGATGTGCTTACTTTCACCGGATTATCTGCCTGCCGCCGGCTTGATCGGCCTGCTTTGCCTGCAGCCGGTTCTCTATACGCTTAGCGAGACGACAACATTGGGGATCGTCTTCTCAAGAAAAAGCTACTTGAATCTATGGGTCAGCTTCTTGTCTTTGGTTCCTTGTCTGCTGATTAACGCACTCGCAGTTCCTAAACTCGGCACGATTGGTGCCGGGCTTGCGACCGGAGTCTCCTATGTTTTGTTTTTCATTGCCAGAAGCTGGTTTTCGGCAAAGAATTGGCGAAGTTTTCCACTTTATCGGCACTATGCGGTGATTGCGGTTCTTTTTACAGCCGGCGTTCTCAATAGCATGCATTTGCCATTTATGGTTTTGGCAAATTTGGGCATGCTTTTATTAGTGATCTTCATGCAAAGGCGGGCAATCGTCCTGTTCTATCAAAAGTTTCGGGCGACAAAACGAGAAAATGATTCTTCAGCTTTTCCTTCTTAAAGTCGGCTCTGCGGAGGATCATTTAAACCATTCCTTTACACAACCTTAAACGAGTCATCATATTGCCTACATAAAGGTTCACTATAATTGAAACAAGTTCAAAGGCAAGTAGTGATGAACTGGAGAGGTGTTTCATGTGAAGCCGGAAAAAGAAATACGCGCGTGCAGCGGCTATTCAATGGTCAATCGGCCGCAAATTGCACTCCCTGAGGGGATCAAAATGTATCTGCCAATCAAACGAGGCTTTGATCTGCTCGCTAGCTCAGTCGGGATCGTGCTTGCTGCACCGATCATTTTCATTTTCGCCTTATTGATCGTTTTGGAGACGCCGGGCTCGCCGTTCTACGTTCAGGAACGCTGCGGAAAGGGTGGAAAACGATTCAAATTGGTTAAGCTTCGTTCGATGCGAAAAGATGCCGAACGCGGCGGTGCAAAATGGGCGGAGGCCGATGATCCGCGCGTTACCCGGGTCGGTCGATTTATTCGGAAAACACGTATTGACGAACTTCCTCAATTTCTTTCCGTACTCAAAGGGGACATGTCGCTGATCGGTCCGCGTCCGGAGCGACCGGTATTTACCGAGAAATTTGATCGCGAGATTCCGGGATTTAAAAACCGCCTAATGGTGAAACCGGGCCTAACCGGGCTTGCCCAAGTGAGCGGCGGCTATGATTTGTCACCAAAAGAAAAACTCGTTTATGACTTGTACTATGTCCGCAACCTATCGCCAATGCTTGAGATCAGCATTTTGCTGCGCACGGTCAAAGTCCTGTTGACCGGGGACGGAGCCCGCTAACAAACGGGATGACTTTTACGATCAGGAGGGATTTCCATGGAAAAAGTATTGGTAACCGGCGGTGCCGGATTTATTGGCTCACATGTTGTGGAGGTCTTGCTAAAAAAAGGCTATGCCGTTGCCGTTATGGATAACTTTTCTACCGGGCGTCGGGAGAATATTGCCAATCTCCCGGTCGATCTTTATATTTGCGATATCGCCGATCCATCGGTCATTAATGTCGTCAAATCGATTCAACCGGACTATATTGTTCATCTGGCTGCGCAGATCAGCGTGTCGCAATCGGTCGCCGATCCGCTGTTTGATGAACGGACGAATGTAACCGGATCACTGAATATCATGAACGGTGCACGTCTTTCCAATGTGAAAAAAATCGTTTTTGCTTCATCGGCGGCCGTGTATGGTAACCCGCTGGAAATTCCGGTCACAACCGAGCATCCGACGCAGCCGGAATCTCCCTACGGATTAACGAAACGAACGGTAGAAAATTATCTACATCTATTCGCAAAATTTTATGATTTACGCTCTAGCATCTTACGTTTCAGTAATGTATACGGTCCGCGTCAGGATGCGGATGGTGAAGGTGGTGTGGTCTCGATCTTTTCCGATCGGATCCAAAAAGGAACGCCGCCGATGATCTATGGCGACGGCGACCAAACGCGTGATTTTATTTTTGTGGAAGATGTGGCCCGTGCCGTTGTTGCCGGCCTCTCCGTTAAAGAAAATCTATGCGTCAATGTCTCATCACAAACCGCGATCAGTATTAACGATCTGTTTCAGTTGATGAAAGATGTTTCCGGATCAGATCTGGAGGTTTATTATGGGCCGAAGCGCAGCGGCGATATTCGCCACAGCATGCTTTCCAACGAAAAGGCCAAAGAACTGCTGCATTGGAAACCTGAGGTGTCGCTCAAAGATGGGCTGCGGATGACCTTGCGTGCCTTGAAACGGAGAAAACGTGAAGTCGTTTGAGTTTAGCGAAGCCATGAACCGATCGCAGCAATACAATCCGCGAGCGCAGCGGGAGGATCATCGCGCGATTCGTGAACATGTCGTTCTCATTGCGCTGCTGGCGGCTGGTTTGCTGGGCATTTATTGGATTGGAGACACATGGCTGCAGCTTGTGGCCACACTTGGCTGGATTTCAGCTGCGCTGATCGCCGCGCTTTATTTAAAGGAGCATACATCGTCATCCGTACTGCTGACAAGCATGATGTATGTCTTCGTTGCCTCCACCTTTTTAAATCAAATCGTGTTGCGCGTAACGATCGGTTTCTTTACGCTTTTTATTTACAGAATCCTTTTAATTGCGAGTGCCGTCGTGTTTCTCGTCTATGTGGTGAAAAGCGGCGGATTGCGCGGGCAATGGGTAAGGATGCCGGTCAAAGGTGTCCTGCTCTTTCTTTGTTTTTGGATGGCCTATGCGCTGGCTTCGCTTACCTGGGCGTGGTCGGTTACTGAGGGCATTAAATATCTGTTCTTGCTCGGCATCGGTATGCTGTTCATTTTTCTTGTGGTGTTTACATTTACGCGCGTGCGCCAGTTGGTCGCTTTTCATACAATCTGGATGGTGATGAGCGGTTGCTTGATTGTCATCGGGCTTGTCAATCATTTTGCGCGCATTCAGCTGCCGACGTCAACGTTGTTTAATGGGCCAAACTACAAACAGGGCTACCCTACCGCCGTATTCACAAATCAGAACGATTTTGCATTGCTGCTTTCCGTTTCGATCTTTTTTTATTTAGCGGCGCTTCGAAACGTGAAACAGCCGTTTGCTCGGCTGCTCTGCCTATGCGCTGCCGGACTGTCGGTCTGGCTGATTATCCAAACCGAATCGCGTGCTTGTCTGCTGGGGGTTGCGGGCGGCATTGCCTGTTATGCATTCCTAATGCTGCCGAAAAACGGCAGAAAAATAGCCTTGTGGTGCGGTGGCTTGTTCGCAGCTGCAGCTGTACTGCTTCTTTCAGGAAAACTTCTGGAGATGCTGCAGCATATCATCCGTGCACCTGCCGTTTATGCGGTTAATGAGAATCCAAGTTCAAATACGGTACGGATGAATCTGTTGCAAAGCGCTTGGCACTATTTAACGGATACGTATGGTTTCGGCGTCGGCGCAGGCAATCTTTCGGTTTATCTTGAACAGCAGCCGATCACGAATACCGATCAAATTTTCGAGGTGCATCATTGGCTTGGCGAGATTACCGGGACATTCGGCTTACTGATCGGCGGCGGTTATCTGGTCATGTATCTTGTCCTCTTTTTCTACTTATATAAAGCACATGCAAAACAAACGGATCAAAAAGCAAGGATGCTTGTGGAAACTGGTTTGACTGCTCAGACGGCCTTTCTCATTTCCAGTATCAGCCCCAGTTCAGTCAGCAATCTGTATTTTCATTGGGTGTTTTTAGGTTTTGTGATTTGCTGCGCAAGCGTCCTTTGCTCGGTTTCAAAGTCGGGAGAGTCGATGAAATGAATCTACTGAAACGGTTTACCACACGCTTAAAACACTATTTATGGCTGGTGCTGGCGCTTCCTGCCGCACTTGCCGTCATCGGTTTTCTCGTACCGGTTGGCGCGATGCCTTCTTCTTATCAAGCGCAAGCAACCGTGCAATTGGGAAGCTATGAAGATCCCATTTTTAACGAGACGAATCCGGTCATCCTAATGCTAACCAACGCGCCATTCTACCAGCAGCAGCTGCCGCAACTGTGGGCGCAAAATGAACACGAATTGCTGAGCAAAGTGGAGATTCGCGATTTGAACAATCGTTTGATTCAGCTCCGTTACCGCGCGGCATCAAAGGAAGAGGCAAAGAATGGCGCGCAAGCCATAACGGATGCCTTCCTTGATGCTGATCGGCAGCATTATAACCGGAGGGAAAAATTAATCGATCAAACGCTTTCACAATTAGAAAAGGAAAAGGCGCCGGCAACCGATGCTGCTGCGCGTACGCGATTCGTTTATAAACTGCAAAGCTTAAAATTGACGATGCGACCGGCTCAGCAATTGGAGCAAGTATCGCTAAGCAGCGGGGCGAGTGTCACGACCTTATCATCGAAGAAACGGGCGGTCCTTGGTGCCGTGCTCGGAATGACGCTTGTGCTCCTTGCCGCGGCATTGCCGGAATTTATTCGCAAGAATGACGCGAGGGGAGCTGAATAATTATGGCTGCGGAACACGATTACAACGCCTTGATTTCGGTAATCACACCGACGTACTGTTCGGAAAAAACGATTCAGCAAACGATCCAATCGGTTCGCGCGCAGACTTGGCCGTACTGGGAGCTGATCATTGTCGATGACGCTTCATCCGATCAGACGTGCACGATGCTTCGCGAGGCGGCCAAAGAGGATGCACGCATTCGCCCCATTTTTTTAGAGGAAAATCATGGTGCGGCCTTTGCTCGGAATACGGCTCTGGATCATGCGAAAGGCCGTTATGTGGCCTTTCTCGACAGCGATGATTGCTGGAAGCCAAGAAAGTTAGAAAATCAATTGCGGTTCATGGAAATGCATCAGTACGCATTTACCTTTACCGGCTATGAATTGATGGATGCAGAAGGGCACTTGCTTAACAAAATCGTAGCGGCCCCCAAGCGTGTGACTTATAAAAGAATGTTGAAAAATACGATTGTCGGCTGTCTGACGGTGATGATCGATCGAAAGCAGACCGGGACTTTTCATATGCCTGATCTTCGTTCCAGACAGGACTTGGCAACTTGGCTTTCTTTGCTGAAAACAGGACTCGTGGCTTATGGTATGGATGAGGTGCTGGCCGAATATCGAATCAGCGGGAAGACCTCACTGTCAGGGAATAAATGGAAGGCAGCCAAGAAAACTTGGTTTGTCTACCGAAATGTCGAACGCTTGCCGCTGATCCTGTCTTGCTGGTATTTTGTTCATTATGCGGCCCATGCCTTGATGAAGCGAATGATCAGCATCTGACTGGAAAGGAAGACCGTGATGAAAAATATACATGTCATTGTTGGTGCAGGGAGATGGAGTCAGGATGGGCTGCGCTATCGCCGCCATCGGCTCGCTGAATTTCTTGCGTCTCGTCGTGACACCGAACGCGTAATCTGGCTTTGTCCCGCGCCGCATCGCGAGACGGATCACAAGGTCGGCGCGGGCCAGCGGATCGAGCAGTGGACGGTTACCGATTTATTGCCGCAAAAGGCGTTTCGTTTTTCTCGTTACCTTGCCTTATTTCACCAGCGGCGCCTGAAGCAGCTCGTTCATCGGTTGCAGATTTATCAGGGGCGTTTCCGTTTGTATTTGTGGTATACCTTTCCGGGCTTTCCAAGCTTGAGCCATTTGCTGCGCTGGGAACGTGTCGTGTATGACCGCAGCGATCTGTGGGCAGCACCGATCAGCGGCCGACTGTCCCTTGCGCGCCGAATGCGAAGACGCGTGATTGCTCAAGCGGAGCATCGAATTGTCACGCGTGCCGATCTGATCTTCTGCACGTCGGATTACTTGCATAATGTCACCGATCAAGAGCTGCCTGTCGCCAAGCAAAGCCGCGTCCGAACGTTTGAGAATGGGGTGGATTACGCGATGTTCGAGGCGGCAGGCAAGCCGACAAAGAATGCGCGAACAGTGCTCGGCTACATTGGCGGGATTAAGCCCAAGTTGGATTTCGCCCTTTTGGATGCCGTTGCCTGCCGCAAACCGGATTGGACGATTCTGCTTGTTGGTCCGGACAGTACCCATGGCGACCCGAATTTCAAACAACTGCTTGCACGTCCGAATGTGACTTGGGTAGACGCAGTACCTCCGGATCAGGTGCCGCATTACATGCAGCAAGTGACGATCGGACTGATGCCGTATAAAGCATCGCCTTATAATCATGCCGTTTTTCCGTTAAAATTGTTTGAATTTCTTGCTTCGGGAAAAGCAGCGGTCGGGATTCATTTGCCTTCGACGAAAAAATATGAACGAGAGGGAAGCTATCTTTGCCTGGACCAATCAGATCCGGAGCTATTGATTTGCGAATGTGAACGGCTCGCGCGCATCGCCGATGATCCGGTTTATATCCAGCAGCGCAAAACCGTTGCGAAAGCAAAAGACTGGCCAACCATTTTTGAAACAATGCTTCATCACGTTAAACTTGATTAACAGCGGCGGATTGCCGCTTTTTTGTTTTTGACCTGTTCTTCGTATGGACCCTCTATAAGGTTCTCGAAATGCGCTTTAACTTTTCGAGAATCCGCTTTAACTTTTGAGAGATTCGCTTTAACTTTTGAGAGATTCGCTTTAACTTTTCGGGGATTCGCTTTAACTTTTGAGGGATCCGCTTTAACTTTTCGAGAATCCGCTTTAACTTCGGGGATTCGCTTTAACTTTTCGGGAATTCGCTTTAACTTTTTGGAATTCGCTTTAACTTTTGAGGGATTTGCTTTAACTTTTCGGGGATTCGCTTTAACTTTTCGAGGATTCGCTTTAACTTCGGGGATTCGCTTTAACTTTTTGAGAATTCGCTTTAACTTCGGGGATTTGCTTTAACTTTTTGAGAATTCGCTTTAACTTTGGGCGGATTCTTTTTAACTTGGCGGGTCGTTTTTTTCTTCACACGTTTTTTTGTATTTCGATCGATGAGATGGATATAAATAATAGAAGAAATTGGTTTTTGCTGTGTATTATTTTTTCTTGACTTGAATCGGGTTGTCTATATAATTAAATTAGATTTTTATGTGTGTGACGATTCGACAATTATCGCCGTAGCGGCTTATTTTTTTCTTGTAGCGAATGCCATCGATTGTGAGTAGAGAACCGGGAAAGGTTGTGGGGATAGGGTTGGAAAACAAACTGAAATTGTACGGCTTCAACAACCTCACGAAGTCACTAAGTTTTAATATTTACGATGTCTGCTATGCGAAGAGTGAACGTGAGCAACGCGATTATATTACCTACATTGATGAACAGTACAATTCAGAGCGGCTGACCCATATTCTTTGCCATGTCACGGAGATGATCGGTGCGCATGTGCTCAATATCAGCAAACAAGACTACGATCCCCAAGGTGCGAGTGTTACCGTACTGATTGCTGAGCAGGAGTTCCCAAAGGATCAAATTGATCGCTCATGCAATCTCGGGCACTATGCGGACACCATTGTCGGCCATCTGGATAAGAGCCATGTAACGGTGCATACCTATCCGGAATTTCATCCGGGCACGGCGATTGCCACGTTCCGCGTTGACATCGATGTGGCCACATGCGGGGAAATCTCCCCATTGAATACACTCAATTACTTGATCGGCAGTTTCGATTCCGACATCATCACGGCGGATTACCGCGTACGCGGGTTTACACGCGATGTCGATGGAAAGAAATTGTTCATGGATCATCCGATAACATCGATTCAAAATTATATCGATGACGAAACACTTGAGAATTATGATGCCGTTGACATTAATGTTTATCAAGCCAATCTTTTCCATACCAAAATGCTTATTAAAGAACTTGATTTACAGAACTATTTGTTTAATCGCGATGTACTTGAAATCCCGCCGAAGGAACGTTTGAAGATCAGCAGCAATCTCCGCAGGGAAATGATTGAGATCTACAGCGGGGCGAATATTTTTTAATTATTGGAGTGCTGCTTATGAATTTATCACAAGAACGCGCGCCTGTCCTTGAGGCGCTGAATCGCTATAAAGCGATGCGGGTCGTGCCTTTTGATGTGCCGGGACACAAACGAGGCAAGGGGAATCGTGAATTAACCGATTTTCTTGGAGAAAAATGCCTGACCGTTGATGTGAATTCAATGAAACCGCTTGATAATCTGTGCCACCCGGTGTCGGTGATCAAAGAAGCAGAAGAACTGGCGGCTGAAGCATTCGGGGCGAAACACGCCTTTTTTATGGTGAACGGAACAACCTCCGCTGTGCAGAGCATGGTGATGAGTGCTTGCAAACGCGGTGAAAAAATGATTATGCCGCGCAACGTGCATCGCAGTGCGATTAATGCGCTGATTCTGAGTGGAGCGATTCCCGTTTACGTCAACCCGGGCGTGAACCACGAACTTGGTATTTCACTTGGCATGTCGGTTGCCGATGTGAAGCAAGCAATTCTGGAAAATCCGGACGCCAAAGCGGTTTTAATCAATAACCCAACCTATTATGGCATTTGCTCAAATTTAAAGGCGATTACGGAACTGGCGCATCAGCACAACATGCTGGTACTTGTTGATGAAGCGCACGGGACGCACTTTTATTTTGGCGAAGGGCTTCCAGCCTCGGCGATGTCGGTCGGCGCTGATATGGCTGCAGTCAGCATGCATAAATCCGGTGGTTCGCTGACGCAGAGCTCGCTCTTGCTTGTTAACGGATTAAGCGAGGGTTATGTCCGTCAGATCATCAATTTGACGCAGACGACAAGCGGCTCCTATCTGCTGATTTCTTCTCTGGACATATCGCGCCGCAATCTCGCCTTGCGCGGCCGCGCGATTTTTGAGAAAGTGGCTCAGATGGCCGAGTACGCGCGTGCAGAAATTAATCAGATCGGCGGGTATTACGCGTACGCCGAGGAACTGATCAACGGCGATTCGATCTATGATTTCGACCGTACGAAATTGTCCGTGCTGACGCGTGATATCGGTCTTGCCGGCATTGAAGTTTATGACCTTCTCCGCGATGAATACGATATCCAAATCGAGTTCGGCGATATCGGCAATATTCTTGCTTATCTTTCAATCGGCGATCGGATCATGGATCTCGAACGGCTCGTGTCGGCCTTGTCGGAGATTAAGCGGCGCTATGCCAAGGATCGGACCGGTATGTTAAGCCAGGAATACATTCGTCCGGAAGTCATTCTTGCCCCTCAAGAGGCCTTTTATGCGGAAAGTGAGTCGACAAGACTTGAGGACAGTCTTGGACGGATCTGCGGCGAATTCGTGATGTGCTATCCGCCGGGGATTCCGATCCTCGCTCCGGGCGAAAAAGTGACGGCCAAGGTACTTGAATATATTCAGTATGCGAAGGAAAAGGGCTGTTTTCTTACCGGTACACAAGACAGTCACGTCAACGCAATCCAGACAGTGAAGGAGTGAACGGCTTGGACTTATGGTTTACAGAGAAACACACAGATAACGTGAAACTGTCGATTAAGGTTGACCGACAAGTGTACAGCGCGCAAAGCGAGTTTCAACGGATCGATATTTTCGATTCGCTTGAATTCGGGCGCTTTTTGACCCTTGACGGGTATATGATGCTGACGGAGAAGGACGAATTCATCTATCATGAAATGATCGTCCATGTGCCGATGGCCGTCTTGCCACAGGTGAAAAAGGTGCTGGTGATCGGCGGGGGAGACGGCGGTGCGGTCCGCGAACTTGTCCGCTATCCGGAAATCCAGCAAATTGATTTAGTTGAAATTGATGCGCAAGTCATTGAAGCATGTAAAAAATATTTGCCGCAAACCGCAGCCAAATTAGATGATCCGCGCGTGACCATTCACGAGGCGGATGGTTTGAAATTTGTTCGTTCAAAAAAGGATGAATACGATTTGATTATTGTCGATTCAACCGATCCTTTTGGTCCTGGTGAAGGCCTTTTTACAAAGGAATTCTATGGAAACTGTTTCAAGGCGCTTACGGCAACCGGGGCAATGGTCAACCAGCATGAAAGCCCATTCTATCTAGTTGACGCGATTGCAATGCAGCGCGCCCATAAGCGGATCGTTGATTCCTTCCCGATCAGTCGTGTCTATCAGGCGCATATTCCAACCTATCCATCTGGCCACTGGCTGTTTGGCTTTGCGTCGAAGCACGGTCATCCGCTTCAGGACTTTGATGCACAAAAATGGAAGGCACGAAACCTGAAAACCCGCTATTATAATGATAAAATTCACGTCGGCGCATTTGCACTGCCGAACTATGTCAAGCGGATGCTTGAAGAAATGGAATAAATGTGTCTGATCCATTATTAATGAGTCCTTGCAGTGGACAGGCTACTTTTAAGGAGGCGTTCGTAAATTGGGTAAAGCATTGATGATCGGCGCAGGCGGCGTCGCAGGGGTTGTGGCACATAAGTGCTGCCAGAATTCAGAGGTATTTGAAGAAATTTGTATCGCAAGCCGTACACTTTCCAAATGTAATGCCCTCAAAGAAAAGTTGGACGGCGGTAAGACAAAAATTACGACCGCACAGGTAGATGCAAATCATGTTCCGGCATTGATTGCATTGATTGAAAAGGTGAACCCGGATATTGTAATCAACGTCGCGCTCCCTTATCAGGATCTAACGATTATGGATGCGTGTCTGGCAACGAAAACAGACTATGTGGATACGGCAAACTACGAGCCGGAAGATACGGCCAAATTCGAATACAAATGGCAATGGGCGTATCGTGACCGCTTCAAAGAAGCCGGCATCACCGCACTACTCGGCAGCGGTTTTGATCCGGGCGTGACCGGTGTATTCTCTGCATATGCTCAGAAACACTACTTTGATGAAATTCATTCAATCGATATTCTCGACGCTAACGCCGGCGACCACGGCTATCCATTTGCGACTAACTTCAATCCGGAAATCAACATTCGTGAAGTAACCGCGAACGGCAGTTACTTTGAAAATGGTCAATTCATTGAAACCGAACCAATGGCGATCAAACGCGTCTATGATTTTCCACAGATCGGACCGAAAGACATCTACTTGCTTCACCATGAGGAAATGGAATCCCTTGCGCAAAACATTAATGGCATTAAAAAGATTCGCTTCTGGATGACCTTTGGTCAAAGCTATCTGACGCATCTTAAAGTTTTGGAAAACGTCGGCATGACTTCCATTGAACCAATCGAATTTGAAGGAAAGAAAATCGTTCCGCTGCAATTCCTGAAAGCCGTTTTACCAGACCCGGCATCACTTGGACCGCGTACAAAGGGCAAAACGAATATCGGCTGCATCTTCCAAGGCGTCAAGGACGGCAAGCCGCGCACCTATTATGTTTATAACGTATGCGATCACCAGGAATGCTACAAAGAAGTCGGTTCTCAGGCGATTTCATATACAACCGGTGTACCGGCGATGATTGGTGCAGCAATGGTGATGACCGGAAAATGGAAACGACCGGGTGTTTACAATATTGAAGAATTCGATCCGGATCCGTTTATGGATGCGTTGAATCAATTTGGGTTGCCGTGGCATGAAGAATTTGCGCCAACGCTAATCGATTAAGGAGCTTGCCAATGGCTATCGATTTTACTGCGGCTCCATCGCCAAGTTACATTGTTGATGAAGATCTGCTTGTGAAAAATCTTGAACGCTTGAAACAACTGCAGGAGCGGACCGGCTGCAAGATCCTGCTTGCACAAAAGGCTTTTTCAATGTTCGCCTTTTACCCACTGATCGGCCGCTACTTGAGCGGGGTTGCATCCAGCTCCTTGTACGAAGCACGGCTCGGCCGTGAAGAGATGGACAAGGAAGTGCATATCTACTCACCCGCTTACGATGAAAAGGACTTCGCTGAAATTCTCGAGGTGAGCGATCACATCGTCTTTAACTCATTCAGCCAGTGGGCGCGCTTTAAAGACCAGGTGAAGCAGGCACCTCGGGTGATTGAATGCGGCATGCGTGTCAACCCCGAATATTCGGAGGTTGAGACCGGACTTTATGATCCCTGCGCGCCATACTCGCGCATGGGCGTTACGGAAACAAATTTTGATCCGGACGCCCTGGAGGGACTTGACGGACTGCATTTCCATACATTATGTGAGCAGAATTCGGATGCGCTGGAACATACGCTGAAGGTTGTGGAACGCAAGTTTGGCCAATACCTCAAAGGCATGAAGTGGCTCAACTTTGGCGGTGGTCATCACATCACACGCAAGGATTATGATCTGGAACGGCTCGAACGCTGCATCACATCGGTGCAAGAAAAGTATGACGTTGATGTTTATTTGGAGCCGGGCGAAGCGGTGGCCTTGAATAGCGGCTATCTTGTGGCTACCGTTCTCGATGTGTTTGAAAATGGAATGCCAGTTGCCATTCTGGATACTTCGGCGACCTGTCATATGCCGGATGTACTGGAAATGCCCTATCGGCCTGAGATCCTTGATGCAGGAAAGCCCGGGGAACGTGCCTTTACCTATCGTCTTGGCGGGCCAACTTGCCTGTCCGGCGATGTGATCGGCGACTATTCCTTTGATCAGCCGCTCAAAGTCGGCAACCGTCTTGTCTTTTGTGATATGGCCATCTATTCGATGGTCAAAAACAATACCTTCAACGGCATCGCGCTGCCCTCGCTTGTCAAGTACAGCGAACAAGAGGGGCTGCAGACGATCAAAACGTTTAACTACGAAAATTTTAAAACAAGACTTTCTTGATCGACGAGTTCCTGCCAGTTAAGGCAGGAGCTTTTTTTTTACACTGGTAAGAAAGTATAGAAAATAAAAGATTTCAGGAAACGAGTGTAGGTGGTTCGGTAGAACACCGCGTCCTGCGGCTCACCGAACACTAGGCCGTCCATGGCCGTCGCGGGCGGCGACTGTGCCTTCGCCAGAGGCTTGGCAAAGCCAAGTTTTCTAACAGGAAAAGAAAGCTTATGATTTTGCCCCATCTTCAAACCTACAGACCGGTGTCTTGACCGAATCAAAGCGGAGGTACTCTGGCACCAAGCAGGATTGCGCTTTGTTGATGCGTGCCAGCGAGACCCCCTGTCTGAGGCGGCTCGCGGTGCGCCCGTGGCAAGCGGAAAAGACACGAACCCATCACACAAGCAGTAATCGTGGAAATCGTAACAGATCCCTCTAAATCCGTAACATTGCAACATTTTTGCCCAGACTATCTCATTTTTGTTCGTATAATTCGAAAACTTTTAGACGATTCAAGTAAACGACTGCCTAAATTGTTTGAATTTTGTTATACTTAATCCATCGAATGCTGTTTTTGGCGGTATTCATTGTGAAAGAAGCGATGCTGGCGGTTTATGGACACAGCATCGCTTCTTATCGAATCGATGCTCCAATACGTTTGTATGCCAGCGTTTTAAAACAACTTATAAACACAACAGATTACAGCTTAAGAGAAGAGGAATTGGCGATGAACGATGAGAAAGCGCTAGCGCTGCTAAAAAAATTATTGAAAATAAATACCACCAATCCGCCGGGAAATGAAGCGGAGGCTGCGGCGCTTATTCAGAAAACCTTTGAGGCGGCGGGGATTCCGAGCGAAGTCATTGTCTATGGTGAAAAGCGGCATCAGCTGATCGCGGAACTAAAAGGCGCGGAGCCTGGCAAGACACTGGCATTTACCGGACATATGGATGTTGTACCGGTCGGAGAGATCGCTTGGGATCATGATCCGTTTGGAGCAGAAGAAGTGGACGGCAAGATCTATGGACGAGGCGCTTCCGATATGAAAAGCGGTCTTGCCGCGATGATCGCAGCACTCATTGCATTGAAAGAAGAGGGGACGCCGTTTAAAGGAACCCTTAAATTTATCGCGACCGTTGGTGAAGAAACGTCATCAATTGGCGCCGAGCAGCTGGTCAAGCGTGGTTATGCAGACGACCTTGATGCGGTGCTGATCGGCGAACCAACGGATAATGAAGTGTCTATTGCTGAGAAAGGCGCTTTGTGGCTGCGCTTAGCTACATATGGAAAAACGGGACATGGTTCAACACCGAGCTGCGGGATTAATGCCAATGAACATATGATTGCGCTTCTCTCGAAATTTCAATCGGAGTTTCGATTCACGTTTGAACCGGATGATTTGCTCAGCGAGCCGACCTCTAGCATTGATGTAATCCGTGGTGGAAACGGTACCAATGTTATTGCCGATAAGTGTACCGTGGAAATTGACATGCGAACGCTGCCCTCGCAAAATCATCAAGCGATCATTGCGTCGATACAAGCGATCATTGATGCCGTCCAAAAAGATATTCCGCAATTAAAAACGACGATCGAGATTCTTAACGACATGCTCCCGGTTAAAACAGCAAAAGATGATCCTTTTGTGAAACAGCTGGTTCAGGTCGTCGAGGAGGTTCGTGGGAAGACGATTGAACCTTATGGATTTTCGGGGTATACCGATGGCGCTTTTTTTTCACAAGTAAAAAAAGCGTTTCCGATTGCGGTCGTTGGTCCGGGCTACCCGCCGGCTGCTCATCAGCCCAATGAATATGTGGCGCGTCAGCCATTCTTTGACTCCATTCAGATCTATAAGAAAATCGCTGCTGATTTTCTGCGCTGATGGGGGAGAAGCACGATGAACTGGGGCTGTAATCCTCTTGAATTGAGCAGAGTGGGGCGTGAATGTATTGTCTGATCGTCGTCTTGGAATCATTTATACTTTTTCAGCCTTTTCCATATGGGGCTTTCTCACGGTTTATTGGAAATGGCTTGCAGCAATCCCTTCATGGGTAGTGCTTGCGCATCGAATCATTTGGGCTTTTGTATTTATGATGCTTGTCATTGCCTTGCGCAGACGATTTAGATGCTTATGTCTGAAAACGATAGAGCTCATTCATCAACCGAAACAACTGCTCATTGTCTTTGCCGGTTCACTGGCAATCAGCACAAATTGGATGCTCTATGTATGGGCCGTTGGCCATCAGCATGTCTTAGATGCAAGTCTTGGTTTGTTCATGATTCCGCTTGTGAGTATGCTGATCGGGATTCTATTTTTTAAGGAACGGAGTGATGCCTGGGGATGGCTTTCTCTTGCACTTGCTTTTACAGGTGTCCTGCTGGTGACCGTTCATTTTGGCGTCGTCCCGTGGCTTGCGCTGGCTCTTGCAGCAACGTCAGGTATGTACAGCTTTTGTAAAAAAATCATTAAGCTTGATGCATTGATCGGGATGAGCATTGAGACGCTGCTTATCGTTCCGATTGCTGTCGTTGTGCTTACGGTTCATACTTATACAACCTCCGGCCTGCAGACCGCTTTTTCGGGTACAACCGCACTTCTGCTGATCGGTGCCGGAATTCTGACTGCACTTCCCTTAATCTGGTTCGCTGAAGGAGCGAAGCGGATTCCTTTGACAATGATTGGATTCTTCCAATATATGACGCCTTCATCTGCTTTTCTGATTGGGGTGTTTCTTTTTCATGAATCGATGGATCGGATCCAGTTCCTTTCCTTTTTGTTCATTTGGTGCGCCATATGTATCTATGCATGGCGTGAAGTGTCTCGAAATGCGGCAGGGAAACGATCGGCACACGCATCTTTGTAAGCAATGAAACAGCAAATGTGCAGTTGAAAAATAAGTGTGAATCATTTATCATTACAATAATTATTTATTATATTTTTTACGTTTTGAGAAGTAAGGGCGGTGATTTTATTAACGCGGAATTAGACTGTTACAGAGCGTTGGTTGGGTTTCTAAGTGAGGTTCTTGGAGATGATACTGAGATCATTCTTCATGACGTGACTGATCTTGAACATTCGGTGGTCGCGATCGGTAAAACGAATTTAAGCGGTCGCGAGCTCGGCGCTCCAGTGACCAATTTAATGTTGAAGATGTTGAAGGAGGGCCGCGCCAAAAATAAAAGCTATATCACCAATTATGAAGGTGTGGCGAAAGATGGAACGGTACTGCGCTCGTCAACATTCTTCATACGAAACACGAAAGATGATATTATCGGCATGCTCTGTATTAATAGTGACTATCGAAAAATGGAGCGTGTCATTGCCTACTTGAGTCAATTTGTCGGCGTGCAGCGGCCGATCGAAAAGAAGAAAGAAAAGCCGCCGGCCGTCGAACATCTGAGTCCGTCGATTGAGGACTTGGCCAAAGAAAGCATTAAAGAGATTGTCGGTGGGGTAAACATTCCTCCGGAGCGTATGTCTCAGGAGGAACGGATTGCGATTATTGAGAAATTAAACGAGAACGGCATTTTTCTGTTAAAAGGGATTGTCAGCATTGTTGCTCAAGAGTTGTGTACGTCGGAAGCTTCAATTTACCGCTATCTGAGTAAAGTGAAAAAGGTACGGGAATCGTAAAGGGTAAAACAAAGAAGAGGGTATCTCAACGTCGATGACGATGTGATACCCTCTTCTTGATCGCGCTTAACAAGCTTTGTGATTTTGAATGACGGAGACGGTTCCAAAAGGGGCACTGCGCGCATCATCAGTTAGCTTTTGGGATCGATCCTTTTATTACAACGCACGTACTTTTTTAACCATAGCGATGGCAAGATTCGCAAAAAATTTAGCACTAGGAAGAATGGCTTTTTCATCAATGATCAGATCAGGATGATGGAGTCCCGAGGTTCCGGATACACCCATAAAGTAGAAGGCGCCCGGTATCTTTTTCATGTATTCGGCAAAGTCTTCGCCCGCTGTAGACGGTGTCGGTGTGATCACGTTGAGCCCTGAAGCCTTCGCGGTGTCAATGGACCATTCCGCTAGTTTTTCATTGTTAATTGTTGCCGGGCCAAGTTTTGTAAAATGCAGAGTTCCTTTGGCGCCAAGTCCTGCAGCAACGCCTTCAACGACACGTTGCATCTTTGCCGGGATACCATCGCGAACATGCTCTTGGAAGGTACGCACGGTGCCTTCCATTTGAGCGGTTTGCGGCAGCACGTTCCAAGTGTTTCCGGCTTCAAGACGTGTGACGCTGATGACTGCGTTGTTCAGCGGCGAGACATTGCGCGCAACAATGGATTGCAGTGCGGTAATGATATGTGAGGCGACGACAATCGAATCGATCCCTTTTTCAGGTGCCGCTGCATGGGTTCCAATTCCCTCAACATCAATCGTAAATTTATCAACGGCAGCCATGAGCGGCCCGGGTTTGATGCCGATCGTTCCTGTCGGCAGATGCGGCATGTCGTGCATACCGAAAATGGCTTGGACATCATCGAGTACGCCGGTTTCGAGGACCTTGAGCGCACCGCCGCCATTTTCCTCAGCGGGCTGGAAGATGACCTTGACGGTACCTTCCAATTCTGCTTTTCGTTCATTAAGCAGCAGTGTTGCGCCAAGAATGGATACGGTATGAAAGTCGTGTCCGCAAGCATGCATCTTGCCCGGAACTTTTGAAGCAAAAGGAAGTCCCGTTTCCTCCTGAATGGGCAGCGCGTCAATATCTGTGCGCAGGCAGATGACCGGGCCGGGCTTTGCGCCGCGAATGACGGCCAGCACGCCGGTTTCAAGCGGAAGTTCAAGCGTTTCAACGCCCGCCTCGTTAAGCCAACCTCTCAGCGCCTTCGTTGTTTCATATTCTTCAAACGACAGCTCCGGATGTTCATGCAGCTGACGGCGGCAATCAATCAATTTTTGTTCGAGTTCAGTATCTGTAACGCTATTTGGCAATGTGAAGACTCCTTTTATATGGTTTCACTGATTAGTGAACGAAAGCTAAACGTGCATTTTTAGGTTGCAAACAGAACAGACGGCACGGTATCTTCAATTCCTGAAAAGCCGAGTACTGTTAAGAGCACGGCCTGTGCACCGACATAAGCATCTTTCGGGTCATAATACTCCGCAAGTGTATGCATGCCGCCGCATCTGCCGCCGCCGCTTAAGGTCAGTGCGGGGATGCCTTTATGAATCGCAACATTGGAATCGGTGCTCATTGGTTCAAGCTGGGGCTGTAGACTGAAGGAGCGAATCGCGGCAACCGCTGTCTGAACGGCAGGATCTGTTTCTTTCTGCGTTCCGGCAGGACGTTCGCCGACACGCTCGATTTCTGCCTGAATCAAGTCCGTTTTTTTCCAGCGCGCGTTTTCTTCTTTAACCGCTTGGCGGACGCAGGCCAATGCTTGTTTTTCTAATTCAAGCAGTGCATCCTGGGCGACCGAACGCATGTCGAGCCCCATCTCAGCGTGCTCGGCAATAGAATTGATGGACGTACCGCCGCTCACCGTACCCACTGTGAACGTAGTGACCGGATTTTTTGGTACTGTGAGTTCACTGATTTTGGCAATTGCGCGCCCAAGTGCATGAATCGCGCTTGGGGTACCGAAATTGCCAAAGCTGTGGCCACCGGGGCCTTTGACTACGATTCTGTAGCGATGACTGCCGACTGCGGTTGCCGTGATCCGTTCCGGCGTCCCCGGCTCGATCGAAATAAATCCGCCGATGTCCTTCCTTGTTTGAAACAAGGATTTAACGCCGCGTAAATCGCCAAGGCCTTCTTCGCCGACCGTAGCGACAAACAGGAGCGTGTGCTGCGGTTTAATTTCAGAAGTGATGAGTGCGCGAATCAAGGTGAGCAGCACCGCCAGCCCGCGGCCGTCATCGGCGATCCCCGGCGCATAAACAACGCCGTCTTTCACCATTGGATCAATGGACGTATCTTCCGAGAAAACCGTATCTAAGTGAGCGGAAACAACGATTTTCTGTTCACTAGATTTTCCCGGAAGCAGGCCAAGTACATTTCCTTCTTTATCAGTATAAACGGATTTCAGCCCTAGTGCATGAAAACGCTCCGCCATCCAAGCGGCACGGGCGTTTTCTTTAAATGGCGGCGCGGGTACAGCAGTCAACGCAATTTGCTCAGTGGTTGTGCGGGCATTGTCCTCAGCAAGGAAAGACAATGCTTGCTGCACAGCAGGAACAGCACGTAATTGGCGGATGACTTCACTGGTGTCTGTATTATTCTTTTCGTTCAATGGTGATCTCCCCTTGTTAGTCATACCTTTATCGATGTGCGGAATGGAGCAAGCGAATCATTAAAAATGACAAATTAAGAATACACCGAACCATTAATTTAGACAATTTGTTCTTTTTTGTATTGTTTCATTCGTAATAATTTATTATTATTGTAATAAATTCTATCATGTTTCAACAAATAATTCTCTTGAATTCTAAAAAATGCGGATTAAAAAATTTTTTTAATGTAGAATCCGCATTATATGTGAGAAATTATGACATAAATAACATAAAAATGATTTATTATATTAAGAATTTTTTTGACTATTAGATTTTTGTTGATTATAATTGCGTTATAGATTTTCCGAATTCTGAAAATAAATTATTATTTTTATTGTTGTGCACTGCAGATTATTAAATCAATACAGGGGGTCAGAAAATGAGCGCGTCATGGTCTGATGACTTAGAAAAAGAATACGAAACAATGGTGGAATGGCGCAGATATTTGCACCAACATCCGGAACTCTCAACGCAAGAAGCAGAAACGTCCGCATTTATTTTAGAAAAATTAAAGCGTTTCGGTATTACCGACATTCAAACGCATGTGGGCGGTTTTGGCATTGTCGCCCGCATCCACGGCGAAAAGCCGGGACTGACCGTTGCCCTGCGCGCTGATTTCGATGCACTTCCGATCAACGAAGAAACCGATGTTCCCTATAAATCAAAGGTTCCGAATGTCATGCATGCATGCGGCCACGACGGGCATACCGCGACCCTCCTTGGTACGGCAAAAGTGCTTCAAGCCCATCGCGCAGAACTTGCCGGAGATGTTGTGCTGCTGCACCAGCCGGCAGAGGAATTTCCACCGGGGGGCGCCCAGGCCATGATTAAGGATGGTTGCCTTGAAGAGGTTGATCTGGTGTTCGGAACGCATCTTTGGAGCACCGTTCCCTTTGGCACAATCGGCTACCGCAAAGGCTATTTCATGGCTGCAGCCGACTATTTGAAAATCCATATCCAAGGGAAAGGAGGTCATGGTTCGGCACCGCATCTGTCGATTGACTCGGTCGCTGTTGCTTCGCAGGTCGTCAACCAAATTCAGATGATCGTCAGCCGGGAAGTTGATCCACAGCAGGCGGCAGTTGTAACGATTGGGAAATTTAACGCCGGCGTGGCGCCGAACGTGATTGCCGATACGGCAACGATGGAAGGAACCGTACGAACCTTTGACCCCGCTGTGCGTGAGAAGGTAAAAAAAGAACTCGCCTCTATTGTTGAAAATGTCTGTGCTGCTTACCATGCACAAGGTTCTGTTGATTATCGAGACGGTTATCCTGCGGTCTACAATCATGAAAAAGAAACCGATGTGTTCAAAAAAGTCATGGATCAAACTTTCGGCGAAGGTACAGCTGTCGAAATAGCCCCTCAAATGGGCGGCGAAGATTTCTCAAATTATCTTTTGAAGAAACCAGGCATGTTCTGGTTCTCCGGTGCCGGCAATCCTGAAGTCGGCGCCAGCTACCCGCATCACCACCCGAAGTTCAACTTTGATGAACGGGTGATGCTGGTTGCGGGAAAGGCATTCTTGGCGCTGGTTAACCAGTATTTGTGCAACAGCGATATACCGGAACTTACCGCATTTGCAGCTGCCGGAAAATAATAAGGAGGGACAACGCATTGGGTGAACTCTTAAAGGTAGACAAGATTAAAACTGAATTCCAAACGGATAAAGGCCCGGTTACATCCGTTGACGAAGTGAGCTTTGATTTGAAAGAGGGGGAAACGATTTGCCTTGTTGGCGAGTCCGGCTGCGGGAAATCCGTCACCTCTCTGTCGATCATGCATCTGCTTGATCGAAACGGTTCTGTCACCGAAGGGTCGATTCGTTTCGAAGACAAAGATCTTGCGCACGCAAGCGAGGCGAAAATGCGCAAGATTCGTGGAAATGATATTTCAATGATTTTCCAAGAACCGATGACTTCACTCAATCCTGTGCTTACCATTGGCGATCAGCTTACCGAAGGCATCCGCTTACATATGAACTATTCAAGGGCGGATGCACGCAGCTATGCCATTGAGATGCTGAAAAAAGTCGGTATTCCGCGAGCAGAAGGCATCATTGATGAATATCCGCACAAATTGTCCGGAGGAATGCGGCAGCGTGTAATGATTGCCATGGCGCTCAGTTGTAAACCGAAACTGCTGATTGCCGATGAACCGACAACCGCTCTCGATGTAACGATCCAAGCACAAATCCTTAAGTTAATGAAGAAACTGCGCGAAGAGTCCAACACAGCGATCATTTTGATTACGCATGACCTCGGCGTTGTTGCGGAAATGGCGGATAAGGTCGCGGTTATGTATGCAGGACAGGTCGTTGAGGAAACCGATGTGTATACGTTGTTCGATAATCCCAAACATCCGTATACGCTCGGCTTGATGAAATCAATCCCGCATATTACCAATCCGGATGATATGCGTCTTAATTCCATTCCGGGATCAGTGCCGAGTGCCCGCAACATGCCGAAGGGCTGCCGCTTTTACGATCGCTGCCCGCATGCGATGAAGCGTTGTCTGGCTGAAAAGCCGGAGCTCAAACCGATTGAAGACAAACAGGCTCACAGTATTCGCTGTTTTCTCTATGAAGAGGAAGAAAAGAATTATGAAAAGAAACATGCTGAAAAGCAGCACGCTGAAAAGGAAGTGAGCTCGTGAACATGCCACTGGATCAGGAAAAGCCATTACTTCAAGTCAGGCATTTGAAAAAGTATTATCCAATTAAAAAGGGCGTTATTTCGCGGACAGTGGGTTACGTCAAGGCTGTTGATGATGTCAGTTTCGATATCTACCCTGGTGAGACGATGGGAATTGTCGGCGAGTCCGGCTGCGGCAAATCCACAACGGGCCGTTCCTTAGTGCGACTGGAAGATCCGACAGCCGGACAAGTCCTCTTTCAGGGCAAAGATTTGGCAACGGTCTCGCAAAAAGAGATGCGTAAGCTGCGCACCGATCTGCAGATCATCTTTCAGGATCCCTATTCTTCATTGAATCCAAGAAAACGCATCGGCGACTTGCTTGCGGAACCGTTGCTCGCACACAAGATGGCAACGAAGGCGGAAGCAGAAAAGAAAGTTAATGAAATCATGGAAATTGTGGGGCTTCCAAAACAATACAAAAACCGTTATCCGCATCAATTTTCCGGTGGTCAGCGCCAGCGTATCGGTATTGCCCGAGCACTGATGCTGAGACCAAAATTGATTATCTGCGATGAACCGGTTTCCGCACTCGATGTGTCGATTCAGGCGCAGGTACTTAACTTGCTTAAGGATCTTCAAAAAAGCTTGAATTTGACTTATGTGTTTATTGCTCATGGTCTTGGCGCCGTGAAGTACATCAGCGATCGAATTACGGTGATGTATTTGGGCAAGGTTATGGAGCTGGCAACGACACGGGAAATTTTCGAGCATCCGAAACATCCGTATACGGAAATTCTGCTGAATGCTTATCCGATACCGAACCCGCATGAGCGTAATCGTACTCAGATGGTCATTGAAGGCGATGTTCCAAGCCCTGCCAATCCGCCGAAGGGCTGCGTGTTCCATACACGTTGTCCTTTCGCAAAGGATATTTGCCGTGAGAAGGCTCCGGGATTAACCGGTAAAGACCATCTTGTTGCTTGTCACTTCCCTATTGATGAAGGAAAAGTTTGAAAGGAGGATTTTAGGTGCTTCAATACATCATACGGCGAATTTTGATCGCCATTCCCGTGCTTTTCGGGGTAACCATACTGAACTTTTTCATTATTAATCTTGCTCCAGGAAATCCGGTCGATATGATGGTCAATCCGTCCGCGACACCTGAACAACTCGCAGCGACAAAACATGCCCTAGGTCTTGATCAGCCAATCTGGGTACAATATTGGAATTGGATTGTTCAACTATTGCATGGCAATCTCGGATTCTCCTATTCAACGCGTGAACCGGTGACACAGATTCTGATGGCTCATGTTGGTCCAACCGTTCTGCTGATGGGCGTTTCACTGATTGTCGGCTATTTGATTGCGATTCCGCTCGGCATTATCTGTGCGAGAAAGCAAAATTCGTGGATTGATTACCTCGTTACCGGTTTTTCATTCTTCGGTATCTCGGTACCGCATTTTTTCTTAGGACTTGGTGTTATTTATGTCTTTGCCAGCAAATTACTCTGGTTCCCAACCGGAAGTATGAACACGCTCGGCGGAGATGGCAGCTTTATCGATACGTTCAATCACCTTGTGCTTCCGGTTCTGGTACTGGCAACCGGGATCGGCGGCAACATGGTTCGCTATGTTCGTTCCAGTATGCTGGATGTGCTAGGCAAAGATTATTTGCGAACCGCTAAAGCAAAGGGATTGTCACAGTTTTTGATCACAAATAAACATGCCCTTCGGAATTCCTTAATCCCGATCATCACCGTAATCGGGATTGACATTCCACTCTTGATTGGCGGTGCGATCGTTACCGAGCAGGTCTTCCAATGGCCGGGTCTCGGACTGCTCACCATTCAATCGATTACGTCCCGGGATTATTCGACACTGATGGCGATTAATCTGCTTGCAGCATGTACCGTACTTTTTGCAAACTTGCTGACAGATATCCTTTATGCTGTCGCGGACCCAAGAATACGGTACGACTAAGGAGGATCAGGTCACATGGGGATGAAATTAAATCCGAACAAGAACGTGCCGGAAATGGCCGGTACGGAAACTGGGCAGATGGCCGTTCAGTTCGAAAAAGAAGAAACCTATCTGCATATGGTTATGCGGCGATTTTTAAAGCATCGCCTTGCATGTGTAGGCGTTGTTGTCTTTCTCTTAATCCTGTTAATTGCTCTTTTGGCACCGGTGATCGCGCCTCAAGATCCGGCAAAAATTTTCAATGAATTTGAGGCACCGCCATCTGCAGCACACTGGCTGGGCACCGATCCGGTCGGCCGTGATGTGATGAGTCGACTGATCTTTGGTGCACAAGTCTCGGTCGCTGTTGGTATTGGCGCCGTTGCGATCTATGTTGCCATTGGCATTGTACTCGGTCTGGTTGCCGGTTATTTTGGCGGCTGGGTCGATATGCTCATCATGCGTTTGACCGATGTGTTTATGTCTTTCCCGTATTTTATGGTCATTCTTGTGCTGGTGAGTATCATCGGACCAAGCTTGTTTAACATCACGCTTGTCATTGGTCTTCTTGGTTGGCCGGCCATTGCCCGCTTAGTCAGGGGCAGTGTGCTTTCAATAAAAGAAATGGATTACGTAAAGGCAGGTGTTGCACTCGGCTATTCGACGCCAAAGATTCTTTTTCAGCACATCCTTCCGAATGCACTCGCACCAATCTTAGTAAACGCAACGTTCGGTGTCGCTTCGGCCATCATCATGGAAGCATCCTTAAGCTTCCTTGGGATGGGAGTTCGGCCCCCGGCAGCAAGTTGGGGGAACATGCTTACACAGGCGGAATCGATCACGGTACTTTCCTCACAGCCTTGGCTGTGGATTCCGCCGGGCTTGATGATCTTGCTGGCCGTTCTTTCGGTAAACTTTATCGGTGACGGTCTCCGCGACGCCATTGAGTCGCAGAACGCGAAATAAATTCAGATAAAAAAGGGGATGCAAACAACACAATGAAACGACACAAATCGACGCCAAAACGTATTCTGAGTTATATGATTACCTCATTAATGGTGATGTCTCTTCTGCTTCTTGCCGCATGTGGTGGCGGCAGTTCAGGCACATCGGGCGGTAAGACAAAAGACACGATTTACCTTGGTACGGTCAATCCTCCGGGTGGATTTAACCCGATTAATACCGGGGATATTGGCGGTCAGTTCGCGATCCGCGTCATGCTGGATGCTTTCCTTGACATGACCTCACCATTGAAATTCCAGCCAAAATTGGCAACATCGATTGATACATCGGACAATCAGACCTATACAATTAAACTGAATCCGAAGGCAAAGTGGACCGACGGCAAACCGGTAACCGCGGATGACGTTGTGTTTACCTTTAATTTAATTGCAAACCCAAAAACTGAAGTTGCCGTAGGCTCGAACATTTCGACACTGACCGGACTTGACGATAACGGTAAATTAACGGGCGGCGCGAAAACGATCCCGAACTTGAAAAAGATTGACGAACATACGGTTTCCTTCAAAACAAAGAAGCCGGTTGACCCGAACTACATCAAAGAAATGATCGGTACGAAGATTATTACGATGCCGCAACATGTGCTCAAAGATATCGCTCCTGAAGATTTTTCAAAGAGCAAATATGTACAGGCACCGAATGTAACCAACGGACCTTATAAATTTGTTACCTATAACAAGAATACGTACATTCAATACAAAGCAAACAATGACTACTATCTTGGTAAACCCAAAACACCTAAATTCTTTATCAAAATCATGCAGGCACCAAACCTGTTAAGTGAACTTCAATCCGGATCGATTCAAGCGAATACATCCGGCGGTATCGGCAACTTGCCGTTCCAAGATGTTGAAACAGCGAAGAAGCTGAAAAATGTAACAACGGAAATTCATCCGCAGATCGGATTCCAAACGATGCAGTACAACACCAAGACGCTGCCAAATGCAAAAGTCCGTCAAGCACTTGCTTATGCGATTGACCGTCAGCAAATTGTAGACAAACTGCTCAAAGGAAACGGCGAAATTGTCGACGGACCATACACATCACAGAGCCCTTATCTTGATAAGAGCACAAACGTAATCAAGTACGATCCTAAGAAAGCAAAACAAATGCTGAAGGATGCCGGATGGGACTTCAACAAGACGCTGAACTTCGTTGTACCAATCGGAAACAAAGTACGTGAACAATCTGCCGACATCATCGTCCAGAACTTCAAAGCAATCGGCGTTAAAGTTAAAGAAACAACGTATGACTTCCCAACGATCATGCAAAAAGGTAAGGCTGGTGATTTTGACCTGCTCCTGATCGGATTTACATTCAACCTTGACCCGGATGTTTCGGCTCTGTACGGACCAAACGGGGCTTACAACTTCATGAAATACAATAATCCGGAAGCAGTTAAATTGATTGCTCAAGGTAAAGAAGAACCAGACAGTGCAAAACGTAAAACGATTTACAGCAATCTGCAAAAAATCTGGGAGAATGATATGCCGGTCATTACGCTTTATTCCGACCATGAAGTGGTTGTAAAGAGCAAAGATCTTGCATACGGCGGTGCGTCAGCTTATTGGCCAGGTACAGTAGCTAATTTCCAGAAATGGGCTTATAAGAAATAATTCGTTACCATTGAAATGGTCTTTATTTAAACAGCTGCTCACTTTGAGTCAGCTGTTTAAATTTTTTCAGGAAACGCGAGTCTTTCGAGAGGCAAGGATCGAGCAATGCGCGTTCGACGCGAAACTACGATGAGGAAGCGATGAATGATGAGCAACAACATGAGAGAACAATTAAAGCATGCCGTGCATGACCAAGCAAACCAATCGTTAGAGCTTTTGGATCACTATTTAAACCTGCCGTCGGTATCGGCGCAGCATCGAGCCATTCCGGAAACCGTTGCCTTCGTGAGTGATCTGCTGACCGGAATCGGTGCTGAGGTGAAAGTGCTGGATGATCTTGGCGGCAATCCTGTGATTTACGGATTCTTGCCGGCAGGCGATGGCGGCAATACGGCGAAGACGTTGCTTTTCTATGATCACTACGACGTTCAGCCGCCGGATCCGCTCGATGAATGGGATTCTGAACCCTTTGAGGCAACGCTCAAGGAGGGCATTCTCTACGCTCGCGGTACGGCTGATAATAAAGGCACGCTGATGCAGCGTATTGCAGCGATCAAAGCACTTGAGGAAACGAGCGGACTCCCGTGCAACGTTAAGTTTCTTATTGAAGGTGAGGAAGAGATCGGCAGTCCAAGTCTGCCTGTTTATTTGAAAAAGTATGCAGAGCTCTTCCAGTCAGATGCCTGTATTTGGGAATTTGGCAGTACCGATGCCAAAGAACGTGTTCAGCTCTATGCAGGGATTAAGGGATCGGCTTATTATGAATTTCATGCCAAGAGTGCAGCCATTGATCTTCATTCCTCACTGGCTGCGGTTGTGGACAATCCGGCATGGCGGATTGTCCAGGCCCTCAGCAGCATGAAAAATCAGAACAACGACATTACCGTTGAAGGCTTTTACGATGAAATCGAAGCGCCGGATGAAGAACTGATCAAACTTGTCCGCGCCATTCCATTTGAGGAAGAGGCATTGCGGGATACCTATAAGATCACGCGGCCGCTGATTACGGCCGCGCGAGGCGAGGTAGCGCAAGATGCGCTGATGCTTGCGCCAACCTTTACAATCTGCGGGATGGTGAGCGGTTATACCGGTGAAGGTGCGAAAACGGTGCTTCCTAAGGAGGCAAAGGTGAAGATCGATTGCCGGATGGTTCCGGGACAGACCGGGGAGCATTTGCTTGCCTGCTTCAAGCGTCATCTTGCCCGCCATGGATTCTCAGACATTACCGTTGACTTGATTGAATCGCAACGTGCCTACCGTTCAGACATTCATGATCCGTTCTTGAACCTAGTTAAGAAAACAGCCGAAGAGGCATATGAGCATGAAGCCATCATGTATCCCAATTCGGCGGGCACCGGTCCAATGTATGTCTTCAATGAATACCTGCATCTGCCGATTGTGAGCACCGGTGTCGGCTGGGTTCAATCAAAAGCGCATGCACCGAATGAATCGATTCGAATGAATGATTATGTAAACGGCAGTGTGCATATGGCTTATTTACTCACTGACTTTGCAGCCGAATAATTGAATAAAGGAGCATCCATCGTGACATTCATTGACGAAATCAAACGCATCATTAATGAAAAAAGAAGGACGTATCAAGCGCTTAGTGAACAGGTGTGGGACTATGCCGAACTGCACTTCGGCGAAGTCAAGTCGGCGGAATTGCTCAGTCAAGCATTGGCAAACGAAGGCTTCACGGTGACACGCGGAGTCGCAGGATTGAAAACCGGTTTTATCGGCAGTTACGGAAGCGGAAAACCGGTGATCGCCTTTCTCGGTGAATTTGATGCACTTGCCGGTCTCAGTCAGAAGAAAGACCGAACCGTACATGATCCGATTGTAGCGAACGGAAACGGACACGGCTGTGGTCATAATCTGCTCGGGGTCGGATCACTGGCGGCTGCTTTTGCGGCGAAGGAATACATGATCAAACATCAGTTAAAGGGGACGGTGCGTTACTATGGCTGTCCCGCGGAAGAAAGCGGCAACGGTAAAGCTTATATGGCACGGGAAGGTTGTTTTAACGATGTTGATGCAGCGTTTTCCTGGCATCCGCATTCATGCAACGCAGTTCAGCATCTCTCATCCAATGCGGTTATCGAAGCGCGGTTCACGTTCAAAGGCGTGAGCGCTCATGCAGCCGCTTTGCCTGAACTGGGCCGCAGCGCGCTCGACGCCCTTGAGCTGATGAATGTCGGCGTCAATTATTTAAGGGAGCATATGGCAGACAAAGCGCGCATTCACTACGCGGTAACCAATAGCGGCGGCGTTTCGCCAAATGTTGTGCAATCGATTGCTGAGGAGCGATTCCTTGTTCGCTCGCCAAAGCCGGATGAAGTGAAGAAGCTGTTTGAACGCGTCGTCAATGTTGCCAAAGGTGCTGCGCTAATGACGGACACGAAAATGAGCGTCCAAATTGAAGGCGGCTGCTGCAATCTGATTCCCAACACGGCTCTTCACCAAGTCATGGCAGCATTTATGGAAGAAATCGGCTATCCCAAGCTGTCGGTGAAAGATGAAGCCTTTATCAAAGCGATCTATGCGTCACTCGGTGAACCCGAGAAAACCTTTGCAATGAAACAGCTGAATGCACAGCAAAAAGATAAGATTGGCCAAGCGCCGCTTGCAGATTGGGTACACCCTTGCCCAGAACACGATCTGTTTATGGAAGGGTCAACCGATGTTTCGGATGTCAGCTGGAACGTGCCGACCGCACAATGCGTCACGGCAACCTGGGCTTTTGCAACCGTCCCGCATACATGGCAAGTGGTTGCACAGGGCACGCAAGATTATGCGCTGAATGCTGCATTATTCGCAGCTGAAGCGATGGCCTGCACTGCTTTGAAGGCGGTACAAGATCTAGACTTGCTCAAAGAAGCAAAACGAGAATTGAAGGAAAGGCTTGCCGGAGACGTTTATGAATGTCTGATTCCAAGCGACGTCACACCGCCTACCTTCTGATCACACCACTAAAAGGAACGTTTCGCTTTAATTTTGGCGAAGCGTTCCTTTTTTCATGCATGAAAATCTCCTAATCTGCGCAATTTAAGATTGATTATGGACGCAGGAGTACGTTGACATGTTCACCGGAAGGAAAACTGAATTTGGCGAGCATGCCCTCCCGGTTAATGGTCCGTCAAGGAAGGGAGAAATCGTTATGAATCGCAGCAAATGGCGTCATTATCTTGCCATTGAACTAATCATTGTTCTCATGTTCTTGACTTGCGTGATTTCAGGAGTGTTCAGCCTTTTTCCTCCCGGGAAGCAAAGTGAAGCAAATCTTCAGTCTGCTGGTGCAGCACGCCACGCCGAAGGCGCTCAATTGATGCATTCTGTTTTTTTTAACAGACTGGAACCCGTCGCGCAAGAATCTAAGGTTGCGCACAAACTGTTTAAAGGCATTGATTCGATTGATTTTACGTTTGGTGTACTGCCGGACACTCAGTATTACAGCCGTTCGCATCCCGATATTTTCAAGCGGATGAATCGATGGTTTGTTGCCAATCGGGATGCGCTCAAGCTGCGCTATATTTTCCACTTAGGCGATATTGTTAATAATGACGACCAGCCTTATCAATGGAAAACGGCGAACAAAGCCATGAAAATACTCGATGACGCAGAAGTTCCTTATGGTATGATTACCGGAAATCATGATGTGGGTTACAAGAAAGATTATCGGCCGTTTGATCGCTATTTTGGCGAAACGCGTTATCTCTGGAACCCATGGTATGGCGGTTCTTATAAAAATAATCGCGGCCATTTTGATTTAATTAACACCAATGGTCAGAAATACATTATGCTGGGAATGGGCTGGGGGATTGGCGGTCAGGAAATTGCCTGGATGAATCAGGTGCTTCATGCCTATCGCGACCGTATTGCCATTTTATTTGTCCATGACTATCTTGGAAGCTATGGAAAACGAACCGTACAAGGGCAGATGCTGTTTGAAAAAGTGGTCAAGCCGAACCGCAATGTGCGCATGGTAATGAACGGTCACAGTTATGGCGCCGCCCGGCGTGTCGACACGATTGACGACAACCGTGATGGGAAACCGGATCGCAAAGTCATGCAGATCTTATCCGACTATCAATCGGTCAAAGGCGGGCAGGGCTATATTCGGGTAATGGGCTTTGACCTTACCCATGACAAGGTGTATGTCCGCACCTTTTCGCCACAGGTGCACAAGACGCATGCGTTTAAGAAAAACAAAGATAATTTTACCTTCAGATTTGATCTGGATCAGAAGCCGATAAAGAAAACGAACAAAAAGCGAAAATAAGCGAGCACGTATCAAACCGCCGGCTGTTTGCCCTGAAAATACGGGCAACAGACGGTTTTATTTTATGTTCAGCGCAGCGATGGGTTCAAGATCATAACATTGACTTGATTGAAGATGGTCGGGCACCCGGGGATTGCGTTTGTTGCGAGCGACCGAAGCGTTGATGCAAAACCATGAAGACACAGACCAACAGCACACCCTCGAGGTTAAAGCGAAATCCTGAAAAGCTAACGAAAACAACCAGATCCTGTGAAAGTACGTCCTGTGCACAACGCGTGAGCCACCGCATCCCGTACGAAAGCGCGACACGTCTTCGGGATCGCGCCTTGTTGATGCGTGCCAGCGAGCAGCTGAAGTGTTGTTCGTGCATAACGTGAAAGTCCCTGCATTCTGCGGAGGTAGGATCTGGTCAATCCAATTTTTCTAATCTTAACTAAATGTCAAAAAAATCACATCATTTATCCTGAATTATTCACCGCTTGCCGTTTTTTCGGGATTTTGCTCACCAGGATGCAGCCAACCTGATTTCACTTGATTTTTTGAAT